>URZE01000003.1 GCA_900552265.1 uncultured Oscillospiraceae bacterium
GCATGTGTTAGGCACGCCGCCAGCGTTCGTCCTGAGCCAGGATCAAACTCTCTAATTATTTATTTATTGGCTTTCGCCTTTAAATCTTAATCAGAGCTGTTTGTGCTCTTTTCGATACACTGACTGTATCGTAATTTATTTTGTCCGAGATTCAAATCTCAAATTAATTACGGGTCTTAAAATACTTTGTCGTATTTTGCGTTGTTTAATTTTCAAGGTCCTCTGCGCTTTCTTTTCTTCTCTCTCGAGCGCTTTTTTATATTATCATAATACCTTTATCTTTGTCAATATATTTTTTTTAAAAATTTTTTATTTTTTGAGTTTTTTATAATTTATTAATACTTTTATTATTTAAATAATTAATTTTTCACATTAAATCATATATCTATTCAAAAATCCAATGAGCCACAAAGTGGCTCACTTCATCCAACCAAATTCAAAATTTTTAGTTACTTCCAACGAAGCCACCCAAATGCTCCTTCTAATAAGCTTTTAGGTCTAAAAGACTTAGCCATTTCTTGCAATTCGTCATATGCTTTTTTTCTTTCTTCAAAAGTTTTTCCATCGTCATTCAATATATAAACACAGCCATTATATTTATCCCGACTTTCTTCATCACTAAAACCACCATTTTTATCTAACCATTGTGTCGTTTCTACTGTGTCTTTTATCATTTCTTTCAACAACTGTTTTTCGTTATTATATTCAACAGTCACCGCAACTGGACTACTACTCGCTTTTGGAATGTTTACTATAGGTATCTTTTTATCTTCTCTTTTTCCGCTTCCTTGGCTATTTACGTTCTCTCCTGTTTCGTCAGCTATTGCCGCCTCAGCAGAATCTACATGCTCTGATCCTTCTTGGTTATCTCCTTCTACACCTCCTGCCGCTTCAGAAGGAGGAAGAACTGCATCCTCTGATCCTTCTTGGTTATCTCCTCCTACGCCTCCTGCCGCTTCAGAAGGAGGAAGAACTGCATCCTCTGATCCTTCTTGGCTACCTTCTTCTCCGCTTACTGCCGCTTCAGCAGAATCTACATGCTCTGATCCTTCTTGGTCATCTCCTTCTCCGCTTACCGCCGCTTCAGGAGCAGCTGCTTGCTCTAATTCTTCTTGGTTACCTCCTTCTCCGCTTACTGCCGCTTCAGGAGCAGCTGCTTGCTCAAATCTTTCGCTCTCCTCTGTTAACAAACTTGGGTCCACATTATAATAACTACAAAATCCTTCTTTTGTTATACTACTATTCTTTCTTGATATAAATTCATATCTCTCTTTCCATGTATTTTCACCAAACTGCTTAACTTCTTCTGGATTATTCGATATTTTCCTTAGTACTCTAGTTATCGCATCTCTTTGTTTCTTCTCCTCTTCTTTCTTCTCCTCTTCTTTTTTCTCTTCTTCTTTTTTCTCTTCTTCTTTTTTCTCTTCTTCTTTTTTCTCTTCTTTTTTCTCTTCTTCTTTTTTCTCTCCCTCTTCTCCTTCATCATCTGCTGTCAAATCAGGAGAAGCTACAGGATCGATTACCTTATTTTTATTTTTTTCTTTATGCTTATTAATAGCGAAAACAGTACCACTTCCCACTGCCAAAACAATTACAACGCATAAAACCGGCTTAATCCACGGATGTTCCTTTAAAATTTTTGAAGTCTTTTCAAATCCTTCTTCACCTTTTTTTACTACAAACCTTTTCGCATCTCCAATTTTTTCAATCACATAATTTACTTTCTCCATAATTGAACTTTTAATCCCAGTTTTATTTGTTTCTTCTCCATTTGTAGCATTTACGGGTATATTAGCACCTGTCGTCAACATCAATGTCGAAAGTACCGATGCCATACTTTTTGAAAGCATACCTTTACCACCGGCAATCATATCCATATCCTTTTCTTTAATTCTCCCTTTTTCCACAGCATTTGCTTTTTCTATAGCTAGATACTTTTCAATAATCTCCGCTATACAACTATCAAATTCTTTTTTTGTTATACTATTATCCCTTTTTAATACAAATTCATATATCTCTTCCAATGTTTCTTGCTTCAAAAATTCGTCAATTTCTTCTTGATTCGTCAATACTTCCCTAAGTACTTTTTCTGATCTATTCATTTAATCACATTCCTTTC
Organism: uncultured Oscillospiraceae bacterium; assembly: GCA_900552265.1. Lineage (GTDB taxonomy): Bacteria > Bacillota > Clostridia > Oscillospirales > Acutalibacteraceae > UMGS1491. The sequence goes on from URZE01000003.1 coordinate 2,120, forward strand.
AATTTTATTACTTATTAAACAATTTAAATTATATATATTATTTTAAAATATGTCAATTTATATTTATTTTTTATCAATTTAATATTTATTTTTTGAATAAAATTTAAATTTAATCATCAAAACTTTAAGATCTCCTCGATGGCAGTTAAAATTTCATTTATACCAATTTTACTTCCACCAGTGGCAATTTTTTTATTTCCTCCACCTTTTCCGTTTATCTTTTCCATAATCTTTGACAATATAACATTTGCGGGATGTAATCTCACGCAACTATCCGAAACAGCTACAATAATCTGTTTTTTCTCAGTTCCCGCTACGCACACAATTATCCCGGACACGCTATTGGCAATTTTATCGACTTCGTTAATCAACTTCTTATCTGACTGTTCAAGTACTATATATCCAGTCTTAATATCTTCGGAATTTTTCACAAAAGAAATATCAGACTCATTCAAGGAAATATTCTTTGGTTTAACAGATTCATTTGCAGACAATCGACTATTCAATTTATCTAATATGTTTTCCGGCTTCACTTTAAGCATTTTTGCAATTTTATTAACACTCAGTATCCTGCTTTGAACATATTCAATTGCCTCAGAACCCGTTACTGCCGTAATTCTTTTCATTCCTTTTCCGATTCCTTCAGTCGAAAGGATCGTAAATAATCCTATATTTCCTGTTCTTTCGGTGTGTGTACCTCCACAAAGTTCGCTGGATATATCAGAATAAGTCACAACACGAACATTTTCTCCGTATTTATTTTCAAAAAGTGCTATAGCACCGCGAGATATAGCGTCAGAAAGTTTCATTATTTCTACTTTTCTCTCAATATTTTCTCTTATATATGCATTTACAAGTTTTTCAATTTTAAATATCTCTTCGTCACCCATGCAGAAATCACAGTTAAAATCAAATCTAAGTTTTTTATCGTCAACTTTCGAACCTGCTTGATGAATATTTTTTCCATACAAGCTCCTAAGAGCACTCTGAAGCAAATGTACTGCTGTATGATTGCATGCAGTATTTTTACGTTTTTCGACGTCAATTTTAGAGATCACAATATCTCCACTTTTAATTATTCCAGATTCAACTTTTCCAAAATGCACAAACACCCCTTCAGAAACTTTTTTCACGTCAGTTACTTTAAACTTACAGTTGTCATTCATCAAATAACCACTGTCTGCGCACTGACCTCCAGACTGAGCGTAAAAACACGATCTATCCAAAACAATAGCTGCTGATTCTCCCTCACTTATTTTTGAACATAATTCTTTATCAACTATTATTTTCAAAATTTCCGATTTGCATTCAAAACGTTCGTAACCCACAAAATCTGTTGAAGAACAATCAGAAATTAACTGTGATATTACATTTGTAGAATTCGAACTATCCGCTCCCGAAATATTTTTTGATTTTTCTTTGTGTTCAGAAAGCTTTTTTTCAAATCCTTCTTTATCTGTTTTCATATTATTGTCTTTCGCATATCCCAAAATAATATCAAACGGCAATCCATAAGTAGTAACCAACTCAAAGGCTTCTTCCCCGCTTATGAAATTTCCCACTTCTTTGATATGTTCAAGACGTTCCAGTCCTTTTTCAAGAACTTTTTTAAACTGCTCATGTTCTTTCTTAAATTCTGCAATTATATATTTTTTGTTATCCTTAAATCTTGGAAAAATATCTACGTAATTTTCAATTATAAATTCAATAACATCTACAAGATTAAAATCAAAAATTTTATTTTTAGCTAAAATCATCATACATCTGCGAATTAACTTGCGTGGTATATATCCTCTGCCCTCATTTGACGGAGCAACGTTTTCCGACAATATCAGAGCAGTAGTCCTCATATGATCAGTTATTATCAAAATTTCTTTTTCGGTAACAGAAGAATTTTTTAAAATTTTACTTTCTAAAAATTTCTTTATGGGATTTAAAAGGTCTGTATCATAGACAGTTGAATATCCACCCAAAACCATTGAAAGTCTCTCAAGACCCGCTCCTGTATCAACACTTGTAAAACTCAGCTTACTGAACGAACCGTCTGCATTTTTATTAAGCTGCATGAAAACTCCTGCGTTCCATATCTCTATGTAACGTTTTTTAGTATCAAATTCTCCGCCCGGAACATATTCCAATCCCTCACCTGTATCGTAAAAAATTTCGGTACAAGGTCCACAAGGACCTGTTTCAGCCGTAGGGCCCCAGAAATTATCCTCTTTCGGACATTTTATTATATGACTTTCCGGCATCCCTACTTTCTTCCAGTATTCATAAGACTCGCTATCCCAGGGAAGTCCTATTTCTTCATCCCCCGAAAACACCGTAACATAAAGTTTATTTTTTGGAATTTTCAAACTTTCGGTTAAAAACTCAAACGCAAGAGATATTGCCTTTTCTTTCAGATAATCGTTTATAGACCAGCTGCCAAGCATCTGAAAACTTGTAAGATGATGCTTATCTCCTATGGAATCTATATCTATTGTTCGAATACATGGTTGCACATCACAAAGACGAGGGTAGGGAGGCTTTTCTACTCCTGTAAAATAATTTTTAATGGGAGCCATTCCGGAATTAATAAAAAGTAATGTGGGATCATTCTTCGGAATTATCGAAGAATCCTCTATTTCCATGTGATCTTTATTTTTGAAAAAATCTAAAAATTTATTTTTTATTTCTACAGATGACATCTTTTTCATTTTATTTTTTCCTCTCTTAATAATTCTCTTATCTATTTATTATAAAAATTAAAATTCAATAAATCAAGCAAAGGAAATCAAGATTAAATCCAATAAACTTCGCATAAAAAATACTCAGTTAAATAAAAAAGCCTTCCTTACCGATATCGATAAGAAAAGCCATAAAAAATCTTATTTTTATATCAAAAGCTAAACCGTTTCACCGCCACAGCAACTCTTAGAACAATTTCCTACCGTGTCGTCCAATGTACGAGGTGGGAAAAATTCTTCAGTCGGGAACTCTATTCTACTGAAAAGGTCACAAGGATTATCTGTAGACGTTACGCACTCTTTCTTAGGCATACAGAAGTCATATGCAGGAATACGCATTTGAACATTGCGCTCAATTTGTACTATTGTAAATAATCCTAATGTTACAGCGACAGTTTTATTCACATTGCCGCTCCTCACAAATTCTCCACCAAATCTTCTACATATACATTCGGGTACTCTACACTGAGGTTGATGAGAACATTCACAAGGATTACATAATTTTGCCGCAAGTGCTACAGGATCAGCCACTTGTACAGTTGCTTTAGGTAAATTTCTCGAAGCAGCGTTTTGTAAATCAGTATCATTCGCAACATAATCAGACGTAAATATTCTGACATTTCCTTCACTTCCGTAAAGAACTACTTTTTTATTGAACACGCATAACCCTGAAACTGAAGCGGGCATAACAGTAGGTGCAACAAATGCTTCAAGTTCTACTTCGAAAAAGAATGTCATATCTACCGAATAATATCCTTTTCTAAACGGTATTGCTTCAAGGTCAATATAAGTTGTAATTACATCTACATTCTTTACTCTTACACTTGTGGCCTGGTCGATAATATGTTGTGCCGGCTCACTGAAATTAACTCTTAAATTTTCCAAGCAATCTTTATCTGCACAAGAATCATATACTCTATAAGCATCGATACATACAGATTCCTTAAATTGACTGTCTTGGCATGAGAACGAAGAAAAACTCTCTGTCATATAAAAATCCCCCCATAAATATTAACGGGTGTTAAACATATTAAAGTCATTAAAATTGTATCTAAAATTACAATGTTAACTGTCCCGAAATTGAAATTCTTGTTTTCAATACCATATTATGGAGAGAATTTTATTTATGTTACTTCTTATATATTTTCTTAAGATGTGCGTAATTAGCCATCAACTTTTTTAAACCTACGTTTTCGAATAAAATTTCAAGCATAGCGTCTCCCGCCATAGGTGTAACGGATATGATTTCTCCCTTTCCGAATTTCTTATGTTCAACTATATCTTGAGGAGCAAAATCGCCCTTAGAAAACGATTCTTTAGTTCCTCCGGCAATTCCTCCGAAATGATGTGCTGCCAAAACTGACCTTGCACGCAATTCTTGAGCTGAACGTGGGCACGTTTCTCCTTTGCCCAAAGCTTTCCAATCACGAGATTTACTTTTTTCCAAAAGACTTTCGGGTATTTCTCCTAAAAAGCGAGATGGTTTATTATGTGATGTACTTCCGAAAAGCATACGACTATCTGAATTGAGTATATAAAGTTTTCTGCGTGAACGTGTTATTCCAACATAAGCTAAACGTCTTTCTTCTTCAACATCATCACTATTCATGGATTGAAGTCCCGGGAATATTCCTTCTTCAAATCCCGGTAAAAATACTACAGGGAATTCAAGTCCTTTAGCTGAATGTAAAGTCATCATAACCACTGCATCAGAATTTTCATCGTAATTATCTATATCCGACAACAACGACACTTCTTCCAAAAATCCTGAAAGAGTAGCATTTTCTCCCGCATCTTCTTCGTATTTTACAATATTACTCAGCAATTCTTTGACATTCTCTATTCTTGATTCCGAACTATCTTTATCCGCTTTAAGATAAGATATATAATCCGTCCTCTCAAGAATCATTTCATAAAGTTCGTGAATAGATATTTTGGGAGACAAGGAGGCTTCAATTAAACCATCTATGAGTTCCGAAAAAGCCCTTAATTTTATTGAAACCCTTTGTAAACTGTCATAAGCTTCGCAATTTCTTATGACTTCCAAAAGCGTTATTCCTTCTTGTTCAGCTAACTCTGCAGCTTGAGAAATTGTTCTTTCACCAATAGATCTACGTGGTTGATTGATTATCCTTTTAAGTCTTATTTCATCTTGAGGATTATTTATGACGCTCAAATACGCCATCATGTCACGTACTTCTTTTCTTTCGTAGAAACGAAGTCCTCCCAAAATGCGGTATGGTATTCCGGATTTCATAAATACTTTTTCAATTACATTTGACTGCGAATTCATCCTATAAAGTATTGCAAATTCAGAGTAGTTCGATCCCCTTGCTACGGCATCTTGTACAGCTTCTGAAATATAATCGGCTTCATCATGTTCACTATATGCAGTGTGAACTCTTATTTTTTCGCCCGCTTCATTTTCAGTCCACAATGTTTTACCTTTGCGTCCTGTATTATTTTCAATTACTGCATTTGCTGCATCCAAGATATTTTTTGTAGATCTATAATTTTGCTCAAGCCGTATGAGTTTCGCACCCGGGAAATTTTCTTCAAAATCTCTTATATTTGCAATCGTGGCTCCGCGAAATTTATAAATACTCTGGTCATCATCTCCAACCACACACAAATTATTATTCTTTTCCGCCAAAGTTTTAATAAGCACGTATTGGGCATAGTTTGTATCCTGGTACTCATCTACCAGTATATACTTGAACTTATTTTGATACTTCTCCAAAATTTCCGGACATGTTTTGAACAATTTAATTGTGTTGACAATCAAATCATCAAAATCCATCGCATCCGAATCGAAAAGTTTTTTCTGATACAATTCGTAAATTTGAGCAATAGCCGCAGTTCTGTAGTCTCCATAAGTTCTTTGTCTATATTCTGCGCAATCCATAAGATTGTCCTTAGCTCTCGATATTTCGTATCTTATGGATTTATATGACAAAAGCTTATCATCCAGTTTGAGGTTTTTTTCGCATTCTTTTATCAATTTTTTCGAATCTTCGTCATCATATACAACAAAATGATTTGAATAACCAAGCCTGTCCGCATGCATTCTGAGAATACGTGCACACATCGAATGAAAAGTAGAAGCCCATACTTCCTTTCCTTCTTCACCCAAAACATCAAGAAGACGAGATTTGAGTTCGTTTGCAGCTTTGTTTGTAAAAGTTATTGCCAATATGTTCCACGGGTTTATTCTGCTGTTTGTTATTATATCTCTTACTTTCTCGGCCCCTTCTCCTGAATCATAGGCCTGCTGCATTAATTCAACTGCTTCTTCGGTGGTATTTTCCGGAACGTTTGGATTTGTATACGCATCTCCGTAATTTACCATATTTACTATACGATTAACTATCGCCGTAGTTTTTCCACTTCCCGCTCCGGCCAAGACTATAACCGGTCCATTAACGTTAAATACGGCATTTTGCTGATTGCTGTTCATATTCGAAAAACTGCGTTCCAGCAATTTTCTACGCAATTTAATAAATTTTTTTTCTAACTCTTTTTTCAATTCATGCACCGCCATGTTAAGAGCACAAAACATCCAATTTACATTAAAATTAATCCTTTAGCTCTCAGTATTTTCTTTCTATTTTACACCTTTTTTACTTAAAAATCAACGGTCATAATTGCTCAAAGGAATCTTACATTTAAAGCTTTCGGATATTTAGAAAATTTAAAAATAACTGATTAAATAATTTTATAATATTTTCCTTAAATTTATTTTTTATTTACAACTTATACAGTATTAAATTATATTCAAAAACAAAATTATTCCTAATTTTTACCATTATTTTTACAATTATATCTACGAAAAATAATAAGCAGGTCCGTAAACCTGCAAAACTTTAGTTTTTATCAACAATCTTTATTTCTTCGATATCGAACACCTTCGGGAATGCACCTTCGGCATCCGAATCAAGCGAAACTTTGACTTTTGATTCTATTGTAAGATGTCCGACAACAGTACCTGTCCCTTCCGGGGTAACAACACTCGTGCCTGTTTTAGGCATTTTATTTAAAATCTCACGATAAATATCTTCTTCATACTTCAAGCAACACATTAATCTACCGCAAGTACCGGAAAGCTTTGTGGGATTGAGCGACATTCCTTGATCCTTTGCCATCTTTATCGTAACATGTTGAAAATCATTCAAAAATGCAGTACAACACAGCTGTTTACCGCAAATACCCAAACCTCCTAAAATTTTTGCTTCATCACGTATTCCTACTTGTCTAAGTTCTATCCTTGTACGAAACACGTGCGCAAGATCACGAACCAAACCTCTAAAATCTACTCTTGATTCAGAAACAAAATAAAAAACAACTTTTTTACGGTCAAACATATACTCTACATCTATCAACTTCATTTTAAGCTTATGTTCGGCTATCTTTTTTTTGCATATTATTTCTGCTTCTTTTTCTTCTGCTTTTTTAGATTCAAGTGATTTTAAATCCTTTGCCGTGGCTTTCCTTATTATTTTATCGCTCGGAGGAATTTTTCCGTTATAAGAAAAATCTTCACATACAACCATTACTTTTCCGCATTCAATCCCACGTTTTGTTTCGGCAACAACAAAGTCTCCACGCTTTATTTCTTCTTTTTCGGAATACAGAAAATAATGAATTTTTCCTACATCCTTAAACCTTACTCCCAAAATTTTTTGCATAAATATCTCCTTAAAATTGCAGGCAAGCACAAAAATAACATACCAACAAATTAAAATTTACATTCTTATCTACAAACTGTGATACACATCTTATCTCTTCTAAATTATTTACGAATTCTTTCGAATTCACTACATCAAACTCACTGTTGGAATACATCCTCAAAAGTTCCGACAGCGTATACTGCACTATACTTTTAAAAATCTTACGGTCATTTGGAATTCTTGCCGCACATCTTATTATCTCACAACCATCTCTTTTTACGGCAGCTTTAACCAAATCTTTAGCCAAAATAATAGATTCTGAACTTCCTTCAAAATTTTCATCTAATTTAAAAATTTGAGAGCGTGATTTTACTGTATCCAGAAGCGAACCGGCAGACTCACACAAAAGTATAAATATAACTTTTTCGGGCGGTTCTTCAAGTATTTTTATGAAAGCATTTTGGGCTTGCACAGTCATCGATTCAGCATTTTTTATTATATAAAATTTATATCCGCCTTCGTTCGAAATAATATATGCATCATCTCTTATAAAACGAATATCTTCTATTTTTATGGATTTTCCGGTTCCTTGAGGAAAAATTATATTAACATCCGGATGATAACCGCTCTTCATTTTTATACAATTCAAACATTCGCCACAAGGTTTGTGATTCCCCGTACAAAGAGAATTTTCAGCAATTTTTAAAGCCGTTTCTTCACAAATTTTCTCATCTGAACACTCAAATATTACTGCATGAGGAAATTTATGTTCTCTTGCCGAATCATAAAGAATATTTAAATATGTATCATCGTTTTTTATTAAACTTTTTTCTGACACGACTACACCTTTTCAAATCTATCAACATTAAGTACGAATATAATCGCTCCACCGGTAGTAACTTCGAACGGCGTCTGATTGAGTGTAGCGGGGAAAAATGGAGATGTATTTGTTACCAATTGTTTTCTTTTACTACTATACTTGGAAATTATATCTATAACCTTATTTGTCTTATTATCTTCAACACCTATTATCAACGTGGTATTTCCTGACTTCAAAAAACCTCCCGTAGATGCCATACGAGTTACCTGAAATTTTTCTTTGGTAAGAGCTTTCATAACAACCGAGGCATCGTCTCGACTCATAATTGCCATAACAAGTTTCATTTTCTGCACCTCTCGATAATGTATAATCTGCAAAGTCATTTTAACACATATATTTCAGAAATTCCATATCTTTTAAGAGCTTCATACTCTGCTTCTCCTATTTTTTCACCCGGAATAACCACAGGTATTCCAGGCGGACACGGACAAACTATATCTGCTGCAATTCTATTTTTTGAATGATCTATATCCACATAAATTCCTTCATGCATAACTGCTTCACGAATACTCGCTTTAATTTCCGGTAAATCATCGCTTACAAAACATCCTTGATACAAATTTTTACCGTTATCATTTTTTGGCTTAACGGAAGAAATTGCTTTTTTAAGTCTTTTCCAATCTTCTTTCGTATTAAACGGAGTCGCTATCAAAATCACGTACTTTTCATCGCACATTTCAGGCTCTATTTTATATTTATACAAATACTCACGAAATTCATAACCACTGTACCCTATTTTCCACGTTCCCAAAACTATTCTTACAGGATCACTTATTTCATCATTCGGAACATATATTCCTACATCTCGGGCAATACTTTTTATATTTTTTACTCTACTTTCAAGATTTAAAAATTCCTTTTCCGCATAGCTCGCAATCCAAGATAAACAAATATCCATAGAAGCCATTATCGGATATGAAGGACTCGTAGATCCAAAAAGTGCCATAGCATTTTTAGCACTTTTAATAAATTTGTCGTCATTTATATGCAACCATGCACCTCCCGTAAGAACCGGTAAAGTCTTATGTGCAGAATCTGCACACAAAGAAGCTCCATTTGCTACGGGATGAAGATTTTTCGAAGTAAACATCAAGTGCGAACCATGAGCATTATCAACCAACACCGGAACCGAATGAGCAGCACACAAATCAGAAATTTCTTTAATATCCTGTAAAATTCCGTAATAACTCGGACTCGTCGTATAAAAAGCGTTGAAAGATTTATTCGAATTTAAATGTTTTTTTAGGCTTTCCATGTTTATTTTTTCAGCAAGCAAACTTTCTTTTCCAAAATCACGTCTAATCCACACGGGATTAATATCTAAAAGTGCCATAGCAGATACTGCGGATCTGTGCAACACTCTATCACAAATGATATTTCCTCCATTTCCCGAAGCAAGTCTGAGCATCGTTTGTATACAAAGCGTATTACCTCCGCACGAAATTAAGGAACGCTTGGAATTATAAAGTTTTTCAATATTTTTTTCTGCTTCAGCTATTATTCCCACAGCTTCATAAAGACTGTCAGTAAGCGGAAGTTCAGTAAAATCTAAATCAAGAAGATCACGAGATTTAAAAAAATTCCCTTTATGACCCGGAGTATGAAATGAGGAACGTCCTATTTTTTTATATTTTTTCAACGATTCGTAAAAATGTTTTTTCAACTTCAAATCCCTCTTAACAGTCCTAAAATTATGAATATATCATCTTTATTTAAGCAATAATAGTATCAAAAATAAAGGATGTGAACATTTATGAATGTTAGTAAAAAAGAATACTCCAAAATGGCCGGAGATACCTCTCCCGCAAGCCCTATATGGAAAGATCTTTTCATGGCATTTATTTTCGGCGGAGCAATATGCACTCTTGGTCAACTGTTGTGCCAAATTTACATGACAAGCTTTCAACTTGACAAAAAAAACGCAAATACTTGGGTGTCTATCACACTGATAGCACTGAGTGCCATTTTAACGGCTCTTGACTGGTATGGACCTATAGCAAAACACGCAGGTGCCGGAACTATCGTACCGATAACGGGATTTTCCAATTCTATAACCGCTCCGGCAATAGAATTTAAAAGCGAAGGACATGTATTCGGAATTGGAGCTAAAATGTTTATTATGGCGGGCCCGGTTATAGTTTTCGGAACGATAGCCTCTATGGTCTACGGATTGATTGTATGGGTCTTTCACTTATATTGAAATTTATTAAAAATTTTTTCAACAATTAATACGGTAATACATTTTTATCCCCGTTGACGGCGAACCTCATACATCAATATTCCCGCAGCAACCGATGCATTAAGGGAATTTATTTTTCCTTTCATGGGCAATGATAATATAAAATCACATTTTTTCCTTACAAGATTTCCTATTCCAAATCCTTCGGAACCTATCACAATCGCAACAGCTCCTTTCAAATCTACGCCGTCCCATGCTTCTCCATTCATATCAGCACCGTAAATCCATAAACCCTTTTCTTTAAGTTCGTCTATAGCCGCTCCGATATTTCCAACTTTTGCAATAAGCACATGTTCAAGTGCTCCGGCTGAAGCTTTATCCACTGCAGCAGTCAATCCTACTGCTCTACGTGAAGGAATAATTACTCCATGAGCTCCGGCGCATTCTGCAGTCCTTATGATAGCTCCCAAATTATGAGGATCTTCAATCCCATCGGCCACAATTACAAAAGGAGCTTCATTTTTACTCTGAGCAAAATCCAAAATATCATCAATACGACACGTTTCTTTTGCTCCGACTGTTGCCGCAACTCCCTGATGATTCAAATTTCCTGAAATCCCATCAAGAAAATCTTTTTTTACATTTTTTACAGGTACTTTTCTTTCCTTCGCCGCTGATAAAATAACTTTTAACGAACCTGAAATTTCTTTGCACGAAAGCAGTACGGATTCTATACTTCTACCAGACTTAAGCGCTTCACAAACTGCGTTTCTTCCAAAAATAAAATTTTCTAGGTTATCTTTTTTTAAATGTGACTCTTTCAATGTTTATCCTCTCAATCAATTAATGTATTTTTCGTCTTTAAAAAATTTTCTATACTTTTTATGGTTTTATGACTCAGTATATGCTCGATTTTGCAAGCATCTATTTCGGCTGTTTGAGAATCAATTCCCAAAACACGAGTTAAAAATTCACTTATGATTTTATGTTTATCATAAATCGTTTTTGCAGCTTGAATACCTTTTTCCGTAAGAGAGATTTTTCCGTATTTCTCCTGATTTAAAAATTTTTCATCTTTAAGTGTACTCACCGCTCTCGTCACACTCGGCTTGGAAATAAACAAAGCTTTTGCTATATCTGTAACCCCTACCGATTTCGAATTTTGACCAAGTATATATATTATTTCAAGATAATCTTCCAGTGAAGCTGTAAGATATTTCATTGGTTAAACCTCACTTTTTGCTCTTATATTTTTGACACGAATCTTTAAACGAACATTTTGAACAATGACCGCCACCTACGGATTTTCGCTTAACAACACTTCTTAAAATTGCAAAAATCACCAATATCAACACCAACCCAACTATTACCGCATCCGTTATATTCATCAGACTAATACCTCTTTAAAATATTTTTATATTTGAAAACAAAGTTAAAATTTGGAAAGTTAAAGCTGATAATGTGTAGGCGATAAACAACTGATACACGATGGATATGAACATAAGTTTTCTACTTTCAAATTCTTTATTTATTGCAGACAATGCTGCAACACAGGGTGTATACAACAGTGCAAATATCAAAAATGGAACTGCACTTTGTACCGAAAATACACTCGGTAACACGGAACCAAGACTTGCAACGCTTCCTCCGGCGTAAAGAACCGCCAAACTACTTACTATCGATTCTTTGGCCATAACTCCTGTCAAAAGTGCAACGCATGCTCTCCAATCTCCGAATCCGCAAATTTTAAATGCAGGAGCCATAAAATTACCCAACACTGCCAAAATACTTTTAGAACTATCCGAAACCATATGAAAACTAAAATCAAATGACTGCAAAAACCACACAACAACTGTGGCAATTAAAATAACCGTACCGGCACGTTCAATGAAGTCTTTTGATTTATCCCAGACATTCATCCAAACATTTTTGGGTGACGGAATCTTATATTCTGGCATCTCCATTATGAAAGGTGAAGCTTCTCCTTTAAAAAGCGTTTCCTTAAACATAAACGCTGTTAAAACCGCTACTGCTACCCCCAGAACATACAGAGAAAAAATTACCAAAGTTTGATATTTTGCAAAAAATATCGAAGCAAACAACAAATATACCGGCATTTTTGCACTGCAAGACATAAATGGTATCAAAAACACCGTTAAATTTTTATCTTTTTTACTTTCAAGAATTTTAGTCCCCAAAACCGCAGGAACGCTACATCCAAATCCCATTATAAGCGGTACAAAAGCTCTTCCCGAAAGACCTATTTTTCTAAGAGGTTTATCCATTATGAATGCTGCTCTTGACATGTAACCGCAATCTTCAAGCAATGAAAGCAACGTAAAAAGCAATACAACCTGAGGCAAAAACGATATAACAGAACCTACGCCGCATATAACTGCATCCAATGCCAAACTTTTAGACCAATCTGAAGCTCCAAGATAGTTCAAAATACGTTCAACAGTGCTATACATGTTAGTATTTATAAACTCCTCACACCACATTTTAAGCGTACTGCCTATAGGACCAAAAGTTACGTAAAACACGGAAAGTATCATAAGCAAAAAACATGGTACAGCTGTATATTTTCCGGTAACTATTTTATCGAGTTTATTTGAAAAAGACAGTTTCTTTACTCTCTTTGTATATTTAATTACCTTTTCACATAATTCACAAATATAAGCATACCTCTCGTCCGCTATTATCATATCTTCATCTTTTTCATAAAGTTTACTTACTCTACTTCTAATTTCTGAAACTTTTTCTGCTTTCTCCGGAGAAAAATTTGACTTATATATTAAAAGCGGGTCATCTTCAAAAACTTTTATATTATTAAAATAAGTGTTTGAAACATATTTATTTCCACACGACATTATTTGATCAATACCGTCGAGCGCATTTTCTACTTCTGAAGAATATATACTCTTTGATATTCTTATATTTTTTTTGCTTTCAAGTTCTTCGGATATCAGCTTTAATAAACAATCTATCCCTCTATTCTTACCAGCCGAAACAGGAACAATCTTTATCCCAAGTTCAGACTCTAAAGCATTGTAATCTATTTTATGTCCTTTATGTTCAAGCAAATCCGTCATATTCACAGTCATTATTAATCTTACATCAAGCTCCAAAAGCTGAGTTGTAAGATACAAATTTCTTTCAAGGTTAGTAGCATCCATTATGTTTATCACCAAATCGGGAGATTCATTTAGTATGTAGTCACGTGTAACTATCTCCTCCGGAGAGTAAGGAGACAAAGAATAAACACCCGGCAAATCTACTAAATCCACTTCTTTTGTTATATTCTTAACTCGCCCTTCTTTACGCCCGACTGTAACTCCAGGCCAATTTCCCACATATTGATAACTGCCTGTCAAGCTATTAAAAAGAGTTGTCTTTCCGCTATTTGGATTACCTATAAGTGCCACTTTAAAAATTTTATCTTTATCACAATCCGTCGCTCGTAACGGAGCTACTCTATTTTTTAAAACGGGTTTTATTAATTTTCTCTTCTTAATTAAATAATCCGCTTGCGCATCGTTTTCAAAAAGTGCTATTTTATCCGCTTCTGACTTCCTTATACTTAAATCGTAACCATGAATTTTTATTTCAATAGGATCTCCGAAAGGTGCACACTTCACCATACTGACTTTTGTACCCGGTGTCAGACCCATATCTATTATTCTTCTGCGAAGTGCTCCGAAACTTTCCACCTTTTTTACTATCCCCGAATCTCCGGGTTTCATATCTCCTATATTTTTCAATTTTTCACCACTCCGTAATTTTAAAACTTTATCAGTTAACTTTTTCAATTAAATGCATGTCTATATATAAATATTAATGCAGTATGTCAAAAAAGTAAACTAAGGCTAACTTTTTTCTGCGATATAAACTTTTTAACACGTACTTTTTTAATTAATTTATGAATTAACCACAATCTTAAAAATTTTTTTATTATGAAAAACAAATTTTTCATATTTATAAGTCTTTAACTCATAAACATAAAACAAGCACTACTATGCATGTACATCTCCAAAACACATTTTAGACGATCTTTTTATTACAGAAAATTTAAAGTTAAAGGGTTGAATTTATTTGAGTATAAATTTATTTAAAAAATCAGAACCCCCCAAAAAATCAGATTTAAAAAGAAAACTTATTATAGAAGAATTAAATCAAATAGCCTCAGAAATGGAAAAAACAAACTTATGGTTTCAAATGGAAAACAACAGCGATTTAATTGATGCATGTATATATCAAAGAGAAGTTTTAAATGCAAGATACCGATATCTTCTAAGTCAAATAAAACCGGACAAAATTTCTTGATTTTAAAAGGAAGGATATTATGATAAATTCATATCTTTTAGAAATTTCTTTGGCATCCTCATTTGCAATTTTATTAATCATACATTTTATTATTAAAAATCCTCGTCCATTTTTATCTTCAATTAAAGCATTTACAATAGGACTAATATCTATAATTTTAGCAAGTATGGCAGAACCTTACACCGGTATAAAAATCCCTTTAAATGAATTTTCAATATCTACCTCCTGCTTATTGGGGCTACCCGGAATCGGTGCGCTTGCCATATTAGACACTTTATTTATATAAATTTTGACTTCAACAACATCATCATAACTATGCTATGAAGATGTGTTCGTAGGAAACCACATAAGGATACAAAAATACCAACCATCTCAAGATGGCTGGCTCTACCTTAAAAACTAAAAAACTCTATTTTCAATAAGCTCTATTTAATATTTGATTGCATAGAATGTAAACTTCATTTTGACGATTTTTCAGAATTTTGTGTTTCACCTTTATCTTCAAGTAATATAACGTTTACTTCAAAAGAATGAAAATTTACTCGATTGGACGAAGGTCTGTAAACCGATAATTTAACACTCTCTCCGGGTTTATGACTGTAAAGTTCCCCGTAAAACACGTCCATACTCGTAATCGTTACATCATTTATTTTTGTTATTATATCTCCAGATTGAACTCCCATTGCAATAAGGTTACTGTCGCTGCTAATTTCAGAAACTATTATTCCTATAGGAACATTATAAATCTGAGCTTGATAATTACTTACCATTTTTCCCGACAAACCTAAACGAACTCTACCTGAAACATATCCTTTTTCAATGATATCATCCACGACCGATTTAATAGTGTTACTGGGTATTGCAAATCCCATACCTTCACAATGTGCAACCGCAATTTTTGAAGAATTCATCCCTATTACATCCCCATACATATTTATAAGCGGTCCTCCGGAGTTACCGGGATTGATTGCGGCATCTGTTTGTATGTACTTGACAAGACTATTCGCCGAAGTCGAAGAACACCTGTTAATTGCAGAAATTATACCTCGAGTTAATGAACTTGCAAAATTAAGTCCAAGAGGATTTCCGAGAGCCAAAGCCGAAGCTCCGACTTTGACTTCATCGGAATTTCCGAAAGTTACAGGTTTAAGCCCCGTTTTATCAACTTTTATCACCGCTATATCAGTTTTACTGTCATATCCTACAACTTTACCCGAAAATTCTTCATTAGTGTTCAACACTATCTTTATGTTATTTTGCTTGGAATTGCCCACAACGTGAGAATTGGTTACTATATATCCTTTTTCACTTATTATTATTCCCGAACCTTCACTTATTGGATCAGAAATAATATCGGCCTTAGAGTCATATACAACCACTCCCACAACAGACGGTGAAACATTTGCATAAATTGTTTCTGCGGAAAGTTCACGGCTATCTGCAGGCCTTTCTTCAAATTTTATTTCCGACTCTCCGGGCGTGTGGTCTGAAACTGCAGAATTTCCTTGTGCTGAAGAATTAGCCTGTTGCCCTACATTTGTATTTTTAAAAGAGTAAACAATATAAAACACAAGAGTCGCTACAAGTATTACAAGAAGTACTACAGATACCGTTAAAAATTTATTTGTTCTTTTCTCGGAATCTTCTTTAGTACCCATATCCACTTCAAGTACATCTTCACCATCAAGAGATTTATCTTCGTCCTCTGAAAATTTTATTGGTATGGAAGCTTTTTTAGGATAACTGTAACCTTCATCTTCAGGTGATTTGTTTTCTTCGAAATTGTCCTGCATAAAATTCAGTCCTCCACAATATCAGGGCTGGCACTCTCTGGCCCTGTTTCGTTCATCATGTTATAAAACTGTTCTTCATTCATTTTTTCGTTACCTATCAAAAATTTAGCTAATTCATGAAGCTTGTTGACATTCTCTGAAAGTATTTTTTCCGTCTGAGACAAACAATGTGTAATTATTTTATTTATTTCTTCATCAATTTTTGAAGCTGTTGTTTCCGAATAACTCTTGACATGCCCCATATCTCGTCCTATAAACACTTCATCATCTTCGGAATCGTAGACTATCGGCCCCAAAACATCACTCATTCCAAAACGAGTTACCATTGAACGAGCAATAGATGTAGCTCTTTGTAAATCGTTTGAAGCTCCGGTGGAGACATCTCCTATAATTAATTTTTCTGCTGCCATACCTCCCAAAAGAACTACTATTCTCTCCAACATTTTATTTCTAAAAGTATAGCTTTCATCTTTCTCAGGTAAAGAAAGCGTATATCCTCCGGCTCTTCCTCGAGGTATTATTGATATTTCATGAACTTTATCTTGAGTTTTACAGAAATACGCTGCAATTGCATGACCGCCCTCATGGTAAGCTGTATGACGTTTATCTTCTTCAGTAACTATTTTTGATTTTTTCTCCGGTCCCATAGAAACTTTTGCTATGGATTCTTCTATTTCTGACATGGTTATCGCCTTAAGACCGTTTCTTACGGCTAAAATAGCAGATTCATTAAGTAAATTTTCCAGATCCGCTCCGGTAAATCCTGCGGTAGTTTTAGCAATTACTTTAAGGTTCACTTCAGGAGCAAAAGGCTTTCCTCTTGCGTGGACTTTAAGAATTTCCTCTCTCCCTTTCATATCGGGATATCCTACGGTAACCTGTCTGTCAAACCTTCCCGGACGAACAAGTGCCGGATCAAGTATATCAAATCTGTTGGTAGCTGCAATTACTATAACTCCCTCATTTTTTCCGAAACCATCCATTTCTACCAGCAATTGATTGAGAGTTTGCTCTTTTTCGTCATGTCCGCCGCCGAGACCCGCTCCTCTTTTACGTCCCACAGCATCTATTTCATCTATGAATATCACGCAAGGTGAATTCTTTTTAGCTTGTTCAAACAAATCTCGTACTCGGGAAGCACCTACTCCCACAAACATCTCTACGAAATCTGAACCGGATATAGAAAAGAACGGTACTCCGGCTTCTCCTGCAACTGCCCGTGCAAGCAAGGTCTTACCCGTGCCCGGAGGTCCTACAAGCAAAAATCCTTTGGGAATCCTTGCTCCAAGTTCGTTGTATTTTTGTGGATTCTTTAAAAAATCTACTATTTCGGCAAGTTCTGTTTTTTCTTCATCCGCTCCTGCAACGTCATTGAACGTAACTTTATTTGATTCGTTGTTCATATTTTTAACTCGTGCTTTTCCAAATCCCATCTGGCGTCCGGGATCACTTATAATACTCACCTTACGCAAAAACAGCCATCCCATAATAGCCAACACTATAATAGGTAATATTACAAAAACAAGTGCACTTACAATCCATGAAGTATCTGCGGGTTTTGTAAGATTATATACCATGGGAGAATCAGGATTTTCTTTATTGTACTCCTCAACATAATCTTTTATATCGGTATACATTACATTGACACTCGGAGCGGTGTAGTATATGGTATTTCCATCTTTAAGCTTTATTTCCATGTTCCCAGTGCCGATGTTCATATCGTACTCGACAACTTGATGATTTTTGAATTTATTGACTATATCGGAATAATTATACGTTTTTGAAGGAGTTATACCGTTTATAACCGCAAAAATTAAAATTATTAGAAACGGCAATCCCAAAAATGCTACTATTCCGCTCCATGAACTACGTTTATTATTCACTTTTCAATTCACTCCCATAAACAAATTTTATATATATTCAGGATTTAAAACTCCTATAAAAGGTAATGTTCTATATTTTTCGTTGCAATCCATTCCATAACCCACAACAAAATCATCAGGAATTTTATGTCCGACATACTCTGCTTCTATATCGGTCTTACGACAATTAGGTTTATCAAGAAGCGTACATATCTTAATACTTGAGGGTTCACGAAGTTTAAACATCTCGGTAACACGTTTAAGAGTATAACCACTCTCAAGAATATCTTCTACTATCAAAACATCAAAACCTTTTATATCGATATTAAGGTCTTTGAGAATATTTACGTTTCCGCCTCCATTTTTGGTACCCGTGTAACTTGAAACTGACATAAAATCAATCTGGCACGGAAAAGTAATTTCACGCATAAGGTCAGCCATGAAAACCACTGAACCTTTTAAAAGACTTACCAAAAGTAAATTTTTTCCCTCATAATCTTCGCTAATTTGTTTACCGAGCCTTTTTACAGTCTGCGATAAATCTTCTTTGCTAAAAAGAATCTTTTTTATAAAATCCATCTTATTTTGTCCCTTCTTTATATATTACAGCTGCTTTTTCAGTTCTTTTATCCGCTATACACTTAGCCGAAGCGCCAATTCCTTCTATCCACAAAACCTCGTTTCCAAAAGCTATTAAAGCAATTTCATCCCTCAATTTTTCGGGTATTTTGAACTCATTCATAAGTTTTTTTACGCTTTTGGTAACTTTTCTGAACGGCAAAGTAAATCTGTCTCCTGTTCTGCGATTTCTTATTACACAACCGGGAGGTAGTTTCTCAAGATTAATTACGTTTTTCCTATATACACAATTAATCGTGTTTTTACATTCTGAAAAAGGTGTAACTTTAATTATGATATTTGTTTTCCTCTCTGTCAAGTTATTGAAATTTTTAAGCGGATATTCCCAAAGTTCCGATTTTTTATCCATTTTTTTCGAAATTTTGATAATTCCGTTCTTACAGGTAACTCTCACATTTTTAGGTAAAGTCACAGCTCCTGTTTTCTCCGCAATCTCACACAACAAATCAACATGTTTTTTTTCGGGAGAAATCCCCGAACTCTCTTTAATAATCTTGACACCACAGCGACTTTTTAAACACTGAGGTAAATTTTTAAATTTTTCTGCATCAAAACCATCTTCAGTCCGAATGAAATCTAAAGCCTTTTTTGATTGATTTTCAAGAAAATTTTCATCTTCTGAAATTAAACAGAGCGTTTTTAAAACAGATTTCTCAAAATCCGGATTTATTTTTTTTAAAGATGGTATTACATCAAGTCTTATTTTATTTCTTGTATAATCTTTTTCAAAATTCGTACTATCATGAATATAATCAAGACCATTATCCAAGCAATATTCTTCAATTTCCGATCGTGTAATGTCTATAAGGGGACGTATGATTTTATCTCTGACCGGCGGAATCGAACAAAGACCTTTAAGTGAGGCTCCTCTGAGAAGATTAAAAATAAAAGTTTCACATCTATCTGAAAGAGTATGAGCAGTAGCTATTTTTTCTGTGTCTTTTTTCATTAAAGATTCAAATATCTTATATCTTGCAATTCTTCCTGCTTCTTCGGTTCCAATTTTATTTTTTAAAGCTATATCTTTTACGTCCACTCTTTCAATATGCAATTTTATACCAAATTTATCACAGAAAGATTTCGCAAAATTTTCATCTCTTACCGCTTCCGCACCTCTGAGGCAATGATTTACGTGAACGGCTTCCACCTTAAACTTTTTTCCTTCATCACTTACAAAAAAGTACAAAAAATGCAAAAGAGCAGCAGAATCTGCTCCTCCGGAAAAACCAACCGTAACTTTCTCGGTAACTTCCAACATACTATACTTTTTAATCGTTTCAAGCGCTTTAGAAATCACTTCTTTGAACCTCCTGTGCTGTAAAACGCATAAACTGACCCTGCCAATGAAGCGGTACCGAACGAGTTTCTCCGTGTCTGTTTTTAGCAACTATGCATTCACCGCTGTTTTTATCTTGATTTTCATCAATTTCTCCGTTTTCATAGTAACCTTCACGGTACAAAAATAAAACTATGTCCGCATCTTGCTCAATAGAACCCGAATCCCTCAAATCTGACAACACAGGTCTATGATCGGTTCTTTGCTCACTTGCCCTTGAAAGTTGCGACAAAGTTACTACAGGAACATCAAATTCTTTTGCCATTATTTTGAGATTTCTCGTTATTTCTGAAATTTCCTGAACACGATTATCTATTCTCCTGGCACTTGTCATAAGTTGAAGATAGTCTATTATTACCAAATCTACTTTACCCAAACGTCTGAGTTTTGCTTTCATCTCAGGAATCGTTATTCCCGGAGTGTCATCTATGTAAAGAGATGCTTTTGAAAGAATATCTCCTGCTTCTATAAGTCTTTCCCACTCTTTTTCATTGAGCCTGCCCATTTTCAAACTTTGTCCGGAAATTTGACCTTTAGATGAAAGTAGTCTCGAAACAAGCTGTTCTTTTGACATTTCAAGTGAAAAAAACGCTACTGTTTTTTCCTTTATTGTGGAAGCATGTTCAGCAATATTGAGTGAAAAACTTGTCTTTCCCATACCCGGTCTTGCCGCAAGCAAAATAAGGTCACTTTTATTAAGTCCCATTATTACTCTATCGAGTTCTTTTATTCCTGTGGGAATTCCAAGGTAATCGTTTCCGTCTTGAGAGTTAAGTGCATCAAGCCTATCGAACGTCTGAACCACTATTTCATTTACTCTCTGCAGACCTCGTGTTTCCTTGCCTCTGCGAATATCGAAAATCTTTTGTTCCGCAGAATTAAGCAGTTCCGAAGAATCTACATCTCCTCCGGATGCATCATTAATTATTTCTCGTGCAGTGGTTACCAAGTTCCTTACGTTATACTTATCACGAACTATTTCTGCATAAAATTCAACATTTGAAACTGTAGGCACAATCTGAGCAAGTTCCAAAAGATAAGACTTAAAATGATTATAATCGAGTTCGTCATTGGCCTTAATCTTGTCAAGAACCGTTACATAATCTACCGGTTGCCCAACTGTAAACATCTCTATCATTGCCGAATAAATTATTTTATGATTCGCAAGATAAAAATACTCCGGATTTATAAGTATTTCTGCAACTTTATTGAGACACGAGGAATCTATTAAAACAGACCCCAAAACCGACTGTTCGGCTTCAAGGCTGTACTGAAGTTTAAAACCATCAAAATCTGTTTTTACATTTTCAAAATCCAAACCAGTCCACCTCCTCGGTGTTAAAGAGTACCTTTCATCCAACATCTATGGCACAAAGTGGTATATTTTTCTTCCCCGCCGATATCAATCGTATTTCCTTCGTAAATTATCTTATCGCCGGAATACCGAGCGTTCATAATGGCTTTGGAACCGCATTTCGTACACATAGACTGTATTTCACGAATAGTGTCACAAACTTCTATTATCCTCTTACTGCCTTCAAAAAGCCTACCGGAATAGTTGTCTTTTAAACCGTAACACATTACCATTACTCCGTTATCCGCCATATCACGCAACTCATCAACTTGAGACTCACTTAAAAACTGTGCTTCATCTACCATTATTATATCGTAAACAGCATTCTCTCCCAAAGTTTCTCTCACGGAAGCATCTCTGTCAAGAAAAAATGCTTCACTGGAAAGTCCTATTCTTGATTTTATAAGCGTTTTACCGTTTCTGGTATCTAAACTCGGTTTTAAAAAAGCAACCTTTCTGCCTTTTTCTTCAAAACTGAATTTTTTCATAAGAGCATTTGCTGTTTTACTTGAACCCATTACTCCATAATAAAAATACATCTTCATTCGAAATATCTCGCTTTCGCACTTTATGTGATATATTACGCAGTATAAAACAAAATCACTGCAAAACTTCTTTTTAAATAATTATAAATTTTTTTAAAGAAAATTGGAAGTAATTTTTTTCTGATTACAACATTCACACCAACGCATTTTATTCACAAACATTACGCTGGATTTCATTTAAAAAATACAGCATTCCATGTTCTTTAAATACACTTCAACACTCCACCATTTTACTTATACTAAATTTATTATTTTTCCTATGTAAAGTTTATCTACTTCAGCATTCCCAGTTCAATACGTCTATTCAGTTCCCACATCGCAGTTCTATTGCTGTCATACTGTAACATTGTCCAGGCATTCTCATATGTTACCCAATCATACTCAATGTGTTCATGAGACAACCGCAAGGACCTATTTCTCACTTCTACTGCAAATGCATATTCAGGAATTACAAAACATTCCTTTCCCCACATTGTTTCTGCATTCTTAAAGCAGTTAGCCGGTATGCTGCAACAGGTGTCAAGTTTAAAATAGTCACACATCGTAGAAATACCGGCTTCTTCGAAGGCTTCTCTTTTTGCCGATGCGATTATAGAAAAATCTTCATCCTCTCCGCCACCTGCTATGAATTGCCAAATGTTCATGTCCCTTCTTCTAAATAAACAAAATTGTATTTTATCACCCCTTATACAGTATGGAATAACCAAAACCTGATATTTCATTCGTGCCATGACTCGTTATCTCCTTAAATCCAAATTGTCTTATTCATTATATCATCAGACAAAGTACCGAGAAATAAATAACAAAAAGATCCACCGTAATTTATCAACATTACGATGGATTTATGGCGGAGCGGGTGGGATTCGAACCCACGTGCGGTTGCCCGCAAACTGATTTCGAGTCAGCCCCGTTATGACCACTTCGATACCGCTCCATATATTACTTAAAACCATACGGCACTTTCTATTTTATTTATTAACTCAGCTTATGTCAATATTGAAAACCAAAATTAATTTTAAGAAAATTTTTTTACATCACCTTATTTTGACAAAATAAACGCTATTTAAGTTTCATAATAAAAAGTAAGACCTCATCATACAACGAAGGTGACATATGAAACAAGTGTTATACGTTGATGTCCTTGCAGCCGTAAGCCTTTTCGTAAATTACTTTATCTTAGCGGCAACTTCAAGATTTCTGTGTATCAAACCCAAAACTTCACGGCTGATAATAGGAGAAATATTAGGTGCAATATATTCATTATACATATTTTTTCCCGAACCTCATCCTTTGATTTCATTTACAATAAAGCTTTTTATGGCCGCTACAATAATTGGAGTGGTTTTCGGTATAAAAAATTTTAAACTCTTTATTAAAGCTCTTACTTGCTTCTATTTAATGAGTTTTGCTTTTTCAGGTGTTATGTTTTTTGTATGGTGTATCTGGAAACCAAACGGTATGACTATTAATAACGGAGTCGTATATTTTAATATTTCTCCGATAATTCTTATTATCTCTACGCTAATTTCATACACCGCAATAGAAATAACGGGAAGAATAACAGGCAAAAAAGAAAACAAAAACAGGTGGTGCGAAGTAAATGTACAATTAAACGGAAAAAAGACTTTGTTTAGGGCAAAGATAGACACATGTAATTCTTTGAGAGAACCATTTTCCAATCTGCCCGTAATAGTTACAAGACAAAACACATTGACTTCTCTGCTGCCTGAAGATATTTCACTTAAAATAACCTCAGATGACGAATCAGAAAAAAATATTTTTCGAAAAACAAATCTTAAAATACGTGTAATTCCTTTCAGAACTGTTTCCGGCGAAGGTTTACTCCCTGCTTTTAAACCCGATTTTATTTGCACCTCAGACGGAACTAAAAAACAAGCTTATATTGCAGTTTGTCCGGATAAAATTCTTCCAAAAGAAACTCCGGCTCTGATGAATCCCGATCTTCTGGATTAAAATTTAAAAGGAGAATCATCATGAAAACATGTTTTAATGTGGTATCTGAAAAAATTAAAAAATTTCTTATTTTATTTAAAAAATTACTTTTCATAAGCAAAAAAGAAATTCATTACATAAACGGTCCCGAAACTCTTCCCCCACCTTTATCACGCAAAGAAGAAGCAGAAATAATGCAAAAAATATCCGAGGGAGCTCCCGAATCAGTCCGTGAACCGCTCATTACTCACAATCTTCGCCTTGTTGTTTATATAGCTAAAAAATTCGATTCTTCCGGAATTCCCATAGAAGATTTAATCTCCATCGGAACAATCGGGTTAATAAAAGCTGTAAATACTTTTTGTCCTTCCAAAAACATAAAATTGGCTACATACGCTTCAAGGTGCATAGAGAACGAAATACTTATGTACCTCAGAAAAACCGCTCAAATAAAAAACGAAACCTCAATTGACGAACCTCTTAACGTAGATTGGGACGGAAATGAATTACTGCTTTCCGACATCCTCGGCAGTGACCAAAATATAGTTATGGCACGTTTAGAACAAGAAACCGAATGTTCACTGGTAAATGAAGCTGTTAAAAATCTCGCAGAACGAGATAAAATAATTATGGAACTCAGGTTTGGTCTTTCAGGTAAAAAAGAACACACTCAAAAAGAAGTCGCTGATTTAATGGGTATATCACAGTCTTATATTTCACGTTTAGAAAAAAGAATTATAGAAAAATTGAAAAAAGATATAGAAAAAATATCTTAACGTTAACACTACGTATAATTTTAAAAACTATACCAAAAAATAAAATCCCTGAGTATATAATAATTTTAAAATAATCTGAAAATGCATAATAAAATTTTTATACCCTTAAATCGATCGCATAAGATGAAAAACTAAAAGTGAAAAGTATTTAAAAAATTTGAAATTTCTTGTTGACAAACAAATCGAACGTGTGATACAATACGTTATGTCAATTGAGGTGCGGGTGTAGTTCAATGGTAGAACTTCAGCCTTCCAAGCTGATAGCGTGGGTTCGATTCCCATCACCCGCTCCAATTCGCCGGTCTGATTTGCGACGTGGTGCTGACATCTGCGCTAGTAGCTCAGCAGGATAGAGCAACTGCCTTCTAAGCAGTAGGTCAGGGGTTCGAATCCCTTCTGGCGCACCATGAATATATGGTGGATATAGCTCAGTTGGCTAGAGCGCCAGATTGTGGCTCTGGAGGCCATCGGTTCAACTCCGATTATCCACCCCATTCAGTTTAATTTTAAATTTATATTGGGGTGTCGCCAAGCGGTAAGGCAATGGACTTTGACTCCATCATTCGCTGGTTCGAATCCAGCCATCCCAGCCATTTTTTATTTTGTATAATTTATAAGAGCCATTAGCTCAGTTGGTAGAGCACCTGACTTTTAATCCGGTTGTCCGGGGTTCGAGTCCCCGATGGCTCACCAGTTTAAACCACTTGAAACAAGTGGTTTTTTTATTATTTTCATTTATATAATTGACTTCAATATGTAAGATCACGTTTTCGGTTCGACTTTCTATTACTTAACCGTAAACATAACCAAACTTATATTTTTATCTACACAAATACACACAAAAGTATCATATACATAATATTTAAAAGTTTGAATAATCAATTTTTTGAATTACATGCATGTGCTGTATTTAAATCACGCAATTCATACTCAAAGCCTAACACTATACTTCCATATTCAATAAAAAATAAAATTAAACATGTTTAAATTCTCCGATATACACTGTCGAATAAATACGATAGATAAGACGTTTCTACAATTATTTGACCATTTAAGGTGCTTCAAATTCAGACGTATAATATAATACATTTTTTAATATAAAAAATATGAGCGATTTTTTATAAAAACACTCATACTTCTTAAATATATCTATTTAACTTATTAGCTTCGACATTTTTTACATAACTCATCTACTTTGTTAGATTTGTTAGTTTTTTCACACAGCTTACCAGGTTCGCTAACCTTTTTATGTAATGCACTCACTTCATTAGAATCGTTGGTATTTTCACACAGTTTTTCAGGTTCGCTGACTTTTTTATGTAATGCACTTACTTCATTAGAATCATTGGTCTTTTCACACAGTTTTTCAGGTTCGTTAATTTTTTTATTTAATTCACTTGCTTTAATTGACTCTTTAATTTTTTCACATACCTTGTCAGTCTCTTTAATTTTTTTACCCAACTCATCTAATTTATTTGATTCATCTTTCATCAACTTAGCTACACACTTACGGAAATCGTCCATATTTTTTCCCCAATGAATCCACCAGTGCTCAGGATCGAGGTGACGTGAGGTAATACCTCTTTTACCTCCTTCGGCATGACTAATAACATCTTTCTCCGGATCTAATTTATAAATTTTACACAACGTCGCAGTTAAAAGAACCATATTATCCCAACGACGTTTAAAATCTTCCTTGGCCTCTTCACTGGTAAAATCGCTCTTATCTTTTATTATTTCTGTCTTATCGGAATTATACACTATGTTTTTCGGCTCACACATTTCTATTCCAATACAATTATTGTTACAAGAACCTCCACAGTGCCAACCTCTTTGATCTGATGCTAAAGTCTGAACCATATCATAACGGCCCATAAAAAAATGAACACCCTTAAGTACACCACTTTTATTCCAACGTTCCTTCCAACCTTGTGGTTCAACACCCGGACACGCAGTTGAGTGTATAACTATTCCCTCGACTGAAATTTTTCTTTCTTCAATAAAGCAGTCACTCTTATCAAATATACACCTCACATACTCACAATCACATGCAAGAAACGAATTCGTCGAAGAAACAGCAACACCTGCCGCTAATAAAAAAGCCAAAAATCTTGAAACCTTTTTAATCACTTAAAATCACCTTTCTATAAAAATCCTAATATTATTTTAGTTCAAAGCCATATTACTGTCAATATTCTTACAAAAAATCCCCGCTATACCAAACGTAAAGCGGAGAAAATTTTATACCTATTAAATTTTTAATTATTTCGGAAATTCTAATATTCTCGGTGGGCGGTTATCTATACTCAACTTAAAGCACAGAAGCATCTTGACTGTATTTTCTCTGATTGCGTCAATCATAGCATCAAACATATCAAAGCCTTCCACACGATACTCAACAACCGGATCTCTCTGACCGTAAGCACGAAGATTAATTCCTCTTTTAAGTTCTTCCATTGCGTCTATGTGATCCATCCACTGCTCATCAACATTGGAAAGAAGTATAACTCTTTCAAGTTCTCTTGTTGAGGATTTTCCAAGAATCTCTTCATGTTTGGAATAAATTTCGTGGCAACGATTAATTATAAAGTTTTCAACTTCTTCGGCAGTCATACCAAGAGAATCTACTGAAGTGCAAGACAAATCTTCAGGAGTAAGCACCCATCCCATGTAATAACTTTTAAGTCCTTCCAAATTCCAGTTTTCGAGCGGAATATCTTTCGAGATATATCTTGAAACAACTTTCTTAACTGTATCGTCAATCATACTTTGAATCTGTTCACTTAAATCTTCACCGTCGAGAACTTTATTGCGTTGATCGTAAATAATTTCACGTTGACGGTTAAGCACATCGTCGTATTGAAGAACGTTTTTACGAATAGCAAAGTTTCTTCCTTCTATTTTGCGCTGTGCCGACTCAATCGAACGAGTTAACATTTTTGCTTCTAACGGAACATCTTCTTCAACATTAAGTCGTCCCATCCATGCTTGAAGCCTATCTCCTCCGAAAAGTCTCATCAGATCGTCTTCCAAAGATAAATAAAACCTACTTTTTCCCGGATCTCCCTGACGTCCGGCACGTCCTCTGAGCTGATTATCTATTCTACGTGTTTCCGCACGTTCGGTTCCAATTACATAAAGTCCGCCGCACTTCCTTACTTCTTCGGCTTCACCTTTTATTTCCTCTTTGAATTTATCATAAAATTCATTATATTTCTTCCTGGCTTCAAGAATTTTTTCATCTTCTGTTTCAGAAAATCCTGTGGCTTCGGAAATAACGTCATCCGAATATCCCAGTTTTTTAAGCTCTGCGACAGCCATATACTCTGCATTACCACCAAGTTTTATATCGGTGCCACGTCCGGCCATGTTGGTCGCTATTGTAATTGCACCTTTTTTACCTGCTTGTGCTATAATTTGAGCTTCTCTTTCATGGTATTTCGCATTAAGTACCTCATGCTTTATACCCTTCGCATCTAACATCACACTCAAAAGTTCGGATTTTTCTATCGAAGTGGTTCCCACAAGAACAGGTTGACCTTTTTTATGGCTTTCTATGATATCTTCAACGATTGCCTTATATTTTGCTTTTTGTGTTTTATAAACAACATCAGGAAGATCTTGTCTTATTACCGGTTTATTAGTCGGGACTTCCACTATATCAAGTTTGTAAATTTCACGGAATTCTTCCTGCTCGGTCATGACTGTACCGCTCATTCCTGAAAGTTTTGTATAAAGCCTGAAATAGTTTTGGAAAGTTATTGACGCAAGAGTTTTTGATTCTTTTTCGATTTTTACATTTTCTTTCGCTTCCAGAGCCTGGTGAAGTCCTTCATTATATCTTCTTCCATACATAATTCTTCCGGTAAACTCGTCTACTATAAGGACTTCTCCGTCTCTTACAACGTAATCTATGTCACGCTGCATAACACCATTAGCTTTTATGGCTTGGTTTATATGATGTTGAATAGTTATATGTTCGGGATCGGTAAGATTTTCTATATTGAAATATTTTTCAGCTTTCTCCACCCCGGATTTTGTAAGAGATGCAGTTTTTGCCTTTTCATCAACTACATAATCATAGTCATTAAACAGTTCTTCGTTATCTTCTTTAGCGTTTATCTCCGCTACTTTTAACATTTTTAGTGTTTTCGCAAAGTTATCCGCAATAGTATAAAGTTCAGTCGATTTATCGCCCTCACCCGAAATTATAAGAGGTGTTCTCGCTTCGTCGATCAAAATGGAATCCACTTCGTCAACTATCGCAAAATTATGCCCTCTTTGAACCCTTGAAGCTCTATTGGTTACCATGTTATCACGCAGATAATCAAATCCAAACTCGTTATTGGTTCCGTAAGTTATATCTGCGGCATAAGCTCTGGCTCTTTGTGCTTTTCCGTATTCATTTATTATAAGACCGGTCTCAAGACCTAAAAATCTGTAAAGCTTGCCCATTTGTTCGGAGTCACGCTTAGCAAGATAGTCGTTTACCGTTACTACATGAACTCCTTTACCCGTAAGAGCGTTAAGATAAGCAGGCAAAGTTTCCACGAGAGTTTTTCCTTCTCCGGTAGCCATTTCGCTTATTCTTCCCTGATGAAGAATTATTCCACCTATAATCTGTACCGGGAAATGACGCATACCCAAAACTCTATCCGAAGCTTCTCTGCACACCGCAAATGCATCAGGTAAAATATCATCGAGAGTTTCACCGTTTTTCAAACGCTCTTTCAGAACAATAGTTTGCGACGCAAGTTCTTCGTCAGACATATTAAGGTACTTCTTTTCCAAATTCAAAACTGCATCACATATGGGTCTGATGCGTTTAAGTTCACGTTTGCTGTAGTTTCCGAATAATAAATTTAAAAAACTCATACAACCACCTCTTATGGTATTAATTAAAATAATAAATTTCGAATCAGGTACAAATCTTAACGGCTAAAACCATTGTATTTCAAAATAATAAAAAAATCTACCAAAAACATTAAAATTTCCTGACATTTTAAATTCAAAACTTTTGTTTAAAGGATTATATCACATTCTTTGGTGAAAATCATCAAATTTTTCAAAAAATATTTAAATTTTATAATTAAATTTTTGTTAAACAATAAACTATAATATTTGTATGACACTACTTAATAACAAACTAAAGGAGAATTTACTATGAAAAATTTTGAAAAAATATTCGGTCTTATGCAAACCTCATTCCCTGAAAACGAATTCAGAACTTTCGAAAATCAAAAAAATTTGCTTAAAAATCCACACTACAAAATAATAACCAAAGAAAACGAAAAGAATGATATTATTGCATTTCTGGCTTTTTGGTCGTTTGAAAATTTCAATTTCATAGAACATCTTGCCGTAGACCCTTCTTGCAGAGGTAAAGGAACAGGGACAAAAATTGTATCTGATTTTATAAAGGAAAACTCATCAAAACCAATTATCCTTGAAATCGAGCCTCCAACAGACGAAATCAGCATTAAAAGACTTAAATTTTACGAAAAACTTGGATTTAAACTGAATAATTATGAATATTTTCAGATTCCTCTCAGAGAAAATCAAACACCGTTCAAACTCAACTTAATGAGTTATCCTGAAAAATTAACTCCTGAAGAATTTGAAAATATAAAAAATAAAATACACTCCAAAGCGTACAGGGCCAACTAACTCGATATTACTGCTATGTAATATTTAAAACTCTTTCTTTATGCTTCTTAAAAATAATTCGGAAATGGCTTTTTGAGGTACAATCTTAGCTGTTACCGAGTTATATACCGCTCGACAAATCGGTAATTCTACTCCGTATTTTTCCCCGAGATTCACCATAGCATGAGATGTTGCCACACCTTCGGCCAATTTATCATAAGGTTTCCCGGTTACAAGCAATTCACCGAATTTTCTGTTATTGCTGTGAGAAGAAAAAAGAGTTGCCTGATAATCTCCCAAATGCGCCAAACCATAAGCCGACATTTCACTGCCTCCCATGGCTTTAATAAGTCTTGCAACTTCACGTGTGCCTCTTGACATAAGAGCCCCTTTAAGCGACTCATAACTCATTCCATCGAGTATACCCGCAGCTATTCCCATAACGTTTTTTGCTGCAGCACCTATCTCGCTTCCTATCATATCAACTCCGTAATAAAACCTTATAAGTGAACTTGAAAACTGTTCAACAAGAAAATTTTTAACATCGTCACTTGAAGAATCAATTACCATGCAATTGGGAATTCCTCTTGCAAAATCCTGAACATGTCCCGGTCCTACCCAAACCGCCACCTGAGTACTTTCTCCCAAACACTCTTTAACCACTTCGGAGAGGCGTTTTCCGGTATTCTCTTCAATTCCTTTCATACATAAAACAAAAATTTTATCTTTTAAATCCACTCCACAAAATTTTATGCTTTCAGCTAAATCACGCAGTGCTTGAGCACTTATCGACACAATTAAAATATTTGATGATTCTAAACAATCTTTCAAATCATCCGTAATCGATATGCTTTCCGGAAAACTCAAATATGAATTGCGTCGAAAAGTCTTTATTTCGGTCAAATGAGTTGAACCTTTTCTTCCCCACATCTTTACTCCATGACCGATTTTATCAAGATACCACGCTATAAAAGAACCCCATCTTCCACATCCCAAAACAGATATTTTCAATTTAATCCCTCTTTCCGAATTAAATACATTTTGAAATAATTATACTTAACACTTCAAAAACAGTAAATATACAAATCGAAGTACCCTATTTAATCCAAAATTATTACTTTCAAACACCAAATAAGGAATTATATTCCAAAATCTAAAAAATTTCATACTTTTTCTTACCTAAAATTGTAAATAAAACACTTTTAAATAATTTTATTCAATTATTAAAAACTTTTACAACAAAATATATTGTCATTTTAAACTTTAGCTTTTATGTTTGATTTAAATATATTTATTACATTATTTTATTTTTTTTATTAGTTTTATCACAACATTATCGTAATATAAAATAATTTGTTGATTTTAAGTTGAATTAATCTTAAAATAGTTATTATTTAGACGATTATATATCGAAAATAATAAAAGTCTTTATAAATGTTATCAACAATCGGTTTTTCGAAATTTTTATTGCGTTTGAAAACTTTACCGTGATGTGATATGATTAGGATATTATAAGAAGAATTTACATTTCCGGTTGTGACCTAACATACATACAAACGAATATATCAGGAGGAATTAGGTTTATGAGTTTCGAGTTTGACAATGATGCCGAAGAAACAGTACAGATAAAAGTAATAGGTGTTGGCGGAGGCGGAGGCAATGCCGTTAACCGTATGGTTGATTCAGGAGTAAAATGCGTTGAATTTATATGCATAAACACCGACAGACAAGCTCTGTTGCGCTCCAAAGCAACTCATAAAATTCAAATCGGAGAAAAAATTACGAGAGGAAAAGGTGCCGGCTCTAAACCTGAGATAGGTCAAAGAGCAGCGGAAGAAAGTCGTGACGAAATAATAGCAGCTATTAAAGGCGCCGATATGGTATTTATTACTGCCGGAATGGGCGGTGGAACCGGAACGGGTGCTGCTCCGGTAGTAGCTCAGATAGCAAGAGAAATGGGTATATTAACAATCGGAATCGTAACCAAGCCTTTCGCTTTTGAAGGTCAGAAAAGAATGGAACAAGCTGAAAATGGCGTAACTTTACTAAGAGAACAAGTCGATTCTTTGGTGGTTATACCTAATGAAAGACTCAAACTTGCAAGTCAACAGAGAATAACACTAATGAATGCATTTATAGTAGCTGACGATGTTCTAAGACAAGGTGTACAAAGTATCTCCGACCTTATTTTGTTACCGGGTCTTGTAAATCTTGACTTTGCAGACGTTACCTCAATAATGAAAGATGCAGGGTATGCTCATATGGGTGTGGGTCGTGCTTCCGGAAAAGATAAAGCCGAAGTTGCCGCAAACATGGCTATATCCAGTCCGCTCCTCGAAACAGCAATAAACGGTGCAAAAGGTGTAATCATAAATGTAACTGCTTCACCGGACATTGGACTTGACGAAATTGAAACTGCTTCTTCACTGATTGCAAAACAAGCTGATAAGAATGCAAACATAATTTGGGGTGCTGCGTTTGATGAAACCATGGATGATGAAATCAGCGTAACGGTCATAGCAACCGGATTTTCAAAACGTGAATCTGAATTTCCTATTCCCAAATCTCACAAAATTCAAGAAAACGTAAAAAGTTTTTCTTCCGATGAATCTTCCAAAGACAGTAACGATGATGACAGTTTTTATGATATAATGTCGATATTTAAAAACAGATAAATCTTTATGACAATTCTCCCATCCGATTTTTGGTGGGAGTTTTTGTGGATTAAAAATAAAATTCAATGAAGTTTAGAATTATAAAAAAATTTGAACTAATAAGAGTATGAAATGGATTCAAATCAACTTTTTATAGAAGCCAACATACAAAAATCAAAGATAAGTTATGATATATCGCTTCACTGAAAAGTATTACTAAGCAAATCAAGGTAACTGTACCTGTGTTTATAAAACACTATAAAATTAAAAAATCCGTTAGAAAAATCAAACTTAAACATGAAATTATTACAACATATAATAAACGATTGTTAATACAATTAAAATGTTTATACATATTTTATTTCTTATATACTTTTAAACGTAAAACAATGCATTTAATCATAAAAATTTTATAAAACAAATTTGTACTCGTGTTCTTGTATTGACAGTTTTTTATTTTTTCTGTATTTACATTAACTTTCATAAAAATTAAAACTTTCACATATAGATTCTTAAAAGAATTTATATTTCGGGAGTGTATTATGTGAAAGAAATACTTGAATACAGAGCAATAAAGTTGGGAGAATATATAGTAAAAAATAAGTCTACGGTAAGAAGTGCGGCAAAAAAATTCGGTGTAAGTAAAAGTACTGTGCATAAAGATGTTTCGGAACGACTTAAAAATATAAATTTATCTCTTTATGAAGAAGTAAAAGATGTTCTTAAAATAAATAAAGCTCAGCGGCATATCCGTGGAGGATACGCTACAAAAAAGAAATATGCTATGAAAAAAGTTAATCACTAAAGCCAATCCTACATTTACATTACAATTATCGTAATCAGTATAAAATCTCCATTCAGTAAAAAATAAACTTAATATTTTAAGTTATTAAATTTCATAGTTTTATAAAAATAAAATACGAGTAGATTATAAATTTTTATATCTTAATAATTCAATATTTTTAAAAAATGCGTTAGTATTTAAAAATCTCCGTTATAATATCGAAATCAATTGAACAAACAAAAATCAAAAATTAATATTGGAAATTTAAGGACAAGCATTTAAAAAACATATTGAACTTTAAAATATCAATCAACAACATTTTGTTTTGGAACAAATGATTGTAAAACTGTAGTTTCTACAGAAATTTTAAACTCGTTATAAAGTTAAATTACATTATAAAAAAATAATTACTACATTTTTTAAAAAGTACATTATAAAATTATTTAAATATAAACTAACATTATACTTAAACTTGTTTTTGGATAAATTTTAGTGTTTTTGATATAATATTTTTCAGATCTAAAAGAGGAGTGATATTTATAAAAATAAAATATTTAAAAAAATCATTAAAATATCTTTCTACATATCGAAATATGTTGTTTTTAATTTTATTCAATTTGATTATATCGCAGATATGCGGATTTTTTTTGCCCTGTATAATGGCTGATATTGTAGATATAGGTATAAAACAACATGGATTTGTTGATATGGGAATTGTACGGGCGACTATGTCGGAATCTGAAATAATAAGGTGTCAAACTTCATACATACTGTCAAAGGGAGCAATTATGACGGGAATCACGCTGATTGTAGTGATTCTTGACGCTTTTACGGGGTATATAATTTCAAAAATTTCAGCGGATATGTCATTAAAGCTCAGGAGAGATGTGTTTTTAAAAATATCTGATTTTTCATATCGAGATTACGATAAATTTTCCGTCTCTTCGCTTATAACAAGAGCTACTTCCGATGTGGAAAGTGTAAAGATCATGGTTTTATCTTCCACAAAAATGGTAATTCTGCCTTTTATGATAGGCGGCGGAATTTTTATGGCAATACAAAAAAGTGCTTCAATGAGCAGTATAATGGCATGGGGATCTGTTGGAGCCGTCGTGTGTGTTACAGCGTGTTTTTTGTTGGTAACTCCCAAAGTGAAAATTTTTCAAAAATTATTTGACAATTTCAATCAAATAATAAAGGAACGATTAAGCGGAGTACAGTTAATACGTGTTTTCGGTAAAGAAGAGTTTGAGCGTAAGAAATTTAAAAAATCAAATGAGAAATTAACTTCAACTTCGCTATTTATAAATAAGATTACAATTATGATGGTTCCGATTCTTACTGCTATAATAAATTTTATGACAGTTTTTATTGTTTGGGTCGGAGCTGAAAATATAAGTAAAAGCAGTATGAATGTCGGAGATGTAATGGCTTTTTTGCAATACGCAACAATGGTAATAACGGCATTTGTAATGCTTTCGATAACGATTTCTTCTATGCCGAAATTTTGGGTATCAGCAGAAAGAATTTTTGAAGTGCTGGACACAGAAACAGTTACTAAAAATGAGGGAAAAAAATTTATTGAAAATATAAATTTAATTGAATTCAAAGACGTTGAATTCAGATATCCGGGAGCAGAAGAAAACGTTTTAAGTAATTTAAATTTTACTATAAAAGCTGGAGACCGAATAGCAATAACGGGAACTACGGGTTCAGGTAAATCCACATTGATTAAACTTTTGCTCGGATTTTATGCACCGTCAAACGGAAGTATACTTGTGAATGGTACTGACTTGAAAGATATCGATAAAAAAAATTTTTTAGAAAAAATCTCATATGTTCCGCAGGCCGGAACGCTGTTTTCGGGAAAACTTTCTTCTAATTTGCGTATAGGAAATGAAAATGCAACAAAAGATGAAATGAAGCGTTCGTTGGAAATTGCTCAGATATCTGATTTTGTAAATGAAAACGGATTTGATT
Source organism: uncultured Oscillospiraceae bacterium (assembly GCA_900552265.1). Classification (GTDB taxonomy): domain Bacteria; phylum Bacillota; class Clostridia; order Oscillospirales; family Acutalibacteraceae; genus UMGS1491. The sequence goes on from URZE01000003.1 coordinate 38,220, forward strand.
TTGAAATAATGAAAAACGGTAACAATATTTCGGGAGGACAACGACAAAGAATAGCAATAGCTCGAGCTATTCTGAGAAATGCCGATATGTATGTGTTTGACGATAGTTTTTCTCGATTAGATTTCAAAACTGATTCAAATTTAAGGAAAGCTCTTAATACACAAATTAAAGACGCTGTAAAAGTGACGGTTTCTCAAAGAATAGGTACGATAAAACAATCTGATATGATAATTGTTTTAGATGAAGGAAAAATTTCCGGAATCGGAACTCATGAAAAACTCATGCTCGAATGTGAAATTTATAAAAATATGGCGGAACTTCAGCTGGGAAAGGAGGAAGCAAAGTAATGAAGTCAAATGAGCAAACAAAAGATAAATCGCAAAATTCGGAAATAAAGAGAACAAGGTATAATATAAAGAAAGTTTGGAATTATGTTTCCGAATATAAGATATATATTTTTGTTATATTTATTTTTGCAATCCTTGAATCTTTGTCGATTGTTTTTGGTCCCAAACTTACCGGTAGTGCGATTACATTGCTGTCTGAAGAAAATATTGACTTTGATTATCTTTTTAAAATAATAATTAAAATGTTGTTGCTTTTTTCTGTTTATGCATTGTCGTCATGTCTTGGTAGTTATTTCGTGTCACTTGTGACGATAAAAGTAACATACAGACTTCGCAATGAAATATCTCTCAAAATGGACAAGCTTTCTCTTGAATACATTAACAGCGTTAGTTATGGTGATGTCCTTTCTTGTGTTATGAACGATGTAGAAAGTCTTAGTTCAGCGTTTACACAAAGCATAAGTCGTATTGCTTCATCTGTTGTAATGGCAATCGGAGTACTTTTTATGATGATATCAATAAGCTTTAAAATGACTCTTGCTTTTATAGCTGTTTTACCTGTGATAGGGATTGTAGCGGTGATCATCTTAAAAAAATCACAAAAATATTTTGTTGAATATCAAAAACAACTCGGAGAAATAAATGGATTTATAGAAGAAACTTTTTCAGGTCACGAAGTTATAAGTATTTTTAATGCAAAAGATAAAATTAAAAACAATTTTGATGAAATAAATCATAGAATGTACGATTCTTCTCAAAAATCACAATTTTTATCAGGAATTACTCCTTGTGTGGTGGAAATGATTTCTAAAGCAAGTTACATAGTTTCATGCGTAATGGGAGGATATCTTGCGGTTATGAAATTACTGAGTATAGGTGATATAACAGCTTTCATTGCGTATTCTAATCAGTTTATGGAACCGGTCATTCAGGTAACTTCCATTTCGGGAATTCTACAGCAAATAGTCGCTTCTTCACAGAGAATTTTTGAATTTCTTGAAGCACCCGAAGAACCACAAAATGATAAAGAAGATTTGGATGTAAATATTAATTCTCTACAAACATATGAGATAGAATTTAAAAATGTAAGTTTTGGATATACTTCCGAAAAGAAAATAATAAAAGATTTTTCACTTAAAGTTAAATTAGGTCAAACTCTTGCAATAGTAGGAGAAACGGGTTCCGGTAAAACCACTCTTATAAATATTTTAATGAGATTTTTGGAAAATTTTGAGGGAGAAATATTGTTAGGTGGAAAAAATATAAAAAGTTTTTCTCTCAAAGAATACCGTAAACTATTTGGATTGGTAACTCAAGATTCCTGGTTATACGGCGGTACAATATATGAAAATATAGCTTACGGAAAAGAAAATTCTTCCGAAAATGAAATAAAATTTGCAGCTGAACATGTAGGAGCAAGTCATTTTATAGAGTCTTTACCTGCAGGATACAATACTGTAATTGCAGAAAATATGTATAACATATCCGAAGGTCAAAAACAGCTTTTATGTATTGCAAGAATGATATTGAAAAACGCTCCGATTTTTATCATGGATGAAGCCACATCTTCCGTCGACGTTTTTACGGAAAGCCGTATACAGAATACTCTAAAAAAAATTCTAAAGGATAAGACTTCCATTGTAATAGCGCACAGACTTAGTACTATAAAAAATGCTGATCTTGTGGCCGTTATGGAAAAAGGTAAACTTATGGAAATAGGTACGCATGATGAGCTTATGCATAAAGAGGGAATATATTTCAACATGTATATGAGTCAATTTGATAGAGTATAAAACTAAGCCACCGAATATATCGGTGGCTGTTAATTTGTCTGTTAAAAGTATAAAATTTAAATTTTGATTTTTTACCTTTCATTGGGAAAGGAAAAATTACTTAGTCTTTTGGGTGGCATATAGGGTTGCTCTGGAGATTCACGGAAAGTAGTAGGTGTTCTAAGACTTTTTAATATTTCCTTGTATTTTACCGTATTTTTTTTGACATCACCTATGAGATTTTTTCACCGGTAGAAAGTTTATTCAATAATGTTACACGAGTAATGTCTCTAATGACATTTTCATAATTTTCTTGTGTAAAGTTTTTTCCACCGCCGATACTTTCTAATTCTTCCTCAGAAATTTCTCCATTTTTTTCTTCGAATAATTCGAATATTTTTTTCAATTCATTTGCTTTTTCAAGAGATATCTCTATTCCGTTGTCGTTAAGATATTTTTTAATTTCCTCCCCACTTGCAAGTGACTGGAGATATGGAACGGTATCGGGTTTATCTAAAAATTCTATTATTTGCTCTTTTTCCATGGTTAACTTCCTTTCTATTAAAAAATTTGTTACTATTATATATTATTATTTAATATAATACAATAAAAAAATTAAAAATATTAAAATAATATACTTTTTTTAAAAACATTTTAATATATAAAAATATTTTTTATTTAATATTAAGAAAATAAAAACACATAAAAACTGCAATATGTGTAGTTATATGGCATGTTATAAACCTTAACATATAACAATATTTGGTGGAAGTGTAACATATTGGTTAACGGATATAAAACCTTTTCGGTTCGGCTAAAAAATGATATGGTGGAGCAACTCGACCGTGTTGCATTTAATACGGGGAGAAGCAGAAATGAACTGATAGGGATGATGCTTCGTTTCGCTCTGGATAACTGCAAAATCGAAGGGAGTACCCCTTCAATAAGTGGGTTCTGATTTATAAAGTCAGGCCCGGTTTTGCTACATAAATTACAGCAGATACAAAGTATAATTTGTACCTGCCGTAGTTTCGTATATATTTTTATGCTTCTTAGTTTTTTTCTTTTTTTATTCCGAATATTTTTCTCAAAATAAATCCTAAAACACCGGGACTTTTTATTACAACAACTTTCATCCGTTAAACCCCCTATATTCAGAATCAACATTTTATAAGAGCTATCGATAATATTACAAGTATAATCGATATTATAATAATGATCAGAGATTCAGGAAATAAAAATGAAAGCGTAAGCCCCAGCCCGAAAGCAAGTGCCAGAATGCCTTGCTGTTTGTAGCCGCACATAAACTTCACCGCCGTTACTTTGAAAATTAATATGCGAATATAAGCCCGACTGAAACTTAACATTTTAAAATTCTCTTTTTTTATATTATACTCATTATTTCAAAAAATGTTATTTAAAGAAAACAAGAGTTTATATCTTAAGATTGATGTCAGATAAAGTAACGGCTGTTGCTACTTTGAGTGCAGAGGCAATTTTTCTTTTTTCATTTGTATTTATGGGTTCACCGTTAAACATTAGTCCTTCTTGATTTTCCAGATCACTGATGAAATCTGAAATAATACTGTATATCTCGGATTTTTCGGGATTTATTTTATTTTTTTCATCCAAATTCAGTACATAATCACCGCTGGCATCAAGAATTCTGCAAATTTTTGCTAATGTAAAATTATCAGGTTCACGCCTCCCTTGTTCGTACATTCCGACGGTTGATGCGGAAATTCCTAATTTATCGGCCAACTGTGCCTGAGTGAGACCTGCTTTGATTCTCAAATATTTTAATTTGTGGGCTAAACTGTTGTTAATGGGTAATCACTCCCTGAAAAAGTATAGATACGGTGCTGTTGAATAAATTCGTGTTATAAAAACATTTAGATTAGCACAAAATTCTAAAATAAATATTTATAAAGTATGATATAATATTTTTGAAAGTAAAAGTTAATAAAACTTTGTCGAAAGATGTTAAATTGTATAATAATTATATCACTTACACATTTAGTGTGCAATAAATGTATAAGTAACCCACTTTTTGGAATTGTTATATTTTTTGTAAGATGATGTTAAAAATTAAATTATTGTTGACTCGTTAATATACACATGATACCATAAATACGGAAGCCATGATTAAGGAATTTAAACAGGCAAAAAATTAAAGTATAACGGGAGCTTTTTATTTTTTATACTTAACTACACGAATCGTGTAAAGGAGAATTACTGTGTACTACAAAATTTTGTCTCAAAGATATTTGGAGGAAGCGGAAATCCTGAAAAAACATATTAAATCACTTAAAACACAATATGTGTTGAAAAACGAGGCTTCGGAAATTGATGAATTGCATTATCGTATTACGATTTTGTATGAAATGTATTTAGATTTAGTTCATGTGGGAAAATATTTACAAAGAAAGTATGAGGTGATGCAAAATGAGTAATCGTCCATTACTTTTGGACGGATTTACTGAGTCTTTAGTTAGTTTTTCCAACTATCGTAACGAAAAAAATGAAAAAGAAGATACTCACCATAAAAAGATGATATATTCGCTGAAAAAAATAATAGTTGGCGAACTTACACCTAAACAACAAAGATGCGTTTGGCTTTATTACGGAGAGAGAAAAAAGATGAAAGATATAGCTTGTGAAATGGGTATAGGAGTTTCTTCGGTTTCCAGGCACTTAAAGAGGGCACGTATGCGCATAGAAAAAACAATGAATTATTATTTTTAAAAAATACGACAAAAAACTAACAAAATATTACTTTTATTAACGTTTAATTTGCAGCAATCGTCAATATATGTGATTAAAAATTAAAATAATTCTAAAATATCAATATTATTCCAGCGTGGTTTGACAGTATTTTCCACACCTCGGTTTATATAATTAGTTTGTCAGGTATCGATGCGAAAGTATATTTCGATAAAACACAAATTATTTTGAGGTGACGAAGAAATTGAAAAACGAAGCTGTTAAAACTTATGGTAAAATTTTTGATTTTGCAAAAAATTGTTCGATGAAGTTGCTTTTTGTTAAAGCAATGTACTTTGTTTCAGGAATTTTAATTTCTCGAGGTAGTGTTTTGGGAAGTTATTATCCGTTCGGAATATCTTTATCGGCATCAGTTCCGGGAGCAGTAATAACACCGGCAGTTGTGGGAACGCTTTTGGGTTATCTTTTTCCGTTAAGACTTGCAGTAAGTGTGAGATACATATCTACAGTAATAGCAGTTGCAGCAATTCGCTGGGCACTAAGTGACCTTAATAAAATAAAAAAACATGCTTTATACACGCCATCAATTGTGTTTATTTCGGTTTTTGTAACGGGATTCGCCATAAATTCAGCCGAAGGACTTGATGCTCGTGATGTTTCTTTAAGTGTCTTGGAAGCTTTTGTTGCGGCAGTTGCGGCTTATTTCTTTGATAGATCTTTTAGAATTTTGTCTGAGAGAAAAATTTATACATTAAATTCCAAAGAATTTATGTGTTTGTCTTTAAGTTTTAGTATGGTTTCTTTATCTCTTTCTGGATTGTGTATAGGAGGAATTTCCGTAGGAAGAATTTTGGCAACCGTGATGATTTTGATTTCTTCATACATAATGGGAATTACCGGTGGAGCAATTTCAGGAATTTCCTGTGGAGTAATTTTCAGTTTACCATCGTTTGGTTTTACATATCTTTCGGGAGCATATGCTTTTGGAGGAATGGTTTCCGGATTTTGTTCATCATTTGGAAGAATTGGGATATGTATGGCGTTTTTATGCGCAAATACTCTAATGTCTTTTCAGGCAGGAAATACGGTAAAAATGGTAAGTGGCTTCTACGAAACTATAATTGCCGTAGGAATATTTTTGGCTTTACCGAATGCATTTTATAAAAAATTTAAAACACTTTCGCCGTCATTTTCAAAAATTTGTGATGCAGATGCTTTGAGAAAATCTGTAGTTCAAAAATTAAGATTTGCAAGTGCTTCACTCGGCTCTGTACCGGAATGTATAGAAAAAGCTTCTTCTGAATTTTCAGCATCAAATAAAATTGATTCAAAGAGTATTTGTGTGGCAGGAGCGTATAAGATTTGTCGATCATGTGGACTTTGCGGTTTATGCTGGTCTAAAAACAGTGATGATACTCACAGAAACTTCAATACGATGACAGATTTGATTTTGCAAAATCGTAATGTCACTTCCAAAGATTTTTCTTCTGGATTTTTAAGTAGGTGTCATAAAACCGATTTGCTTATAGAAAATTCTTTAAAATCCTATCATGATTTTTGTGTTCAAAATACCGCTCGCAGACAAATAAGTGAATTTAAAAAAATTATGACCGAACAAATGAGCGGAATAAGTTCACTTATAGAAAATATTTCAGACGATATTTCACATACGTGTACTTTTGATGAAACTTTGGCCATGAGCATAACAAATGAACTTGCAGATCGTGGCATAGGCGTTATCGGGACAGTTTGCAAAAAAGATGAAAACGGTAAGCTTTTCATAGATATTGAATGTGAGTCAATTATATACGATAAATTTGACTCAAAAGTTTTTGAACTAATTTCTAAAATTTGTAATAAAAAATTAAGTGAACCCACAATGAATATTTTAGGTAATTTATGTAGAATTCAACTTTGCGAAAAGAAAGTTTTAGCTGTTGACTTTGGGTTTAGCCAGCACTCTTTCAATAACGGTAAATACTGCGGCGACAGTTGTACAAAATTCGAAGATGGAGAAGGTAATTTTAACGTAATAATCAGCGACGGAATGGGAACCGGAGGCTCAGCAGCAGCTCAAGGTGCAATGACTTCAGGTTTGATGAAAAGTTTTGTAAGATCGGGAATAGATTTTGATTCTTCCGTCAAATTTGTAAACTCAGCACTTCTTCTCAGACCCGGTGAAGAAAATCTTTCTACTTTGGATGCATTTTCTGTAAATCTTTTTACCGGAGAAGCTAAATTTATGAAAGCCGGTTCACCGCTTACTTTCATTGTTCATAATGAAGAAATAAGTAAAATAGATTTTGAATCTCTACCGATAGGAATACTTAGTAATGTTTCTTTTTCTTCTCAAAAGTTAAAACTTTGTGAAGGAGACTGGATAATAATGATGTCAGATGGAGTAACGGATATAGGTGACGAATGGATAAAAGAGCTTATAAACTCCAAGAAATATGATACTGCTGAAGAGTTGGCTCGTATGATAGTGAAAAGTGCTGTCCTGATTCGCAGTAAAGTTCACGATGATGACATTACAGCTGCAGTAATTAAAATTTCGAAAAGAATTTGATATATTTTACTTTTTAAAATGAAATTACGGAGTAAAATTTATGCTTGTATTTTTTGATTAGTTAAAAAGAAATTTAACATATTTATTTAGAGATTAACTGCTTTTATGTAGTTAGTCTTATTTTTTACTATAATTTTTAAATTTAATTTAAAAAATTAATTATGTATTAAAATTTAGATATGGTTTTATTTATAAAATTATGATACAATTAGGATATTAATTAAATTTGGTTTAAGACAGTGATTATTTTTATTAATAACTAGTATCACCATAATTTATAGAATCAGGAGAAATTAAAATGAATAAAAAATTATTAGAAAAATTAAAACAAACAGGTCTTATGGAAAAAATAGTTGATTGTAGTAACAAAAAGGAAATCAAAAAGATTAACAATGAAGAAATAAACAACCAAATTAACAAAATTCCTTTCACAATATCTAAGATAGATGAAGAAGATATGGAAAATATTTCAGGAGGAATTGGAGAAATTCGAGATACACTTGCTCACCTTATCGACAACATCGGATATGGAATTTATAGATTCAATAACACAAATGAAAAAGCAATAGAAGACTATAATTTTAAAGACAAAATTATTGATAATTTTCAATTGTTCACGCTTAAACATTCTGAAGATATAGCAAATGTAACACTAGGAGCAGTAATTATAACAGGATGGGTTATGTTGGGACGTTTTGTATATAAAAAGCTGGGTAATAAAAAGGATTGGTGGAAAAATAACACAATTAGTAAAAATTAATTATAAATCTATATTAGCGATAAAATAAGTTTTTTATACAAAAATTTCGTGCAAAACATAATTAAACTAGGTTTTGTTATGGTACGTATTAAAATTCATCAATTATTCAATCAGTTTAGTAGTTTATAATTAAATATTTATTAAAAATAATTTAAATTATTAATAAAAATTACTGTTGACAATTCTAGTAAAAAAGGTTATAATTATAACTGTAACTTAATAAAATTAAAGATATTTTAAATTTAATTACAGTGGAGGTAAAAATGAAAGAGATTAGAAAAAATTTGAACAATAATAAAATATCCAGAATAAGTGATGAAGATATGGAAAGTATTTTTGGTGGAAGTTCCACATTTGATAAGTTAAATACACTAAATAGGGATATGCGTGTTGCCCTGTTTAAACATGCCAACAGTAGAATTAGCGGGGTACCGGAATCAGACTATGGTTATAAACATAAATTTTTACGTCAAGTTGGCATAAATTCTCAAGGTATAGTAGATACTGCCATGTTATCAACTCTAGTGATAGGGATAGTTTTCGCAGAACGATTATTCTGCAAACTTACTAATAAATTACTTACAAGAAATACTAATCATGTAAAAAATAATACTACTCCTAATCCAGTTGACTAACACTCATTTTGTATGACGCTTGTGATCATTAAAAATTAATTGAACTTTTAAGTTGTGCTAGATACTATAATAAGTAAATTTTATCTCAATTTCATATTTTACACAATTCTTATAACCCTTTAATAACCCTTTACACACAGCATTTCTATTAAAAATCAAAGTCTTTACTCATACACTTAAGATTAACGCAGTTTCTGTCTACTTGTCTGGTTTTTATTATTGTTGACTGTTACAAAACTTTATTATCGCTGTGTGTTTGATTCTATTTTTAGATATAAATCTTGCTGTATTTGTACGATTCCGATTTTTGTTGTTAAATGTAGTAGTAAAAATTCATGTTACTCGTTTTTAGTTTGCTCTTTTTGATTTTTGGCAACTTGTGTGTTTTTGGTTGTTATATCAAAAAGAGCTTTTGTGTGCAAAAATTTGTAAAACACACTGTTATTTAAATAAATTTCAATAAAAATTGACACAAATAAAGTTTAAAAATAAGCTATATTCAAAAATAAGTATACTTGCAATACTAAACAATAAATGAGCCTCCTCTTTTTGAGGAGGCTTGAATTGCATTTTATAAAAATTACTGAACTACTTGACGAACAGCTAATTCATAAAACTCACCTTTTTTATCCATAAGGTCATCATAAGTTCCTTCTTCTACTATTTTTCCTTTATCCATAACAAGGATTCTGTCACAATTTTTTATTGTAGAAAGTCTGTGAGCTATCACAATCCTTGTACTTTTAAGCTGAGATATACTGTTTACCACATGACTTTGAGTTATGTTATCAAGAGCAGATGTAGCTTCATCCAAAAACAATATTGAAGGTCTATTTATAATCGCTCGAGCTATCATAAGTCTTTGTTTCTGTCCTCCGGAAAGTCCTCCCGAACCTTCGGAAATCAGCGTATGCATACCCATTGGCATTGCTTTTATATCATTATCTATTCCTGCCAAACGAGCTGCTTCCCATGCATCATCCATTGTTTTCCAGGGTGATGTTATTATTATGTTGGAAAAAATGTCACTCGGGAACAACGAACCGTTTTGCATTACCACGCCTATTTTTTGACGAACACTTCTAAGATCAAGTCCGGAAAGATCATGGCCGTCATAATACACCGCTCCGGTGTCAGGATCCTCAAATCCGAGTAAAATTCTCATCAAAGTTGATTTTCCGCAACCTGTTTTTCCTACTATTGCAACATATTCTCCCTTTTTCACTTTAAGGTTTATGTTATCAAGAATTGTCGGACCGTCTTTATCATATTTAAAAGAAATATTATTAACTTCAATATTTCCGGAAAGAGATGTCGGAATTTTACGTCCGGCGCTGCTTTCGGGTTTTTGTTCCATAACAGGTTTAATCATCTTCAATATAGGACCGAGATTGGCAAATTTAAGAGCTACCGCACTAAGTGACATTATTGCCCCCGTAACCGAACCGTAAGCGGTATTGAATCCCATATAATCCTCTAAGCTTACATGAGTTGTAACTGTACAATAATATAATACCATTTGTCCCACTGTAGATATTATCAGGCCTATAATACCGCTTATTTTTATGAGAAGTGGCGGAGAATAATCAAGTTTTTCTACCTCAGAATAACTCTCAGCCCATTTTGCAAAGGCTCTTTTCTCGGAACCGGTAACTTTTATCTTCTGTATACCTCCGAAAAGAGCGTATGTCAGAGATTGTAATTTTGGATCAAGGTCAAGTCTTTTTTTGTATATCTTTTGTCTGTAAAGAGTTATAAATACCTGATAAACAACTGTAACCACCACGATAATCATTCCCGGTACCACAAGTGATGGTCCGTATTGATACATCTGGAAGAAATATGCCAAAGAGAAAACAGCTGAAAGAGTAGCTGAAAATGATTCTCTGATTATCTGACAAAGAGTAGCTATATACCCCATTCGGCTTGCAAGTTCACCGGCAGTGTAACTTTTGAAAAACTTAGTCGGCAAAGTGAAAAAACGTATCATTATTGCACTGTTAACCGAAATAGTCATCCTCGTGCTAAGGCGATTCGAAACTATACTGTTCGTAATCGACATAAGCGTTTCTCCTACAGTTTTTCCTATGAAGAATGCAGCCAACGGCCAAATAAGCGAAAGTGTACCTGAAGGAATTATGTTTTTATATATAATTTTCTGAATAATAGGACCCGTCATTCCAAGCAACTGAGCAACTGCATACGCTGATAAAATAAATACGACATCTATAAAAGACAAGCTTTCTATCATAAATTTTATCAAATCACGTATTTTAAGGGACGTCAGAGGGAACGCACGATAAAAACAAAAAGCGTCTACATTTATATCCTTTGCAGTTTTGCTGTTTACTTTTATCTTATTTCCATCTGCATTTATATATTCGTATCCTCCCCACTTACGAGGGAAAATCGCAACCACATTCCCATCTTTAGTTGAACCTAAAAGACATCCCATACTGTCTTTCCACCACTCACCGTTAAGCTCCACACGTCTTCTCATAGTGTTTGACGGTTTGAGCATGTAATCAAGCTGAGCGTCTAAAGTAGCTACACTGTCAGGAACCGTTGGAATTTCTTTTCCGAGATATCTGAGTATCTGAGCAACAGCTCCCTTAGCTTGTTTATGCATTTTGGGTGTATCTATACCTACAATCGAAAGCAAATCCGAAAATGCTCCTTGAAACATCTCATCATCGCTTCTTCTTCTTCTTTGAACCTGACTTTCCAAAAAATTTGTTTCCATGTCCGCTCACCTCCTATTCCGTTATTACGAGTTCTTTATATTTTCCGCCTTGAGCCATAAGTTCATCGTGAGTACCACGCTCGGCAACCCTACCATGATCTAACACAATTATTTCATTACAGTCACGTATGGTTGAAAGCCTATGAGCAATGACTATACATGTGCAGCCTGATTTTCTTATATTGCTCATTACGATATTTTCGGTTTTAGCATCAAGCGCAGATGTTGCTTCGTCAAGAATGATAACCGTAGGTTCCTGAGCAAGAGCTCGAGCAATTTCAATACGCTGACACTGACCTCCTGAAAAATCTGTTCCGCCTTCGCTTATTACGTGGTCGTAACCATCAGGTCTCGAAATTATGGCGCTGTGTATGTCGGAATCTCTCGCAGCTAAAGTTACAGAGAAATCCTCTATAGACTCATCCCACATTCTTATGTTATTTTTAACGGTATCGTGAAACATTATTTTGTCCTGGTCAACCATTACTACCGAACTGTGAAATTTATATGGATCTATTTGATCCTTTTTCATTCCATCGAAAGTTATTTCACCTTCCCATGGTTTGTAAAGACCCGTTATCAATTTTGCAACGGTTGATTTTCCGCTTCCGCTTCCTCCTACAACCGCAACCCACTGTCCCGGTTTAAGACTCATGTTAAAATCTTCAAGAATCGGTTTTGCAAGCCTTCCGTATCCAAATGTTATTCCTTTTACATTTACATAACCCTTTAATTTTGTGTCATCTTTGACACTTTCTTCACTTACTTCCGGAACATCTACCGGATAATCCAAAACGTCTTCAACACGCTCCATTTCACAGCGCATTCCAATATAGTTTTGATATATGTCTATAATGCTTCCCACAGGGCTCAAAAACATCGACAAATATCCTTGAAATGCTCCCAGCATACCTACCGTGAAATGTCCCTGCATAATGATATAAATACCGCAGAGAACTAAAATACATCCAGAAATGCTATCGACAAATGACGGAATCGTTCCGATATACTGTGTAAACTTGGACATATTTGCAACAGCATTATTTTGCTTCGCAAAATATCCTGCCCATCTTTCAAAATATCCGCTTTCCGCTCCAGTGGATTTTATTGTTTCTATCATCTCAAATCCGGAATACGTTACACTCATGAGTTTTCCCTGATTAGGCATTGAAGCTCTTTGAAAATCAAGCATCTTCTCTGACATATATCTTGCCAAAAACATATTTATGGCAGTTGCTCCGATTCCTATCAAAGTAAGAACCCAGCTATATTTAATCATAATGAAAAGGTAAAAGAAAAGAGAAACTATTCCACTGAACATAGGTGCTATTTTATGAATAAGAGTAAGCGCTATAGATGAGGTGGAATCCTGACGTGAAACAACGTCTCCAACATTACGTTGAGAAAAGAAATCTAACGGTAACCGGAGAACATGCCACATGAATTCCGCACTGGAAGTAAGGGCAAATTTTCCTTCTATCTTAAGCCAGTAAATAGAATTTATAATACCTACCAAAACTTGTACAAGAAGTACAACTCCCATAATTCCTAAAAACGGCATCAGCCATTCGGGATTTTTCCCTGTAAGTAGATTATCCGTAAATACACGTGTAAACATTGGTGAAGTGGTTGCAATAACGTCTCCCACTACGCTTATAATTACTGCCAATACAAACGGTACAAGCGCTCCTTTAAGACACCTCTTAGCAAATGAGAAAACACTCTTCGGCTTTCCCTCGGGTTTAAATTCTTCCGTTGGTTGCATAGTAAGTGCAATTCCCGTAAAAGCCTTATCAAATTCTTCCCCTGAAACCGTTACTTTTCCTCTTGCCGGATCGTTAATGTAATACTTATTCTTTTTTTCGTTTATACCGCACAGCACAACAAAGTGATTGAAATTCCAATGGATTATTACAGGTAAAGTCAAAGAACTCAAAGATGATGGCTCAAGTCTATACCCTCCCGATTCAAATCCATAAGAACGTGCTGCAGCAAGCATATTCTTAGCTACACTACCGTCACGTGAAACTCCGCAATCTGCACGAACTTGAGTTAAAGGAATCCATTTCTTGTAGTAAGCGGCTATCATACATACACACGCTGCTCCACATTCAAGAGCTTCCATCTGCATTACAATCGGCACTTTCAACCTTTTGCGTAACATCAGTACGCACCTCCTATCATTTATTTTCAAATATCAACTCATAGAGCTTTGTTTCTCCTACAACTGCGGATACTTCACAATTGGTACCCTCAACAATTTCAATTTCATTTCCTTTGTCGTTGGACCATTCTCCGAGAGCAATTTCAACCTCCATTACATTCCCATGTTGCATCGCAGAACTTACAAGAGGAACCACAACCTGAGGATTACCGAATTTTTCATTCAAATAATCACCGGTTACTATATCATCACTGATTCTAAGTATTGTTCCATTCATATAACCATATTCTGAACTTGGTGCGTCCTCAGGAGAAATCCTTGCAGACATTCCTTCTTTCAAACGTTTACTTGCCGAAATTGGAACATAACAATAAATTCTTTGTGAATTACTTACATCCTTAGCGATTACCCCTTGCATATCTACGGTTTTCGGAATTCCTCCTGAAAAAATCCATATCGCTCCTGCAGACAGAATAGTAAATATTCCGATAAGTATAGCTATCAGGCTGGGATTGACTACTTTAATGTATTCGTTAAGCTGTTCCGGCGAAGAAACTCTCTCCAACGAACTTTTTCGAAATAAACTACTTTCATTTTCTGACATATTTCTCACCTTTCCTTAAATCTTTATTTTATTAAACACACTGTACTTTACTATTTAAAAATAATAATATAAAAATATTCTCAAGTCAATATATTTTTGGTGATTTATATATAAAACAACAACAAAATAACAGACCTTTCATATAAAAAATCTGTTATATATCATTTTTTATTCTTCTTTAAAACTTTTTATAACTTTAAGTCTGGAAAACTCTTCACGTTCTTTTTCTTCCAAAGCATCGGAAATAGATTTTATCTGGTTTTCAAACTTTGGTATCATAATATTTTTAAGAGCATTTGCTCTCTTTTGAGTCTTTTTTATCGCATTTGCCAACAGATACACACTTGTTTCGACTTCGGCAAGACTTGCAGTCATCTTACTTACCTCTCGAAAACAAGAATAAGCTTTATCAAGGTCAGAATTCGAATCATATAATCCAAAAGGAATTTCATCGACTTCTTTTTGCTTAAACTGAACTATCGGTATCTCGACACCCATTACACTTCGAAAAGAAAGACTAAGTCCCGATTCTTCAGGTACTGCTTGAGACAACTCTTCACATACACCGAGCGCTATATTGGCTTTTCGCAAAGTCGTAAATGCTTTCGTATAAGTTTCATCTATACTGTTTTGAATTTCTTCAGCACGTTCGATAAGAGCCATCATTTCTCTGACTAAAATATTTCTTTTTCTATCCAAAAGTTCAAAACCGAGTTTGGAAAGCTCAAAAGATTTTTTTGCGGCTATTAAATTGCCTTTTGTGGGAGCTATTTGATTTGACATAACTTACCTCCCTTATAAACTAATTATCATCTGCGTCGTCGATGTCGTCATCCATTTCCTCAGAAGTTTCATCTTCAACAAAATCAATCTTATTTTTACGCTCGAGAAGTTCTTTATCGTCGATATAATATTTGTCAAGAGTTTCACCGCTAACTCTGTCAAGTTCCTGTTTCGGAAGTGTGGAAAGAAGTCGCCATCCAAGTTCCAAGCTTCGTTCTATTGACCTGTTATCGTTAAATCCTTGATTAATAAATTGTTTTTCAAAGGCATTTCCGAAATTGATATACAATTTATCTATAGGTGATAAATCTTCTTCACCTATAACCGACGCCAGTGCTCTTGCATCCTGAACCTTTGCATATGATGCAAAAAGCTGATTGGCAAGTTCCGGATGATCTGCTCTGGTAAATCCCTCTCCTATTCCATCTTTCATAAGCCTTGAGAGAGATGGCAAAACTGAAATCGGAGGATAGTATCCTTTGCGGTCTATCGCTCTGTCAAGAACTATCTGACCTTCTGTAATGTATCCGGTAAGATCGGGCACCGGATGAGTTATATCGTCATTGGGCATGGTAAGAATCGGAATTTGTGTAACTGAACCTTTTTTACCTTTTACTATACCGGCACGCTCATAAAGAGAAGCAAAATCCGAATAAAGATAGCCAGGATAACCCTTACGACCCGGAATCTCTCCCTTTGAAGAACTAAATTCTCTAAGAGCTTCAGCGTACGAAGTCATATCCGTCATAATTACAAGAACGTGCATTCCAAGTTCAAAAGCAAGATATTCGGCTGTAGTAAGCGCACATCTCGGAGTCAAAATTCTTTCTATTACTGGGTCATTGGAAAGGTTAAGATACATTACAACTCTTTCAATTACTCCCGATTCATCAAACTTACGTCTAAAATATTCCGCAACGTCATTCTTTACTCCCATGGCAGCAAAAACTATTGCAAGATTATCTTCTTCACCCTCTGCAAGTTTGGCCTGACGAGCAATCTGAACCGCAAGTTCATTATGCTTCATTCCCGAACTTGAAAATATCGGAAGTTTTTGTCCTCTTATAAGAGTAGAAAGTGTATCTATCGAAGAAATTCCCGTATTTATATAATTTTGTGGATACTCCCTCGCAATAGGGTTTATTGGAGTTCCGTTAATATTCATTTTTTTATGCGGAAAAACTTTTCCCAGATTATCTATCGGCTCACCTGAACCGTTAAAAACACGACCTAAAATCTCCGGAGAAAGAGAAATCTCCATTGGGTGACCTTTTAATTTAACTTTCGTATCGTCAAGAGCAATAGCTTGAGTTCCTTCAAAAACTTGCACTATAACTCTGTCACCCTCAATCTGGACTATACGACCTTTTCTATAATTCCCGTCTCCGAGTTTGATATCAACAACCTCTTCATATGACGCACCCTCAACTCCGTCTATAACTATCAGAGAACCGCTTATTTCCTTTAATCCAACATAATTCAGTACCAATTATCTCACCTCTTTTTCGCTACGGCCTATCGCCGATTATTTTATTTAATGTTTCATCTATCATATGTTTGTAATCATCAAGCAACTCAAGTTTATCATTCGGTACGTCGTATTTTATACGTGTAAGTTTATCAAAAATTCCCGTCTCGATAACTCTTGAAATGGGTATGGAAGCACTTATAAGCTGACGAACTCTTTTGTTTAAATACAGAATTACTTTCATCATCTTTTTTTGTTTTTTCAGAGGCACAAAAGTATCGTCTTTATGGAATGCATTTTGTTGCAAAAAGCCTACTCTGATTACCTTTGCAATTTCTATTATAAGCTTTTGATCGTCGGGCAAAACATCAGCTCCAACGAGTTTCACTATTTCCATAAGTTTATCTTCTTCACTCAAAATAGAAGCTATCTTTTTACGATATCTTATAAACGAATCTCCCGCATTTTTTGAATACCACGGATCAAGGTCTCCAAAATATTCACTATAGCTGTTTATCCAGTTAATAGCAGGATAATGTCTGGCATATGCAAGTGCTTTATCAAGAGCCCAGAAACATCTGACAAAACGTTTAGTATTTTGAGTAACCGGTTCAGAAAAGTCCGAACCTTGCGGAGAAACCGCTCCTATTATCGTAACTGAACCTTCACTTCCGCTCAAAGTTTCTGCTCTACCCGCCCTTTCATAGAACGCAGACAAACGAGAAGGCAAATATGGCGGAAATCCTTCTTCTGCAGGCATTTCTTCAAGTCGTCCCGAAATTTCTCTGAGCGCTTCCGCCCAACGAGACGTAGAATCTGCCATTATAGCAACGTCATATCCCATATCACGGTAATATTCCGCAAGAGTTATACCGGTGTAAATAGATGCTTCACGTGCAGCCACAGGCATATTGGAAGTATTTGCTATTAAAATTGTTCTTTCCGTCATGGGTTTGTTAGACTTCGGGTCGATAAGTTTTGAAAACTCGTCTACGACTTGACTCATTTCATTTCCACGTTCACCGCAGCCGACATAAACTATTATGTCTGCATCGCACCATTTCGCAAGTTGATGCTGAGTCATTGTTTTACCTGTTCCGAATCCTCCCGGAACTGCAGCTGCTCCACCTTTCGCAACAGGAAAAAGTGTATCTATTATTCTTTGCCCTGTTATGAGAGGAATATTAGAAGGTAACCTTTTTTTCATCGGTCTGGGAATACGTATCGGCCAATACTGACAAAGAGTCAATTCGTGAATTTTTCCATTTGACTCCTTAATCTTTACAATTACGTCATTAACCTTATATTCACCGCTTCGTACGGCTTCCAACACTTCTCCCTTAATGTTCGGTGGAACCAAGCATCTATGCTCTATAACGGAAGTCTCCGGACATCTTGCATATACCGTACCGCTTTCCAAAAAATCTCCGGCTTTTACGCAGACTTCTACATTCCACAGTTTTTCCGGATCAAGTGCAGGTACACTGCAGCCTCTTCCTATAAACGAACCACTTTCTTCTTGAATTGATTTAAGTGGACGCTCAATACCATCAAAAATATTATTAAGCATACCCGGTCCCAAACACACTTTCATGGGACCTCCCGTTCCTGTTACGGGTTCACCGGGCTTAAGTCCGGTAGTTTCTTCGTAAACCTGAATTGTGGTCAATTCATCGGTAACGCCTATTATCTCGCCTATTAGACGTTCTTTTCCGACATACACCATTTCCATCATGGAAAATGATTTAGTTCCTTTAACGGTCACAACAGGACCGTTTATGCCATATATAACATTATTATCATTCATATCGGTAACAAGCACATACAGAAAACCTGCTGCGGGTGCTCACCCTCCTGACCTAAAAATTAAGTATTTTTACTAAACCAAAAGTATTCCGAAATTTTCCGCTGCCCAATCTTCTTCATCTTTGAGCTTTGCATCAAGTGTTTCGTCGGCTATAAGTCCACGATTCTGACTATATCCCCTTATTCCACCTATAATTATATCATTGGCAACACTTATTTTGCATTTTCTTCCAAATGCTTTTTGAATCATATCAGCATACTTTAAATCGCTTTCTTTAACGAAAAGTATCGTATCGGATTCCGTAAGAACATTGGATATCTGCGTAGCGTACTCTTTAAGAGTTTCGGCGTATCGTTCCGAAAAAGTAAAATCAATAAGTTTATTCCTTGATTCTCTGAAAATTTCTTTCATCATTTCTCGACGTCTTTGGGAAACTTTCTTGCGTTCATCCAACTCTTTATGAGAAACTTCAACAACTATTTTATTCTTCATATTTATAAGTTCTTTTTGTATCATGCTGTTAACATCTTCCATAATCTCGGCTTCTGCTTTTTCGAGTTCACGCTTTTCTATTTCTTTAATTTCGTCTGTAATTTTTGATTTTTGTCGCTTTGCATATTTATCTATGGTGTTCAAAAAGTTACTGGATTTAAAGCTTTTATGCACTTGTTTCGCCTCCGTTCTTCGTTGCAAGCTAAATTTTAAGTCCGATTGCTTCCTTTATATAACCTGTTATGGCATCTTTTTTATTGGTTTTTGATTTTCCGTCCGGAATCTCAACTATCAAAGGCTTTTTACAGGTATTCTTTAAGTTATAGACATAATCTTTACACATTTCCACAAGCTTTTCGGTGATTAAAATTATCGCAACGTCATCCTTTTTCATAGCGCTGTTAATCGATTTTTCCACTTCTTCGGACGTCTTGGCAATAACTCCTGTTATACCAGCCAAACGCATTCCGACTAAGGTATCGGTATTATCACTTATAAGCTCAAAACGCATATCCTTATGCTCCCAATACCAAAGAATCAAGCTTACCGAACATCATTATTGAAACAACGAGTCCGAAAATTGCAATACCTTCACCAAGTGCAACAAGAATAAGAGCCTTACCAAATACTTGAGGATTTTCAGAAGTAGCGGCAATCGCAGCAGGTGCGGCTGAAGCAACGGCTATTCCTCCTCCGATTCCCGAAAGACCGGTAACCAAAGCAGCAGCTATAAGTCCTACTCCATAAGCACTTGCATTGGCTGCAGCAGTAGCTGAAGATACTGTCGAAGCAGCTTCTGCGCCTTCCGCATGAGCTGAAACAGCCGGCACTATAAGGCACATCAATGCTACGAATGCTGTGGAACATATTTGAAGAACTACAGCTTTCTTTTTATTTGCTCCTCTTTTTACCGCTTTAATGGCAAGCCATGTGCTGAGTGCGATTGAAAGTCCCGGAATAATAAAATACAAAAATGACATAGACATAATAATAACCTCCAAAATTATTAATTTAATTTATTTTCAAATTTTTTAAATTGAAAAGCATTTTATGCGTCTTCTTTGACCGTAACGGGAGTAAATACTCTTCCCTGGCCTTCGAAGAATCTACTGAACATTTCATAAAATTCAAGCCTTAAAACCTGAATTCCTGCTAAAAGTGCTTCAAGCAAAATAACAACTGCATTCCCTATAACCACAGTTATGATATATCCTGCTCCACTGAACATATTTGCAAGAGTAAACACAACCATCATCATTCCCGCATGACCCAAAACATATGCTCCCACACGAGAAAACGATACAGTATTCGTAACATAACTTAAAATCACTTCAAAAAGTTCTATTACACTTTGCATAATGTAATCCGCCCAATTGTCAGGCTTCCAGTTACGCTCGTGATTTGCAATTTTTATAAGTATTTCACTGAACATCAAAAGTATCATCGGTATTACTATGAGAACAACCATATACACGGTATTAACTACTCCTGTATGAAGCATTACCATATCAACGAGCATAAACATTGCTGAAGAATAAAGAACAAGACCACATATTCCATTCGGACCAAACAATGCTTCTCCTAAATGTTTTCTCTTGAACGCTGAATAAATACCCAACATCATAGCAATAATCAAAAGTACTACTCCGATTCCTACAGCAATATAAAGTATATAACTTGTAGTTGAAGAATTCATAACTTCAATGGGCTTTTCGGAAAGACCGAAAACATTTTTATAAAATCCATCTAAAGCATGCTCAAACCCAAATACCGAACCGAAAAGTGTTCCGAATATCGCCGAGAAAATTCCACAAGAAATAAGTATTCTTCCAAGTTTCATTTTCTTTAGCTTCCACATGAGGAATCCCACAAGTGAAACCACCAATCCCTGACCTAAATCCGCAAACATTATTCCAAACAAAATATTATAAGTAATTGCAACAAACGCTGTCGGATCAAGCTCATCATAAGAAGGCACTCCGTAAGTATCAACGAAAAACTCAAAAGGTTTAAAAATTTTATTGTTTCTGAGTTTTACCGGAGGCATATGACTTAACATATCTTTTCCTTCTTCGGTAGAATACTCAATCCCTTTTACTTTACTTATTTTCGATTTAAAAAGTTCCAAACTTTCTTTCGGTACCCAACCGACAAGTATAAAACTATTATTATACTGTGCAGCGTAAGATTTTATTTCGAAATAAGTATTAAGTTCTTTGAGCTTGGTGTAAAATTTCATACACCGACTCTTTTGCGACTCCCAAAATTCAGATATTTTTTTATCGATATTCTCAATTTTTCTGTATATTTCAGTTCTCAAACTCTGAAGTTCTGAAACTGCTTCGTAAGGAGTTTTTTCATAAGGTTTAAGTTTCACTTCTTCAAAATACAAAGATGAAAAAAGTCGATTTATTTCTTTTTCATTCTCAATATCTGTAAAATACATTCCCCATTGGTATTCGTCATCAAACGTCAGAGGAAAAAACAAAAGCTCTATACCTTTTTTTGAATTTTCTTCCGCAAGTTCTGAAAGCTTTGAATAATACGCATTTGGTATTTTCCCAAAATGTGCTCTGCAATACTCACATTCAAGAACGTCGCTGATATTTTGATTAAGACCGTAAAAATGTTTTAAAAGTTCAATCTCTTCTTTATACTCCGCAAGATCTCTGTACAGCTTACGTTTACTTTCTACCGCTTGAGAAACATTTTCGGAAATATATTTTACATATCGTTCCACTTTTGGTTTATTTACTTTAAAATCTTCGATATCTGTAAAAACCGGTTTACCGCCGCAAGAATAAATGGCGTTTTGCAAATCTTGAAGTGGTTCGGAATACGGATTTTCTTCGGTTACCTGAGAAAAATTTTCCGTATCGGAATAAAATGAGAAAACATTATCCGGTTGAAAGACTCCCGATTCACCGCAAATATTAACAAGTTCGCCAAGCTTGTTTATCGGGCCTATCATACTTATAAAGTTCATTTCGGACACAGCCATTTAAAATCAGCACCTCACTTTTTATTAATCAATTTAATCCTATAAGCATTTTCTTTATCTCATCTACGGGAAGTCTGTACTTTATTCCCTCGATTATCGTTATTATATTTAAAATTTCAATTTCTTTAAGGAATATATACGAAATTAAAACAACCGGCGGAGAAATAGAAAATCTTATATTATGTCGGCACCAATCGTACCTCATGTTAACCGGAACTTTATCTATTACGTCCAGCCCTCTTGAAAACCACTTTCTACCCATTCGAGTATTCTTCATATCAGCCATCATCTGCTTATCTGTAGGAGCTTGTACAAATCCTTTAAGCTGTTCTTTCGAAAGCGTTCCCTGCTCCATAACTGCCGACATCATATATTCAAAACCCAAATTATAGAATTTGCGCATACGAACGATTCTGATAAGATTGCTAAGGTCTATATAAAGATTAAAAAAATCTTTAAGTTCTTTCTTGGCCTTTCCCTTTACATATTTATCTATAATTGCGAATACAGTCTTATAAAGATGGTTATAAAGAGCAGTTTCGATTGCCGTGAGATCCAAACGCTTCCCCTTAGACGGTTTGAACGGTAAAAGAACTTTGTAATATGGAGACTTTTTAACTATTTCAAGAAAATCATCATAATTTCTGATATTTTTCAAAGCTTTAAGATCTACTTTTGCATGACTATAGAAAAATTCGGGAACCGTTCTTATGTATTCTCCGGATTTTCCCGCATTCAAAAGCATTAAACTATGCATAAATTGTTCTATTTCGGCTCGGGCTATTATATATTCAAAAAAGTGTTCCCCAACTGAAATATCATACCGTCCAAGTGCTTCAAAATCTATAAAAAGCTTATATTTAAGCTTTTCTTCAAGTTCCGAACGATGAACGCTGTTCTCGTTTATATTCTTAAGCGCTGAAGAATAAGTAGTCTTTTTCTTCAAGTATGAAGCTATGTCCGGAATACTCTTACATGAAAGAAGTTCAGAATAATTTTTCGCATTCATGCTTTTTCCGTACATTGCCCTGGCTTTTGACAAAACTGCATTTGAGGCATATGAAATCATAACGAAAGCCGCATACAAATCTCCGATTTCAAAGACTTAACGGCATTCACCACCTTTAATTTATTTTTGAATAACTCTGTCAACTATAGCGTCTACCCATTTATCTTTATTTTCGTAATAGGTTTTTTCTATTCTGTCATATTTTTGTTCGTAAGAATTTTCTATTATTTTAAGCCTTACCGCAGCTTTGATTTTTTCTTCTTTTTCGAGAACTTTTATATTCGTGCGGGCTCTGTCTATATACTCGTTTCTTCTTTGTTCCTTTATATCACTTATTTTTCGCTCGGAATCAATCTTAAGTTGATTCGCTTTAGTGAGGCTTTCACGAGCTTCTTTATCCATTTGTATTATTTTTCCTATCATATCTTCCATATTTTAATACCTCACTTCATAAAATGTTTCGTGTGCAAAAAATTACAGTCATTCACATAGAATTATGATACAAATATTTAAAATGTCAACAACTATTAAAAAATTTTATAATTTAATTTTTTATATTAATCGTATCAGCTACCGATAAAATGGCTAAAAATAAAAAACAAGGCTCTCTAAAAGTATTTACATAATTGATTTATTAAGTTAAAATATCATATGAATGAGAAAAATATACCGTTCATGCAAATGTATGGTAAAAAATAACAATAAATCGGGAGAGTGTCTGAATTTGAAACCCAAGTATAAGAGAATTTTACTCAAACTCAGCGGAGAAGCATTGGCCGGAACCAAAAAAACAGGAATAGATTTTGAAACAGTAAAACCAATAGCCGAAACAATTAAAAAATGCCACGATTCCGGCTGCGAAACAGCTGTAGTCGTAGGTGGAGGCAATTTTTGGAGAGGAAGAACAAGCGGAAATATGAACCGAGTCAGAGCTGATCATATGGGAATGATGGCAACTGTTATGAATGCACTTGGTTTGGCAGACGTCTTGGAAGAAGTGGGACTGGAAGTAAGAATTATGACTGCGGTCGCATTCCCACAGGTGGGTGAACAGTACTCGCCCGAAAAAGCTGTTCGTCATCTGAAAAAAGGCAGAGTTGTAGTCTTTGCATACGGAACCGGAAGTGCATTTTTTTCTACAGATACCGCAGCAGCTCTGAGGGCTTCCGAAATTCAAGCCGAAGCAATATTCAAAGCTACAAACGTCGACGGAGTATACGACAGTGATCCAAAAATAAACCCAAATGCAAAAAAATATACAGAAGTAACATTTGAAGAGGTACTTTCCAAAAATCTTAAAGTAATGGATTCAACTGCAGCTTCTCTTTGCCGTGACAACAATATTTCTGTACTCGTTTTCAGCCTTCAAGATCCACAAAACATAATAAAAACACTTGAAGGAGAAAATTTGGGAACTATTGCAAGACCTTAAATTATCCAAAACTCGCATGTAATTATATCAATCGGTAAAATTCATCCAAAAATTTAAAAATCTTTAATTAACTCGGAGGAAAATTTTATGAATCAAATTCTAAACGACGCAAAAAACCGTATGCAAACAACTTGTGACCGCCTTACTTCCGACTACGCTTCCATACAAGCCGGAAGAGCAAATGCTTCCATTTTGGATAAAGTAACTGTTGACTATTACGGCACTCCCACTCCAATTAATCAAGTTGCTGCCGTTTCCGTATCCGAAGCAAGAGTTCTCGTAATACAACCTTGGGATATTTCTATATTGAATGCTGTGGAAAAAGCTATCCAAAAATCAGATATCGGAATAAATCCTCAAAACGACGGAAAAGTAATACGTTTAATTTTTCCTCAACTCACAGAGGATCGCAGAAAAGAAATATCCAAAGAAGTTTCGGCAATGGCTGAAGAATCTAAAATAGCAATAAGAAATATCAGACGTGACGTCATGGATAAAATCAAGAATATGAAAAAATCTTCCGAAATTACCGAAGACGAACTGAAAACAGGAGAAAAGAAAATTCAAGATTTAACCGACAAATTCTGCAAACAAACAGAAGAAATATGCAGTTCTAAAATTTCTCAGGTGATGTCACTTTAATCTTTAAGCTTGGAGAATGAATTATGTTAAATTCAGATGCCGCAAAAAAGCTTCCTTTGCACGTGGGAATAATTATGGACGGAAATCGCAGGTGGGCCAAAAACCAAAGGCTTCCCGTGTCTTCCGGACATTCCCGTGGTGCGGAGGTTTTTAAAAATTTAGCTCTTTATTGCAACAAAATAGGTCTGAAAAATCTCACCGTATATGCTTTTTCCACCGAAAATTGGAAACGCTCGGCAACAGAAGTATCTGCTTTGATGTTTCTTTTTAAAAAATATTTAAAAAGTGTAATGCAGGATTTTAAAAATGAAAATATAAAACTTAAATTTATAGGTGATGTTTCTAAATTCTCAAGCGATATTCAAAAACTCATAAACACAATCGAAACCGAAACCAAAAGCAGAACAGGTATGCGTCTGAACATAGCCATGAATTACGGAAGTCGAGCCGAAATAATAAATGCCATAAAAAATATGCAAAAAGATATAGACAGTCCATTAAACAAAAATATCTGTGATTTGACTGAAGGAAAATTTGGTTCTTATCTTTACACCGAAAATCAGCCTGATGTAGATTTTCTCATACGCACCGGCGGCGAAAAACGAATATCCAACTTTCTTTTGTGGCAATCTGCTTATGCTGAACTTTATTTTGCCGACGTACTTTGGCCGGATTTTTCGGAAAAAATTTTTGATGAAGCAATTCAAGAATATTATAACCGCAACAGGAGATTCGGAGGCGAGTAAAAGTGGAAAAAAGAATTATTTCGGGAATAACGGGAGCAATTTTTGTTTTGTTCGTTTTGTTTTTTAATCAAAACTGTATGATTCTTCTAAACATAATTACCTCCGTAATAGCGGTTTTAGCAATGCGAGAAATTTTTTCAGTATTGAATATTTTAAAGGCTTTTTATGTAACTATTCCGACATTTGCATTTGTAAGCTTTATACCCATTTTCGGATTCGGTACAATATCGGAAGCCGCATGGTACATATACACTCTATGGATGTTTTCGGTTATGCTCATAAAACCCACAACACGGCTCAAGCATATTGCTGTCACCTATACCATGGCAATTTTAATTTCAGTTTCACTCGAAAAATTAATAGAACTTCGAAATTTCGGCGGAAAATACGGAAGTTTTTTTGTATTATTGGCTTTGGCAGTTGCTTGGATGTCTGACACTGGAGCATATTTCTGTGGGAAATTTTTCGGAAAAAATAAACTTTGTCCTGAAATAAGTCCCAAAAAAACAATAGAAGGATTTATCGGAGGCGTAGTAATATGCGTCATTTCAATGATTTTTATTGCTTTTATATTCAATAATTTCGTATTTACCGAAAAACAAACTGTAAACTATATTTTGATAATAATTTTAGGTCTTATTGGATCACCGATTTCAGCTCTTGGAGATTTAAGTTTTTCAATAATAAAAAGAAAATGCAAAGTTAAAGATTTTGGAACCATAATGCCCGGTCACGGAGGGGTTTTGGACAGATTTGACAGTGTTATTTTCACTGTTCCTTATGTATATTTATTCCTAAAATTTTTCCCCATAATAAAATAGTTTTAATTCCAACAAAAAACTTTATATTACTTATTAAAAGAGTGATTCATTTGAAAGAAAATTTATCCGTTTTGGGTTCAACCGGTTCCATAGGTACTCAAACTCTCAGTGTTGCACGTGAGTTAGGTATAAAAATATCTTCACTCTCTGCAAACAAAAACATTTCTCTTTTAGAAGAGCAAATAAGAGAATTTAAACCTGATGTCGCAGCTGTTTTTGATGAAAAATATGCCAAAGAACTTAAAGAAAAAGTAAAAGATACCCCTACAAAAATTTTATCGGGAACATACGGACTTTGCGAAGCAGCACGCTGTAAAACTGCAGATTGCGTGGTTACCGCTGTTTCGGGAATGATAGGGCTTGAACCTACCATAGCCGCCATATCTGCAAAAAAAGATATTGCTCTGGCGAACAAGGAAACATTGGTTGCCGGAGGAAATTTAGTTATGAACCTTGCGTCGGAAAATAACGTAAAAATATTTCCGGTTGACAGTGAACACAGTGCAATTTTTCAGTGCATGCAAGGTTGCAAAGATAAAAAAAATATATCCAAATTGATTTTAACAGCCTCTGGTGGACCTTTCTTCGGGAAATCGAAAAAAGAATTGCAATCGGTGAGCATAAAAGATGCTTTAAACCATCCAAGCTGGTCGATGGGTGCAAAAATAACCGTAGATAGTGCTACCATGATGAACAAAGGTTTAGAAATAATTGAAGCGGTTCACCTTTTCGATATATCCGAAAACAACATAGATGTAGTTATTCACCGTGAAAGCATTGTTCATTCCATGATTGAGTTAATGGACGGATCGATTATTGCTCAAATGGGAACTCCGAGCATGAAAACTCCAATACAATATGCTCTTACTTATCCTGAAAGATTCAAATCTTCGGTACCGACTCTTAACTTCTCAAAAATAAAAAACTTATCGTTTTTCGAACCCGATTATTCTACTTTTGAAGCCATGAATATATGTCGAGAAGCAATACGTAAAAATGCCGCTCAACCGATTATTTTAAATGCCGCAAATGAAGAAGCCGTTAAGTTATTTCTGAACGAAAAAATAACTTTCTGTGAAATTATTGATGCAGTTAAAGCTGCTTTGGATGAATTTAAAAATGAAAAAAAACCAAATTCTTTAAAGGAAATTTTAAATATTGATGAAGCTACACGGAATTTTATTAAAGAGCTCTTATAATTATTATTTTTAAGAAAAATATTTAAACAATATACAAAATAATCAACAAAAAATGTTGATATTAAATCAAAAGCATGTATAATTAAATAGAAGTGCTATTTTAAGGAGTGAGCAATTTGGTAATATTATTGGTAATAATCGGAATAATTTTATTCAATCTTATAGTATTTATGCATGAATTGGGACATTTCTTTTGGGCAAAAAAATTCGGAGTAAAAGTAAATGAGTTTGCATTGGGAATGGGTCCAAAAATATTTAAAATTCAAAGAGGCGAAACCCTATTTTCTCTAAGAGCTTTACCTATCGGGGGATTTTGCGAAATGGAAGGTGAAGATGCCGACAGCAACGACCCTCGTTCATTCGGACAAAAAAAAGCTTGGCAAAAATTTATTATAGTGTCTTTCGGCGCAATTATGAATCTTGTTTTGGGATTCATAATGACAATATTTCTACTTGCTCAAAGTCCGAAATTTATAACCACAACGATAGATTCTTTCGGAGAAAATTCTGTATCTTCTACTCATGGTCTCATGGTCGGTGACGAGATTTTAAGCGTTAACGGTGCTCCAATATTCACTTATAAAGATTTATATTTCGATCTCTCTATAGATGAAAAAAATTCATTTGACATAAAAGTAAAACGAAATGGTCAGACTGTAGAACTCAAAGATGTTAATTTTGAAACAGTCAGTACAGATAACGGTAAGCCTGCAACAAAAATTGATTTTAAACTCAAAACCACTGACAAAAACTTTATAAGTCTTATAACTCAAACGTGGTACGATACTCTTTCAACAGTAAAAATAGTTTGGGTAAGCTTGGTAGGAATTATAACTGGAAGATTCGCCGTATCAAACATGGCCGGCCCTATAGGAATGGCTTCCGCTATCGGAAAAGCTGCTTCAACGGGACTTGAAACAAGTGTAATTGATGCAATTAACAACATCGTATCTATAATGGCTATGATAACAATCAACCTTGGAATCGTGAATCTTCTCCCTCTACCGGCTCTCGACGGCGGACGTCTTATTTTCCTCTTAATTGAGATGATAACACGTAAAAAAATAAATCCGAAATACGAAGGCTTAATTCATGCACTGGGATTTTTCCTTTTCATTGCTCTTATGATTTATATTTCCTACAGCGATATACTGCGTCTATTAGGAAAAATTTAAAATCATAAGAATTTTAAGAACATATTCACAATAAAAAAACATTTATAACATCAGGTAAAATATTATGAGAAGAAATTCCAATGAAGTTAAAATAGGAAATTTAAAAATAGGCGGAAACAATCCGATTTTAGTTCAGTCAATGTTGAGTATTCCTTCATATGACATCGAAAACAGCGTAAAACAGGCACTAAATCTAAAAAAAGCTGGGTGCGAAATTTTAAGAATTGCAATTCCTGACATGGAATCCGTAAAACTTATAGACGCTATAAAGAGTCGTGTTGATATACCTCTTGTAGCTGATATTCATTTCGATTACAAATTAGCACTGGAGTCCGTAGCAGCCGGTATTGACAAAATAAGAATTAATCCCGGAAATATCGGAAGTGAAGATAAAATAAATGAAGTTGCAAAAGCATGTAAAAGTAAAAATATTCCTATCAGAATAGGAGTAAATTCGGGTTCAGTAGAGAAAAAAATTCTGGCCAAATATTCCGGTCCAACTCCGGAAGCAATGTGTGAAAGCGCTATTTACAACGCAAAATTATTAGAAAAATTTGATTTTAACGACATAGTTATTTCAATTAAATCTTCGTCTGTCAATAATATGGTTAAAGGTTACAGGTTGATTGCAGAAAAATGTTCATATCCTCTGCACCTCGGTGTTACCGAAGCCGGTACATTAACCATGGGTACCATAAAATCAGCTATAGGAATAGGCTCTTTGTTACTCGACGGAATCGGAGATACAATACGTGTAACTCTTACCGACGAACCAACGGAAGAAGTAAAAGCCGGATTTAACATATTAAAAGCTTTAGAACTTCGCAACAATGGAATAACTTTTATTTCATGTCCTACTTGCGGAAGAACAAGGATTGACATTATAAAAATTGCCAAAGAAACTCAACATTTACTTCGCAACAACAAAAGCAATATTAAAGTGGCAATAATGGGGTGTGTTGTCAACGGTCCGGGAGAAGCCAAAGAAGCGGATATCGGTATTGCAGGCGGTGACGGTTATGGAATAATATTTAAAAAAGGAAAAATTTTTAAAAAAGTTGAAGAAGAAAACCTTGTAACCGAACTCATAAGTGAAATAAATAAAATGACGTCCGAAAATCAACTATAAATACGACCAAATTTCACCGATAATACTTAGAATCGCAGACAATATTTATCAAAGCGAAAAACAAATTTACAAATAAAGTTTAAACTAAACACCAAGGAGCAACTTACAGTTGAAAAAATTTAAAGATATTTTTAAGATAAATTCCGCAAAAAAATCAATTTCAGATTCTTTTATAGATTCTTTGGATATAGATAAAAAATCTCGAAGCATTACCATAAATTTAATATCAAACAAAACGGTTTCGCAGGAGGATATATCTTCCTGTGAAGCCTTATTACTTGACTGTGATCTTGAGCTTTCGAATGTAAAAATAAACGTTATGCAATCTTGCGAAAAATCCAATGGAAACACCGAAAGCGTTATAACTGAAACCATAAAAGAATTATCGAAAAATTCACGCTCTGTTTCTAAAATTTTAATGAACTCATCTTTCAACATCTCTGAAAATTTAGTTGAAATAAATCTCATTCACGGCGGAAAAAATTTTCTAATTCAGAAAAATATCGACAAAGAAATTTCCAAATCAATATCTCAAAAATTAAATCACTCCATTCAAGTGAAATTTACTGAAACCGAAACAAAAGAATTTTCCGAACCTCAACCTGAAATTACAGAGAAAATTACAGTGTCATCCAATACAACCGAACCTGAAGAAAAAGTTGAAGAAACTCCCATTCCAGAAATTGAAGTAAGAACCAAAGACACACTTTATCCCCGTCCCGTGATTTCTTCGGCTAAGCTTCTCTACGGCAATTTGATAAAAAAAGAACCCATATCTATTCGTGAAATTGACGCACAAATGTCAAATGCAGTCGTTTGGGGGAAAATATTTTTTACTGATTCTCACGAAACACGTGATGGTACCAAAATTATCTTCAGTTTTTATATAACCGATTACACCGGTTCTTTGATTCTCAAAATAATAGAAAATAAAAAACAAAGTTCGTATCTCGAAAAACTCAAAAAAGGTACTCATATCTTAGTGTACGGAGATTTATCAGAAGATACTTACGAAAAAGAAACTGTAATGCGTCCAAAGTCAATAAATATTATACAAACTACAAAAATTTCTGATAACGCTCCAAAAAAACGTGTTGAACTCCACCTTCACACAAATATGTCAGCTATGGACGGAATCAATCCCGCTTCGGAACTCATTAACAGAGCTAACGAATGGGGTCACACCGCTATAGCCATAACTGACCACGGCGTTGCGCAAGCTTATCCTGAAGCAATGAATACCGCAAATTCCATAAATAAAAACGGCGGAAATATGAAAATTATATACGGTGTGGAAGCCTATTTTGTAAACGATATGCTACCAATTGTAACCGGTGATACCGAAAGAAATTTCGATGAAGAATATATTTGTTTTGACCTGGAAACCACAGGTCTTAATGCAAATTCAGATAAAATAATAGAAATAGGAGCAGTAAGAGTAAAAAACCGACAAATTGTAGAAGAATTCGGAACATTTGCAGACCCCGGAATGTCACTTGAAGAAAAAACAACAGAACTTACCGGAATTACCGACAAAATGCTTGAAGGTGCTCCCAGTCAAAAAGAAGCTTTACAAAAATTTATAGATTTTTGCGGTGACTCACCGGTACTTATAGCTCACAACGCCAATTTCGATGTATCTTTTGTAAAAGCAACCGCCAAACGTGAAAATATCAAATTCGAATTTACCTATGCCGATACCGTGCCTATGAGTCGAGCACTTATAATGAGTATCAAAAATCACAAACTCGATACCGTGGCAAAATATTTGAAAATTCCAAGCTTTAATCACCACAGAGCTTGTGATGATGCAAGAGCTTTAGCTTATATCTTTATTGAACTTTTGAATATGTCGGAAAAGACTAAAAATATTTCTTCACTTCAAAAAATAAATACCTCTCTTTCCGGAAACGATCCTAAAAAAACCGTTTCTCATCACATGACTATACTTGTAAAAAATCAAACCGGTCTTAAAAATCTTTATCGCTTAATCTCTATGGCTCATCTTGATTATTTTTACAAAAAACCACGTATACCAAAAAGTATGCTTCAAAAATACCGAGAAGGATTAATCATAGGAAGTGCATGTGAAGCAGGAGAACTTTTCAGAGCCGTTACGGGCGGAAGACCTTGGGCAGATTTATTGGAAATTGCAAAAATTTACGATTATCTTGAAATTCAACCTATCGGAAACAATTCTTTTATGCTAAGAGAAGGTATCGCAAAAACAATCATACAACTTCAAGACTTTAACCGAACAATAATAAAAATAGGAGAAACACTCAATATTCCCGTAGTAGCAACAGGAGACGTACATTTCCTTGACCCACAAGACTCAGAATACCGAAAAATACTCATGGCAGGTCAGGGATACAGTGATGCAGATAATCAAGCTCCGCTCTACTTCCACACAACAGCGGAAATGCTCGAAGAATTTGCATATCTCGGAAAAGAAAAAGCTTATGAAGTTGTAGTTGAAAATACGAATAAAATAGCTGATTCAGTAGATTCCCTCTCTCCAATCCCACCGGGAATTTTTCCTCCGTTTATACCCGGGGCAGAAAAAGAACTTGTGGAAATTACGTGGGAAAGAGCTAAAAAAATATACGGTGATCCTTTACCTGAAATAGTTCAAAAAAGACTTGAAAAAGAACTCGGTTCCATAACGAAACACGGATTTTCAGTGCTTTATATGGTAGCTCAAAAACTAGTCGCAGACTCAGAAAAACACGGTTATCTCGTAGGTTCAAGAGGTTCAGTCGGTTCGTCGTTCGTAGCTACTATGTCAGGAATTTCAGAAGTAAATCCTTTGGTACCGCACTATCTATGTCCGAAATGTCAGTACAGTGAGTTTATAACCGACGGCAGTTATGGATCAGGATTTGACTTACCTCATAAAAAATGTCCGAAATGCGGTGAAGATTTAAAACAAGACGGACATGATATACCTTTTGAAACATTCTTGGGTTTCGATGGCGACAAAACACCTGACATAGACCTCAACTTCTCGGGGGAATATCAAAACGATGCACACAGATACACTGAAACGCTTTTCGGAAAAGACAACGTATTTAAAGCAGGAACTATCGGCACCATAGCCACAAAAACAGGTATAGGATTTACAAAAAAATATGCCGAAGAAAGAGGTTTTTCACTCGGAAAAGCCGAAACTATCCGTTTGGCTGAAGGATGCACAGGAGTTAAGCGTACCACCGGTCAACATCCCGGAGGAATGGTTGTTGTACCTCAAGGAAAAGAAATATATGATTTTTGTCCTGTTCAACACCCTGCAAACGACCAAAACTCCGATAATATCACAACTCATTTTGATTTCCATGCAATACATGACACCATATGTAAACTCGACGAGCTTGGACACGACGTTCCGTCAATTTATAAATATTTGGAAGACTATACCGGTATTAAAGTTACCGACGTTTCAATGAGCGATCCCAAAGTTATGTCACTTTTTACGTCTACCAAAGCTCTCGGAGTAACTCCTCAAGATATTGATTCTCGTACAGGAACATTTTCTATGCCCGAAGTAGGTACATCTTTCGTTCGTCAAATGTTAATTGAATGTAAACCCAAAACTTTCGCAGATTTACTCCAAGTATCAGGTCTTTCCCACGGTACCGACGTTTGGCACGGAAATGCTCATGAGTTGATACAAAAAGGAATTTGCACAATCTCAGAAGTCATCGGAACACGTGATAACATTATGGTATATCTGATGCACAAAGGAATGGAACCAAAAACCGCATTTAAAATTATGGAAATTGTTAGAAAAGGTAAAGCTACCAAACTTCTAACTCCTGAACATTTAGACGAAATGCGTTCTCACGGAGTCCCGGAATGGTATATAAAATCGTGCATGAAAATCAAATACATGTTCCCAAAAGCTCACGCTGCCGCATATATGATTTCGACTTTGAGACTCGGATGGTACAAAGTTTATTATCCGACTGAATACTATGCTGCATATTTCACCGTACGAGGAGAAGATTTTGACGGTCTTACAGTAATGAAAGGCAGAGACGCTGTAAGAAAAAAAATGTCAGAAATAGCACTTAAAGGGAAAACCGCAAGTGCAAAAGAAAACGCTGCATATGCTACTTTTCAAATAATAAACGAAATGCTTGCACGTGGAATCGAAGTACTTCCGGTTGATTTATACAAATCTGATTCTTACAAATACATCGTTGAAAACGGTAAAATAAGGCTACCCTTTGCCTCTCTTTCCGGAGTAGGAGTGTCTGCAGCTCAAAGCCTTCAGGATGCAGCCAAAGATGGAGAGTACCTTTCTATTGATGATGTTCAAATACGCTCAAAAGTTACTAAAGCTGTAATTGAAACCCTTGAAGAGGCCGGAATTTTAAAAAATCTTCCTCAAAGTAATCAAATGTCATTTTTTTAAAAATATATTGAAACTTAATTATTTTTATAATACATTAATATTAAAATATTTAGTAAAAGTATGAAAAACTAAAGGCAGTTTAGTTAAACATCTTTTAAGAATAACATTTAAGTTGAAACTACAGTTTAATAATATATGTCTTGGTATCAGATATTTTTTTAAAATTATCCTGTTTTAATGCAATTTTATCATTAACATATGTGATGAGTGTCAAAACTCACATATGCCAGATTTAATTAATTTAATCATAGAGTATTTTAAACTACATTTATATTTGATAAAAAAAGTATAAACTCTATACTTTAGCAACAAGTACATCCGTCCCAATAATTTCAATGGGACGGAATCTTTATATTCACGTATAAGTGATTATCTTTCTATGAGACTGTGACCTGTCATCTCTTCAGGTTTTTTTAAATTTAAAATTTCTAAAACAGTTGGCGAAATATCGCATAATGAACCAAATCTTTTTAAATTACACGAATAATTGTCTATAGCAAAAATTACAGGATTCGATGTGTGAGCCGTAAAAACCGAACCAAAATCATCCAGCATTTTTTCTGCATTTCCATGATCTGCAGTAACTATTGTGACTCCTCCGTAATTTTTATTTTCATTAAGTAACAATCCCACGCACCTGTCAACTTCTTCAACAGCTTTTACAGTTGCTTCAAAATTTCCTGTATGTCCTACCATATCAGGATTTGCAAAATTTAAAACAATTACGTCATAAATTTTTTTTCTTATATTTTCAATTGCACATTCTGTAATTTCCCAAGCGCTCATTTCCGGTTTTATATCGTAGGTACTAACATTCGAAGAATTAATTATTATTCTGTCCTCATTCTTGTAAGGCTTTTCTTTTCCTCCGTTAAAAAAGAATGTAACATGTGCATATTTTTCAGTTTCGGCTATTCGTAATTGTTTTAAACCTTTTGAAGATATGTATTCACCCAATGTATTTTTTATTTCACGAGGTTTAAATGCAATTGAAACATTTTTAAACGTTTCATCATATTGTGTGAAACAGCAGTATCGGGACTTAAAATCAATTTTATCAATAAATTTTCGGATTATTTGCCGTGCTCTGTCTGGTCTAAAATTCAAACATATCACAGCGTCACCATTTTTAAATCCCTTATATCCCTCTCTAACGCAAGGAACTATGAACTCATCTGTAATATTATCTTTATAAGAGAATTCTATGGCTTTTTCCGGCAAATCAAATTTTTCTCCTACAGCATCAAATATGGCATCAAAAGCTTTCTGAGTTCTGTCTAAGTGATTATCTCTATCCATAGCATAAAATCTTCCCGAAATCGTTTCTATTTTTCCTACTTCTATTTTATTTGCAAATTTTTCAAGATCTTTAATATATTTCGTACTGGATAAAGGTAAAGTATCTCTTCCGTCAGTCCACGCATGAATGCGAGTTTCTTTGATTCCACATTTATGAGCCAATTTCAAAACAGCGTAAAAATGATTTATATGACTGTGAATCCCTCCATCGGAAACAAGCCCCATTATATGCAAATGAGATCCCTTCGATTTTACATGTTCCATAATGCTCAATAATTCTCTATTTTCAAAAAAACTTCCGTCATCTATACTTTTATTAATATAAGTTAAGTCTTGGTATACAATTCTTCCGGCACCAATATTTGTATGCCCTACTTCAGAATTTCCCATTTGACCTTCGGGAAGCCCAACGCTTAACCCTGAAGCTTGTAAAATAGATACCGGATCATTATTTAACATATTATCTATATTGGGTGTATTCGCCATATAAACAGCATTGGATTTTACTTTTTCACCTATTCCGAAACCATCTAAAATCAAAAGAAGTATATTCTTCATATAAAAAATTTCTCCTGTTATCTTGTATCCGTTTGTTTAAAATAATTAATTTGATAAACTTTCGGATATATTTATTATTTTTAAAAACTCGTCTGATTTAAGTGAAGCTCCTCCTATTAATCCACCGTCAATTTCAGAAAATTTAAGAAATTCTTCAGCATTGGAAGCATTCATAGAACCTCCATATAAAACCGGACAAGTATGATTGGTTTTAAATTCAGAAGAAATAAAATTCTTAATTTCTAAATTCATTTTTACAGCGTCAGATTCCGTTACCGCCTTTCCGGTACCTATAGCCCAGATAGGTTCATAAGCTACAATTATATCATTAATTTTTTCTGAATCTATACCGTAAAGTGCTTCACGTAGTTGATTTTTTACCGTATAAAACTCCATATTACAGCTTCTTTGTTCACGATTCTCTCCTACACACAAAATTACTTTCAATCCACTATGCAAAGCTGATTTAATTTTTTTATTTATAATTTCACCTGTTTCTCCAAAATATTCACGTCTTTCACTATGACCTATAATGACATATTCCGCCCCTACATCAACAAGCATTTCAGAAGAAATTTCACCCGTAAAAGCTCCGAATTTTTCAAAATGGCAGTTTTGAGCTCCTATTTTTATTCCACTTTGAAAACAAAGTTCTTTTATTGAAGATATTGATAAAAAAGAAGGACAAATTATTACTTCAGTAGATTTAAAATTTTTTAGCTTTTTTGATAATTCTTTCATAAACAACGTAGATTCAGAAGGAGTTTTATTCATCTTCCAATTGGCAATTATATACTTTTTTTCATTCATAAAAATTTCACCTTTTCAATAAATTATGTATTTTATTATAAAATAAAACCTTAAAATAATAAATATATACTAATCAATATATGATTTTTAATTATGATTATTTAATTTATTTTTAAACAAAAAAATTGTACCATATAAGGTACATTAAAACTCATATCACAAAAATAAACATTATATGAAAAATTTCACAATTTTCTTCCTTATATTTGAAAATATAACAATAAAAATAATTTTGAAACTCTCACTGACAAATCTCACTAAAACAAAATGGAGCTACCGGGCGGACTCGAACCGCCGACCTGCTGATTACGAATCAGCTGCTCTACCAACTGAGCCACGGTAGCACTCACGCGGTGTTATTATACACTATGCTAAAATGCTAGTCAATAATATCAAAAATAAAAGCAACACATCCATACCCACAAATGAACATGTTGCTTAAAATATATTAAAATTAACTAAATATCATTACATAATAGGACAACCACAACACTGATTGGCAAATACACGAGCATAATAGTCCGCAGAACTACTCGGATAACCACGTGATATCACACTATAATCATCTTCACTATTAGAGTATTCCAATATTTTCACACCTCCAGAAGGGAATGTTATATTCTGTCCACGTTGCGACGAACCAAACGGACTATACCCATAAGTAACCCAAACCTTACTTTCCGACAAATCAACACTCTCTACATCATACGTAGGACAACCGCGCCCACAAAATCTATCCCCACTAAAGGCATCTCGGCCAATTTTATAAACATTCCCCCTGACTATTACCTTCTTTATATTTTTAAATAACTTACCACCAGTTTCTTTTTCCAAAACTTCTATAGCTTCCTGCCTAGCTTCCCAACGAGCATTTACATCATCAAGATTAGTTCTAGCACGGCGATAATCTTCTCTGTACTCTCCCTCGCTTTTAGGATTTCTTTCCAATGCTTGATCAACTAACATACCATCTTCCACAGCGGTTACCTTTTCAAGCATTTCAGAATTACCAGGAGCAAGCGCATTCACACAAAAACCATACACAGTGCCGTATTTGGTTCCTTCTCTACCTGTAACAATAAAAGTTTCCGAACTTTCATCATATTCATACACAATATTGTCGAACACCACCACATTAGCATGATAGTGATTGCAAATATTATACACAAAACTCTGAACGTAACTGCATTCTTGTAATACTTTCGGATGACCAGTAGACATAAGACCTATCCTGTATTCCGAAGTTTTCTCACCAAACTCCACAACAATTTTTCCTTCATCGGTTCTCTTAACAGTATATTCAATAGGAACCATTTCGGAACTTTCACCCTTATCCTTCTTCCAATCACTAATAACAGTATCCTGTGCACAAACTATCGATTGCGGTAAAAAGACACATTCAAGTGACAGTACGGCTGCCAATGACAACATTTTAACTCCAATTTTCATAAACAAAACAATCCTTTCTTTTAATTTATTTATAATTATATTATAATATTTATTGTAACAAATTGGAATACAAAACAAATTTTAGTATTTATGTATTTTTTTGTAAATTTAAAATAAAAATAATACAGTAACACAAAAGTATACCATTTACATAATAATATAATCTTTTATTTTATTCATTACACACTAATATTTTTTATAACAGAATAAAGTTAACCGGTACAAAATTAATAAATTCCGTCATCGTCATATTTTTTTGACATTCACTGTATTATGATATATGTTTTTAAATATAAATATAAATTTATGTGGGAGTTGTATCTATGAGTTTGGTAAACACTAAAAACATGCTAAGCAAGGCTTATAAAGAGGGATATGCCGTAGGAGCTTTTAATGTAAACAATATGGAAATAATTCAGGGAATTATGAATGCCGTAAACGAACTTTCTTCACCGGTTATTCTCCAGGCTTCTGCGGGAGCCAGGAAATACGCAGGAGCCACATATATGAAAAAACTTGTGGAAGCAGCCGAACATGAAAGTAACGTTCCGATAGCTTTACATCTGGACCATGGAGATTCTTTTGAAATATGCAAAAACTGTATCGACAGCGGTTTCACATCTGTTATGATAGACGGTTCTTCACTGAGCTATGATGAAAATATTGAAATTACAGCAAAAGTAAGCGAATATGCTCACAAATACGGCGTTACGGTTGAAGGAGAACTTGGAAGTTTATCCGGCATAGAAGATAACATAAATGTAATCGAAAACAAATCTTTTTACACAAATCCTGACCAAGTTGAAGATTTTGTACGAAAAACAAATGTCGATTCTCTTGCCGTCGCTATAGGAACAAGCCACGGAGCATACAAATTCAAACCCGGTCAAAAAGCCGAACTTAGGTTCGACATTTTAAAGGAAATAGAAAAAAAATTACCTGAATTTCCTATCGTATTACACGGAGCGTCAAGCGTAATTCCCGAATTCGTGGAAGAAATAAATAAATTCGGAGGAAACTTAGGAAAAGCCATGGGTATACCTGAATCAATGTTGAAAGAAGCTGCAAAAATGGCAGTTTGCAAAATAAACGTAGATTCTGACTTAAGACTTGCAATGACTGCTAAAATAAGAAAAAGTCTTTTTGAAAATCCTGAAAATTTTGATCCGAGAAAATATCTCTCTCCGGCGAGAGAAGCCATTGAATTAATAGTAAAACACAAAATAATAAACGTACTGGGTTGTGCCGGAAAAGCATAAAAATAAGTATTTAGGCGATTTTTGATATAAAATCTTAATTAGAAATAAAAAACTATCCGTCGAATCTTTTTAAGAAACGACGGACTTTCTGATTTTGGTGGAGATAAGCGGGATCGAACCGCTGACCTCTTGAATGCCATTCAAGCGCTCTCCCAGCTGAGCTATACCCCCAACTGATGTTTGCATTATATCATGTTTTGGTTTGATTATCAAGAAAATTTTTAATTAAATTTATATTATTCACGTTATAAATATTTTTTAGTACAATTCCAAATATTTATAAAATATATCTTGATTTTTTTGCTATCATTTCATAAAATATTTATATAAAAATAAGATAATCAGGAGATGATAGTGTGAATTCAGAAAGATATAACGGCAGAAAATTTGAAAGATATGCTCTAACTGATGCAGAACTAAGAAATGTTTTCGGAGGTATGGAAATTAAAAACGAATCCACTTATAAACTTACTCTTGAAGAAGCATTCAGATTGAAAAATTCAGGCTATGAACTCG
Source organism: uncultured Oscillospiraceae bacterium (assembly GCA_900552265.1). Classification (GTDB taxonomy): domain Bacteria; phylum Bacillota; class Clostridia; order Oscillospirales; family Acutalibacteraceae; genus UMGS1491. The sequence goes on from URZE01000003.1 coordinate 78,550, forward strand.
CTCAAACAAGTACCGGGGACTATGTAATCAAAAATAAAGACGGTACATCTCCGGATTCATCGGAAATAAAAAATATATTGGAAAAATTTTATAATAAAACTTCATCTTAAATTTTTAAAATGTTTAAAAAAATAGTGAATCACCTTTTTAATCATTCGTCATAAAAACGATTTTTTAAGAAGGTGATATTTTAATGTCTTTTAATATGAAAGCTAAAAACTTTATTTTTTTGAAGATTCAATAAATTCTTTCGCTTCCTTCATTATCGAAAAAGAGCCATACACAATTATTCCATCGTAATCCTTACCTGTCTTAAACGTATTTTTTAAAGCTTCCGAAACACTTTTAAAACTCTTTGCATTACTGTTGTAAAATTTAACGATTTCGGTAATTTTTTCAAGCGACAAAGCTCTGTCATTATTCGGCTCAACGGTACAAACCATACTAAAAAGTGGTGCTGTTTGCTTTATTACACTCCTATAATCTTTATCCTTAAACATACCTACTATTGCCAAAAGTTTTTTACCTTTTAAGTTAACCTTTATAAAATCACTTAAAGATTTCGCTCCGTCAGGATTATGCGCTCCATCCAAAATTATAAGAGGTTCAGTTTCCACTTTCTCCAATCGGCACGGCATATATGCTTTCAGTACTCCATTTAATAAAGCTTCTTTATCTATAGAAAACCTTTTTTTTATGCATTCCAAAGCAGTTAATGCCGTACAAATATTTTTTAACTGATGAGTTCCCAAAAGATGAGTTTTTAATTTAAAATTTTTCCACTCAAATGAAGTCCCATCATCAATTGAAAAAATAGGATTTTTTATATCTGACAAATCTGCAACTATAACAGGACTGCTTAAATCTCGGGCTTTTTTTAATATTTCTTGATGTGCTTCAAACGGCATCTCAGGGCCCAATACTACAGGACAATATTTTTTAATAATTCCTGCTTTTTCTCTTGCTATTTCAGACAATGAGTTACCTAAAACAGCAGTATGGTCAGTTGAAATTGACGTAATTACGGAACATATTGAATTTTCTATTATATTTGTGGCATCAAGTCTACCTCCAAGCCCGGTTTCAAGAACTACCACATCACATTTTTCATCATAAAAATACTTAAACGCCATTGCAGTTGTAAATTCAAATTCTGTTATGGGATCTTTTTTAAATATTTCTTCTTCGGCAAAAGGTTCTAAAAATTCCGTCAATTCACAAATTTTATCTTCAGATATTGACTCGGAACAAATCTTTATTCTCTCTGAAAAATCAATCACGGATGGAGAAGTATAAATTCCAACTTTGTATCCCGCTTCAGACAATATTGATGATATAACAGCACATGTAGAACCCTTTCCATTTGTACCGGCAACATGTATATATTTTAATTTGTTTTGTGGATTACCAATCATATCCATAAATACTTTAAATCGTTCAAGTCCGAGTTTTGACCCAAATCTGAGTCTGTTTTCTATTTTTTTCAAAGCTTCTCTGTATCTTAGCAAAATATTCACCTATCATAATCTTTAGTATTTATATTTTATTTTTTAGATTTAACTCGGTATTATATACTTTAAGAAGTTATGATTTTAAAGGATTCCTCACAACCACACGACTTTATTTCAGACGAGAACAAACTGTACAAGTCAGAAGCTCTACATTCAGTCTTAAAAACTTCTTTTGACTTTTCAGATAACTTCTTTACTCCGGAATAATTACACACAATCGGTAAAGACGCCGTTTTTTTTGCTATTTTGAGTATTTCATGACCTTTCTCGTTCACTCCTAAAACTCTAATATACGGAACTGAAGTATCTTGAATATCCTTGTTTATCCCTAAAAAATTACACATCAAAATCCTTTTTATCCTCGACATAGTATATCTCTTGGTTTTAACAGAACAAAGAAAATCAGTCAGACAAATACTTTTTTTTGCTGCTTTTATAATTCTGTTTTCAAGACCTTCGCTTATGTCTGAAAGTTTAATAATATCATTTATCGACGTAGTTCTGAGATTATACATAATTGATTGATTCGCATATTCCAAACAATGAACTATGTTTCCTTTTGACAATTCTTTCGATATGGCTTCACAGGAAGATTTCGGAATATATTTTTTAAATTCATTATCAGAAGCTTTTATCATTTGACGTATTTCGGAAGCAGAACGATATGTATGCAGAGTATCTCTACATAACCTTTTTACTGTAACTGGTTCAATATCAAGTCCTAATTTATTTATCCCTTTAATATACTCCACTCCGAGAATATTGTTTGGATCACGAAGATATTCACTTAAATTTTTATTCTCCGAAACTGAATTTACAGCCATTTCTCTGGCTTTGGCAAACGTTACTCCCGTACTCAAGTTCTTTTTAAGAAAATAAAAAAATTTATCAGATTCCAAAATTTTAGCTGTCTTACGCAAACAATTTATATCTCCGCACTCGCTACCGAATGCCAAAGCATCAACACATCCCAACCCACCAGCTATTTCTACTCCGGACAAAGCATACTTTTCCGCTGAAGTTAACGTCCACACTACAGGCATTTCCAATACAGCATCTGCTCCGTTTAAAAGAGCTGCTTTTACTCTTAACCGTTTTGAAATTATCGCAGGTTCTCCACGCTGTACAAAGTTTCCGCTCATTATCACTACAATATGCGTAAATCCAAGTTTTCTTATCTCGTCCATGAGGTACTTGTGACCGTTATGAAAAGGATTAAACTCGGCTATTACTGCACATATTTTCATATTTTCCTCATTTACAAATAGCAAATTATTGAACCTATAAGTCCGCTGATCATCAAAAAAGAACCTACAATAGCTAAAATTTTAATAATTCTTTTTCTTCGATACCCATGAGTTTTTTTATAATTTTTAAATTCTTTTTTTATTACATTATTGTTTTTCACAAATATTTCTCCTTTGGTTTTGATAATATAACCATTATAGTACGAATTTTTTTCATTGGCAAACGAATATAGCTAATTTTCGTACCAAAAAATTCTTTGAATTGTACATACGAAAAAATATTTTAATAAAAATCAAAAATATACAGTTCTAAAACCGTTATTAAACAAATATCTATATTTCGGACGGGCTTTTAACCCCATTATCTTCATTTGGAAAGGAAAACCGTACTATGGATGAAATTACAGAACTTGAGTATACAACCGATACAAATACCGTAAAAAAATCCAAAACTATAAATTTACTTGCAGTAAGATTTGTCGTATGCATTACAGTACTACTGGGAATTACTTTTATCAGACTCAATAACATATATTACTTTGACAGTTTTAAATATCTATATCTCGAAAAATTTTGCGAAGAAAAGTATGATTCCCAAGAAATAAAATTACGAATCAAAAAAATTTTATCAAAAGCTAAAAACAAAGCAGATCAATTTCTAAAAAATTCTCATTCTAATCCATAAAAAGTTCAGGAATTTCAGAAATCATTCTATCTGTAATTTCTTTAAAAACCGGACCACAGCTTTCTCCACCACCGGATCCTGCTTCAGACAAAACAACTATTGAATATTTTGGGTTTTCATACGGAAAAAATCCCGCAAACCAGGACTGTTCTATTTTTTTACCATCTTCTATTATTCCTGTCTGAGCAGTTGATGTTTTTGCAGCTGCTTCTGTTTTTTCCGGCTTTCCTTTTTCACTGGTACCGTAATCTATAGATGCTTTCATATGAGATTTGAGCTTTTTTGCGGTTACTTCCGATATGATTCTCTCTTTTTTGGATTCAATGATATTTTTTTTGATTATTTTCATATTTTCATCTGTAAGACCTTTAACAAGTTTCGGATTACTGTACACTCCACCTGATGCAATAGTATTTATTATACCCGTTATCTGAAGCGGAGTCGCCATAAGTTTACCCTGTCCAAACGAAAAGTTGGCAAGTGTTTTTATATTTTTTAAACTCTCTTCACACGGTAAAATTCCCGCATTTGAATTCATTGACGGTGCAAGCGAAACGGATTCACCGAGTTTAAATTTCTTAGCCATACACAGCAAAGCATCAAATGGCATTTTTTTAATAAGTTCTATAAAATATCCATTGCACGAATGTGCCAAAGCTTGTTCCATATTTACAATTCCATGCTTTTTTCCATTAAAGCATTTAAAAGAGGCATCTTCGACTTTATTAACTCCTTCGCACTCATAAATCGTATCTTCGCTTATTCCTCTTTCAAGCGCTGTCGCAGAAGTCACAAGCTTAAATATTGAACCTAAATTAAAAGAACACATTACCCGATTTAAAAGCGGAGAATTTTTATCATTAAGATACGGTGCTACATTACCCGGTAAAAATCCCGGAAAACTCGAACAAGCCCTTATTTCACATCTCGGTACTTCGCTTACTATAACAGCTCCTCTCGAAATGTATTTATTCGCAGCTTCTTCAGCAATGGCTTGAATTCGGCTGTCAATGTTAAGCACTACACCTTTCGACACAAGATATGATTTGTCTTCAATAAATTCTTCTTTACCAGGTAAAATTTTCCCCGATGCATCCACACTGTAATTTACACGTATATCATGATTATTCCCGAAAAGATAGTCGTCATATACTTTCTCTATACCGGATACACCCTTCTTATCTCCCGATATATATCCTATTATATGAGATGCAAGAGTAACTCCGCTGTATCTTACCGGTACTTCAAATACTCTTACATAAGGCGAATTTACTTTCTTACTGACTTCTATAGTAAACGGAGTATTTTTTGAACATTTCTTGTATAACTCTTCTTTCTTATCATCTGAAACAACAGGAGTAAGTACTGAAAGCGATTCCGTACACGGTACTGCCGCAGCTATAAGTTTCTTTTTTGTATTAACAAGAGGAATATTTCTACAATCATATATGGTCCCTCTTATGTCCGCTATTTTTAAATTATACGTCTGCTGATTCAAAGCTGCGTCATAAAGAGTTTCTTTATCAGAAAGATAATCCAAACAAAAAAACGCCATACAAAACATAAACATAAACAATCCATATAGTATCAGACATCTTTTATACATACAAAAAACCAACCTCTCTTAGGTAAATGCTTACCTAATTAAGTATTGGCTTTTTTTTATCAACTATTTAAAATTTAAGAATCCATCTTAAAACCCCACATGGTTCAGCACTATTAACCTTACCAGTGACTGCATTAGCTGCCATGGTCACTCCTTCTACAGCACCTGTAGTTGCATGAAGCGTACCCGTAGCTGCACTGGTTAATCCTTTCACAGCACCCGTAGTTGCATGAAGCGTATCCCTAGCTTCACTGGTTAATCCTTCCACGGCACCTGTGGTTGCACGAAGCGTATCCTTAGCTGCATCAATAGCTTCTCCACTTTTTTTAGCAAAATATACGATACTTCCGGCTACAGCAATATAAAGGGCACATTTTGCTGCATCTTTTATTCTCCCAGAGACAGATCTACCATTTCCACCATTGATATTTTCCAAATCACATTCCTTTATAGAACTTTTCATTCCAAGACGGACTAAATTAGTTATTTCTTTAATATCCTCGTCGGACAAATCCACTCCCTTACTCTTAAATAAAATTTTAAACTCTTCAGGTGAATTCGCATTTAAAACTTCTTTCATAAAACTTTCATTTTTTAAAATATCATTTAATTTTTCACTGTTCACAATTCAATCCTCCAATTTTTTAATATATTTTCGAATATTATTATAATATTTTATCAAAATTATTTCAACCCTGCTTTTTTCAAGTTTGCAATGTGAGAATCATTTGTTTTAGCGTAAAAAGCTTCTCCGCTCGCACTGTGACAGTAGTAATAATACTGAGTATCAGCCGGATTCAAGGCAGCAAGAATCGCATCGATACCGGGATTACATATGGGTCCGGGAGGTAAACCCTCGATCTTATAGGTATCATAGTCACTTTGGAAGGTTTTTGCAATATTTTTCGGAATTGCCGACTTTGTTTTATAAGGATAGTACACTGTAGAATCGATTCGGAGAACGCTTATCGAAAATTCTCCAAATGGATTTTGTCCTTTATTTTGAAGCGTTTTGAGTCGATTATGGATTACCGATGAAACAAGATACATATCGTCTCTGTTCGCAGCTTCCGCCTGAATAAGTGAAGCTATATTCATAAGTTTATCCAACGTCATTGACTTTGATTGAGCTAATTCTTTTATACTTACTTTTTCTTTATAGTCTTCCAAATTGGTTTTTTTGATTACTTTTTTATTATAGTTGTTCAATATTTTTACAATTACGTCTGAAGCGTTTTCACCCTGATAAAATTTATAGGTATCGGGAAAAAGATAACCTTCAAGTTTATAAACTCGTTTTTTGGAATTGTCAACGTCTTTCAGGAACGTATACTTTTCATCAAATTTATTTGATTTACAAAGTTTAAGAAAATCATCCTTTTTACACACTTTACTACTCTCAAGAATTTGTGCATAATCCAAGATATTCATTCCCTCGGTGAAAGTTATTTCCGAAACCTCATTAATATTTGTCTGATTTTTAAGACGATTTATTATAGCTTGATAGTCCATACTTGTATCGAGTTCGTAAATTCCACCTGAAAATGCTCCCGAAAACTTTGTTACACGAGCATAAATTTTAAAAAATTCTTTTTCTGAAATAATCCCGTTTTCTTTCAGACTCTCGGCTATTTCCTCCAGTGAAGCTTCATCCGGAATTTCTACCATTGCAACGCTTGAAGGTTTTCCGACAGCTAACATGTCATTTATTCCGACAAGAATATATCTTGAAAGCAAAACGGAAATTAAAACAAGAAATACAATCCATGACATTCTGAAAAAAAGACCATTTTTCTGATATCTATCTGTGTTTTCTTTTTTTACTGATTTCATAATTTCTCTCTCTTTTTATTTCTTTTATATATTTGTCATTTAAAAGTATATCCACATGTTTGTCGAATTTCCCATGAGGAAGTTGCGGAATTATGCAATTACTGTAACAAATTCCGAGAGTAATTCCTCCGAAATTTTGCAAAAATCTGTCATAATACCCGTACCCGTAACCAAGTCTGTACCCTTTATAATCAAAGCAAAAACCCGGTACAACGCACAAACCTTGCGAAAAATTCGTTACAAGCTCACATTTATCACGTATCGGTTCCAAAAGCCCAAACGTAGCTTTTTCCAAATCATCAAAAGAATTTATAAAGTAAAAATTCATACTCCTGTTTTCACTGTTACATGCCGGTACGGCAACTTTTTTTCCGTCTTTCCAACATTTTTCAATAAAGTGGAACGTATTCACTTCTATCTCTTTTGATACATAAGTAAATACCGTTTTATTATTTCGATAAGCGTTTAGTATGGTAATTTTGTTGAGTATTTTTTCATCCATTTCCGCTTTTTTATCTTTATCCATTTTTTCTCGAATAAGACGATATTTTTGTCTCAATTTCATTTTATATAATTTGATATTCCTAATCATAAAAATTTTCCTCTGTATGTTCTTAATCTAATGCCAGTCCCAAATAAGCAGGTTTTTTCAAATTCTTTATTATGTCTTTGGTATCTCTCCTCAGAGGCTTTATCATACCATAGAATTTATCGGATTTGCAACGGTTAAAATAGGTGTTTGCGGGATTGGTTTTTATTATAAATCTTTTGTAATTCGGAAATTTAAGAAGTATTTCAGACACAAGTTCCGGTACGTTGAAATCAGCGCACGTAAAATCTTTTATCTCCAAAACAGAGTCGGTAACCGGAACGCATATTGCGTATCCTCTTTTTGAAAAGACTGCCTCTCCTCCGAATTTTTTATATAGATTAAAAGCATAATCAATATCTTTTTGCGTGTATATCATTCCGTTGAAATCCTTGTAAGCACAATATCTTAATTCTTCCACGGAATATTTTAAAATATTACAGTCCATTTGATATAGAACTTTACTTTTGGATATTTCCTTCATTGTTTTCTTTGTTAAAAATACTGTCTTGGTCTTAAAAAAATTTCTGTATCCCAAATGTCCGTAAAACCCTTCCAGTTTTTTATTTTCGGGTACCAAAACCGTAAAATCTGCTCCTCGAACTTTAAGTACTGCTTCGGTATATTTCAAAAGCTTACTCATATACCCTCGACTTCTAAATTGGGGCAGAGTACATGCTCCGTATACATAGTATGAACGGTAAAACGATCCTGAAACAGCAAGTGTTTGAGGCAAAGCATGAAGTACTGCTGCTACGACACCGTCTTTTACACAAACAAAACAATTTTCTTTATTGAACTTATTTTCAAAGAAAAATTGCACTGTTTCCACAGGTTCATTAAAACATTCACACATTGCCGAAATCAACTCTGATTTCATTTTTTCATTGGCATTCTTAAAAAATATCATTCTCAAAATCCTTTAAAACAGCTTCATACTTGGGAATAAGAAACACAGGTTTATACGAAAGTTTTGATTTTCTAAGTCCGGGAATTCCCATATCTTCTTCTCGATTTATAAATTGATACTCTTTAGAAAGTGTTTTTGCAAATTCATTGTTTATGACGCTGTAAGCGCCGTCATACTCAGGAAGAGCTTTTTCAAAATGAACAAGGAAAATCTTTTCGTTTATTTTTTCTCCGAGTGTACATGCCACAATTTCACCGTTTATCTCTATTTTTCCGCCGGTTAATTTCAACTCTGAATAGTTTTCCACTGCTCGTTTTACCGCTTGATATTCCGGGATTTCTCCATAACTTTTTTTCGGACATCTTGTCTTGAACCATTTTTCGAAAAATTTCATATATTTTTCAGTTTCAGAACTATCGGTGGGTACATATTTCCAATCGTAAGTTTTAGAAAACTTGGAAACATGATTTTTCTTCTTGTGATACTTTTTTCCGCTAAGTGACGCTAAGTCTTGAGAAAAATAAACGTATTCGTACTTATCTCTTCGAGGAATTATTTCAAATTTATCGGGAAATAATCTGCTAAATTCAAGCATTTCCGAACTTAAAAGCTCGGTGAACCTTAATTCTCGGTAACCGCTATTTTTAGCGTCATCAAAAATAAACTTCACAGCTTCTTTAAAAGATTCTTCACAATCCGCTCCACGGGGGAATTCATAAAAAACTCCGTTTTTATCAAATTTTTTAAGAAACATTCCTTTATAATCACAAACTTTAGAATTAAAAGCCGTACTCCATATAAAATGCGTCCCAAATGCAGATTCCGAACACATCTTATTCCCTAAAGTTTTTTCAATCCAACTTTTATCCTCTATTTCCAAATCACTGAATTTCGAATCCATTAAGCACATCCTTCCTCAAAAAGGCAATTACTTCATCATGTATCAGATTTTTGTCCTTAATTTCCCCGCCATGAGCACAACATATATAAAACCACTTTCCGTGACTTCGAACATAATCTGCTGCCTTTCTGCACTTTTTTAAATAATCAAGATTAGCTTCGTGAATATCTTTTTTGGTTTCATCTCCCATATACCTCTTTTTCATTAAATCTTGCGAAATCTCCGGAGGCATATCAAGATATATCACTGCATCGGGCTTAGGTAGTCCTAATTTATTGTATTCATAATCGTAAAGCCATGTTAAATACTCATTCCATTCATTCTCGGGAAGTTTACACATGTGATAAAAAGTATTGGAGGTTGTATATCTGTCGCAAAGTATTATACCCGGTTCATCATAAGTTTTCTCCCACGACATCTTAAAACTCGCATATCTGTCAACCGAAAAAAACGAAGCCGCAGCGTAAGCATTCACATCTGAAGGATTTTTTCCAAATTCCGAGCCCAGATACATTTTTACAAGCGACGACGATGGTGAAGAATAATTCGGAAAAGACAAATATTTATATTTTATTCTGTTTTTCTCAAAAGTATCCGCCAAAAGCTTGGTTTGAGTATTTTTTCCACATCCGTCCAATCCCTCTACCACTATTAATTTACTTTTCATGAAATTTATTTCTGCTCCTCTTTACTTGGTTTTTAATCTCAATTACCAAACTTCAATACAAGTTTATATATTTTTGAAAAATTCCCTTACCTCATTTGCTTTCCCACAAGACATTTTTCCCTCTTTACATCTACTCTTTACGCACGACGGACCTGCAACCGAAAATATACTCGGCGCTTCTTTTTTTACGAGTTTTAACATTTCTCCCGCAAGTTCTCTTATTTCTCTCTGAGCACGCACACAACATCTGTGAGAAAAGAAATTAAGCAAACTTCTGGCATTAAAAGTACATATTATATTTGTCTCACACGCATTGGGTAAAACATATCTTGCGTCCTCTATGGCCAATTTTTCTGCGGCTTTTACAGCAGTTTTTTCGTCCACTCCAAGTTCAGTCAATTTTTTAGTATGCTCTTTTTCAAGAATTTCCGAAATTCTATCATACTTCTCCTGAGAATATTTCATAGCAGATTCAAATTCCGCCAACGCTTCCGGAGAATTCTTTATTTCTTCGGGAATGACATATCCAAAATTTATATTCCTAACATATCTCTGACTCTGAACACTGTAAGATGCCATTCTGTGACGTGTAAGCTGAGCCAAAAGAGCACGTGATACACCCTCTATTCCAAACGTAAAAGTTATGTGTTCAAGTGGACTTTCATGACCTATTTCTGCCAACATGCTTACAAAAGATTTTATACTTTCACTCGTTAATTTTTCTTGAGTTTCCTTTATGGTACACGGTGAATAACACAATTTTGCCGCTGTAGCCACAACTTTTTCCGGTTCCGGTGTATGCGAAATTAATATTACTTTCATATTATCCCTCCGTCTTATCCATACATCATTTGCAAATCCAATTGTAGCAAAATTTATATCATTGTTCAATTTTCAATGCTCTTTTTTATATCTCTCATTTCTTGGAATATTTATCCCAATCACTCAAATAATAAACCTAAAATCTATTGTTATTTAGGGTGAATTTAAAATGAAAAAATTTATGGCTGTTTTGGGCGGAATTGTCCTTGTTGCACTGGGAGCCGTATTCTTTATCGCAAAAAAAGAAAACGATACCACGCAGCATAATTCTTACAACTCACATGAAAAAAATTCAGTATCCGCAACCGAACCCCCAAAAGATGAACCTACACAAAAAAATTCAGGATACATTATAAAAGAATATAAAGGAAATATCGCCGTATTCGAAAACGGTGAAAAAATGCCGTTTCGTACTACTTGTATAACCGTCAGCGAATTGCCTGAAGCAGACAGAAATTTACTTAAAAAAGGTATTTGTGCTTCTTCACGAGAAGAAATGAACGCTATTTTAGAGGACTACTGCAGTTGATTTTGCCTTTATTCAAACTACATCACACGGATCTGGAATCAACCTGAAAACAGTCCGTGGTATTAATATATGATATATATAAATTATTTAATTGCAACAAAAAGTTGATTTTTATTTCAAAATACTATACAATACATTCTAAAATAGTTGCGTAAGGATGTGAACTTATATGTCAGATACTGGAACTAAAATTTCTGTAACAAGCACCATCAAACTTTTAAAATTAATCTCTCCTTCTCAAAAAAAACAACTTGAAAAAAATTTTCAAAAAAATCGATTTTCAGAAAAAGACTTTATAAGTAGTGTAAAAAAAGATTTTAAGTTGGGCGACAAGATGGAAGATGTACTGATTAGTGCATTATATAAGTATTACAAGTATAAGCAAACTTATAAAAATTCAGAATATTTACATCTTACTAAAGAAGAATTTATTAAAGAAGTTTCAGACGAAAGAAAACCTCTCACAAAATCACAAAAAATTCTAATAGGTTTAATATTTGAATATTTTGAAACAAAAGAAAAAATCAAAAATATAAAAATCGTGAAAAAGATAATATCTCACAAAAAGGAAAAAGAATCTGAGAAAAAATCTGAAAAAGATTCAGATAAAAGAAATTTAATAACTATTTTAAATATAATAAAAGCTAATATAATTGGATACATTGAAGGCTACAAATTGTACCAAGATATATTTAACATGTGTCGAATTTATATTGATTATTTCGAAGAGAAAAAGTTAAGCGAAACAAAAACAACAATAAGAAGAATATTTAAAAATTTAAAAACTATTGAAAAACGAAAATATAAAGATGACAATGAAAAAATAAAAGATATTGCTAATACTTTTAAAATCCCAAAAGTAAAAAATTCAAAATCGACACTGAATTCGAACAAAATAAAATCCATTTTTATAGAAATTGAAAAAACTGTAAATAACTGTATAAAATCAACCGATAACCAAAGTAAAACAACAGGTGGTTACGACAAAGAAGTTGAAGAATTGGTAAATGCTATTGATAATTTTAGAAGAGTTATGTCCCGTAATTTGCTCACGGGTATAAATGTAGAAGAAAATTGGGACGTAGATCTTGATTATGCCAATAAAGCTATACATTTAGATGGTGTAGAATTGCGTCCAGGATACAAAGAATTCAAACAATTCGACCCACACCCATTAACGTTGGAAAATGCATTCAAAGAGTGCTTTGACAAAATACTTAAAAATCAATCTTATGAAACAGTATTAAAGTGGAAAGAATCCACGGAAGAAAAACTAAAGAAAATGGACACCACAAATTCTAATTTCTTAAAAAAAATAAACAGCTACGTAGAAGGCAATATGTTACTTGTGCTGTTCACGCATTTTTTCAGAGATCATTTGAAAAGTGCAATTGAAAATTTTGAGAAGATATTTGATCCAAAAAATATTGAAAAACCTACAATCTCAAAAAAGAAGTGTCCCCTTTATGACGAGAAGGTAACCAAATCGCTAATTAGTTTAGTGGGAGATTTAGATACAGAAAAATATAAAATTCCTCCACAATATTTAAAGATGCAAGCACCAAAAGAATTTAATAGAAAAAAGTATTAAATTTAAAAATTTCATATCGCATTTAAACTGCAATTTCCTCCGAATATATTTTCGGGGGATTTTTTACTTAATACTTTTCGTCTGCAATGACTTATCTTCGAAATTATTAGAAAATTACTTAAAAATAATTTTAAAACATTTTTACTTGCGAATAGTATGTTATAATAGACTCCGTGTGACAAATTATTGATGATGTTAAGTAAAAATAATACAATAATAATTACAAAAAATATTTTTAATTTATGAGGTGAATTAAAATGTCCGGACATTCAAAATGGAACAACATAAAAAGAAAGAAAGAAAAAACAGACGCTCAAAAAGCTAAAATTTTCACAAAAGTAGGACGTGAACTTGCCGTTGCCGCAAAAGAAGGTGGTGCAGACCCTACTTCAAATTTCAAATTACGTGATGCAATAGCCAAAGCAAAAGCGAACAACGTTCCCAACGATAATATTGAAAGAATAATCAAAAAAGCAGTTGGCGGAGATGACAGTGAATACGAAGAAATTACATACGAAGGATATGGTCCTTCAGGAGTGGCCATAATAGTCGAAACCCTTACCGACAACCGAAACAGAACTGCCGGAAATATAAGACATTATTTCAGTAAATACGGCGGAAATCTCGGTTCCACCGGATGCGTTTCGTTTATGTTTAAAGAAAAGGGAATTATTGCAATAGACTGCGAAGATATCGATGAATCCGCTCTGGAAGAAGATGTAATTGAAGCAGGAGCTACCGACATGGTAAAAGATAACGACTGCTTTATTATCTATACAGAAAAAGAAGATTATGAAAAAGTTTATGAATATCTTAAAAACAAAAATTACTCATTTGTTTCATCAGAAATCGGAATGGTACCTGATAATTACGTAACCCTTTCTGAAGAAGATTCAGACAAAGTCAACGTTCTCATAGATATTCTTGATGAAGACGAAGATATTCAAAATGTTTGGCATAATTTAAAATAAAGGAAATGGTGATACAATTGAAATTTTTGGTCCTGGATGGGAATAGTATACTGAATCGGGCATTTTACGGGATTCGTATGCTTTCGAATAAAAAAGGTCAAATGACCAACGGAATTTACGGATTTATTTCCACAATGCAAAAGCTTTTAAATGAGGTAAATCCGGACGCAGTAGCGATAGCTTTTGATTTGCCCGATCCAACTTTTCGTCACGAAATGTATGAAGGGTACAAAGCAAACCGTAAAAAAATGCCTGAAGATCTTGCAAGCCAAGTTCCGGTGCTTAAAGAACTTCTTACAGCTTTGGGTTATAAAATCATAATGCTCAAAGGATACGAAGCAGATGATATTTTGGGTACCTTTGCAAAATATTGCGAAGACAAAAATTATGAATGCGTAATTGCAACCGGAGATCGTGACAGTTTTCAGTTAATTTCTCCAAATGTTACGGTTCGTCTGGCTACAACCAAATTCGGGAAAACCGAATCGGAATTTTATAACGAAGAAAAAATTAAAGAAATTTACGGTGTTTCTCCATCACTGCTAATTGACATCAAAGCTCTTCAAGGTGATACTTCCGATAATATCCCCGGCGTCAAAGGAATCGGTAAAAAAACTGCAGGTCAGCTCATTTCCGAATTTGGCAGCATTAATAAAATATATGAAATTTTAGAAAATTCAACAGAAATAAAAGAAACTGTCAAAACAAAGCTCCGAGAAGGCAAAAAAGATGCTTTCATGAGTTATGAACTCGGAAAAATAAACAAAAACGTACCGATTGACATTGACATCAATGATTATATACCCAAACCCGCCAACAAATCCACAGCAAAAAAATTAATGATTGATTTGGAATTCTTTTCTCTTATGGAAAAACTGGGTCTTGGAAAAAACGAAGAAGAAATTGAAAAAACAGATCTTCTTTCATACAAAGATTTTTCCGAAAAAGATTATAAAATTTTTGAAGAAAAAAGCGTATTCTTTGAAATACGATATTCAAACCAAGAAATAGAAAAAATTTATGTTATGCACTCAGATAAAATTTACGTAATAAATTCAAACGAAAAGGGGTTTGAAGAATTTTTAGAATTTCTTGAAAATTCCGAATCTGAAAAAATAACTTATGACATTAAAAAAATATATCGAAATCTTCAAAAGCTTAATTTGAATCTGAACGGAAAAAAATTCGACACAATGCTTGCTCTTTATCTTCTCAATCCTTCTGCCAAAAATTACGATATCAAACGATGCGCCGAAGAATATGAAATTTGTTCTCCGAAAATAAATGTTTGTTGCGAAGCCGATGAAACCGACATTTCTTACGCCGAAAAAGTATGTCTTATAAAAAAATTATTCCCTGTACTGACCGAAGAACTCGAAACAAGAAATCAAACATCTTTACTTTTTGATATAGAACAACCTTTGGCCGAAGTACTTGCATCAATGGAAAACGAAGGAGTTTTTGTGGATACTCCCGGACTTGCGGATTGTTCAAAAATGCTCCAAACACATTTAAAAAATCTCAAAGATCTCATTTATTCGGTTTCAGGTTATGAATTCAACATTAATTCACCAAAGCAACTTGGAATATTCTTGTTTGAAAAGCTTAAACTTCCGAAAGGCAAAAAAAGTAAGAGCGGGTATTCCACAAGTGCTGAAGAACTTGAGGATTTACGTAAACACAACTCAGTTGTAAATTTAATTCTGGAATACCGTATGTTCTCAAAACTCAAATCCACTTACTGTGACGGTTTAACTCGTTTAGCCGCTAAGGACGGCAGAGTGCATTCTTCTTTCAACCAAACTGAAACTCGAACCGGTAGAATAAGTTCAACTGACCCCAACTTGCAAAATATTCCTTCAAGAACAGAATTAGGAAGAAAATTAAGAAAATTTTTCCAAGCCGAACACGGAAACGTCCTAATTGACGCCGATTACTCACAAATCGAACTCAGAATTCTTGCACATATTTCTCAAGATCCATGCATGATTCAGGCTTTCAAGAATAACGAAGACGTCCATTCTATAACTGCTTCTCAAATACTAAATATCCCCATAAGGATGATAACCCCTGAAATGCGATTTAAAGCTAAAGCCGTCAATTTTGGAATAATTTACGGAATCGGAGCCTTTTCACTTGCAAAAGATTTGAAAATCAGCAGGTACGAAGCTCAAAATTACATAAATAGATATTTGTTTCATTACAAAGGCGTAGACGAATACATGCACAAAGCAATAGAACTCGCCAAAAAACAAGGTTATGCCGAAACAATGCTTTGCAGAAGAAGATATTTACCGGAACTTAAATCAAAAAGTCACACTCTCCAAGCTTTCGGCGAAAGAGTTGCCAGAAATATGCCTATTCAGGGCAGTGCGGCAGATATTATAAAAATAGCCATGATAAATGTATACAATCGTCTTAAAAAAGAAAATATGAAGTCTAAACTTATTTTACAAGTTCACGACGAACTCATAATAGAAGCTCCGGAAATTGAGGCTCCAAAAGCAAAGAAAATTCTCAAACAAGAGATGGAAAATGCCATAAAACTCAGTGTTCCGCTTGAAGTACATATTGCTGTAGCAAAAACTTGGTATGATGCAAAAGGATAATTAAACGATGTCCGAAATTAAAATTCAAGATTTTCTTGAAACAGATATAAAATCCGCAGTAAAAATTGAGGAAATGTGCTTTTCCAGACCGTGGTCGGAAAATTCATTTAAAAGTGCTCTTGAAAATCAATATTCCAAATTTTTTGTAGCAAAAAAAAGTGACGTTTTGGTCGGTTTTTCCGGTATGTATACTGCTGCAAAATCAGAAGGTTATGTTTACAACATAGCCGTAAATCCTATTTTTCGAAAACAAGGCATCGGAACCGCTCTCACTTTAAAACTTTTAGAACATTCTAAAAAAAATCACCTTGAATTTTTATCTCTTGAAGTAAGAGAATCCAATAATTCCGCTATATCAATTTATGAAAAATGCGGATTTCAAAAAATAGGAATCAGAAAAAATTTTTACGACTGTCCTGTAGAAAATGCTTTTATTATGACATGTTACTTTAAATAAAAATTAAATTGACTTTTAATTAATTATGCATTATGCTAAAGTTAGTAAAGTTTGAAATAAGTTTTTATAATGTTATTTTTTAGGAGAGAAATATTTATGAAAAAATTTTTAAAAAATTTAACTGCAACAATGATATCATCATTACTCTTTATCGTCGGAACCGGTTCATTGACTTCTACAAACGCTGCTACAGTATCACAAAGCTATACCTCAGCTGAAATTCAACAAAGAATACTTGACGATTGTAATATAAACAAATTGAAAGAACAAATATCAAAAAATGAAAAGAAACTTAACTATCTTGAAAACAGTCTTCGCTCGAAGCTTGATCACAGACTCAGCAAAAAATTGGACTTAAAAGAGCAAATAGAGAAAAAACTCAATGGAATATTTTCTTGGATAAGAAGAAATAAACTCAATAAAGAACTTAATGAAGTAATGGATGAAATTAAAAAGATCAAAAAAGAGATATCAAAAAATGAATCTAGAATCAGTGAATTAAAACAAATCCGTGAATACTATGATTACAAATTAGCTGATATATTGCAAAGAAAATCAGAGAAAAAAATAGTATTAATGGAAAAATTCCGTAACATATAATCATGAAAATACTTGCAATAGAATCGTCTTGCGATGATACTGCAGCAGCAATAGTGGAAAACGGTAGACATGTCATAACTTCGATGGTATCATCGCAAATAAACGATCATAAAATTTACGGAGGAGTAGTTCCTGAAGTAGCTTCTCGCAAACATATAGAAAATATTACTCCACTTGTTAAATCTGTTCTTGAAAAATCCGGGGTAAGTTTAAAAGAAATAGATGCTCTTGCAGTTACATTTGCTCCGGGTTTAATAGGTTCGCTTTTGGTAGGAGTCAATTTTGCAAAAGGTTTATCCATTTCGTCCGGACTACCCGTTGTTCCTGTTCACCATATAAAATCTCATATTGCTTCTCTTTACCTTACGAACCACGATTTAAAACCTCCGTTCTTATGTTTAGTGGTGTCAGGCGGACATTCTCATATACTTGCGGTTGAAAGTTATACCCACATAAGTATTTTAGGCAAAACCAGAGATGATGCTGCTGGAGAAGCTTTTGACAAAGTGGGAAGACGACTTGGAATGGATTATCCCGGAGGAGTAATGTTAGATAAAATTGCCGAAAACGGTAATCCTTTAAGTTTTAAACTTCCGATACCGCTTAAAAATGAAGAAAATACTTATGATTTCAGTTTTTCGGGTCTTAAAACCGCTATGATAAATATAATAAATAAATTTAATCAAAAAAGTGAACAATTACCGGTTGAGGACTTGGCGGCTTCTTTCAGAAAATCCGTAGTTGACTGTTTGGTATCGAATTTCATAAGAGCTGCATGTGACCATGGATACTCAACTTTAGCAATAGCCGGAGGAGTTTCTGCTAATTCACTGTTACGTCGAGATCTTGAAAAAAAATGCAATGAAAAAGGTTTTAAATTTTACAAACCTGAGATAAAATACTGCGGAGATAATGCGGCAATGGTAGGAGCTCAAGGATATTATGAATTTTTAGATGGAAACAGAGCAAATCTTAATCTCAATGCAAAAGCCAGTTTTCCATTAACTTAAAATTTTAAACAAATTCCACCCTGTAAAGGGTGGTTTTAACTGTGTTAGTTACTTAAAAATTTCTATAAAATTTACATTTGACACTGTAATCACAAAATTCAGACACAACAATCCCCTTAAAACCTATCGGTAATAAGGGGTGAATTTTATTATTTATTTTGTATACAACAATGTATATTATCTGAATCTTCCGAATCTGCTACTGCAAACTTACAATTATCACAAATATCAAGACATACCCCCGTATTCATCGGAGAAAAACCACCGCAGTTACATCTGTGAGTACGTGACGTTTGTAAGTGGTTACCGTCAATATTTTCCTTAACATTGGCACCGCCACTTATGAACTTTAAATCTTCAACTTTTAACACTCTATACACTTTAGCTTTTGAATCTTCCGCCATTTAGTAGCCCCCCACTTCGAAATTTTTGACTAAATTTTAATACTATTGACATATAAATAATAAACTTAATCGAAAATTTATGTTATATATACTATCATGCAGCAAAAAAATTGTCAACAAAAAAACTATAAAAAAATTTTTTATTTATAATATCTCATTGTGTCGATTTTCATTGAATTTAAAGGTATTTTGAGGCACTTTCAATTAAAAATTTTTTCTCGGTAATTTTTACCAATTTATAATTTTGTTCCACTTTAGTATTTGAATATGAAAAACATTTATTCAAAGAATTTTTACAAGAGTCAAACAGGATATTATTGCTATTAAATCTGTTAGCAATGCACAAACTACTGCATGTCGAGATTTTTTTATCCCTATGCATCCAAAATAAACCGTAAGAGTATAAAAGGTGGTTTCTGTAGAACCCATTATCACAGACGCTATTTTACCTATTTGACTATCAGTTCCGAAATTTTTCAAAATATTATCCAATAGCGCAATCGAACCGCTTCCTGAAATTGGTTTAAGTATCGCAAGAGGTATTACTTGAGAAGGAATTCCGATTAGTTCGGCAATCGGCTGAGTAAAATGAGAAAAAATATCCAATGCTCCAGAGGCTTTTATCATACTTACCGCTGTTATCAATCCTATCAAGGAAGGAGCTATAGAAAATGTTGAATTAATTCCTTCTGATGCTCCACTTAAAAAAGTATCGAAAACCGGAACTTTCTTTAAAAACCCTATTATAATCACACTCGCTAATACTACCGGTATTATGTAAAATCCTATACTATCCATTTTTATTCCCCGCTTTTTCAATCAATTTCGTAATAAGCGTCCCGCCTATCAAAGAAACAATCGAGGTTGCCCATAAACACGGAAGAATATTTAGCGGATTATCAGCTCCATATTTTTGACGAAGCGTACACAAAAAAGTAGGCATTAGTTGCAAAGATGCCGTGTTGATAACTATAAACATTATCATTGAATTTGTAGCTGTATCAGGGTGCGGATTGGATTTTTGCATTTCCCTCATGGCCTTTATACCAAAAGGTGTGGCAGCGTTACCCAATCCCAAAAGATTTGCAGTAATATTCATACACACAGCCTTGAATGCAGCTGTATTTTCACAAGAATCTTTGAACAACGGTTTTATTAACGGTGAAAAAATTTTTGCAAGAAAGTCAGTTACATTAGATTTTTCCGCAATTTTCATTATTCCTGTCCACAAAGCCATCATTCCAAGAATAGATATTATAAATTTTACGGATTCAGCTGCTCCTGTTAAAACGGAATCCGATAATTCCCGTATTCTTCCAGTAACAACTGCAGAAACCACGCTTATTATCATTAAAAATCCCCAAATAAAATTCATCATAAAATACATTCTGCTTTCCAAATATCGTTTTTATTAAATTAATGTGAAAAAAATCAAAAATATTACTACATATATTTTTGAAAAATGTTTTTTAAAATTTCAGTTAAATAAAATTTTTGTTATAATCCAAAATACTACATAAAAACTTATATTTCGTCATTATTTGAATTTTATATGAATTTCTCGAAAAGTACTTGCAATTAAATACATTATCTGATAAAATAACAGCGTTATTCCATATTATATACTTTCTACTGTAATAATTATCCCGGTGTAACCGGGAATTTTAATTAACTGATTCATGTGTTATAAAACATAACATATGATATATAAAAAATACATATATTGACAATAAAATGTTAAAATAGTAAAATTACAAGGCATACCATTTGTTAAATCAGACGTTTTTGATATAGTTAAAAACTATTCTATTACATTATTGTAAAGAAAAGTGTACATAAAAATTTGATAAAGAAAGAGCGGTGCTTGTTGTGAAATCAACGGGAATTGTAAGGCGAGTAGACGATTTAGGAAGAATTGTACTTCCAATGGAACTTAGAAAAATTTTGAACATAGAACCAAGAGATTCACTTGAAATATTTACTGATAACAATAAAATAATCTTGCAAAAATACGAACCACAATGTATTTTCTGTGGAGAAACCGATAATATAAGTCTTTTCAAAATGAGAAATATTTGCGAAAAGTGCAAACAGGATATTTCTAAAAATTGTGGTGTCAATTAAGAAAAGGCTCTTAGATAATTAATAAAAATATATAAGTTTTATATTACTTGCATAATGTTTAAAAATATTGTATAATATATCTACATGTTTTAAAGTACCATATTTGGGAAGGATATTTTTAATGAATTATCTAACTAAAAAAACTATTAAAGATGTGGATGTTAAGGGAAGGCGCATTCTTTTAAGATGTGATTTCAATGTCCCACTCGATAAACTCGGAAACATAGCAGACACCAAGCGCATAGATGAATCACTTGACACAATAAATTATTTGATTGATAATGATGCGAAAATAATTCTTTGTTCTCATATGGGAAAACCTAAGGGTAAATTTGATAAGAAGCTTTCTTTGGCTCCTGTGGCAGCATATCTTTCTAAAGTCTTAAAAAAAGATGTGAAACTTGCAAAAGATATCGTAGGTTCAGACGCTATAGAAACAGCGAACTCACTCAACCCCGGAGAATTGTGTTTGTTAGAAAATTTAAGGTTTGAACCCGGAGAAGAAGAAAATAATGATGAATTTTCTCAAAAACTGGCTTCATTGGCACAGTTGTATGTAAATGATGCATTTGGAACTTGTCATAGAGCTCATGCTTCCACAGTGGGAGTTACTCGGTATTTACCTTCTGCATGTGGATTTTTAATAGAAAAAGAAATAAATGCTATCAATAAAATTGTAGATAATCCAAGGCGACCTCTAATAGCAATACTGGGAGGCGCCAAGGTTTCGGATAAAATAAACGTTATTGATTATTTACTTGAAAAAGTAGATACGATCATAATTGGCGGCGGAATGTCTTACACTTTCATGAACGCTTTAGGGTACGCCGTAGGGAATTCTATATGTGAAAGTGATAAAATAAGCTTTGCTAAAGACATGATGGCTAAAGCTAAAGAAAACGATGTAAGATTTGTCTTACCATTGGATGTGGAAGCTGCAGACCGATATAATAGCGATGCTTCACATAAAACTATGGATGCCGATAAAATTCCGGAAGGCTGGATGGGATTGGATATCGGACCAAAAACAATTAAGCTTTTTTCAGAAGTAATTTCAGATGCAGGTACTGTTATTTGGAATGGTCCAATGGGCGTATTCGAGTGGAAAAACTACGAAAAAGGAACTTTTGAAATTGCTAAAGCGCTCTCTATGAGTAATGCAATTTCTATTGTAGGCGGTGGAGATTCAGCTGCAGCAATCGAAAAATTTGGTTTTTCTGATAAAATGACACATATATCTACCGGTGGGGGTGCTTTTCTTAAGTTTTTAGAGGGAAAAGAATTACCCGGTTTGGAAGCTATTGACGAAAAATAATTATATTTAAACCTAACTGAATATAATTTAACTTTAATAAACCTCTCAGAAAATTGATTTTTCTAAGAGGTAATTTTTTTTATAAACAAAAACATTAAAAACTTAATCTTCTAACTTAATATATCACAACTAAACTATAGTATAAAAGTTTGAAAGTGTCGTGTTCAAAATACAAATTAAACTGCTCACCTCATATACTAAAATAAATTAAAAATCATTTTTTTAATACAAATATAATATTTTAATCTTGATACAAGTCAAATAATAAAATTATATCTCAATTTTAATTAGAATTATTTTTTCAACAATTATTAAAAGTCCATGACAACTTTATTTAAACAAAGAATTCCATCACAAAAATAATATGTCACAGACTTTATTGATTAATTTAATGACAAAAGCCTTAAATTAAAATATAGTATACAATTTATATTTCTAAACATTTTTAATATATAGATTACCGATTTCAGTGTCGTAGTTTATTGAAACGGTTGTATCTTTGAAATTTTCAGTAGAATTAATATAATTTTTTAATTCAGACCTAAAGTCATTCATTAACACATCAACACCTCTACCACCTGAATTTTCTTTTTCAAATTTTTTGGAGTAGTATTCTGTCACAGATTCATCTAATACAACATCCATGTTATAAGTTTTCTTATAATATTCCTTGATATCTTTTGTCTTTCTATTTATAATCTCAGCATAATTTTTCTTATTAAAATCTTTAAAATGAACATGGCATCCTTTATATCTGTTATATAAACTACTTTCTAGATCAGATAATTGTTCAGGTGTTTCATTCGATGTGGCTATTAAAATTGAACTTGATGCATCTACCCCATTGATTTGTGCCGTATTTCCAAAGTTTCTGAGTATTTCATCAATACTGCTTCCCATGATTTTTCCATTTTCATTTCTAAGGTTTCTCTTTTGCAACACACTATCAAAAATTCTCACTTTATTTATTTCTTCAAAACAATAGAGTGTCGGTACATTTGATTTTATTTGCTTAGTTAACGGTGTATCTACTGATACTTTAGTTTTTCCGTTATCTTGAATTTCTGGATCAAGCAATTTTGCTGCTATGGTTCCAGATTTTTTATTTTTATCCCCTATTGTACTAGACGGACGAATAATGTAAGAATCTAATCCCATTTCCTTTTGAATTATACTCATAGCAATTGATTTACCTGTAGCCGGATTTCCTGTTAAGTATAAGACAAATCCACCTTTAAATTTTTTACCCAATGCTTTAGCTTGTACCATTGATTCCAAATAGCCTCTGATTATCTTTAACAGTGAATCTATGGCCTCATCTTGACCAACCAACTCCTTACGGAGCCTGTTCTCTATCCTCTCAAGAATGACTTCATATCTTTTTGTATTAATCCCTTTACAGGTAAATTTGTAAAAATAACTCTTTAGTACACTACTTCCGGCTACACAAAGACTTTTTAGATAGTCAACAACATCACCCGAAAATTTCAACATAAAAGACAGCACAAAATATGAAATAAGTTTTTTACTTACATTCCCCAATACGTTTAAGCTTTGATCCAACAACATTCCCATAGCTTGATCCTCAGTCGCATTAGGGGGCAGATTACCACCCAAAAGATTAATTGCTAAACCACAAATTTTATTTGGTTCTTCTGAATATCCCACGTTAGGAGAGGCCGTACTACTCGTAGGATCATTCGGACCTAAACTATAGCAAGGCACAACCGAACCCGTAGTTAATGATAAACATAAAGAAAAAGCCAAACATTTTCTCATTAACTTACTTCTTTTATAATTCATTAATTAAAATTCCTTTCTCGACATTATACTTTAATTTTAACATATTTTTATTTAATTGTAAATATTATTTTAAAAACTAATTTCGCATTTACTACAAAAAACAAACAATATTCATAATACGTTCTATAAACAAATTTTATAGACATAATTTAATTCCAAATAAAACAATTTCTTTTAATAATTTTAAAAAATTTAACCAAAATCAATATATCTTTAACAAATTTTATATTACTACAAAAACAAATTTTTACACCTTAATCATCCAATAAATTTACCTCAATTAAATAATTTATATAATTTTTCAACAACAAGTAACTATCATAATTAGTCATTTAATAATCATTATTATAGTTTTCATAATTAGAAAAACACCCAATCATTACTAAAATGCACTGTACAGAAAGGAACAATTACGAAATTAACTCTTTTCACTATATAATATATTTTTATTTTAATTAACTATAGTTACTACTTTACAAAATCTTTCACCTTATTCGATCAATTCACGTAATATAAACTATCAATATGAACTTGACGACAATATTTATAAAAATTATTTAATAAATTTTAATATATAATTGTATTTTACTTAATTTTAGAATAATTTATCAAATTTATATCATTATTAACTCATAATTAAATTGATTTTTGAAACGTAAATGTTTTGTCAATTTTAAATACAAAATGTAAAATTTACCTATATATGTATTTAATTGGTAGAATATGTAAAAATTTAATTGATTATTAAATTTCTACATTATATACTGATACAAATGAGGTTTTTATGATGAAAAAATTTTTTTCTTTTATCTTTTGTTCGTTCGTAGCATTTGTTAGTTTGGTTCCCTGCGCTTTTGCAAATTTCCCTAATAACGGGGAAATAATCCACCTAACTTTGAGATCCGAGCCTGGTTTAAGATTGTGTGCTCCTGGTATTCATTATGAATCACGTGCTTGCGATCATGGTATTTGTTCGTGGGTAAATGGTGAGGGCATTCTTGGATGTGGTGATAATTATGGCAATAGAGGTCACTGGGTAGCCCATCTTGTTAAAGATGCACCACCCCATACGTATGTGTTGGAGAGTTATGAAACACATGCATTTTTACCAAATTTTTTAAGAGCATTTGCCGGAGGGTATTGTATGGGTACTTTAGTTTTAGATGAAACCGTTACTACGGGTCGGTTATGTGCTTGGTCGAAACATGATGGACATAATCAACAATGGATATTTGAGCCAATTGATGACAGTCTTATGTATTTTCGCTTGAGAAACAGGCAAACAGGGAGATATGTGACAATGAATGACATTGACAGAAAATGTGTAGGATGGCGTTGGGTTGACATTGGTGATAGAAATTACAAGTATCAGATATGGGAAAAACATTAGAGAAAGTATTGATAAAAAGCCCACCGAAGAACCGGTGGGTTTATTTCAGGTATTTTTAAAGAACTTAGACACAAATATAAAATCAAACATAAAATAAGATGAATTTAAAAAATACACATATCTGTTTATGAATAGTAAACGACAATTTTTTTCGTAAGTGTGAGCTGGAAATTACGGCTGTAATTAAACGCTTAAACTCTAAACTATGGCTAACATACCCTATATTGTTTTTCTAAAAATAAAAAGCGCTCTTCCATATGAAGAACGCTTAAATATTTATTCATTTAAATTATTTTTGAACAGTTGTTTCTTCAGCTAATTTAGTTTCGTACTTTTTACTAAGTCCACAAACTGAAGCAATCCATCCTATTACAGTTACTGCAAAAATCGGAACAATTGTGTAAAGGTGAGCCAACACTTTACTTCCTACTGATACAATGTTTGTTAAAAAGTATATAATTGTAGAAGCACCTGCTTTACCTGCACGGCCACCGATAACCTCAACTGCTGCTTGACCTTTTGTTTTCGTATCATCATCAAGAGGTCTGTAAGCCATATTTTTGGTTGAATCAAACAAGCAATATTTGATACTCTTTACTAACGCATCTATGAAAAGTCCTACCCATATTGCCAACATCGGAACTGAAAGACCAAAAAGTTCTCTTCCACCATTTTTTCCGTAAAGTACAAGAGCAAAGAATGTTCCGCCGAATGTCATTACAATAATTGGAGTGATAACTGCTGATATTTTCCAGCTGAATTTTCTAAGAATGCGTGTGCTTAAAACTGATGTACAAATTGTAAATATACCTGTCACGATAGAAAGTCTACCCATCATCTGGGCATATTCGTTTGAACCTCTGAGGTTAGCTCTCATCTGTTCTTTCCAAACTACTTCTATAAAATTAATGGAAACACCATATGCGATTACCAATACTGCAATTAATCCAATGTACGGTGAAGTAAACAGAATCCTGATACCTTCCGCAATACCAACTTTCGATTTTTTCTTCTTTATCTTAACTTCTGAAGGATCATAAAATCTTGGATCTTTAAGAATTACTGCATTAATGTAATAGAAAATTCCCATAGCTGCGAAAGCAAACAAAATGCAAACGCCGACAAGAATTCTTACGTTTCTATCAAATTCAGCGCCCTTTGCACCAGACATTCTTCTCAAAACTTCACCTGAGAAAACAACACCTAAATTTGCAATCATAGCATAAAACCCGTAGAATCTTTTGACTTCGCTCTTTTTGGTTACTTGATTTGCAAATTGCCAAAATAGTGAAGAAACTGCGATTGTTCCCCAAATTTCAGAAAAAATATAGAATAAGGTGTAAGACCAGTTAGTAAGGCAGGGAATTATGTAATAAAAAAAACCCGGCCAAGAAGCTTGCATCTTCCTTACTGTATCTGCACTAGCGTGCAAACTTGCAGTGTTAGGAAACAAAACAAACAGGAAAATTGCATAAAATGCGATAAAAATTGATACCATTATATAAAATGTCTTATAGCTACCGAACTTACTTATCAAATACGTGAACAACATGACTACAAGAAATGCTGCTGGCATAACAAACCAGAGTTTCAGAACCGGCATAAGTTCAGTGCCTCCGCAAACCGCATATTTCTGAATAAATACGTCTTTGAGGTCTCTTACCATCGTGTAAACGAAAAGAATACAGAACATCAAAAAGCTCATTGGAAGAAACTTTTTGAGTTCGTAGTTGTGAATCGGCCACAAAATCTGTTGAAATTTATTAAATTCAGGCTTTTGTGGAACGCCTTGCGATGATTCGTTCATCAAACATACTCCTTTACAAGTTTATATACTTATCGAAAAAATTAATTGACCTGATCTAATCACACATTCTCTGAAAATTCAAACTCTATATGATCGTAATTAGAACAGGTCATCAAAAAGTTAGTTAAAAAATCTAAAATTAAACTTACTGTTTAGCATTGTTTTCTAAAACTTTAGCTTCATATCTTTTGCTAAGATTGAATACAGAACCAATCCACACAGCAACTGTTGTAGTGAAAAGAACAAAAATCGTCACTACGTGATCTGTTAATGCAGAACCTGCAGAAACAACGCTTGTTAAGAACATCCCAACTGCAGATGCACCTGCCTTACCTGCACGACCACCGATAACTTCAACTGCTGCTTGACCTTTAGTTCTTGTATCTTCATCAAGTGGTACATAAGCCATATTCTTTGTAGCATCAAACAAACAATATTTTACACTCTTTGAAAGTGCATCTTGGATAAGCCCAAACCACACTGCAAGAACTGCAAAACTCGTTCCAAAAATCATTGGAGAAACATATTCACCATAAAGAACTATAACAAAGAAAATTCCTCCGAAAACAGCTAAAATTGATGCTGGGATAAGGGCCGCTGTTCTCCATTTGGTTTTTCTTAAAATATTCTGACCGAACAGAGAAGCTACAATTGTTAAAACACCTGTGAGCATAGAAAGGTTTGCCATCATATCAGAAACTCCAGCTGCACCTTTAACCATTCGATCTGTGTATTTTTTCCACACTACTTCAAAAAAATTAATTCCAATACCATAACACACAACTATTGCACAAATCATTAACAAATAAGGAGATTTACACAAAATTTTAATGCCATCCATGACACCGACTTTTTCTTTTTTCTTCTTAGATTTAATCTGACTCGGGTCATAAAGTCTTGGATCTTTCAAAACGAAAGCGTTAATATACCAATACATAACCATAGTTGCAATTCCGAAAACTATACATGTGCCAATACTTACATATATGTGAGCATCTCCGGGCATTTGTGCAAGAGTTTTTAAAAGTCCGCCGGAACATACTACACCGATGTTTCCTATGATTGCATAAAGACCGAAAAATCTCTTTACTTCATTCTTCATTGTTACTTCATATGCAAACTGCCAGAAAAGCGAAGATATAGCCATAGTTCCCCACAGCTCCGAAATTACATAAAACAACGTAAAGGACCAATTGGTCAAGCATGGGATAATCCAGTAAAAGAAAGGTGGCCACGCTGCTTGCATTGCTCGAACTGTTGCTTCGTTAGCATGAATAACCGCACGATTTGGGTATAAGAACAAAATAAATACTACATAAAATGCCATAAAAGAGGAAACCACGATATAAAAAGTTTTCTTAAATCCAAACTTGTTAATTAAAAAAGTATAAACTATAACCAGTAAAAAAGCAGCCGGCATGACGAACCATAATTTAATCTGCGGAACAAGTTCGGCTCCTCCTCCTATTGCCTCTTTTCTAACCAAAGAATCCTTTAAATCTCTAACCATAGTATAAACAAAAAGAATAAAGAACATCAAAAAGCTCATTGGAAGAAACTTTTTGAGTTCGTAGTTGTGAATCGGCCACAAAATTTGTTGAAACTTATTAAATTCAGGCTTTTGTGAAACACCCTGCGATGATTCGCTCATTTTAAAACATACTCCTTTACAAATTTATAACATTCGCTGAAAACATCAATTGCTCTGACACAACCACATCCTCTCTGAAGTTTTAAACTTTATGTTGCTGTCCTTAAAATAACGGAATAAAATTTATATTTAAACTAATTTTTTACACTAAAGTAAGTTTGTTTGATATAAAAACTTTATTACAGAAAGCGTAAAAACATTCCTCCGCATATTAATAAAGACAAAAACACGCCCGAAAATTTTATAACTCCTCGTATAAAACTTTCAAGTATCACCTATGCTTCACATTATAACAATATACGACATTTATTACAACTGTAATTTTTAATTTTTTATAATAATTTTCAAGATTCTCTCTATTAATAAAATTATTGTTCATTTCTAAAATAAAATCATCATTTTGCTTGCATTTAATTCATTTATTTGATAGTATTATATAACAGGCGTAAATCAAAAATCAGGTAATACATATTTAAGCTTGAAAACTTAATTTAAATAACGGTAAGGAGATTTTATTATGGCAAAATGTCAAATTTGCGGAAAAGCAGCAGTATTTGGAATAAAGGTTTCTCACTCTCACAGACGTTCCAATAAAATGTGGAAACCCAACATTAGAAGAGTTAAGACCGTAATTAACGGAACACCAACCCGTCTTTATGCTTGCACAAGATGCATGAAAAGCGGCAAGACTTCTGAAAATGCTTAGTATTGGTGCGCTTTGAATATCGTTGTATCGGATGAAAACGTCATAATAGAAAATGTAAAAAACTTTGACCTTGATCAAACTTTTGATTGTGGTCAGTGTTTTCGTTTCGAAAAAACCAATGAAACATTTACAGGAATCGTTTTGGGTAAAAGTATTAAACTCTATCAGCAAAATGATAAAATCATTTTTCAAAATATATCATACGAAAATTTCAAGGAGTTTTGGTATGATTTTTTTGATTTAAATACTAATTATTCCGAGATATGTAGTAAACTTTCAGAACTACACCCTATTCTTGAAAAGGCATGTTCGGAGTGCAGCGGTATACGAATACTTAAACAGGAACCATGGGAAACATTATGTTCATTTATAATTTCTCAAAACAACAACATACCTCGCATTAAAAAAATCATTCGTTCACTTTGTACTTTATACGGAGAAAAAACGGAGTACGGTTTTTCGTTTCCTAGTTTTAAAAAAATAGCTTCACTGGAAATTTCAGATTTAGAACCTATCAAATCTGGATTTAGAGCAAAGTACATCTTAGACGCAGCAAGAAAAGTATCAAACGGGTTTATAAATTTCGAAACTATAAAAAATTTGAATTACCGAGATGCAAAAAATTCTTTAATGAAAATTTACGGAGTAGGTCCTAAAGTTGCAGACTGTGTACTTCTATACGGCTTTCACAGGTTAGAGGCATTCCCCATAGACGTTTGGATGAAAAAAATTATGAATAAATTTTTCAAAAATGAATCATCCGATTTTTTCGGAAAATTTGCAGGAATTGCACAACAATATCTATACCACTACACTCGAATGCATCCGGAAATTTTAGAATAAACCTCACGCACAATTATGAACTTTATTAAAAAAGGCTTGAAAAATATTTCAGGCTTTTTATTTTAAAGCAAATGTATTTAAAAAAGAACTGTTAAAAGCTCCTTTTTACTCTTCAATTAATTAAGTTTTTCTAAAAATTCAATCTCTCCTACGAGAAATAAAGATAAGTCTTAAAAGAGAGAGCAGAGACGTAAATGTAGCCGCCACGTAAGTAAATGCAGCCGCACTTAAGACATCTTTAACGCCTTTTTCTTCCTCTGGGGTAACCAATCCTGCTCCTTTAAGAGCCAAAAACGCTCTATGACTGGCGTTGAATTCTACCGGGAGAGTGACCAACTGAAACAAAACAGCAAGAGAATAAAGTATTATTCCTGCATTGACAACGAAATTATATTGAACAGGCAGAATAAGTCCGATAAATACCAACGGCATTGCCAGATTTGAACCTATTTGAACTACAGGCACCAAAGAATGACGAATTTTAAGAGGTGCGTAACCAACAGCATTTTGCACCGCATGTCCTGCTTCATGAGCAGCTACGCTTAAAGATGCTACTGTGCAATGAGAATGCACATTTTCAGATAAAGATATCTGATTGGTTCGTGAATCAAAATGGTCACTGAAATATCCGTTTATCTTTCCTATTGACACTCCAGAAACATTGTTATACCTGAGAACCGCTTGTGCAGATTCTACACCTGTAAGCTTTTTAGAACAGGTTATTCTGGAATATTTATTAAATGCACTTTTAACTTTAAAGTGAGCATACAACGAAACCGAAAGAGAAATAACCATATAAATTATGTAGCTAAAATCATAGTAATACATTTCTTTTCTCCTTTTTAGTAATGTATATATATTGAGCTTATATTCTAACACAAAAGTATAATAAGTTCAATTATGGAAAAACTTTTATCGTGCTGAAAAATATTTTTAAAAAAATTGGCACTAAGGGGTTGACACTGCTAAAAAGTAGTGCTACACTACAATTACAAGCTATTTTATAGTTTGTTTATTACTTTTTTATATTTTTAGGAGGTATAATTATGTATATGATGCCGTATAACGAAAATAATTTATTCGATGACTTTGCAAAGCATTTTGAAAAATTTTGGAATGATGGCTTATCCTCACCTTCTAACATTAAAACCATGAAAACCGATGTCGTTGAAACAAGTGATGGTGTGGAACTAACCATAGATTTGCCGGGATATGAAAAAGACGAGGTAAACATTGAGCTTGATAAGGGATATTTGAATATAAGCGCTTCAAAAAACGAAGAATCTGAAGAAAAAGACAAGACTGGGAATTATATCCGCAGAGAAAGACATTTCGGAAAATGCAGCCGCAGTTTCTATGTGGGAGAAAATTTGAGCCAGGAAGATATAAAAGCTTCCTTCAAAAACGGTGTTCTCACGATCAAATTTCCGAAAAACAAAAAACTTGAACAAAGCAATAAAATTCTTATCGAAGGTTAGTTTGATACTTTATCGGGACGGCTTTGCCGTCTTTTTTATTTGTAACGCTTAATTTCAGTTCGTCAAATTCTATATAAAATATAATTTCATTGAACTCCTCGTGTATTTCGAGTGAGTTCTTTGTTTTATTGGAATCATCACATTCAAAAATTCATAATATATCAGAAAGGAGGAACTCTTTTTATGCCTGCTGTAAACCGAATACCACCAAGAAATGTAGTTAATCAATTTCAAGATACCGAACTTGAAGCAGGAAGAGTAAATGCATCCAATGACTGGGAAGTAATTGTAAAATACAATGGAGATATATTAAAAATAGCTGATGAACTACAAATTGAAATTGAAATATTAGGCTCAGGATATGCTATTGCTACACTTTCTCTTGATAAAATTCCACTACTTATTCGATATCCCGAAATAGAACACCTTGAACCTCCGAAAACCTTGACTTCAAATTTAAAAGAAGAACTCAGCCATTCATGTGTAACAAATGTAGAATCGTTCGAAGATACCGATATTTCCGGAGAAGGTACAATAATTGCAATACTCGATTCCGGAATAGATTACACTCACCCGGATTTCATAAATGAAGACGGCACAAGCAGAATACTTTATCTTTGGGATCAAACAATTTCCGGCAACTCTCCACAAGGATTCACAGGTGGGGCAGAATATACAAACTCTCAAATAAATGAAGCTTTGAAAAGTTCCAATCCATATCAAATTGTTCCCGAAACCGATTCAGCCGGACACGGAACAGCAGTGGCAGGAGCAGCTGCAGGAAATGGGCGTGCATCAGGAGGAGAAAATGCAGGAGTTGCTCCTAAAGCATCGCTTATAGTGGTAAAACTCGGTGAAAAAGGATACCCCTCTTTCGCCCTTACCACCGAACTTATGAGAGCAATAAAATATTGCATTGATAAAGCTTTAGAATTAAAAATGCCACTGGCAATAAACATAAGTTACGGCACTAATGATGGTCCTCATAACGGTCAATCCATTTTCGAAACCTACATAAACAGCATGGCCGAAAAGTGGAAAACATCCATCATAGTAGCTTCGGGAAATGAAGGTGGAGCGGCCCATCATTATTCCGGAAAAATTTCTTCTGGTGAAACGCAAGATGTTAAATTTTTTTATGCGGGAAAATATCCGTCCTTTTATATAACACTATGGAAAAATTTTGTGGATAACTTTACTGTAGAATTGATTTTACCAAACGGTCAAACCACAGGAGAAATAATCAATTACGATTTGACACGAACCTACAGAATCGGTGACACATCTATCTTGATTAATTATGGTCAACCTCGGTTTTACAATGCTTTTCAGGAAATATTTTTTCAAATAAATTCTCTTTCAGGAACACCTTTAAACGGTGTTTTTACAATAAAAATAAAAGCTTCTAAAATAGTAGACGGAAATTACAACATATATCTTCCCACCATAGAAGAAGTGTCGGAAGAAACGGCTTTTACAACACCTTGCAATGACGTAACTCTTACAATACCTTCTACAGCTCAAAATGTGATAACAGTCGGGGGATATGATTCTACAAGAAATACTCCGGCAACTTTTTCCGGGCGGGGTAATACTCTTAATATTATATTTTCCAAACCAGATTTAGTAGCACCTGCAGTAAACGTACTTACAACAGCCGTCGGAGGAGGATACAGTTCTTTCACAGGAACAAGTATAGCCGCTCCTTTCGTAACCGGAGCCGTAGCCATGATGATGCAATGGGGCATTGTTCAAGGCAATGATCCCTTTTTGTACGGAGAAAGAGTAAAAGCTTACTTAAAAAGCGGAGCAAGAAGAGCTTCTTCCATCACTTATCCAAATAACAGGTGGGGATATGGTTCACTGTGCCTTTTGGACACTCTGGGACAACTAAGAGCTTTCAGTGGATATGTTTAATCAAATTTTATTTAATAAAAAAACAGCAATTAGTTCTTTTAATATAAGATTTATTACATTTTTTAAATTCAAACCTCCATCTGTAACCAAATTTTTAAAGGAGAAATTTTATGCCCGATGAAGATTTAGATGAATCTCAAATGCCTCTTTATGAATTTATAAACTTACCAACTACAATATCCTTTTATTATTGGTATACAAATATTTTTCAAAATTTTTTGGAAAAACGTCCATATATTCGCCTCGGCAGAGTATTGGTCAATGAGCTTGCTATACTTTATACTAACGAAAAATACATGGAACAAATATTTGCCGACCTTGGTTCTGATTTTTTAAATATTTACCCCGAAATTTACGGTTTAACCGGAAAAGAAGCCCTCGAATCTTCCGGAATACTTCAGGTTCAGCAGCAACCATACCTTAATCTCACCGGAAAAGGTACAACCATTGCAATCATAGATACGGGAATAGACTACACCCAACCAATTTTCAGATACGAGGACGGAACAACAAAAATAAAATATATATGGGATCAAACAACTCAGTCAGAACCGAATGATCTTGACGTAAATTTTGGAACTGTGTACACACAAGAACAAATAAATGAAGCTCTCAAAAGCGATGATCCTTACAGCATTGTTCCCCACAAAGATACCGATGGTCACGGCACTTTCCTGGCTTCTATCTCCGCAGGACGAGATTACGAAGATTTTATAGGCGCTGCTCCAGACGCAGATATCGTAGTCGTAAAATTGAAAAAAGCAAGCAAATATTATCTTAACAAATTTCTCGTCCCTCCCGAACAAAAAAATGCGTACGAAGCCATAGATATAATTTTAGGAATAACTTTTGCAATAGACAAAACTCAACCCGAACAAATTCCTTGTGCAATATGTTTGGGTTTAGGAAGCAATTTCGGAGGTCACAACGGTCAGAACAGACTTGAAAATTACATAACTTTTGTCTCGAACGCAGTAGGTATCGCTGTTTGCACAGGAGTGGGAAACGAAAGTAATGCACGTCACCACACTCAAGGTGTTGTAAGGAAAAACGGTGACATTGTCCCTATTGAAATCAAAGTCGGTGAAAATGTTAATAATTTCAGTGTGTACATTTGGTACCCCGGCTGGGACAAAATATCTTTTTCCCTCAAGTCGCCTACCGGTGAAGTGATAAATCGGATACCTTTTAATGTAGGCACAACCTTTGAAAGAAAATTGATTTTTGAAAAATCAACAGTTACAATGCTTTATCACCAAAACGAAAGCAGATTCGCCGTAGTACAAGTAACCGATGCCGTCCCGGGAACATGGGAAATTAATTTACATGGCGACGTTATCATAAGCGGAGAATACCACGCATGGTTACCCATGACAGGATTTATCAGTCCCAATGTAGAATTCACTTCCCCTACCCCCAATTACACAATTGTTATTCCGTCTACTTCTCAAGGCGCTCTCAGCGTCGGAGCATATAACTCAAGAGAAAACAGCCTCTACATAAATAGTTCTTGGGGTCCTACCATAAGTTATAAAATTTCTCCTGATTTTGTTGCTCCTGGAGTAAATGTATCCGGATTCTATCCAATCGGTATGGGAACTATGACTGGAACGAGTACTTCTGCCGCCATTGCCTGTGGAGCTTCGGCACTAATGTTTCAGTGGGCTCTCGTCGAAGGAAATTCACCTACAATGACAGGTAACCGCCTCAGAACCGTCCTAATAAGAGGCAGTACCAGAGATGAAAACAGACAATATCCGAACCCTCAATGGGGTTACGGAAAACTTAATCTTACTCAAACTTTTAATCTTTTTAGAGAAGAATATTTATAGTGTTAAACTTTCAGAAAATTGTTTTAAAATTCATCATTTTTATTTGATGTAATAAATTACAAATATACCACAAATAAGGCAAAAATCTTAAGTTTTGTGAATAAACTTCAAGATTTCACACAACAATAGACATAAAAGAAGCGTTATTTCCACGATGACCTTTAGTTGCTCTATGCGAAAACAACAAATCCTTATTACAACTGCTACAAACATCCGATACAAAAACATTTTCCTCTTTTAAACCGGATTTTATCAATAATTTTCTATTAACTTCCAAAATATCAATGTATATTTTTTCATCATTTTCATGTGAATTTATATAAAAATTATCAATATTTAACTTTTCAAATTCAGGTAAAATAGTTTTTGAACATTCAAAACAACATTTCCCTATTCCCGGACCTATCGCACAAACTATATCACTTTCCGATGAACCATACTCATAAGTCAGAGTATTTAATAATTTTTGCGAAATTTTTTCAACAGTCCCTCTCCAACCTGCATGAGCAAGTCCTATCGCTTTATTTTTAGTATCTATCATAAATATCGCAGGGCAATCGGCATGAAATGACGTTAAAACCACTTCCGGAACATTTGTCACAAAGCCATCACAAGGGTCAAATATGAGTTCTTTAAATCCTTTTTCATTTAGAGTTTCTTCCGTAATTTTTATAATATCAGTTCCATGAATTTGATTTCCTCGAACAAGTTTATTCACATCAAAATTCAAAGCTTTACAAAATAATCTATAATTCTCCGTTACACATTCTTCGGAATCTCCGCAACAAAGACTCAAATTCATGGATTTGAATTCATTTTTACTTACTCCTCCAATTCGTGTGGAAAACGCATGATTTATGTATGAGTATTTTTTTAATCCCTTAAATGTCAGATATCCAACTTCATCTTTAAAATTAATGTCCATTGTTTTACTCGAAAATACCATGTTTTTACACTCCTTTTACAAAATATATAAATTTAAAAATATTTTTATATTGACATTATATAAAACACAATGTAATATACTCCATATAAACAATTTGAAACAAGGAGGTTAACAAATTCAATGAAAATGGCAGAAATACTATTGATTGTTTTTTTAACCACTCTTGTTCTCATAATCCTTACGGGAGTATTTTTAGGAAATTATCTTTATAAACTTGCAATAAACTCTCACACTGATAAATCAGCTTTTTTAAAAGCTACACCTGGAACGTCCAAAGAAACTAAAAGCGAAGAAAAAAAACTTGCCGAAGAATGGTTTAAATCTCACTGCAAAACAGAATTTATATTCTCATTTGACAACTTAAAACTCAATTATTATGTCATTAAAAGCAGAACAAATTCAGGAAAATGGGTAATAATGTGTCATGGGTATAACGGATATGCACTTAAACAATGCCAAAACGCAATAAATTTTTACAATATGGGATTTAATTTGCTTGTTCCCGATGCACGAGGTCACGGCAAAAGTCAAGGCGAATACATCGGCATGGGTTGGCATGACAGATTAGATATAATCAGATATATAGACCGCATAATAAGAGAAAATTCAGACGCAAAAATAATTCTTTACGGCGGTTCCATGGGAGCTTCAACGGTTTTGATGACTTCCGGAGAAGATATACCGAAAAATGTCAAAGCCGTTATTGCTGATTGCGGATATTCATCTGCTTGGGATGAA
Source organism: uncultured Oscillospiraceae bacterium (assembly GCA_900552265.1). Classification (GTDB taxonomy): domain Bacteria; phylum Bacillota; class Clostridia; order Oscillospirales; family Acutalibacteraceae; genus UMGS1491. The sequence goes on from URZE01000003.1 coordinate 116,042, forward strand.
CTCAGTTATCAACTGAAAAAATTTTTATATTTGCCATCTTTCCCATTCCTAAACTTTATGTCGTTTATAACCAAAATAAAAGCAGGTTACTCTCTCGAAGATGCAGATGCTATAAAACAAGTAAAGAAATGTAAAATTCCTATCCTTATAATACACGGAGCAGAAGATAAATTTGTTCCAACTAAAATGGCAAACATAATTTATGATTCCGCTCCTTGCAAAAAAGAAAGATTAATAGTCCCAAATGCGGCACATGTTCAATCTTCGACAGTAAATCCTACTTTGTACTGGAAAACCGTAAATAATTTTCTCGAAAAATATACTGATATCTAATTTTAGAACATATTTTTAAACACTGAATAAAATATCTTCGTATGTCGGATATGGCCAAAATTCCTTTGGTATGCAGGATTCAACCCAATTTATAGATCCACGTATCTCTTTCATGAGTTTTATAACCTTATCTCTATAACCACGAGCACGTTCAAGCGAATCGGAAATTCCTGATATCTCGGAGTCAAGCGTATAAAGCTTTTGAATATCACTATAGAGTTCAGATGAAATTTCAGTGAACTTTTTCAACATATCCATTTCGTAATCACACAAAACGTCACTTTCAAGCTGTTTTTTTGCCCAAACCGTTTCCGCCATAACTTTCGTATACTTGGAAATTGCCGGTAAAATTTCACTCTTAACCATACTTATTAGAGTTTTGGATTCTATATGAATTATATTTGAATAATTTTCCAAATGTATGCCATAACGCGACTTCATTTCCCTACGTGATAAAACTCCATGAGTTTCAAACAATTTGAGATTCTTTTCATCAAGAGAATGTTCCAACGCTTCCACAGTAGTCTTAAAGTCGCAAAGTCCTCTTTTTGCAGCTTCTTCAGCCCACTGACTTGAATAACTGTCTCCGTTAAATATTACTTTTTTATGTTTTTTTATGGTAGCCACAAGAAGCTCATTTAACTTAGACGACGGATTACTGCTTTTTTCAAGTTCATCGGCAAATTCTTTAAGCGATTGAGCCATTATTGTATTTAAAATCATATTTGGAGATGCAACCGACTGACCCGAACCTGCCATTCGGAATTCAAATTTATTCCCGGTAAATGCGAACGGAGACGTTCTGTTTCTGTCTGAAGTATCTCGAGAAAATTTAGGAAAAACATTAAGTCCTATTTCAAAATCATTTTTTATTGGTTGAGTATAAATTTCTCCGCTTTCCACAGATCTCAGAACATCTGTAATTTCTTCACCAAGGTATACCGACACAATTGCGGGAGGTGCTTCTTGACCTCCCAGTCTGCAATCGTTGCTCGGAGAAGAAACGGATATTCTAAGCAAATCGGCATATTCGTCAACAGCCTTTATCATTGCACACAAGAAAATTAAAAACTGAATATTTTCTCTTGGAGAATCACCCGGATCCAAGAGATTTTTACCGTCATTTGAACAAAGCGACCAGTTATTATGTTTACCGCTTCCATTAATAAATTCAAAAGGTTTTTCATGCAACAGACAAACCAAATTGTGCCTTTCGGCAACTAATTTAAGAGTTTCCATTATTATGTGATTTTGATCTGCAGCCAAATTAGAGTATGTATATATCTGCGCAACTTCATGTTGAGCCGGTGCTACTTCATTATGCTTTGTCTTTGAAGGAACTCCCAATTTCCACAATTCTAAATCCAAATCTTGCATAAATTCTGCAACTCTGGGTCTTAAAGCTGCAAAATAGTGGTCAGACAAATCCTGCGCTTTTACCGGTTTGGAGCCAAATAAGGTTCTCCCGCAAAATATTATGTCTTTACGTTTTTCATACATTTCCTTGTCTATAAGGAAATACTCCTGTTCGGCTCCCATACACGGAGTAACTTTTTTAACGTCTTTATTTCCTAAAATTTTCAAGATCCTCAAACACTGTTTACTCAACGCATACATGGATTTCAAAAGAGGAGTTTTCTCATCTAACACTTCTCCACTATAAGAACAAAAAAATGTAGGTATATATAAAGAATGATTTTTTACAAATGCATAAGATGTTGGATCCCATGAAGTATATCCACGTGCTTCAAACGTAGCTCTAAGTCCCCCTGAAGGCAAACTCGATGCATCTGACTCACCTTTAAACAAATCTTTTATTGAAAAATCCATTTCGACGTTTCCGTCTTTTCCGAAATTTAAAAAACTATCGTGTTTTTCCGCTGTAATCTCAGTTAAAGGTTGAAACCAATGCGTAAAGTGAGTAGCTCCCTTTTCAAGTGCCCAATCTTTCATTGCCCTCGCAACAAATTCACCTGTCTCACAATCTACCGCAAGATTTTCGTCAATTGATTTCTTTAATCTTTCATAAATTTCCAAAGGAAGCCTTTTTTTCATTTCTTCATCGCTGAATACACAACTTCCATACATTTTAGGGACATTTATCATAGTAAATCATTCCAGCTTTCCATTATACATAAAACTTTATGGTATAAGATTATATACGATAAGCTTTTTTTGTTCAATTAAACTTTATTTGGTGTTATAATTGCTTTTTTATAAAATTTTTATGGTATAATATTACCTCATGTACTTTAAAACAAATAAAAATCTAAAAATATCAATATTTTTAAGGACTTAAATTATTATGAAAAAAAGATTCGAAACCCCTACTGCTGTTTTTTTAATTATAACCAGAAACCATAACGAAAAAATACAGATACTTCTTCAAAAACGTCAAAATACAGGCTATAAAGATGGTTTTTGGGACACTGCTGTCAGCGGTCATGCAGAGAAAAGCGAAAATCTTTCCGAAGCTCTTATAAGAGAAACAAAAGAAGAAATTGGAATAAATATCTTTAAAAAAAATTTAAAGTTTGCAGGATTTTATTACAACAATATAGATTCTAAAGTTTATTGCTACACATATTTTCACATTTCCATATACGAAGGTAATCCCACAATTGCTGAACCTGAAAAATGCTCAGCTTTGGAATGGTTTGACATAAATAATCTCCCCGAAAAAATTATACCTGACAGGAAAACAGCAATTGAAAATTTTATGTCAAATATATATTTCGGGGAAATTGGGTGGAACTCAAACACTACATATTGAGCAAATATACTCCAAGATTTAAATAAGCTGCAAAAGTAAGCCATAAAGCGTACGGAATTTGTAAAAAAGCCGATATTGGGTTTATTTTATAAAATATTCCAATCATCCACAAAACCATAATCCACAATGCCATAAGAATTATAAATGCAAACAAAAACATTTGTCCGTTAAAAAATACAAGCGGCCATATAAAGTTCAGAAAAAGCTGAATACCATAAACTGTAAGCGCTTTGTTTTTCAGTTTGGAATTTGACTCGGTTATCATGTAAGCCGAAATTCCCATTAATGTATAAAGTATTGTCCAAATTATCGGAAAAACCACTCCAGGTGGAGCAAGTGGAGGTTGTTGCACATTAGCGTAAACTTCCATGGAATCCCGTGTTAAAAACGCAATTACAGCTCCTCCTCCAAGCGTAATTAACAAATTTATCAAAAGGGACTTTAATTTTATCATTTTTTCCTCCTATATAAATTACTACGATAATTATTATTTTTTACTTTTACATTTATATACATTTATTCATAATTTTATCCCTTACGAATTTTTGATTATTTTAAATTTAAAATTAATCATTCGTGTTTTTACAAAATAAATTGACATTTTTGTGCTTTAGTGATAAAATATTCACACCACAGTTGAGTAAAGGAGGATTTATTTTATGGATTCACAAAAAATCGAACAATTCATGGCTATGAACAACAAATTTTTTCCTACGGATAAATTTGCAATAATTCAGGAAAAACTCGAAAACATTCCCGACAACAAGTCGGTTGTAATACAAAGCATCGATTACAAAGACCCTACTACACTTCTTATTATATCAATTTTCCTCGGGTATCTTGGAGTAGACAGATTCATGCTCGGTCAAGTCGGATTAGGAATAGTTAAGCTCTTGACTGCCGGTGGATGCGGGATTTGGTCTATAATTGACTGGTGTATGATAAATAAAATGACTAAAGAATACAATTACAATGAGCTTATGAAACACCTATATTAAATGGAAAATAATTTCAGTAAACAGATGTATGTCGAAAGATGTACATCTGTTTTTTTGCATAACAACACGTTCTTTTTTGCAAGGACCTCACAAATATATATTTCAACCCTATACTACCAGACATAAAATCAGTAACTTAAAAATTTTTATAATTCGAAAAATATTCTCAACAGTTTACTGATTTAGTGCAACCTTTTCCTCATTTTGCAGGATAGTTGAGTAGAATTTGGTTATTCAAAAAAATTAAGGAGGAAAAAGCTTAATGACAACTAAAACCATTAGTCTTAAAGTATGGGAAAACAACAACCTGACTCTTTTGGCAAACCAAGGCGAAGTAAATTCCCGCTACATTGAAGCTTCTTTTAAAAACCAGTCTGACAGCAACATTTCGCTCAGCGGAAAAACCGTCACTTTTTATGCTCTTAAACCTGATGGTACCAAAATTTTTAATAATTGCGAAATCAATACTTCTTCAAACACCGCAACAGTAATGCTTACTTCTCAAATGTCTGCCACAGAAGGCGTTTTGGAATGTGAATTTCAAATTTTTGATTCCAACAATGTACTTCTAAAAGCAAACGGAATTAAAATAATAGTCTCATCAAAAGGAGATTTCTCCGAAGCAATAGAAAGCACTTCGGAATTCAATGCACTCACTTCCGCAATAAATGAGGCAAATAGTTTTTCCGACAGCGTAGGAGATATTTCAAACCTTAATACAATAACCAAAACGTCTGTTGTTGCAGCCATAAACGAAGTAAATACCAAAGTCATTCCTATCTCTCGAGGAGGTACCGGAGGACAAACCGCATTACAAGCACGATCTAATCTCGGACTTAAAAAGGAATATGTCCTTTACAGCAATGAAAGCGGATCTCAAAGCACTATCACTTTATCTGACTCATATAAAAATTATGATAATTTGGTAATATATTACGCTTTATTCAACTTAAGATCCTCTGTGGTTTTAGATGTAAGTAGTATCATTTCATCAAGTGAATGCTGTCTTTCCGGAGGATATTCCGATATATCAGCTACCAAATTATCATTCAAAACTTGTATTTTGGCATTTTCAAATTCATCAGTTACATTTAAAAGAAATTACAGCATAGATATTTCAACATCACCTTCAGTTTCATACAAAACAGTAGAAAACGTAAGTGTCTTAAAAATTTCAGGATACAAAAATTAAAATTAAACAGGAGGATACTAAAAATGGCATTAATTAAATCAATAACACTTGACAACGGAATTAACGTAAATTATCACCGAGTGGTAAGCGTAAACAACATAACTAATCAAACGAGCATTATAGAAATTGCATCGTACACTTCCAAATCCAAAAGACTCGAAGAAAAAACCGCTCTTCAAAACCACCAGTCTATGAATGTTTTTATACATACCGAATATCTAAACACCGAATATAATCCAAATCTAAATGTGAATTCTTCTTACTCTTATTTGAAAACTCTTGATAAATTTGAAGGCTATTCCGACGATATTGCAGAATAAAAAATTTATATTATCCACATTTCTTTTTCGGAAATGTGGTATTTTTATTATCTTTCTTTATGATTTGTCAACAATATTTTAATTTTTCCTAACACTATTTACTTCTAAGTCAAAATATGATATAATTAGTGTTAAGATGAAGTTAATTCAAAATATCAGGAGGCTACAATGAATTATTCAACAAACAGTAAACTACTTAAAATAAAATTTGTATCATGTATTTTAGCTCCTATAATAACTGCCACCCCTTTTTTTGCAACTACCTTTGCTTCAGAACCTACACAACTTCAAGATTTGAAAGTTCACAATTCTCAAAAAAGCAGTTTAACTCCTAAAACCATAGCTAAAGAAGTTGCTATTTGTAGTGGTGCAGCAGCACTTATCGCCTGTTCTATATTGTGTGGAGCGGAATATTTTTCCACTGAAAATCGTTTATTACACCTCCCCTCTGACCCACTCACTGTAGATGAATGGTTCAAAAAATTAGGTGGAACAGACAGTGACATTGCTGACTATATAAGTATGCGTAACAAATTTGATAAAATTAATTCAAATATAGACGATTTTGAAAAATCCGAGATAAATAAAGACGCTAGCAGAAGCTGTGTGTATTGTAGACAAAATGCCGGAAAAATAGTTACCATTACTGCAAAAAGAAATCAAAGTTTGAGAAATTTATTTTATAGAATATTTGTGATCCATAATTATAAAACAAGGAAACCATATGCACAAGACTTTGGAACACATTTCGAAATTGCACTAAGCAAATTTCTGGTAGATAGTAACACTACTTTAGAGTCGCTAAGTCCTGAAACAGAAGCAAAAATATTCTATGTGTCATCCAAAATTTTAACTGTAATTGACTGCGCAGTAGACTCTAATGGGAATTTTAGTCTCGAAAAATTGCCGGAAATTAGTTCTCTTACAAAAAATCCTATATATCAAGCTCGTTTAAAATCAGTTCCAGGATCGAATATACTATGGCGAAATATTTGGTTCACCTCAGGGTATAAATATTTAAGTTGTTCACAAGTATTAAAAGTTTGGGACATAGCAATTATGAACATTTCAAATCCTATGAATTCAAGCAATGAGCTTCGCCAAAATTTGGATACTATCCTCTCTCGTTTATTCCTGAAATACCTTTCTAATAGCGCTGCCAGAGACGTATATAAACTTTTAATCGCTATTGATAATGGCGACATGAACATATTTTGTGAAAATCCTAACAACTTCAGAGCAGCTATCCGAGACATTACCGAATAAAGTTTTTCTAACTTTAATTTATGTGAGCTAAATTAACATTTGCTTATTCTATGTTGGCTTGATTAAATTTTAAATCATTAATACTCTTTACTTTTTGATAAAAATATGATATAATTAGTATTAAAATAAAGTTAATTTAAAACATAAGGAGATTACAATGAATCGTTCAATAAATAGTAAATTACTTAGAATGAAATTTGTATCATGTGTTTTAGCTCCTGTAATAACTGCCACCTCTTTTTGTGCAAATATCTTTGCTTCAGAACCTACAAAACTTCAAGACTCTAGGATTCACAATTCTCAAAAAAGCAGTTCAACTTTTAAAGATATAGCTAAAAAAGTTGCTATTTATGGTGGTGCAGCACTGTTTGTTTCTGGTTCGTTATTATATCTTTGTCCAAAACTTCAAAATGCTCAAGTTAATGCTCAAGTTCAGGAATATCTTTCGGATTTGTCCAATCCATATGTCCCGGTTTCTGGTGATGATTGGTTTTATAGATTAGGCGGTAATTTGAATGATATTGATCGATATAAAGAACAATTCAAAAACCTTGGTAATATTGAACATATGCTCGATGAGAAAACAAAAGATAATATAAACAAAGATGCTCCAAGATCAAATATGACCTTCATTGATTCCGAAGGAACACCAATTAATGTGATCGCATGTGGACAGCATGGCAACCTCACTAATTTAGGAAATTTAGTTCACAGAATATCAAGCATTTACTTAAGCGAATACGATACAGAATTTGTTCAAGGTTATGATCGTTACATACACATCATTTTAAATAAATTTTTAATAGACGGTAAAATAACTTTAGTCTCTAAGGGACACAATGACATAGTAGGATCTACTGCTGATATATCCATTGATCTTGATACAGAAGCGAAAGTGTATTATATATTTTCTAAAATTATAAATATGTTGTACTACTGTTTCGGAGGTCCTCACGGAAATTTATCTCCAGATGAACTTGATAAATTGTCATTTGCCAATACTGATTTATTAAACAAATCAACAGGTGCTCCAGCACAATCATTGTGGGTTAATAGTTGGTTTACATGTGGAATTGATTCTTTAAACTTATCAAACCAAATGATTCTTTGGGATAACTTAATAATGAATAACAATGTTGTTGTTTACAATAATTTTAACGGAGAAACAGTGTTTGACGTTGTTATGGCAAGAAAAATGATGGATTCTGCTTTGTATCGCTTATGGGCAAGGTTTATATGTGCAAGGTTTATGTCTGATACCTGTATTTCCAACAGTGCTATGAAAAAATATTATGAAAACCCCGACAATTTCAAAGCAGCTATCCGAGACATTATCGAATAAAGCTTTTCTAACTTTATATGAGCTAAATTAACATTTGTTTATTTTATATTGGCTTGATTAAATTTTAAATCATTAATGTTCTTTACTTTTTGATAAAAATTTGATATAGTTAATATTGGTATAAGATTAATTTAAAATATAAGGAGATTATAATGAATTATTCAACAAGTGGTAAATCATTACACAGTAAATTACTTAGAATGAAATTTATATCCTGCATTTTGGCACCAACAATAGCTTCTACTTCTTTTTGTGCAACTAACTCTGCTTCAGAACCTACAAAACCTCAAGATTCGAAAGTTCACAATTCTCAAAAAAGCAGCTCAACTCTTGAAACCATAGCTAAAGAAGCTGCTATTTGTAGTGGTGCAGTGTTACTTATCGTCGGTTCTGCGTTGTGTGGGAAAAAATATTTTTCCGCAGAAACCCCACAAGAAAATCCAACACCTTCCACACAAGAAGGTAGTTCATCACCCCCCTCCGCACAGGAAAGTAATTCAACAGCTTCCAAACAGGAAAATCTAACGGAAACCCGTATACTACACTACCCTTCCGAACCTCTTTCTACGGACGTATGGTTTACACAATTAGGTGGAAACTCAAATGACATTGCTGAATATTTAGGAATGAATGTACCAATCGTAGATAGTATCGAAGATCTTCGAATGAATAGTTATACTTACGATGGAAAAGGTGTATATTACAGGGAAAACCTTGGAGAAACAGTTGCCATTAATGCAAAAAGAAATCAAATTTTGAAAGATTTATTTTACAGAATATTTGCGATTCACAACTATAAAACAAAAAAAACGTACACAAGATTTTATAGTCCATATTTTGAGATTGTATTAAGCAAATTTCTGGTAGATAGTAACACTACTTTAGAGTCGCTAAGTCCTGAAACAGAAGCAAAAATATTCTATATATTATCAAAAATTTTAACTACAGCTTTTGTGTATGATAAGCATGGGATTGCTGATTTTGAAAAAATTCCGAATATTAGTGCTCTTACAAAAAAACCAATATATCAAACTCTCTTAAAATCGATTCAAGAACCAGGTATAGCCTGGGAAAACATTTGGCTTTCTTCAGGACGTAACTGTTTAAGTTGTCCACAATTTTTAGAAGTTTGGGATGTGGCAATTATGAACATTTCAAATCCTGCGAATTCAAGTAATGAACTTCGTCAAAATTTGGATGCTATACTCTCTCGACTGTTCCTAAAATACGCTTCTGAAAGTGGTATTACAAACGGAAGGGAACTTTCAGATGCCATCAAAAACGGCGGTATGAGCAGATTTTATGAAAATTTTGATAACTTTAGAGCAGCCCTTCAAGATCTTATATAATAAAATTTCAGAAGTAAAGGCAATTACACCACAAAATCGTGTAGTTGCTTTTTTGTGCAAAAATTTACGATGTATGATTTTCACTTAAATTAAAAATCAAAAAAATTTTAACAACTAAAAGAACATTGTTACATTCTAACATTACTATTTCTACAATTAGATTGACATTTAAGTTAGTGTGTGATAAAATTACAGTTGGAGGGGTATAATATGAGTAAAGAATCAACAAAAACAATTGCTCGAAACAAAAAGGCCTCTCATGATTATTTCATAATTGACAGTACAGAGGCTGGTATTGAACTTAAAGGAACGGAAGTTAAGTCGCTTCGACGTGGAAATGTTAATCTTAAAGATTCATGGTGCTCTGTAGTCAATGGTGAACTTTTTGCCAATGGAATTCACATAGGAGCATACGAACAAGGTAACATTTTTAACTCCGATCCACGGAGAGTGCGAAAACTTCTTATGCATAAACGTGAAATTTCAAAACTCTACGGTCAAACAAAACAAAAAGGTTATTCGATAATTCCAATTTCGGTATACTTCAAGGGTTCCAAAATCAAAGTTCAAGTGGGTCTTTGTAAAGGTAAAAAAATTTACGACAAACGTGAAGACTTGGCACGAAAGTCTACTCAGCGTGACATAGAAAGAGCTTTCAAGGAGAGAAATCACTTTTAGGAAAGGGTATTCTCAACATGATTTTAAAGTGTGAAGTTTCTCGACATTCGAAAGGAAATTTAATTTTCTCTGATAATTGCGGAAATTTAGCCTACACTTCCGAATACGTTCGCAGTATGCCAAAACGTTCTGTAATATATCTCAAGGATAAAAATGAGAATTTTCTATATTGGATAATGAAGAAATCTCAGAAATTTCGAAATGAATATATTATAGATGATTTTGTAAGCGGGAAACCTTTATATGCTTATTGTAAGGGTAAAAAAATTTATATCTTTATTGAAAAAGAGCTTTCGCCGCTTATTTTGAAATGGCACATAATCAAAAAAAACTTTGAAGTTTACCTTGGTAGTGAATCAATCCTAACAGCTTTTTCAAAAGGAATGTTTTCGTTTGAGTACACTATGGAGTTTCAAAGTGAAAAATACAAAAATTTGTGCATATGTTTAACCACCGTATTATTTGATTTGTTAACCAATGAATTTATATCCTCAAAAATTCGAAACAGTTTTTTAAATATGGGGGCGTAATGGATTCGACGGGGAACAAGAGCTTAAGTAAGCGAGTAGCAAGGCGGAACTGCTTTAAAAGTCGCATTTTTCAATTAAATGGAAAAACAACTTATGGCGATAAGCCAAAAAACAGCAAAAACAATGTACTCTATGCTAATTTTAGAGGAGTTGCAAAAGCTGCTTAATAGCCCTAATAATTGGGTGACATCTTTCGACAGACTACCGCAACTGTCTTAAGGTGACTAACTTGCGGTGAACGTGAATCAAAAATTTTCTCGATTTTGGTCATGAATTAGGGAATACTGTGTTTTTGAGTTTTCCGTTGTGCTCTTAATACAGAAAATTCAATCAACGGATACACTCGTAGAAAGCTTAGGTGAATGCTTTTCGGACAGGGGTTCGACTCCCCTCGCCTCCACCATAATTCTATGTATCTATTGATACAACTAAAATCCCAGTAATACTGGGATTTCTTTTATTTTAGAGAGATTTTTGTATCAAAATTTTATCGTTTATATAGTTTTAGAAATTTATAAAAATGCAACCGGTTGCACTTTCGCACGGAAGAAAATTTTGTCGAAACTCCGAATGCCGCTAATTTTGGCTAATACAACGAATCGGCCGCTTTTTTTATTTAAATTTTTGAACCTAAATTCCAATTTATTGTTATCGCAAATTATGATCTTTTTTGATATAATGTGCTACAGGTTTGTTTTGAAATTAAGGCACTTCCATATTTGTTATATAGGTAATTTTTGACGGAATTTGAAAAATCGTGTGATTTATGGTATAACAGATAAATAAATTTTTAGCAAGAATATTATTGGAGGTATGTTTCGTGATTTATTTTACAAAAGATGCACTTCGTGAATTCAAAAAGAAATTTTTTTACTTAGAAACTGCAAATGGAGAAAAAGCAATAGTTTATAAAGCAAATAAAGATAAAGCAGTAGAGGCTATAAAAAAAGAAAAATATAATTTGAAGTTTAGTTTATATTCTATGCTAGACGAAAACAGAACGGAAAACGATGTTTATTTGCTAGGTGTTCAAAATAAGCAAATGCTTATGGATAAAATTTTAAAAATACTATACAAGGAGCCGTTAAATGTTATTTACATAAACACAGGATCGAATTGGAACGTACTGTTTTTGTCAGATGCTGATACGCAAAATGATTGCTATAAAAGCCCAAATCCAGAATTATATAGTTGGCCTTGTGTTATTGCGGATGACGATCTCAGTAAAACATTAAGATCACAACTAAAGCCCGAACGTGAAGTTTCAAATATTCTAAGTGAATTAACAAAATTAAAAAAATAAAAGGAGTGATTAAATATGCCACCTATTCCCCAGTTTGCTAGAGTTTTGGCAAAGCGTGTCAAAGCCAAACCTAAGGTCTTTATAAGAACTCCGATTATTAAAGGGAAAAGACGTTATATGGAACAATCTGGTGAAGTATCTATAAGACCTAAAAAAAGAATAAGGCGTGCAGAAATTACTACAGTCGAGGAAGAAAACAAAAAATTATTACAAAACTCTATTTGCAAGAAACCAGGGGATAGTTCATATGGTACAATAGATCTTTTAAAAATGGAAGCTAATAAAAAGTTGGAAGGATATAGAACAGGCGAAAAAGTAAAAATCTGTAATCTTGATGACCCATTTAGTTACGTTGAGATTGTTTGGCCAGCAAATACAACAATTGAAAATGTAGTGTTTCTAACCAGGAAGCAAGTTTTAGATAGAAAAATTAAAAAATAAGCAGAGGGGGTGATTTTGGTGCCAAATAAGAAGAAATTGATAGCAAGTTTTTCGAAGCTTGAAAAGTGCAAAGGCTGCGACAAAGATTTAGATAAGAATTCATCAGATGAGATTTTGCGTTTAGGTTTATGTCCTACATGTTATAGTGAGTACATAGATATGAAAAGGTATGTGGATAAGTATGTAGATGAATTCGAAATAGATAAGGCTTTTGATACAAGTGTAGATGGTTTGTTAAATGATTACATAACAGAAAAAAATTTTGAAAAAATATTTTTTTCTGGACATAAGGAACAGATATATCAATATATACGTGAGATGATTTCTCCACCGTCCTCTCCACCACGCCGTAAGTCTCCAGAAAATAGCGACGGAGAATCAGACTCTAGTAGTAGTGATTCGCTACATGAAGAGGAAAGTGTTTTAAAGGAACGCATAGAACACGAACAGAGGGAACGGCAAAAAGAATTATTCGAAAGATTAAAACGGGAAAATGCAGAGAAAATAGCAAGCTTTTTGGCAAAAAATGAAGGATTTAGAAAATATTGTGCGAATCATTTCGATAAAGGTACTACCAGCCAGGAAAAGGAGTATGCTGAAAATAGTATGATTTTATATCTATTTGAATTATATGACAAGAGATGGCCTAAAGGCCAAAAATTTAAAAATGCAGGTAATCCGTTACAATTAAAACCAGGTGAATTAACAGAGAAGAAATATTGTTGCTATGAATATTATGCAGAACAAGGAAGAAAAGAAGGACCATTTAGGTTCGTTGTACTTATTGACACCGTTACAAATCAACCGATGCGAATTTATTTTACATCTACTCACTATGATAAATTTATTGAACTAAAAATATGTGATTAAAATTTTAAAAAGGAGAAATATTTTAATGAGAACAAGAAATATTATTAGATTTTTATTTAGTATAATTTTGCCGTTGCTGGTCATTTGCAGTAGCGCACGCGCTGAAAATTCAATTAGTATAACACAATTGAATAACGGTTTATTTCGATGGGAAAAACAACATATACCTGATAAAGAAACGTATTTTATTTTTTCAAATGCATCCCATTGGAGTGATATAGAAGATTTCTATAAAGAGGTTGAACGTAAGTTTAAAGTACCTGACAGATTAAAAATTTTAAATATTCAGTGTTATCTGGACAGAATACGAAATTTATATTGGTTTAAACCTACAAAAATAGTGTGGCTCATTAAAGATCTTTCTAAATTTACAAAACGTGAAGATAGCTTAGACGGGCAGCCTGCAGGGGAATGTATAATAGAAACTTTTAAAGAATATGTTCTTCCTTTTTGGGAGGGTATTCCTGGTACAGGCTCTGTTGTGGATTGCTGGCCGAGCGAAAACACTAGACAATTCAATGTTTATTACACATAACTTTACAACCTCCGCTAGCAAACAGAGTTAGCGGGGATTTTACGTTAGGTATGATCATTACATTTAAACTGAAAATATAAATTACCATTTGTATAAGCTAGAGCTTTATCTACCATTGTGTACCAAAGTCTCTCATCAAATTCGTCTATTAGTTTGTTACTGCTTTTCAAGTTTTCAATAAATATCTTTATTCTATCCGTGCAAACTTTCAAATCTTGTTTTTTGTCTTCTAATTTCGACAATTCGCTTTTAATTTTTTCATATTTTCCGGTGTAAGAATCGTATTTCTCGTTGTAAACGGCTTGATCTATGGCTTTTCTTGAATTTTCATATATGAGATTTTTCATTAAATTTATTACAGATTCATTTTCTTTTTGAAGTTTTGATATTTCATCGTCTATGTTTTTAGTATTTGTGAGCTCTAAAATGGCATCCTTGCAGTTTTTTATGATTTCATCTTTATTGCTAATTAGGTTATTAAACGCTTTCACAAATTCTTTCTTTATTTGCTCCTCAGTCAAATGAGGAGTTTTGCATTTCTTTTTGTTCTTAAATTTGTTGTTGCATTGCCATATCACTTTTCTATATTTATCATTTGAATGCCACACTTTTGAACCATAAAAACTGCCACATTCTCCGCATATAATTTTACTTGAAAAAATACTTTTGCAACTGTGATTAACTTTTGATTGCTCTCTTTTCTTAAGTTCATCTTGTACTAAATCATAAATTTCAGGAGAAATGATCGCTTCGTGACTGTTTTTTACATAATATTGCGGAACTTCACCTTCATTTTTCTTCTGCTTCTTTGTAAGAAAATCAACTGTATAGCATTTTTGAAGAAGAGCATCACCTTTGTATTTTTCATTAGTCAAAATACTTCTGATCGTACTTGTAGTCCATTTTTTCTTACCTGATGGAGTCGGTATGTTCTCGTCTGTTAAGTGTTTTGAAATTGCGGATATTGTCTTTCCCTCAAGAAATAACCTGTATATTAGCCTTACGATTTTAGCTTCTTTCTCTATTATTTTAGGACTGCCATCTTCTCCTTTTTCATAGCCTAAAAAATTTTTGTAGGGAAGAGAAACTTTACCATCAGCAAATCTTTTTCTTTGTCCCCACGTTACATTTTCGCTTATTGATCTTGATTCTTCTTGTGCAAGCGAACTCATAATTGTTATGAGTAATTCTCCTTTAGAATCAAGCGTATAAATATTTTCTTTCTCAAAATATACTTCCACGCCTTTTTCTTTAAGTTTTCTAACAGTGGTTAAAGTATCAACTGTATTTCTAGCAAATCTTGAGACTGACTTCGTAATAATAAGATCTATCTTTCTATCAAGTGCATCTTTTATCATTCTGTTAAAGCCATCACGTTTTTTGGTGTTGGTCGCACTTATACCTTCGTCAGTATAAACTTCCACGAAATTCCAATTGTTTTTTGATTTTATGTACCTTGTATAATAATCAACTTGTGCTTCGTAACTTGAAAGTTGTTCTTCGGTATCAGTAGAAACTCTGGCATAGGCTGCTACTTTTCTCATAGTTGATGATATTTTTGAAGTATTAGTAAATAAATTAAGCGTTGCCGGGATTACAGTTACTGACCTTGCTGTGTTCAATTGATTTCACCCTTTCTAAACGATTAATTTCTTTATCGCTTGCTAAATTTCTCATCTCTTTTGTCCAAGACTCACTTCTAGATGGATAATTCCATGTTTTCAAGACTTTATTACCATCATTAAGAATAAATTTAAGTTTGCCTTTACTCGGAACAATGATTTTACTTACTTTGTTTTTAAATATTTGTTCATCGAACTTTGTGATTCCAAGTACCTCACAAGATAGCTTTTTGATTGTTTCTTCGGGTACTCTACTTGAAGGACAATACTTTTTACCATAGCTGTTAAACGTAGCACAAATCCATATTGGCTTTGCATACTTCGTGCCACTTGCAGCTATTTTTCTTCTATAGTTTTTGCCACAAAGACCACATCCTATCTTACCGGTAAAAACGTATTTTTTAGAGCTGTTTTTAGCCTTTTGGTGTTTTGCTCGCTTTCTTATTTCATCTTGAACTTTTTGAAAAGTATCGGCATCAATAATTGCTTTGTGATTGCTCTCTACATAGTACATCGGTAATTCTCCTTTGTTTTTTAATTGTTTTTTAGTTATGTGATCTTTGATAAATGTCTTTTGAAGCAGTAAATCTCCTGTATATTTTTCATTTTTAAGAATTCCTCTGACTGTGCTTTCTCGCCATGTTCCATCATCTTTGGTAGGCACATTTTTATCCCTAAGTTTACGAACAATAGCATTTATCCCCATGCCACTTAGGTAATCATCAAAAATCATTTTTACTATTGTAGCCTCATCATCAATTACTTCAATTTTTCCGTTATTAATTTGATATCCAAGCATTTTAAAACTTGTGGAAATTCCTTGCTTAAATTTATCTCTAATTCTCCATTTGCAGTTTTCACTAACAGATAAGCTTTCTTCCTGAGCAAAAGAAGAGAGGAGAGTAAGCATAAGCTCGCCATCCTCTGATAAACTGTGAATATTTTCTTTTTCAAAATATACATCTATTCCTAAAGTCTTAAATTCTCTTATTGTTTCAAGTACAGTCAATGTGTTTCTTGCAAATCTTGATACCCCCTTTGTAATTATCATATCAATTTTTCCTTGTTTTGAGTCTTCCAAAAGTCTTTGAAACTCAGGTCTTGAATCTTTGGTTCCCGTCCGGGCTTCATCTGCATAAACTCCAACATATTGCCAGTTTGGATTATTCTGAATTAATTTGCTGTAATAGCTTATTTGCGCAGATAAAGAGTGCATCATTGCATCCTTTTCACTCGATACCCTAGCATATGCAGCCACTTTTTTCTTTTTTGGTAGTTTATCTATTAATGGAATAACTTTTACAATTTCTCTTTTCATTTTATTAATTCCCCTATTTTTTCTACTAAAAAGTATTAGAATAAGTATTTTGGTAGTACACATATTACCTCATATAAAGCTCTGTATCAAGCTATTTTATCGATATAAACTGCCGAATATCGGAGAGTATTTTTTTAAGAATTTGGTATCAATTTTATTGTACTCACTTTTTGTTATCAGTCCTAAATTTAGCATAGCTCTCATTATACTCATTCTAGACTGATATTCTTTTTCAGCTTCAAATTGCTCGCTCGTCATAGATGGATTTTCCTTTCTGTTTTTTTAAATCTATTTTCAATGTAGCATTCATGGCTACAGTATTTTTTATCTTTGTTATCATAGCTTCCAAACTTTTTATTACAATTCTTGCAAATATTAGTTTTTAAATATTTTCTATTGTTTTCTGTGTTTTTTCTCCACCATTTGTATCTGCATAAGTCTGAACAAAATTTTTTAAAATTTGACTTTGAACTTTTTTCTAATGTAACACCACAATTTTTACACTCTGTGTGGATTTTTCTCAATTTTAATCTTTGTCGTCTAAAAAATGATTTTATCGTGCTTTCTGAAATAGAAAGGGCAGAAGCTATTTCTCTATAACTTCTGCCTTGCTTTTTAAGCGTTATTAATTTATTTTTTTGAATTTCATTCAATATTTCCACACCTCAAAATCACATGATATTAAGTGTTTTCAAAATATCATGCATGTAGTTGCTGCCTCTTGAAAAAAGTATTCCTGTTAAAATAGAACCTATGTATGGTATATCAGACTCTAAATCTAAATGTTTTAGTAAATCAAATTTGTATGATATAGAAACAATTACTCCAAGTAATAAACTTGCAATCATCTGCCACGGGATAGCTCCAGATATAAAAAATTCATTAAAATAAGTTATGATTCCTTCAACTATAACGGAAATTATAACCATTTTTGATATATCTTGATTCATTTGTTTACCTCCGATATAAAGGCGTCGGGGAATCCTGCGTTCTTTACTTTTTGAAGGCAATTCTCAGCATTTTGCTTTTGAGAATATGCTCCTACTTGTACTCTATATATCTTATTTGAAGATTCATTTGGAACTGATGCATCTGCCTTATACACGACTCCATAATAACCGCAAACGCCTTTGCAAATAGCTTCACCGATAGATTTCACGTTGTTGATTATCCAATTTGCACCGTCTTTTTGGTCGTGAAATTCAACCTCTAAATATACCGCAATAGCTTTTGTAGAATTAAGCTCTGCAAGGCTTGAGTTTACTCTTAAACTGTAATCGGGGCCGGGAGAAATAGGTGCAACTGCGTTTAAAATAGCTTGTCCTGCTTTTTTGTTTTCTTCGGCGTTGCTATAAATCATAACAAGAGTCCCACCAAGAGTTTGACCGTTAAAAGCATTTGTGTGAATTGGAATATGTAAATCCGCGCTCCAGCTGTTGCTTTCTTTAATACTCGTATTCATTGCTTGCCCTTGAGGTGCTTTCTTGACATTAAACCCGCACTTTTCAAGAGCTTTTTTTGCATACTCCGCAATCCTATTACATTGTTCACATTCGTTTGTATTTCCTGACGCATAAATGTTATTTATCTGTGCGCTCGGACTCAAATATATTTTTTTACTCATTTTAAAAACTCCTTTTAATAGTTAAATAAAATTTCTATCTTTTGATTTCTTCTGTGCAAAAAATTAAGCCGTTCGTTTCCACATATAGCAAACGATATACGGCTGAAGCGTACTTGTTTCGGATGTATTACCTTGTGAGTATTTCCCGTTAGGTTCAGCAGATGTTGTTGCTTTACTGTTGTAAATTGCATTGTTCACCGGGCAAGATTTGCCATCAAGATTGCGACCCCAACCGTCATATCGATTATCCGAATAAACATAAGCACCTGTACTGTTTCCGACATTTTCACCACAAGCGCCCCCATACCACCAATGCATTCCAATGCGCCAGTCATGACGATGCGCCTTACTTCCACCCGTTTTTTCAACTGTATTAAAATTTGAATCCCCTGTATTTATTCCAACGGGGACTCTGCCTTTGCCCCAAGCAGTCCATGACCCACCAAAAAGTAAGCTTGGATTTGTTTCGGTTACGCTCATATATATTGAACCTACCGGATAAATCAAATCAAAAATAGATTTATTGTTAATAGAAAAATTTCCTGTAAGTTTAGTATCCATACTAATTTCAAAAGCATTTTCAGTTGAAACTTTTCCAATAGCCAATCCTTTGCCGCTTTGATTAAAATCCATAAGTGTATATGCTGTAGATAAATTGTGCAAATATTCTGCAAAACTAAAAAAATCAGTAGCAACAATCTTAAAATTGTACTCCGATTCGGTGTCTATATTTTGTATTATCTGTGTGGTATTTAGCGTATAATTCGTGCTGTCTAAATCAAGGATATTCCACTCTGTTTCTGAGATTTTCTTGTATTTAATCTGGAAAAGTTTTGTATTCCTGTTATTTACACTTGAAATCGAAGCTGAAACTACACATTTTGCAAAATTTCCTTCATCATTTGGTGTTCCGTCTTGATTGCATCTTGAAACTGAAAAAGAATTAATCGTTGGGCTTGAATATTCTATAACGTTAAAATTTACGCTCTGAGATATCGTGCGCCCTCTACTGTCTGTAACTTTAACGTTGCAGGTATTAGAACCATTTGTTGTCAAAAAATCAGTTGTGAAATTGCTTGAGGTGTAAGAAGCGTTATTAATGCTAACAGAATACGATTTTATTGTGCTCGAATAACTCCCACTTGCTGAAATAGCGCCTGTGATTTTAGATTTGCCCTGAACATAAGCGCCAAACTGTGAATAAATTCCTGAAACAGCCTCAGACAAATTAACAGAATTGATTGTCGGTACAACGCTGGAAGGAACATTTACGGTTAAACTTACACTATTACAACCTATATACGTACTGCCGTTATATGTTTCAAGCCAAAGTTTTACACTTAAACTCGTGGAATTTGGAGTACTGTTAGCAAGACTCATCGGAACAGTCCAGCTTTTGCTTGTTCCGATTCCGGTACCAATAGTATTCCATCCGCCTGAGCCGATTTGATAATATAAACTATGTGTAAAATTACTTGACGCTCTGTTTGTGCTTATTGTTACTGAATTCCCCATAGTAACAGAACTTGAACTAAGTGTTGGGTTGCTTGCTCTTGGTATTGTGGATAAAGTTTGTGAATATGATTGCTCATTACTCGTAAGAGGGGTATCCATACTTATCCAAGCCGAGCAAGTAAGCGTTTTTGTCCCGTCGCTATTATGATATATATCAAGCGTTTTGCTAAATAGATTTATACCTGAATCTGTTATTTTTTGTGAGGGAGATACGGTCGTAGAATAAGTCGTGCCATTAATTTTACAGAAACATATGCCTGATCCATAAGTTGTGTAGCCGCTGTTCGTTCTGAAGAACCGCACCGACACTGTAACATTGGAATAGTTCCCTGAGACGCTTTGAGAGTTTTGTGATATCGATACTGTATATTTTACATATTGATTGCTTGTTGACATATTGCCACTTGTTCCCACAATATCACTCCTTTCAGTCTTTCAAATGTATAGTATATAATTATTTAATTTTCTTAAAAGATAGATTACCGTTTGAACGTGGATAAAAAGCAAAATTACCGAGCTGGAGTGAATTTAAAAATTCTCCGTCGGTAATGTAAAGTTTGTTGTTTGTCATATAGGCAACTTCTATACCATTTTGCAAAAAAGAAATTTTATCATTACTAATCTTAAGCATCAAACTGTTATTTACTTCCCCTAAAATAATATTTCCATCAATAAATCTAATGTACTTAATTATATTGTTAAACTGCTCCGCTGAATCAGCATCTAAGTTATTTATGAGTTCAGTTAAATTTGAAAATTGATAGGTAAAATCTTCATTTGTCTGTGTAAATTGAGTAGATACATCAGTCTTATACGTTTCAAAATCAGTGATTTTAGTGTAGTTTTCAGATACTTGAGACATAATCGCCTTACTATTTTGTTCAAATGCAGAGCTGTTTTCAATAGTTTCATTTGCAATATCGGTTATACTACCGTTATTAATATATCCTCTCTCAATCTTGTCAACACGGTTTATTATGTTATCTGTGTTCTTTTTATTTTCTAAAACTTTATCCGTAAAACTAAGTGATGATTTATTAAGTTCAATCACTGTGTTTTGCGGATTTTTCATGTCTACTGATATTTTTTGTAGAAGATAAATGTTATCAATTCCATGTGGACTACTAAGACATCTAATATATTCACCAATTTTAAAAGCCCTGATTTGATCATCAGTAAGCTTTAAATCAATCGCTTTTATCCTTATCTCGTTTTTAAATTTAATACTATCCGCAAGATAAGAAAGAGCTTTAGATTGCAGGTTTTCTGCGATTTTAACATCTTCAAATTTAATAACTTCATAAATAACGCCATAGTTTGCCGCAAGCGTGGTATTTAAAATATGATCTCCTGTTTTTATGATGCCGGAAGAAAGCTCGCCGTCAGGTAAACTTTCAATAGTCAAATATTTGTCTGTTTGATTACCATTATCATCTTCAATTCTTACTCCAAGTGGGATAATTCCTGTTTTAATGTCTGCACCGTTTATTTCCTCAGTTAAATCAAGAAGATTTGAGCCAAATTCTATGTTTTGCGTACAAACTAATTTATTCCCATTTTTAGTACTATCAGATGTAAAATCTTCAATATAATCAAGAACATTTTCGCCATCAATTTCTTTTAAAATTAAATATCCACCATAAATTCTCAAAAGCCTTGAATTTACAACTTCCCAAGAACTCAGATATTCAATGCTTGAACGTGATAAATAGTTATTTGCATCAGTAACAGTTACGTTTCCGAGCTGTATTTTCTGGAAATCTTTAGCTTGAGAATTATGGCAAGATAAAATCCAATTCAAAAAATATTCAACTACATTATTATGATTATAATCTAAGTTTGAAAACTGCTCATCATTAGGGAAATCAAATGGACGGATGACAGTATCAAGTAAAAAAGCAAGAACACTTTCACAAACAATCTTTTTTTCATTATGAAAACCAAGCTCTGAATTAATCACTCGACCTTTAAAAATCAGATTGTCATTACGATGTACACGAACTACCGAGCTTAATTTTGATATGTTATTAAAATACGGATGATTTGGATAAATCGTAAATGTTAGTTCATCAATCATATTTAATTCTTGCTTTAAAACAGGATTCCCAAGCTGAAATTCATTCAATTCTGAATCGTATAAAATGTAGTCGTCACAAAATATTTTATACTGCATTAAATTTCGCCCTCCTGAAATATGATGGTAGCGTTACCGCTTGAATTTAAAGTATTTACGCCGCTTTTGAGTTTAATAGCTCGGAGGTGCGTTCCTGCGCTATAAACTTTTGAATTTATCGTAATTTCTCCTTCATTTATTAGGTCTGCATAAACCGTCATTCTTGAGTTATTTACTGTATTTGTGCCTTCGATTAAATTGAAAGTAGTAATATTTTGCTTGTATTTAAAAGGTTCACAATCGCAAGAAATAACTATTTTACCGAGTCTTTGACTAGAATTATACTCATCAATTTGGCACCTACCGATATAGTAAAAATTCGGATCAGACCAAGTAGTAATTTTCATTTTCTGACCGTGTAAAAAATAAGAAATATTTATCATTTTAGCTTGCCAGTCAGTTATTTTATCAATTGACTCAAAAGTAAACTTTAGTGTTCTATTTTCATATTTCATTTCACCAAAACATTCGGATAAATCAAGATTTCCGTCCATGCCTTCAATGTTTACTGTGTAAGTTTTAGGTGAGGGGAGTCCGATATTTTGTTCAGTTAAAATCACTCCAAAATCGGTATAGCTGTGCTTTGAAATATTTGTATTTATTGAAGTAAAAGTAACTCCATTAATCATTATCTTCCACGCTCCCGGTTCATTTCAATTTTTGCAAGTTCTCGATTTATTGGTGGCGTTAATTCGCCGACTAAAACTCCGGTATCTAAGCAAAGCTGTCTGTTTTGAAGTTCAGGAATGTAGTATTCAAGAAGTGACAAAATAGAATCTAATTTTAATAAGACATTATCGCTGTTTAATCCTGATCCGGAAATAGAACTATATGGTAACAACGATGTATTTCCATTTATTGACATATCGAAATCAGTATTAATAGCTTTTTGCATTTCTTTTTGAACATCGTTCATGGTGTTTGTAAAGCCTTTGCCAATACCGAGTGCCATGTTTTTGCCAACTTGTTCTTCAAACACTTTTGACGGAGAATGAATGCCAAGTGCAGATTTCATGCCGTCGAGTATTCCTCTTGCAAATTCTTTAACTTTGCTCGTTATCCAAGAAATAGAATTAGATATTCCGTTCCAAATGCCTTGTACAATATTTTTGCCTATAGACACCATTTGCCCCGGAATTTCTTTAATTTTATTAACTACAGCGTTAAATAGATCTATCGCAGCTTGGCGTCCTCTTGAAACCATATCAGAACCCCAAGACGTAATCTTTTGTATTGTACTTGAAAGCCAATTTGCTATTTGACTCGGCAAGTTCTTTATTATATTTATCACATTATTCAAAAATTCACTTGTCTTTGTTGTTGCTATGTTTACTGAATTTGTAAAGAATTCTGAAATTTTGTTCATTGTATTTTGTAGCCATGTATTGATTTTATCTGGCAATTCTGAGAAAAACTTTACTACGTTTGTCATAAATTCGGTTGTTTTTGTAATTCCTGTGTTTACCATCTTTTCAAAAAATTCCGAGATTTTTGATATAGTTTCTAAAAGCCAAGTTTGAATTTTACCCGGCAGTTCTGAAAAAAATGTTACGACTTTAGATATAAATTCAGGAACAGTAACTGTTGCGAGGTTCCACAAATCAGCACCAAACTTTATTATATGTCCAATTATTTGGCCTATTAAAAATCCTAAGTTATACGGTAACATTTTAAACCAATCAATAATATTCTCAATAAATGAAGGTATGGTTTCTGTAAAAAATGAAACAATACTATTCCAACTGTTAATAAAGAAATTCTTTATATTCTCCATTGAATTTTCAATAAACAAGCTGATTTTATTTCCCATATTTTCAAACCAATTTAGCATTGGCTCAATAGCAGATGTGATGTTATCCCAAATACCACTTAGCCAAGCAGAAATTTGCGGCCAAAAGTTGGTTAAAGTTTTAATTAGCGCTATTGGCCAAGATGTGATCCAAAGAAGAATATCTTGCCAATGCTCGCTTAAAAACGCCGTTATTTTTCCCCAAATATCACTGCACCATGATGAAATTCCTGTCCATAAATCGCTGAAAAATTTTGAAATTTGCGGCCAGAAGGCGACAAGTAATCCTGCAAGAGCTACTCCTAATGCTACAGGCCAAGTAAGAATAGCGCTTGAAACCATCGCCATAACTGCTCCGACAGCCGCAGAAAGTGGTGGCCCTAAAGCGATAATTGCGCTTGCAATAACTAAACCCCAACCTGCAATTTGGCCTGCAAAAGGCTCTATTGCTGCCCATAAACCTTCAGCGATCGCGCTGATAATTTGCCCGCCAAGTTCAATAAAGGCGGGCATTTGTTTCCCGATTTCTGTAATTAAAGTTTTAACGCTTTCTTTGAATTTTTCTATTTCGTCTGATAAATCATCGTCGCCTGATAAAATGGATTCAACTAACTTTCCAAAAGAATTGCCTGCATCTGAAGCCCTGTTTCCGATTTCACTGAGCATTGGAGCAAAAGATAGCTTTATTTCATTGGCTACTGCTCCAATCCTTGTTTGGGTTTCTTCAAGTGTTGCAGATAACTGCGCCATTTTGCCTGCATCTGTTTGGCCTAAAGCTTCGTTCATACCTCCAACTGATGACGTTATCACTTCTGTTAAAACAGCACATCTTTGTTCTTCAGTTCCGTATTTTAGAATTTTCTCTTGAGCTTCATCGAACTTATATCCGTATCTCGATAACGCTCCGGTTTGGCCGTCCATAACTTTTCCAAGCATTGTTGCGATGTTTGCAGCCGATTCTTGAGAAGCGTTAATTCCGTATTGCTGGGCAATCATGTCGTTCATTACGGGAATTAGTTTTTCAAGTGTTTCTTTTTTGGTTAGATATGTAGATAATTCTTGAGCTCCGCCAAGCTGAGTTGTTTTAGAAACTACGCCGAGTTTTTCTTGTTTAGAGATAAGCGCCTCAATACTTTCAGCATCTTCGAACCTTGCGTTCATAGTGTTTTGCATAACTTGTAGGAGCTTTTGGCGGTTTTCGGTTTCTCTGTTTGAAAGTTCTATTCCTCTTTTTACATAAGAAACGATAGAATCTTTTAGCTTTTTAAAGCCATCAACAATTTTCTTAATTCCGTTTTGAATTAAATCCGAAGCCAAATTAGCTTTTAAAACTTCGCCGAAAATATTAGTCTTTTTAGAAGTATCATCCATCTCATTTCCAAGCTCATTTGTTGCTTTTTCTGCTTCATTTAGCTTATTTTTGTTTTCATTAATGTCGCTGTTTAGATTTTTAATTTGCCCTGCAAGATTTTTAGCTTCTGACGAATTCTTACCTTGCCCTAAAACTACGTTTTTATACTCAGTTTCTAATAACCTAAGCTCATTTTCTTGATTAGAAATTTCACTTGTTAATTTTTCAAGCGGAGTATTTGTTTCATCAATTTTGGATTTGTATTCCGATAAAGTGTTTTCCATCTTATTAAGATCTGCTTCAGCGTTATTAAGTTTCTCAGCCCAAGCCTGAGTGCGCCTGTCGTTTTCTCCAAAAGATTCTGTAGAATTTTTAAGGGCACCTTTTAGAAGTTCTATTTTTTCTTTCTGAAGCGTGATTTGCTTGCTTAAAACCTCACTTTTTGATGATAAAGAACCCATGGAATTTTCTTGTTTTGAAAATTCAGAAACAACTAAGTTCATTTCACTTTTAAGAAGCTTAAAAGAGTTATTTATATCTCTAATTGAATTTTTAAATTCTTTTTCGCCTTCAATTCCGATCTTTAAGCCAAATTTATCCGACATTTCCTCACCTCCAAAATAAAAGATATATCATGTATTTCGATATTATAAATCTAAGCCATATACATTTTTCCAAGCCTCTATAGGGTAACTGTTTACACTTCCGTAATTTGCATCAAAAGCTTTGTTCCAGCCAAGTCCTGCATCTTGACAATATTTTTTTAGGTTTCTCCAATTGTATTTTCTGCCTGTAAGTTTTTCTACTTTTTTAACAGTTGCAAAAGACATTTCGAGGTCTAGCGCCACTTGTAACTTTTTTACTTCTTTTGATTTCTGGCTTGCGGTATTCATAGCTGTAGCTTCTCTTTTGTTTCCAATCCAAGCTTTTATTTTTTCAAGTTCTTCAATTTGTTCTTGTTGTTTGTACGCAAGAAAAAGTGCTTCTTTAAATGATTTAGGAGCTTTTGTATATGATCCGGTTTTTCGTATTTCAGGTAAAACCTTACTTGTTACCCAACGTTTAAATTTTTTAGCTTTTGGAAGTTTGCTGGATAAAATCAAACTGTAAAGTCCACTTTCATTTATTAATACAGGATTTTGGTTTCTTCCGATGGAGTCACGAATCGTTACCCCATCTGTTTTATCGTCTTCATCAACATGATCAATAACTGCTTTGCGAGGATTTGTATATCCTAAAATCTCCGCAACATCTTTCCCAACAAAATACGGATCTCCATTTATAGTTACTGTTCGGATTTCTCCAAAATCATTATTTTTAAATATTTTAAGTTCATTCATTAAAAATACCTCCACTAAAACTAATTTTTTTAAATTCCCGAAGGAATAACTTCATCAATATATCTTTTAATTTTAGGTTTAGAAATGCCATGATATTGTCTATGGCATTCCCATAAATCAAGGATTAAACCTATAGGCATAAGCCAAAACTCATCAAAAGTTAAATTAAGATGAACTTTAGCAATATACATAAGCCGAGTAAAGAATTCGTCTTCATTTACTCGGCTGCTTTGTTTTTTGAATTTGTATTTTCACTTTCAATATTTCTGTTTTTTCCTTTAGCCATAGCCTCGATTATTGCTTCTTTGTAATTTGTTAATTGTAAGGGAGTAGTTAAAAGTTCAAGTTCTTCTTCGGTTAAAAGTTCTTTTTTGTTTTTGGGATTTTTAAAGTTGTGAATAAGTAAACTTTGATTTGCAAGAAGAGTTAAAAGCCAAATGATTTCACTAATTGCCATTTCAAAGTTTTCAGATTTCATCAATTTATCGCCTAAATTTTCAAGACCGCCGTACCGTTTAGCTATTTCCTTTGTAGCTCGTGTAGTCAAAATCAGGTCGTATTCTTTTTCTCCTATTTTAACAGACGTACTTCTGTCTGAAATCATAAAAAATCACTCCTCGCCATCAGATTCAGAACTTGTAAAGCTTGGTTCATACACTTCAGTAAACCAAGTGGAGATTATATTACTCGGTACTGAACTGTCATCTTCATTTACTTCGCTTTTCCAAGGATGATTATTAAGGGTATCAACTTTATTTCTTCTCATTACAGTTCCTTCAATTGTTGGGGTAGAAAAAGTTATTGAATCGCCTTTAGTTTGTAAGCTTGCTCCGGGTATTCCAAATTTTACTCTGTAAAGCCAGTAGTATCTGTATTTACCATTTGATTTTTTAGCTCTAAATCCAATAGCTACAGGGCTGCAAGCATCATCGCTTGTAGATATTATTACATGATTATCATCTATTTTTGCACCTGTTAAATCTTGAGCCGCAGTTATGCCTATATCATCAATTCCAAGAGAAATTGTACCTGATTTAAATTCTTTAACTATTTCCGAAGCTCCATCATCGGCGTAAAGAGTAGCTTCTGCAAGTTCAACCGAAATCTCTGCAGTCATAGCTTTAGCAAGTTTGATTGGTGATGAATATGTTTCATCTCCGTTTTCATCTTCTGTTATTTTCGCATAAAACAGCGAATCGAGTCCTATTGTTGACAAAAAAATTCCTCCTAATTAAATTATGTATTGTTTTTGAGTATCAATTGAATAATGGTGGTATCCGGTATCATTTTCGTGACCGATATACCGCCTTTGTGTAATAGTAAAATCAGACCCCAAAAGTAAATTTGTGATCTGATTTTTTCTTTTTATGTAATTTGATTTTGTAAAAAGTGAAATTCTGACTTCTGATATTTCAAATTGTGGTAAATTATCTGCAAAATAGTCAAGTTCGTCAGTTATTGGCGTTAAAACAAGATATTCATCAGGTGGAGTGCTGCTAAAAACGCCTGTTTCTACCTGAATTTCAAGCGAAGATAGTATTTCTTTTAGTTCAGATAAAATGCTCATATTTTTTCTATCTCACTTTCTATTTTTAATTTCATAGCTTTAATACACGCGTTTCTTGATTTTCGTTTAGCCGGTTTTAAAAATGGTTTTGGTGGCTGACCGGATTTCCCGTATTCAATTATGTTAGCAATCATGGCGTTTGATGTTTTGCCATCATGCGGCTCAGAAAACCCCACTTTAACGTTGTAGTTGTTATTTCTGTCAAGTTTAGCAGGGGAAAGGCCAAGCGAGGATACGAGTTTTCCTGTACTTTTTGATTGATATTTAGTGTTTTTTCCGATTGTGGATTTTAAATTTGATTTAACTTCGGAAAGAACAATTTTTCCTCCGGCTTCGAGAGCATTAGAGATTATTTCATCTGTTTTATTTCCAAGATTTGATAACTTTAAAAGAAATTCTTCGGGCATTTTTATTGTAGCTTTAGCCACTTGGTTTTACCTCTTTTGCATAGACTTCAATATACATATTTTTGCCTTTAACATTTTCTACGGAGGTTATACTATATCTTCCTGAGCTGCAGACAATTATCATTTTAGTTGTGATTTCTAAACCCGGTATTTTTCTAAACTTAAAAAGCACAGTAGCGTCGGAAAACGACGCCATATTTGCCCATCTTGTACTCCCGTGTCTTTCTTCTTTGTATGCTCTGACGTTTGCTAAAATCTCATCGTGATTAACCGAAAAGCCTTCTGAATCTGTACTTTTTGTTGGCAAGATTATATCTATAAATTCCTTCATTTTTCCAAAGCTCAAATTTTGCTCCCTCCAGTCGCAATAATTTACAGTTTACAATTTACAATGTACAATTAAGGTTTGCACTTCGTGCTTTTATATAAATAGCCTTAAATTAATTGTAAATTGTACATTGCTCTAAATTTTCCAGTTTTTATCCGGTCTTAAAAGTACATTCACAGTAGTCCATACCTGACTTGCTGCGCTTACATTATCTGCAAAGAAACCGCCTGCAGAGCCGTCACGTGATTCATAAAAATGAGAAGAAAGCATAACAATTGCTTGCTCTGTAGTTGGCAAAATAGTATTTTCATAATAATAGCCAATCTTTAGCTTTTGATAACTTTCTGCATAACAAATAGCAGCTTTTATATATTCTCTTATCAAATCATCATCTTCACTATGCGATATAATCAGGTTTTTCTTAACTTTTTCAAGCAGATTTTCTAAGGTGTTATTCTGACTCATCTTGAACCATTAATCCTGATTCTTTTAATTTAGAAAGTAAACCGTTAAAATCCGACTTTAAATCAGCAACTGTCGTAGCAGTGCTATCTGCTTGATTCTGAGCTTTCGGGATACTTGGCAACCCCGTAACTGTAGCGCCTTCTTTTATTTCAAGTATACCACCAATTACAGTTTTTTCTCCACCTTGTTCTGTATAATTCTTCACGTTATAACCCATTAAAAGTCCCATTCCTTTCCGTAAAGCATTTTTAACTTATTAATTTAGTTGTACATTGTAAATTGTACACTGTACATTGATTTAAGCTTTTTGTTGCAGATATTTAACTGCTTCGGGAAGTATCAGTTTTCCGTCTACTCTTTGTGAAGCGACAAATCCTACTTGACCCGTTACTGCGTAGAGTTCATTTAACCTCTTAAAGCTTCTGCCTTGCCTGTCGGCCACCCAGTAATAACTATAGTCACCGAATACTACTGTTTTATTTCCCGCAGCGATAGCCGGAACATATGTCGAAGTATAAACAGGACAATTTAAAATTGTATCGGGAACACCTGCCGTCATTGAAGGTTGCCATATATAGTTGCCCGAGCCGTCCTTGAGTTTCCTAATTGCTTTAACTGTTGAGTCATTCATTATAAATGAGGCATTTTTGCGGTACGGAGATTTAAGTGAATAATATAAATCTATAATATCATCAAACGTAATTGAAGTAGAACTGGATGTGGTTTTTCCAAGTTGACCACCACCCATTGCCGCCAAAATTCCTGTAGGTTTACCCGTTCCATCACCAATGATAAACGCTTCTTCCTCTTTATTTCCGATACGTCTTCCGAATTCCGTGGCGATATAGCTCTCAAGATTAAATACGCTATCGTTTAAAAGTTCTTCAGAAACTTTAATCATAGTTGCAAGCTTGTATGCTCCAATAGAAACCTGGCTGAAACTATCGTCGCTTTCAGGTATTGTTCCTTCTTCATCTACCCATGAAGCTGTACCTTTTGTTGCGACTACTGGGATTTTTCTGTCTCCGATTGAAGTTTGAATCACATTTGCAAGTTTTCTAAAAATATTTTCTTCTTCAATAGCTTCAATTAAAGTTTTTTCAAATTCATCTGGTACTAAATACCCACCTTCTGAGTCTGTGCCTGCTTCAAGAGCGTTTTTAATTTCAAAACTGCTTTTATTTCTCATAGACTTCCAAAACGCATCTTTGTATTCATTGCTTGCTCGTCCGGTTTTAGATTTGATTTTTTCTAAAAAAGGATGTTCTTTTATTGGCATATTTATTGTTTTTGAAAGTTCAGCATCGAGAGCTTCTCGGCGTTCTAAGATATCTATTTCTTTGCCTAAATCCACTACTTCCTTTTCCATTTTTTCATAAGTCAAGTTATCTTCATCAGAGATAAATTTCCCTTCCTTACATGTGCTGTCTAAAAAGTTCTTTGCTTCGTCCCACGCTTTAGCGCGTTTCTCTCTAAGTTCTAAAATTTTATTCATTTTAAATTCCTCCTAGTTTTTAAGTAGAAAGAGCCGCTTTTGTAGCGACTCCACTGTAATTTTGTTTTGATTTTTGTTTTTTAATTTATCTATTAATTTGTTTGTAACTGCCATGCGGCTGAATATATAGCTGTTTGAAACTTTTTCAGAATTTTGATTTTTTTCTGTATACATAATTTCATCAGCAAATCCAAATTCTATGGCTTTTCGTGCGTTCATCCAGCATTCTGCATCCATCATCTTTGAGATTTCATCTCTCGGAAGATTAGTTTTTAGTTCATATGCGTTAATGATGGATTCTTTTATTTCCGAGAGCATTTCTATCGCTTTGCTCATTTCTTCGGTGTTTCCAATAGCAACTGTCATAGGATTATGAATCATAATTTGACTAACCGGCGAAATTAAAACTCGTGTTCCTGACATAGCAACAACTGAAGCCGCCGATGCTGCTAAACCATCAATTTTAACAGTTACATTGCCTTTGTAGTCCATTAGCATGTTGTAAATTTGAGCAGCTGCGAACACATCGCCGCCCGGGGAGTTAATTTGTACAGTTATATCTCCGGAATTTGACATAAGCTCAGATTTAAACTGTTTTGGTGTTATTTCATCATCAAGCCACGATTCTTCAGCTATGACTCCATCAATTTTTAAAATCCTTTCACTTTCATTATTTATCCAGTTCCACCAGCGTGACGCTGGACTCAATTTACAGAAACTATATTTTGAATTTTTATCATTGTTGTTTTGCGTTTTTAAATTCATAAAAATTCACTCTCCTTTGTTTCAGGTTTTGATTTATAGGCCGCACCCGCATCTGATAATTTTTGCATTGAACCGTTAACTAAATATAGATTTCCGCCAAGATCATCGGGAATTAAATCCATATTTTCAAGTGTTCTCACGTCATTTGGTGATAGGAACCCATTCTGTATTCCTGTTGCATATCCACTCATTCGGCTTTGATAATCCCCACGCAATAGCCCATCAACATTAAACTTAGCAAAATATTCTCTTTTTTCACTTTCAAGAAGAAGTGACCTGTGAATGGCTTGTTCCCAACGAGTAACCCACGGGTCAAGTGTGTATTTCACAAACTCAAGCGACTGCTGTTCGATATTTGAAAACGAAGATTTATCAAGGTCTCCGACCATATGAGGGGGTACTCTGAAAATTCTTGCAATTTCATCTATTTGGAATTTTCTTGTTTCCAAAAACTGAGCTTCGTTTGGAGAAATGCTTATACTTTTGAATTGCAATCCTTCTTCTAAAATTGCAATTTTATGGGAATTAGAACTGCCTTGGAAAAGTGAATTCCAGCTTTCTCTGAGTTTAGTAGGATCTTTAATATTTCCAGGATGTTCGAGTACTCCGCTTGGGCTTGCACCATTTGCAAAAAATTTAGCTCCGTATTCTTCAGTAGCTAAAGCCATTCCTATCGCATTTTTTGCCATTGCTATCGGGGAATATCCGACAAGTCCGTCAAACCCTAAAGCAGGAATATGAAAAATCTCATCTTTTTTTAAATATACTTGACTGAGTTTCTTAAGTTTTGGATTATCGCTTTCATTTGTAGAATATTTGTAATATATTTCGCCGGATAGAGTTCTATCAACTGTCATGCGGTTGGGCATAAGAGGATATAGAGCTACGACTTGACCTTTTCCGTTCCTGATTATTTGTGCATAAGCATTACCCCAAAGTAAAAGATGACTCATAAGCGTTTCTCTAAACACAAATGATGTCATCTCCGGATTTGGTTCATCATGCAAAAGTTTATACAGTGGATGATTGATAGCTTTTTCTTTGCCGCCTTTATTTATTTGTTTGTATAAATGTAGTGGCAATCCTGCGATTGCTTCGGATAAGATTCTCACGCAAGAGTACACTGCCGTCACTCTCATTGCCGTTCTTTCATTTACATTTTTACCGCTTGAGGTACTTCCAAACAACACGTTATATGCTCCACTTGAAAGATAATTCTTCGGTTTATCTCTTGAGTGGAAAAGTCTTTTAAAAATGTTCATGTTTTATGCGTTCCTTTCAATGTTTGGATATATACCATCCTTTTTTAGCAGATCGTATATAAATAGCCTTCCTTTTGGAGTCCAATAGGTATGCACCTTCATATGCTGACCATCACTATCGAGATAAGTGTGAGTTTTAGTGCTTGTATATCCTTTTTCCGCATACTTCTGATACAAAAGCCATATTTCTCCTTGCTTAAACTGAATCCCTTTTTCGTGCAAGGTTTTATTCATTTTCTTGGCACTCCATCCGTAGTCTTTGGCAATAGACCCTATGGATACTAAATCTTTAC
>URZE01000004.1 GCA_900552265.1 uncultured Oscillospiraceae bacterium
ATACGGGTATCACTGAAGAAGATCTTGAAAAACCTTGGGTAAGACATGCTTTTGAGATTTATGGAAATTTAATACGAAAACTTAAGTACAAGAAAGCTCAAGGAAGAAGACTACTTGTAAAATTAAGTGGAAAATGCGAAACTTTAAGTGATGTATATAGACTAGATGTTAATCATAATGTAAAGACTGGCGGAGGAAATTGCAGAATTTTTACTCACAGAGTTATTTATGAATTCTTAGAAAAATCCAAAAAAGTAGAAGAGCGTGTGGAAATTTACCCACTGGTACTGGATTCGGGTAGTGGCCGTAGTCACATGGTTGATGTTTTCATAGTGGATGGAAAAAAATATGTTATGGATATTACTAACGCTTTGACGCCATCATGTAAGTTTCCGCATATTTTCACTCTGGAAAGTTATCTTAAATACTATAATTCTCACTGCTTCAAAATAAATAAGTGTGCTGTAGTATTTGAAGATGTTAGCACATTTGAAAAACCTCTTGAGTACAGTTTTTCAGTCTGTTTGGACCCGAATACTGGAAAAAGGTGTGGACTTTTGGTACATGAAGGAAGAGAAACTGTAGATAAAATTCAGAAACTTTTAGAAGCAGTTAAAATATGGAATGAAGTGTAATAATATGGTAGGAATGCTTACTCAAATAGGGATATTCCTGAATTACCAAAAACGGAAGAAAAGGTCACGACTGAAGACTGTGGACATGCACTAATTTTGACGGTGGATCTGAAAAGAGAACTATTGATTTAGATGAAATTTTTTCCAAAGTAACGGGTGAAGGTGCTTCTTCTGCACTACCCGTTATTTCTCGTGAAGAATATCGAAAAAAATATATGGATGATGAATTTCACTTTTTGATAAACTGAAGAAAAGTGTTGCTACCAAAAAGATTGTTCGGATTTAGTTTATAGGTTCAGTAAAAGTGGATATATGCTTAGTGATGAAGATGCACGGTGGGTTATTGAACACTATTTTACAGAGGTACGTTAAAAAAGATAAGGTATGTAGTCGATTTGTTTAACTTAACAAAACTTAAGTTTGATTCGATTTTTTAGTTTTGATATGTAATTGATTTGTTAATATAAAGAAAAATTATTAGTAGTTTTTTGATGTATTGTTAGATTTAAAAATTTTCTTTTACTTATCGGTTAAATTATTTTTATATTTTCTTGACAATATAACCTTAAAAATGGTAAAATTAATCGTTGCATGAGGAATTGTGCAGCGATTTAGTGTATTTAAGGAGGTGTAGTATGCCAACATTTAATCAATTGGTCCGTATGGGAAGAAAAAGTCACGAAAAAAAGGCTAAAGCTCCGGCTCTTTTAAAAGGATGGAACTCTAAAAAGCGTGAAGCTATAGATCAGACTTCACCGCAAAAAAGAGGAGTTTGCACAGCCGTAAAGACCGCAACTCCAAAAAAACCTAACTCGGCTCTCAGAAAGATTGCCAGGGTTCGTTTATCGAATGGATTCGAAGTTACTTCGTACATTCCCGGAATCGGACATAATCTGCAGGAACATAGCGTTGTTTTGATTCGTGGAGGACGTGTAAAGGATTTGCCCGGTGTGCGTTATCACATTATAAGAGGTACCCTTGATGCCCAAGGCGTTGCAAAACGTATGCAAGCTCGTTCCAAATACGGCGCAAAACGTCCTAAAGCAGGTGCGGCCAAAAAATAAGGCTAAAAAGAAACTAATACAGCTTTGCATTTAGTACAATGCAGAAGTGTTTTTATATAGCAGACACCTCTGTGTTGGCAAACGGAAGCTAAATTACTTTCGAGTACCTATGATATCATTTTTGTGAAGGAGGGAAGACACGTGCCAAGAAGAGGTGCAGTCCCAAAACGTGATGTTTTACAAGATCCGCTTTATAACTCTAAGCTTGTAACTCGTCTTATTAACAATATTATGGTGGACGGAAAAAGAGGAGTAGCTCAAAGAATAGTCTACAAAGCTTTTGATATAGTCCGCACAAAAACAGGCAGAGAACCTTTGGAAGTTTTCGAAGAAGCTATGGAAAACATTATGCCTAACCTCGAAGTTAAAGCAAGGAGAGTAGGTGGTGCAACTTATCAAGTTCCGATAGAAGTGAGAGCAGACAGAAGACAAACTCTCGGACTTAGATGGCTTACCAATTATTCCAGACTTCGTTCAGAAAAAACAATGGTAGAAAGACTATCCGGTGAAATTTTGGATGCTGTAAATAGTACTGGAGCAGCAGTCAAAAAACGTGAAGATACTCATAAAATGGCTGAAGCAAATAAGGCTTTCGCACACTATCGCTGGTAATATTTGTTTTCGGATTTTGGGGGCGTGCGAGATAAATTATTTAATGGTGATTTTTTAGAATTACATTTTTATTTTGTCGCCCCGATACAAGTTGATTAATAAATAAATTGAAAAGGAGGATATTATGCCAAGAAAAGTATCGCTCGATATGACTCGTAATATAGGCATTATGGCTCATATTGACGCGGGAAAAACCACTACAACCGAACGTATTTTGTTTTATACCGGTATAAATCATAAAATTGGTGAAACACACGACGGTGCGGCTACAATGGACTGGATGGTTCAAGAACAAGAACGTGGTATAACCATAACTTCGGCTGCTACGACGTGCTTTTGGAAAAATCATCGTATAAACATAATCGATACTCCTGGTCACGTTGATTTTACGGTAGAAGTGGAACGTTCTTTGAGAGTTCTGGATGGTTCTGTAACAGTTCTTTGTGCAAAAGGCGGAGTAGAGCCTCAATCGGAAACAGTATGGCGTCAAGCTGATAAATATGGTGTTCCGAGAATGGCTTACGTAAATAAGATGGATATTATGGGAGCAGATTTCTATAATGTCGTAAAGATGATGAAAGAACGCCTTAAGTGTAATGCAGTTCCGATTCAGCTTCCGATTGGTTCGGAAGATACTTTCAAGGGAATCATTGACTTGCTTGAAATGAAAGCATATATCTACTATGATGACCTTGGAAAGGATATTCGTGTAGAAGAAATTCCTGAGGATATGAAGGAATTAGCTGAAAAATATCATGCGGACATGCTTGATCACATTGCTGAAGTTGACGAAGATATAATGGAAAAATATCTCGAAGGTGAAGAAATCACAATAGAAGAAATGAAGAAGTGCATAAGAAAATCTACCATTAATAACACTATGGTACCTGTAACTTGTGGTACTTCTTATAAAAACAAGGGTGTTCAAAAACTCCTTGATGCTATTGTTGACTATATGCCCTCACCGACGGATGTTCCGGCTATTAAGGGAACTAACCCCGAAACTGAAGAGGAAGAAGAACGTCCTTCATCAGACGAAGAACCATTTGCAGCTTTGGCATTTAAGATAGCCACCGATCCGTTTGTAGGAAAGCTCTGTTTCTTCAGAGTATATTCGGGTACAATAGAGGCTGGTTCTACTGTTTATAACTCGACTAAGGATAACAATGAGAGATTGGGACGTATTTTGCAAATGCATTCTAACCACAGACAAGATATCGAGAAAGTTTATGCAGGAGATATTGCTGCTGCGGTTGGTCTTAAAAATACCACTACAGGTGATACACTTTGCGATCAAAAACATCCTATAATTCTTGAGTCTATGGAATTCCCAGAACCTGTTATAAGGGTTGCTATTGAACCCAAAACAAAAGCAGGACAAGAAAAAATGGGATTAGGACTTGCAAAGCTTGCAGAAGAAGATCCGACGTTCAAAGCTTATACCGATGAAGAAACCGGTCAAACCATTATTGCCGGTATGGGTGAACTTCACCTTGAAATTATTGTTGACAGACTTTTGCGTGAGTTTAAGGTAGAGGCTACAGTAGGTAATCCGCAAGTTGCTTATAAAGAAACAATTCGTAAGAGTGCTGATGTCGAGGAAAAATATGCTCGTCAGTCAGGCGGACGTGGCCAATATGGACATGTTAAAATCAGAGTTGAACCCAATCCGACAAAAGGTTATGAATTTGTTAACGAAATCGTCGGGGGAGCCATTCCTAAAGAATACATCCCTGCTGTTGACAGCGGTATCCAAGGTGCTATGCTTTCCGGAGTGTTGGCCGGATATAATGTTGTTGACGTAAAGGTAACTCTTTATGACGGTTCTTACCACGAAGTTGACTCTTCGGAAATGGCATTTAAAATTGCCGGTTCAATGGCGTTTAAATCTGCTATGAAGAAAGCTGATCCGGTTCTCCTCGAACCTATAATGAAGGTCAGCGTAATAGTTCCTGAAGAGTATATGGGCGATGTAATCGGAGATATAAACTCTCGTCGTGGAATGATTCAGGGAATGGAAGCTATGTCAGGAGCTCAGAGAATCAATGCTCAAGTTCCGCTTTCCGAGATGTTTGGATATGCAACAGATATGCGTTCCAGAACTCAAGGAAGAGGTCAATACACCATGGAACCGAGTCATTATGCAGAAGTTCCGAAATCGGTTTCAGAACAGATCATTGCAGGTAGGAAAAAAGACTAATCAGTAATTTTTTGGAGAGATATATTTTGTGTTGTGAAACAAATGCGGTGTCCTGTAAAAATTTCTCGAAATTTTCATTTAAAGACTGTATTTTTGCAAATTGTTTTTGGGTGATGTAGGGTACTCTTTGTATTCGTAGATAAAACTGCAAAAAGATTGTATTTTTGCACTAAGTGGTAACAAAAACTTTTAAATAACAGTGAAACGTTATTTAATCGGGTTACGGACATCTTTACCAAGATCGTGAAAAGTTAAAGGAGAAAAAACAGGTAAAATTATTTACGGTTGGATAAAAATTAAAGTATAAAAAATACAAATTATTTTTAATCTGAAATTTGTAGATAATATTTAGTTGATTTTCAGTTTCATAACTGGTAGAATCCTATCTGTCTGTGAAAACATTTATTCAAATAATTAAGGGAGGAAAACTATAATGGCAAAAGCAAAATTTGAAAGAAGTAAGCCACACGTAAACATTGGTACTATCGGTCACGTTGACCATGGTAAAACAACTCTTACGGCTGCTATCACAAAAGTTCTTAATCTCGAAGGCGATGCTGAATTCGTAGATTATGCCAACATTGATAAGGCACCTGAAGAAAGAGAACGCGGAATTACAATAAATACCGCACACGTTGAGTATCAAACAGAAAAACGTCACTATGCACACGTTGACTGCCCAGGTCACGCTGACTATGTTAAAAACATGATCACCGGTGCTGCACAGATGGACGGAGCTATTCTCGTAGTATCTGCAGCAGACGGTCCTATGCCTCAAACTCGTGAACACATCTTACTTGCACGTCAGGTAGGCGTTCCGAGCATCGTAGTATTCATGAATAAAGTTGACCAAGTAGACGATGAAGAATTGCTCGACCTCGTTGAAATGGAAATCCGTGACCTCTTGAATGAGTATGGTTTCCCGGGAGATGACACTCCGATTATTAAAGGTTCAGCTCTTAAAGTTCTTGAATCAACCTCAAAAGATCCTAATGCACCTGAATACAAATGCATTCTCGATCTTATGAAAGCTGTTGACGAATTTGTTCCGACACCTGAAAGAAAAGCAGATCAACCGTTCTTAATGCCTGTTGAAGACGTATTTACAATTACAGGACGTGGAACAGTTGCTACAGGTAGAGTAGAACGTGGACAACTCAAAATGAACGAAGAAGTTGAACTCGTAGGACTTACCGAAGAACGCAGAAAAGTTGTAGTAACCGGTATTGAAATGTTCAGAAAACTCCTCGATTACGCTGAAGCAGGAGACAACGTAGGCGTACTTCTCCGTGGTGTACAAAGAGAAGAAATTCAACGTGGTCAAGTTCTTGCTAAACCGGGAACAATTAATCCTCACACTAAATTCAGAGGTCAAGTATATGTATTGACCAAAGATGAAGGTGGACGTCATACACCGTTCTTTAACAACTATCGTCCTCAGTTCTATTTCAGAACAACTGACGTTACTGGCGTAATTAAACTTCCTGAAGGAACAGAAATGTGCATGCCTGGCGACAATGTTGTAATGGATGTTGAACTCATTACACCTATCGCAATCGAAGAAGGACTTCGTTTCGCAATCCGTGAAGGCGGACGTACAGTAGGTTCAGGTGTTGTAACCGAAATTCTCGGCTAATATCTGGATATAAGTTTTTAAGGAGTCTACTCACTTAACGGTGAGTAGATTTTTTTATAAATAAAAAGTTCATAATCCTAAGACTATGAACTTAATAATTTGTATTTTTAATAGCTGTTAATTAATTTTTTTGTAGTGGTTCCCGAAAACGTACTGGTGGGTTCACAACTTCTGGAAATTTGACTCCTTTCAAACGCAGGTATTCGCTAAGTTTTATTAATTTTAACTCATCATTTTTATGTTTCGATTCAAAAAATTCTTTTGCTTTGTTTTCATCGGGAAATTTGGATAGTGTTTTACCGGTTTCATCAAGTATTTCAGCGCTTTCCCCGAATTTAACCATATAATAAATTTTTCCGCCTGAAATTGATTCAAGTTCATCATGGTTTAATTTTGAAAGTTCTTTTGGCATTTTAAATCACTCCTATTTTGAGAAAATATATAATCAATAAAAATAAATTGATTATGTAACTAATATTATATAATATGTATTAAAAAGTCAACCTATTTTAATAATATTTTTGTGATTTAATTTGTTTAAAATTTAATGATTAAGACTTTGTTGACGTTAAATATGAAATGATTTAAAATTATAATTATATGATAAAGTTATTTTTATAAAATTTAAGAACGGAGCTACTGTGCATGTCCAAGAAATTATTTACATCAGAATCGGTTACTGAAGGCCATCCGGATAAATTGTGTGACCAAATTTCTGATTCTATTTTAGATGCCATTTTAAAACAAGACCCACGAGCTCATGTAGCATGCGAGGTTACTGCATGTACAGGGCTTATCCACGTTATGGGAGAAATTACTACTGACTGTTACATAGATATTGATAAGGAAGTACGCAAGGTTATCAATGAAGTAGGGTATAATAATTCACTTTATGGTTTTAACGGTGATACCTGCGGGGTAATAACTTCAATTAATGCTCAATCACCTGACATAGCAATGGGAGTAAAACATTCTCTCGAAGAAAAGAACGGTAATTCAGATGCTGAAGATGAAATAGGAGCAGGAGACCAGGGCCTTATGTTTGGTTTTGCGTGTGATGAAACTCCTGAATTGATGCCTTTGCCTATATCACTTGCACACAAGCTTGCAAAAAGATTGTCGTTTGTAAGAAAACAGGGTATTTTAGAATATTTGAGACCGGATGGGAAAACGCAGGTCACTGTAGAATATGAAAATGATAAACCTGTAAGAGTTGATACTGTTGTAGTTTCTGCTCAACATTCCGAAGAAATAAGTTCTGAGAAAATTTACGGCGATATAGTTAAAAATGTTATCGTACCCATTATACCTTCTGAAATGATGGACAATAACACAAGGATACTTATAAATCCTACGGGAAGATTTGTAATAGGAGGTCCTGCGGGCGACAGTGGTCTTACAGGTAGAAAAATAATTGTAGATACATATGGAGGATATTCTCGACACGGAGGAGGAGCATTTTCAGGAAAAGATGCAACAAAAGTGGATAGATCGGGAGCTTATGCAGCCAGATATATAGCTAAGAATATAGTTGCTGCGGGATTAGCAAAAAAATGTGAAATTCAGCTTGCATATGCGATAGGGGTATCTCGTCCGGTGTCAGTACGTGTTGATACATTTGGAACTTCTCGATTTTCCGAAGAAACACTGTCATGTGCGGTAAATGAAGTTTTTGATCTGCGGCCGTGTGCGATAATTGAAAAATTTAATCTTAGAGCTCCGATATATTTCCCATTAGCATCATATGGACAGATGGGTCGTGAAGACCTTAACGTCGGATGGGAAAAAACAGATAAGTCGGAAGAATTAAAAAAGGCTATGCAAGTCATTTGACAATTATAAAAGTAGTGTGGGGGTAATCACATTGAATATTAATTTGGAATCGGAGATAAGTGATAAAATTTTAGAGCTTAAAAACGGACTAAATTCTTCAAACAGTATAAAAGAAGTAAATCAGCTCAAGGATGAGTATTTGAAAAAATACGTAAAAGTTCTTTATTCAGAGTTGAAGAATGTTGAAAATCCTGAAGAAAAGAAACAATTCGGCAAAATAATAAATGATTTTAAAAAGAATTGCGAAGAAGTTATAAACAGTGCTCTGGAAAAATTTAAGGGTAACGAAAAGACTTGCGAATATGATGTTACTGTATTTAAGAACAGTATTCGGCTTGGAAGCGGGCATCCTCTGATAAAACTTTATAAAAAAATTGAGAAAGTATTTATCGGAATGGGATTTTCTGTTGTGCAGGGCCCGGAGATAGAGCTTGATAAATATAATTTTGAAATGCTTAATCTTCCGTCGCATCATCCCGCCAGAGATATGCAAGATACATTTTATGTTTCGGCTCCTAATGTTTTGCTTAGGTCTCATACTTCATCAGTTCAAATAAGAACTATGGAAAAATTTCAACCACCTATACAAGTTATATCTCCGGGTACCGTATATCGTGTCGATGATATTGATCCTCAACATACACCTATGTTTTATCAAGTAGAAGGACTTATGGTAGCGGAAAAAATTTCATTTGCCAATCTTAAAGCTGTCCTTATAAGATTTTTGAAAGAGGTTTTCGGTGAGGAAACAGCAGTACGTTTCAGACCCACATACTACCCTTATACTGAACCGAGTGCGGCTATAGATATGTCATGTACTCAATGCGGAGGAAAAGGTTGCAGGACATGTGGTTATTCAGGTTGGATAACGGTTTTGGGTTCGGGTATGGTTCATCCCAATGTTTTGGAAGGCGTGGGGTATGACAGTAAAAAATATACCGGATTTGCTTTTGGCCTTGGTCTTAATAGATTTGCTTTACTTTACTATGGACTTGGTGAAATTAGGAAACTTTATGAAAATGATATAAGTCTTTGGAAACAAATATAGGGGAGGAGGAATACGATGTTTAAATTTTCATTGAATTGGCTCAGAGATTATTGCGGAAAAGAAATTTCCTTTGATGAAATTATAAAAAAACTTAGACTTCAGGGATTTGAATTTCAAGGAAGTCAGGAAGTAGACGGTGACATAATTACTGCGATTGAAGTTAAAGCAAACAGACCTGATATGCTTTCTCATATTGGGATAGCTCGAGAAATAAAAGCCTTTGACGGACTCGACATTCCTCTAATTCCAAAAACTTCGGTCACTGCGAATAATGATTTGTTTCCATTAAAAGTTAATGTAAATAAAGATGTTTGTAAAAGATTTTGTGCTGTGAAGCTAAGTAATGTAGATTCTTCGGTTAAAACTCCGGAATATATTTCCCGTCGCCTGTCCGTCATGGGTATAAATTCCGTAAATGCAGTTGTTGACATATGCAATTATGTTATGCTTGACTTGGGGCAACCAATGCATTGTTACGATTTTGATAAGTTAACAAAAAAAGAATTGACGGTTGATAAAATTAAATCTGATCAGACTATAACTACGTTTTCGGGAGAGCAGGCAAAATTAAAATCGGGAGATATTGTTATTTCTGAAAATAATGAAGTAAAATGTGTCGCCGGAATTATAGGAACTGATTGTTCATCGGTTTCCAAAGAAACAAGAAATGTAATTTTGGAATCTGCTGTATTTGACGAGGTAAGTGTTAGACTTACTTCAAGAAGACTTAAAATTTCCACGCCATCGTCTTTTCGTTTTGAAAGGGGAGTGAATTCAAAATCTTCTTTCGATGTTCTTTTTAAATGTGCTGAAATGATTACTGATATTTGTGGTGGAAAAATAGAAGATAATGCTTTTGATTTTTATCCTTTGGGACGCAAAGATGATTTTTTAGATTTAAATGTGAAACATAACAATGATTTGCTCGGAATTAATCTTGATTCACAGCAGATAATAGAATGTTTGGAAAGATATAATTTTAAGTGCTTTCCTGAATCAGAGAGTATTATAAAAGTACAAATCCCCACTTATAGGTTAGACGTCAAACAAGAAGTGGATATCATTGAAGAAGTTGCTCGAATTTACGGATACGATAATATTAAACCCGTAATGCCAACTATTCAAACTCAGTATAATAAGAATGAAATATGGGATAAATTTGATGTTCTGAGACGTATTTTAACAGGATTAGGGTTTAATGAGACAATTAATTATTCGTTTATTCCGCAAGATTCTATGCAATTGTTGGGAATAAGCAAAGGGGAATCTTTGTATTCTGATGTAATTCTTAAAAATCCTATTGCTTCTGCTTATGCTCTTATGCGTCCAACGATGGTTTATTCCCTTTTAAGCTGTTTAGCTTATAATTATTCAGTCGGAAACAGTAACCTCGGGATTTTTGAATTAGGAAGAGTTTACTTTAGAAATAATGAATACGATACTGGTTGTGAAGAAAAAGATACTTGTGCTTTTATGATGTCAGGGATAAGAATTCCTCGTGGTTTTGGTTGCGATAAAGATATAAAATATACGTATTATGATTTGTTAAGTATTCTTAAGGTTATTTTTGATGAGTTCGGCCAAGAATTTGAGCTAAAAGAAAATGCTTTAAAATTCTGTAGAGACGGTTCGAGTTACGATATAGTTGTGAATGGAAAACGTATAGGTTTTATTGGCGAAATAAATAAAGAAAAACTAAGGAAAGTAAATAATTTAAAACTTATAAAAGATAAAATTTTCTATTGTGAATTTTATTTAAGAGGTATTTCGGAAAAAATAAAAAAGATTAAATTTGAATCTAAGTATCCTCCAATAAAACGTCTTTATAATTTAGTTCAAAAGAAAGATATTAAATCGCACAGCATTGCAGATATTATAACTTCTTCCGATGAAGTAGTACGTAGTGTTACCGTGCAGGATGTATATAGTGATAAGAGTTTTTCCAGTGAAGAACATGCTGTACTTTATGAAGTTAATTACTGCAGTAAAGATGCGACTCTTACTTCGGAAAAAATCGAAGAAATAGAAAAACATTTTCTTAAGAAACTTTCTGATAGATACAATATCTATATAAAATCATAATTTGAAATTCCACCGAATTTTCGGTGGTTTTTATTTTTCTTTTATTTTTTTCATTGCGGTTTTTTCTAATCGAGATACTTGAGCTTGACTTATGCCAATTTTTTTTGCAACTTCTGTTTGAGTTTTGCCTTTCAAAAATCGTAAGGATAAAATATTTTTTTCTCGCATGCTAAGTTTTTTTACGGCTTGTTTTATAAATATTTCATCCAGCCAATTTGAATCACCGTCGTTATTTCCAATTTGGTCCATTATATAAACTGTATCACCTTCTCCGTCAGAAAAAACTGGTTCGTTAAGAGACACTGGTTCAACCACAGACTCAAGCGAAAGAACTACTGTTTCCTTTGAAACACCCATTTCCTGAGCAATTTCTTCAATAGAAGGTTCTTTATTTTTACTTGTAAGCATTTGTTCTTTTATTTGCATAGCACGGTATGCGGTATCTCGCATGGAGCGGCTTACTCTTATGGAATTGTTATCTCTGAGATGTCGACGAATTTCTCCTATTATCATAGGAACAGCATAAGTGGAAAATCTTACGTTTTGAGATATATCAAAATTATCTATTGATTTTATAAGTCCTATACATCCTACTTGAAATAAATCGTCAAAAGTTTCTCCTCTGCCTGAAAATCTTTGAATGA
This sequence comes from uncultured Oscillospiraceae bacterium, assembly GCA_900552265.1. Taxonomy (GTDB): domain Bacteria; phylum Bacillota; class Clostridia; order Oscillospirales; family Acutalibacteraceae; genus UMGS1491. The sequence continues at coordinate 11,755 of URZE01000004.1, forward strand.
CGCTTAAAATAAGTCGCAAATTTCCATTTATAAGTTCTTCTCTTGCTTTTTTATCTCCGCTTTGGGCAAGTTTTAATAAACGAATTTTTTCTTTTTCGGGTAATGTTTTTAATCCTGATGTGTTTATACCACAAATTTTAACTTTTCCGTAAGACATTATTTCGTCCTCCGCCAATAATTTCCAGATATATTTTTTATTATTGGCGAAGGTTAAGGTTTTAATTCAAAAAAATTACAGTTTGTAAAAAATTTTCTCCTTTTTTTAAGATTTGCCGCATATGATTTTATATGTATTTTTATGTGTGAGGTGAAGTGAGCAGTTTTTTGCTCGATTGATGTTAAGATTAAAGAGATTAATGTGTTTATTTGTTTGTTTTATTGTAGGAATGTTATTGAACTGTAATATGGTTTTGGCTGTTGATCTTGATGTTTCGGCTAAATCTGCAATTTTAATTTGTGCCGATTCTGGGAGTGTATTGTGGTCAAAAAATGAAACTCAGCCACTTCCAATGGCTAGCACTACTAAAATAATGACAGCATTGTTGACTTTGGAACATATGCAGGCATGCGGTAATAAAGAGGTAGAAATAACAGACGAAATGGTTCGAGTTGAGGGAACTTCAATGGGATTGATGCCCGGAGATATAGTTAATTTAGATGCTCTTGCCAAAGGAATGCTTTTGTGTTCGGGAAATGATTCAGCAAATGCTGCGGCAATTGCTGTAGGTCGGAACACAGCGAATTTTATAAGTTTGATGTCTGAAAAAGCAAAACTAATAGGTATGAAAGATACTAAATTTTCTACTCCGTCAGGACTTGACAAAGATAATCATCATTCAACGGCAAAAGATATGGCTTTTTTAGGAGCATATGCAATGGAGAATGAAGATTTTGCTAAGATTGCTTCTCAAAAAAGTATGCAAGTTAAATTTGTAAATCCGGCTAAAGTTGTGAATATAAGAAATCATAATAAACTTCTTAGACTTTATGAAGGATGTATAGGAGTTAAAACCGGTTTTACAAAAGCTGCAGGAAGATGTCTGGTATCGTGCGCACAGAAAAATGGAGTAAAATTGATTTGTGTAACGCTTAATGCTCCCAATGATTGGGATGATCATATGAAACTTTATAATTTTGGATTTGAAAACACTGTTTCAAAAACGTTTAATGACAGAAATTTTAAAGTTTCGATACCTCTTGAAGGGAAGACTTCGGAAAATATAGAAGCTGTCGGAATATCGGAATTTTCAAAAAGTTTTAAAAAAGGTGACGAAAATAAAGTCGAACGTAAAGTAGAGTTGGTTAATTCAGTAAAATCACCGATAGAAAAAGGACAAATAGTGGGAAAAGTGGTATACTTCTTAGAGGGAAGAGTAATCGGAGAAAATCAAATAATTTCCAACACTGAAATAAAAAAAACCGTGGTATGTAAAAAGAATTTTTGGGGGAGTATAGGTGAATTTTTCAGAAGGTTATTCGGTATGAGATAATTTATAAACTTGAGGTGGAGAAAACTTGTTAAGGAATTTAAAAAATAAAAGCAGTTCGGAAGAATCTGTTGTGTTACAGAAATATTTATCGCAATGTGCGATTGCATCGAGGAGAAAGTCCGAATTTTTTATACAGGACGGCCGAGTGAAAATCAACGGAAAGATAGCAAAATTAGGTGACAGAGTAAATCCGAAGAAAGATACTGTTACAATTGATGATAAAATTTTGAGAAATAAAAATATGTCATATCGTTACATAATGCTCAACAAACCACGTGGATTTGTTACTACAATGAGTGATGAAAGAGGGAGAAAATGCGTTGCGGATTTAGTTTCTGATATTTCAGAGAGAGTTTATCCTGCAGGCAGATTGGATAAAGATTCCGAGGGTTTGCTCATAATGACGAATGATGGTAATTTTGCCAATAATTTAATTCATCCGTCTAAAAATATTTGGAAGACATATAGAGTTACTGTTCGTCCGAAACTGACTGAAGAACAGTTAACTAATCTTTGTACAGGTATGGAAATAGATGGAAAACCAACCGAACCTGCTCGAGTAAATGTGCTTGTGCAAGAAAAAAATCGTGTGGTGTTAGAAATTTCCATTAAAGAGGGAAGAAACAGGCAGATAAGAAAAATGTGTGAATCCGTAGGATTGGAAGTTGCACGTCTTAAACGGATTTCTATAGGAGTACTAAAACTCGGTATGTTAGCTCCCGGAAAGTGGAGAGATTTAACGGAAGATGAAATAAAGTTATTTTATAAATAAGAGATAATTTAATAAAGAAAATTAAAAAGGCTCAGGAATATTTCCCGAGCTTTGATTTTTTGCAGTATTAAAAATAAAAATTCAGATTAAGCGTTTTCTCCAAAAAATCTCTTTATTTCTATCTCACCATTTTCGCATGAATCTGAACCGTGAATAATATTTTCTCCGGTGCTCATAGCGAAATCTCCTCTTATTGTTCCTGCGGTTGCTTCTTCAAATTTGGTTGCACCCATAAGTATACGCATACCTTTTACTACGTTTTCTCCCTCTACAATCATTCCTACTACAGGACCTGATGTCATGTATTCTACAATATTTGGGAAAAACGGACGATCTGCTATATGCGCATAGTGTTCACGTAAAATTTTTTCATCCAAATTCATCATTTTGATGTTTGAAATCTTATAACCTTTTTTTTCTATTCTTGAAATAACTTTACCCATTAATTTTCTTTTTACACAGTCAGGTTTAAGCATAATGTAAGTTCTTTCGATTGACATTTAAAACATCTTCTTTCTTATTGTTTTTTATATTTATATCCTGCGTAAGTGGAATGTACTAAATCAGTACCCAGTCATGACGCATTTGATAACCTTTTGAATGATTGCACACAGGGCAATTTTCCAAAGCCGATTTTGATGTGTATATGTAGCCGCAGTTTAAACAAATCCAACGTTCTTCTTTGCTTGATTCAAATAATTCTCCGTTTTCAATGAGATCGATAAATTTTTCGAATCTTTCTGCGTGAACTTTTTCTATATCTGCTACTTGACTGAAAAGCGCAGCTATGTCATTGAAACCTTCACTGCGGGCTTCTTCGGAAAAAGATCTGTAAACATCGTTGTATTCTTCGTATTCATTATTGCGAGCGCATTTAAGTAAATCCAAAGAATTATTGTAAATATCAACCGGAAATCCACCTTCAATGTTGATGTTTGTTCCGTAAACAGGGGAGAGCTTTTGATAAAAAAGTTTAGCGTGTTCTTTTTCTTGATTTGCGGTAAATGTAAAGACTTTTTCAACTATGTTGAGTCCTTCTTTTTTTGCTTGAGAAGCAGCCATAGTATATCTGTTACGTGCTTGACTTTCACCGGCAAAAGCTTTCATAAGATTTATTTTTGTATTGCTTTTTTCAAATGATACGGCCATATAATTAAATTCCTTTCTTAATTGAATTCGCTATTTAATTATAATATATTTTTCAAAAAAATACATCACAATATTTAATTTGGGAAAGGATATTTTAAATAATCGGAAAAAATTCGGATATCAGGTATTTTCAAGAGATTCCTTTATCATGTTTGCACACTTGTAAACATTTCCGCCTCCGAGAGTTATTACCAAATCACCTTTTTTGGCATTTTTGCATATAAAGTCGGTTATTTGCTCGAAATTTGGGATGTATATTGAGGATTTAATTTTATTGGTTAAATCTTCAGAACTGACACCATATGTGTTAACTTCTCTTACCGGAAGTATTTCTGATACAATCGCAGTGTCTGCTATTGATAGAGCTTTTGCGAAATCGTCCATAAGCATAAATGTGCGTGAATATGTGTGGGGTTGGAATATAGCCCAAACGTGATTAAATCCCATGTTGGAAGCTGCACTTAAAGTCGCAGTTATTTCGGTGGGGTGGTGGGCAAAATCATCAATTACGGTAATTCCATGCATTTGACCTAAAATTTCAAATCTTCGATGAGCACCTGTAAATTCTTTTAAAGAGTGTTCGATTTCCAACACAGGTACTCCCAGTTCTGAACAGACTATAAACGCTGCTAAAGCATCATACATATTGTGTTTTCCGGGAACTGTTAATTCAATATGAGATATTTTCTTATTTTTATGAAAAACATCAAATTGCGCTTGTTGTAATTTGGTAAAGACGATGTTTTGTGCCACATAATCATTATTATCGTTGGTACCGAAGAATATTTTTCTAACTGATGTGTTTTTTATTGAATCACGTGTGTTTTCATCATCACCGTTTGCTACGATAAGTTTTTGAGTTTGAGAAGCAAATTTACCAAAAGATTTTTTTACATTTTCTAAATTGCCGAAATAATCCAAATGATCTGCATCTACATTTGTAATTACAGATATCATAGGGAATAATTGCAAAAAACTGTCCACATACTCACATGCTTCTCCCACAATTATGTCTGACTTTCCCGTACAACTGTTTCCGCTTATTTTTTTAAGAGTTGCTCCTATAACGGCAGTTGGATCTTTTCCGCTGTCTAAAAGTATGGAAGTAATCATTGAAGTGGTTGTGGTTTTTCCGTGGGTTCCTGCCACAGCTACAGAATTTTTATAATCTTTGAATATTATGCCCAGCATAACGCTTCGTTCGATTATTGGAATATTTTTTTCTTTGGCCGCCACTATTTCCGGATTAGATTCCTTTATTGCCGCAGAAAATACTACCAAGTCAGGATTTTGGATATTTTCTTTTTTTTGACTTAAATATACTTTTATTCCAAGATTTTTAACTTTTTCAAGTGTATCAGATTCATAAATATCGGAACCGGTAACGGTAAAACCTTTTGAGTGAAGTATTTTTGCGAGCGGAAACATACCGGAACCGCCGATTCCTATAAAGTGAACTTTTTTTATGTTATTTAAATTACTAATATTGCTGCTTTTCATTTGTATCGTCCTTTCGGGTTCGTTAATTACTTAATTTATTTAGATCATATCGATTTTTTCGGTTATTTTTTTTCGAACCATGTTTTATTTTTATTCTTGGGTCAAAACCACGTGGAATTTTCAGGTTATCGAATATAACTTTTAGTATGATAAAAATTCCCGAAATTATCATGGACCATGACAAAATTGTTAAAAAAATATTTAATTTTTTTCTTTTTGATTTGGGCTTCTGAATTAATTTAGATGTTGCAGCGTCAATTTCTGAATCACTTACTTTTGGTAGATTAAAGGGTTCGTTTTCATTTTCAGGTTTTGATTGAGGCTCATTTTTTTCTTTGTTTTCAATTGGTTTAGATGTTGATTTTTTTGATTCAGAGTCATTTATTTCTGGGGGTTTATTTTCAGTTTCCGCATCGGTATTTTTATTTTCAGATTCAGGTTTGTCAGTCTGTTTTGCTTCCGAATTCGGTTTTTCATCAGGTTTTTTGGTTTTTTTGATTGATGAATTTTTATTTTTTTCAGAAATTTTAGTGTGTTCGGATTTTTCGACCTTTTTAGGAGTTTTTTCCTGTGAAGTTGTTTCTTTGCGCTCAGATGAAGGTTCACTCTGTGAAGGCGGCGAAATTTCACGATTTTGTTCCTGAGCTTTTACCGCTTTGAATGAAACCGAAATTATCATAAATATAAAAAATATTATTTTTACTATAAAAAAATCAAGATGTTTTTGCTTTGTAATACTCATTGTAATCCTCTTATAAAGTTGTCTGTTTAAAGCTAATTATATCATTTTCTGTCAAAAATTAAAAACTATATTTTTGCCCATAAAGTGAAATTTTAAAGATTTAATCATGAAATTTTCTGCTGTATATGAAAAAAATGGTACCGGATTTGATGAAATAGTATTTTGAACGTTTTTTTCCACTACTGTAAAGCCTGTAAAAAGCGCCAAAACGAAAAAAGTTGATATCATAGAAATTATAAAATATCTAAAGTGTTTATTTTTCATGTTTTTTAATCTCCTATTTTTTTAAATCATTGAGTAATTTTGATAATGATTCACCCAACATACTTCCGGTATAAACAGCTTCTTCGAGGGTATTTGCATCGCTTCCAACTTCTATTAATAATGATCCTGTGGTTAGATGCTCGTTGTATTTTACTTTAGAAAAATTAAGAGGTCTTGTGATTCCCGGGAATAAAGTTTCACAGTATTTTTGAACTTTTAATCCAAGTCGTAGATTTTTTTCCCAGTTTGGAAATCCCACACTACCGTCAGGATCGCACCCGCAAATTACCATTAATTGAGCGGCTTTTTTGTTTTGATATTTGAATGTAGGTTTAATTTTACCCGTTTCTTTTGAACCCAAGCTATCCCTGTGGATATCTATAACTACTTGAATAGATGGATATTTTTCAAGATTTTTCTTAATCGTTTGAGCTGCTCTTGAATAAGATCCATTGTACGTTGGACTGTCATGATAAGTTACGTCGTGTACTGTATTAATTCCATTTTCAATCAGTTTATCGGTTATTGCTTGACCGACTCTTGTAACATTTTTTTCGTTATTGAGTGAACGTGGGTAAAAACTGTCATAAAAAAAACCTTCATCTCTTTTCATATAAGATTCAGAAGTGTGTGTGTGAAAGATTAAAACCTGAGGTTCATTTGTTTTAGTTATATTTATTTCTGGTTTTTTGCCAAGTTCTTCTCCAATGTTTATGTTTTGACCGGTCGTATTTTTTACATAAAAATTTTCAAATTTTGTTCCTCCTGAACTGAATTGACTTTCTATAATTTTGTGCGTAGGTTCGTCAGAAGAATGATGTTCTTCATCATTACTGTCATTGAATTGAGGAAGACTCATGGTAGATTGTAAATTTTTTTCTGAAGTATTGCTTTTTACTTCAGGTTTTTTTATTTCTTCAACAAAGTTACTATTTGTGTTGCTTTTTGAAATATTCAAATTTGGTGGAGAAAATCTTATATTCCCTCTGGGAAGTATGGATTTTGCGGCCATTATTTCGAGGTTATCAATGTTTAACGGAAGTATATTTTTTATTCTGAAAATTAAACAAAGCGAAGCAGTTGCTACTGCGAAATAAGCTAAAGTATCCGAAAAAATATTAACTATCCTTTTTTTTAAAACGGCATTCAATTTATGTTACCTCCAAAACACGGAAATTTGTAAAGTAAGACAAATCCGATATGTTTACAATTTATGTTTTATTAAGGCTAATTATTACAATTGTTTAGGTAACAAAACTTGATTGGTATGTATCTAAAAAATTTTATGTTCTGTATGGTTTTATAAAAATTAATGATTTAAGTAATTTTATACTTTGAAACAATTTAAATTTAAAGATTGACATACGAAATAAATACTGATAGAATGTAAAAGCGTTAATTGCGGAATGGTGTAACGGTAGCACAGCAGACTCTGACTCTGTTTGTGAGGGTTCGAATCCTTCTTCCGCAGCCATTTAGTATAATTTTTCGAGGTGTAGCTCAGTTTGGTAGAGTGCTACGTTCGGGACGTAGAAGCCGCAGGTTCAAGTCCTGTCACCTCGACCAATCAAGAGTCTCGTTAAACGTTTAGTGTTCTGGATTTATTTTTTTGTTTAAATCTATTTCTAATGTTTCGATTATATGCACTGTTTTAGGACTCTGATATTACGGTTTGAGTTTTGAAATTTATTCTATAAGATGATTTGTAAAATTAGCATTAGGATCGAATTTTTAATTTGAAATATAGTTGGAAGATTAAAGTTGTAATAAAATAAGTATATTACTATTGATTAATTGGAAACCTATTTGTTATTGTAAAATAAATTTGAATTTGCTTAATAATGAGTGGGGAGAAAATAAAATGATTAAAAGGTTAAATGTGAAGTATGTTAAGGTGATTTGTTTATTATTGTCTTTTGTTATGTTATTTACGCTTTTTGGATGTTCTAATAATGAGAGTGTGTATGATGATAATTCAAAAATAGCTTTTCAGGATAATTTTTCAGTAATAAGTCAGATTAATAACATTAGTGGTGATAAAAGATCCTTTTCTAGCCATATATCGCATTTAAATGGATGCTTTGAGGTAGCTGAAGCTGATATAAAAGGTAAGTGCGATGTAGAAATATGTTTTTCTGGGGATATAAAGTCAGGTAAGGCGAAAATAGTGTTGGTTAAACCAGATAATAAAGTCGAAATATTGAAAGAAGTTGTTGCAGGTCAGGATAATTCTTACTCTTATAATTTGAATGTGTCTTGTGATGTTGGGCTTAATAAAATAAAGTTTGTTGGAAAAAATTACATAGGGAATTTTGAATTGTCTCCAAAAAATGAAAAGGTATTTGATTACATAGGTAGTCAATTTGATAAAAATTTCCCATTTGGTGATGACTCTGAGGAGAATTCTTCATCAGGATGGGATCTTGACTCTGATGATGAAGAATCTAAATTTAATTTTAGTAAATTTAAATCAGATTAAAGCTCTCTATTTAATCAGGAAGCTTAACTAAAAAGTTATCTGTTGATTTATCAATCATTGCGGGCTTATATATGATAGGTTATTATTATGTTGCAACATTAAAATAAAGGTCGACACGTAGAAGATTTCATGTTGTTGACCTTTCCTTGTATATAGAAAATCACACGATAGTTGCATGGTTCAAAAAACTTAAGCAGTGAAGAAGAAAATAAACTCCTAATGTAGTTAGAATAAGGAAATAGCCTATTAGTTACAACCAAAACATATTATGAGAGCATTAAAACTAATTATAAAAATAGTTTAGCGCACACGAAATGAAGTTATAAACATCATGTGATGTTTGCATCGAAGTATTATAACAAAGTATTTTATGGGGAGAAATTAATTAGAGATAAGAGAAGCGATAAGAACACTATGCCAGTGGAAAGGATTAGAAATAATAGATGGGGAAGTATGACCGGATCATATATTTACTTTTAAGTATATTACCCAATATGATATTTCAAAAATTTTGAAATATGAAATCTACATATAGAAATAGAGAATTTTGGTGCAAAGGTTATTATGTGGACACGGCAGGAAAAAACACAAAAACAATAAAGGATTATATAAAGAATCAATTAAGAGTAAATATTGAAAGTGATCAATTGAGTATTTATGATCCAAGAGACCTTTTTAAAGGGTAGCAAGTAACAAATGCATGTCTGTCAGGTCAACAAATTACTTGTGGCTTGCCGGTAATATTAGGGTTATGCCCGAAAAGGAAATACCACCCGCTGTGCGGGTGGATGTTTATTGTGCTACGAAAAAGTATTAATAAATTTTTCATCAATACCAGAACTGTATTTAGGACAGAAGTATCTTTGATGCGTGTGATTATGCTAAGTTTAGGTTTTAGAAATGAGTTACCAAATTATATGCTTTATTTTTTGGAGTTTGTCCATTAGTAAATATTATTAAAGTTGTTATATTATTTTTGGTATTGATAAAAAATTTTTTATAGATATAATTTACATATGCTATTTTACATATATAATTTTTTAGGAGGTATTATTTTTAATGAAAAAGGCTTTAAATTTTTTAGCACGCAAATCCACATGTTTTGTCTTAGGATTGTCTATGCTCGCCTGCCCTTTAGCGACCTGTTTTGCACAAACTAACGCATCTAAAATTAGTTCATTTTTGAAAAAAATTTGTGAAGAAGATCCGGAAAACAGAAAGTTTAAAAAATTTATTAAGCATCACATTAATGAAAGACTGAGAATTGCAAGAGAACTCAATTATGCTCCAAAATCTTCTTCCGATAATTATTTGTTTGGTAAAAAATTAAACAGTAAAGAAACTTTTGAAAAAATTTATGATTCTAATTACTGGAAAAGTAACGAATCAAAATCCGGACCCGGTTCTCAAATGGACAGCACAGAAAATATCAGAAAAGAATTACCTAAAATTTGGGAAAAATATAACATTAAATCAGTTCTTGACGCTCCATGCGGTGATTATAATTGGATGAAAAACGTCAAAAAAGATGGTATTACATATGTCGGAGTTGATATTGTTCCGAAAATAATTGAAGAAAATAATAAAAAATACAAAAACGATAATACGCAGTTTCGTGAATTGAACATTATCAAGGACAAACTTCCCAAAAGCGATATGATTATTTGCAGAGACTGTTTGCAACATTTATCATATGAGGATGCAAAAAAAGCTGTTAAAAGTTTTAAAGACAGTGGTTCAACTTATCTTTTAGTTACAAATTATCCCTGGACTTTAGAAAACTGGGATATAAAAGAGGGAGATTTTCGACCTCTGAACTTGTGCGAAAAACCGTTTAATTTTCCGGAATGTATAGAAAAAATTAAAGAATCTAATGAACCGGGCAATTTGCGTGATAAGTATCTTTACCTATACAAACTTCAAGACATAGATATTGACAAAATTTTACCTCCTACTAAACCTGTAACTGAAATTCCTATTGCTATGGCATTTGATGAAAATTATGTTTATCCGACATTAGTCGCTATGACCTCTGTAATGGAAAATTCTAACCCAAAGATAAAATATGAGTTTCAACTTATGCATCCTTCAGGTTTGAGTGAAAAATCAAAAAATATCTTTACATCTTTTCAAAATAAATACAGTGCTAATTGTGAAGTGAATTTGATAGATATGAAAGACGCTTATAAGTCTGCATATCAAGATTCTCGAATTACAACTCCGGCCTATTACAGACTTATGCTTTCGGATATTTTGCCGAATAAAGATAAAATAATTTGGATGGACGGCGATACACTGGTTACAGATGATTTATCGGAAATGTATAGTGTAGATGTTGAAGGACATTACTACAAAGCACTTTTAGATTACAATTGGGATAAACATCTATTCGATAACTTTGGTTTGTTTACCGACCATTATATTTGTGACGGAGTAATGGTTGCCAACTTAAAAGAATTACGTAAAGATAATATTGTTGAAAAATTTTCCAATTTTATTGAAAAATACAACGACAAATTATTTCAACATGATCAAACAGTTATTAATTCTGTGTGTTTAGATAAAATAGGAGCTTTACCCGCTAAATTTGCGCTGTTCTCAACTTGTTCGCATAGATCGATGCTTGAAAATTACTTTAGCAAGTTGAAATCTCCCGAAAAATATACAATGAAAGAATTGGAGAATGCAATTTCTCACCCATCATTAATTCACTGTGTGGATAAACCTTGGAGAAATTTTTCAAGCAAAACTACGATGTGGTGGAAATATGCAGAAAAAACTGATTATTTCAATGAAATAAAAGAAAAATATTTGATCTCTGACGGAATGTACGTAATTTCTCCATCTTTTAATAAAAATAAAGCAGTAGATGTTACTAAATCCAGCCGAGCCGAAGGAGCAAAAGTTCAACTTTGGAACAAAAATAATACAAATGCTCAAAAATTCCGAGTAACTTACGATAAAGACGGATATTACACTATTACTGCAGCTTGCTCGGGTCATCGACTGACTGTTCCTGACAACTCTAAAAAACAAGGAGTTCAATTATGTCAAAGTTCACCCAAGAATAATCTTTGTGATAAATGGCACATATTCTCCCGAGGCCAAGGTAATTACAGTATTGTATCCGCATATAATGGACTGAATATGGATGTATGCCAATCCAAAAGCGATAACGGTACTGCAATTCAGTGTTGGAGTCCAAACGGTACTGCTGCTCAAAAGTTCGATTTTACCAAATTAGGAAGATAGAATAATACAAAATCTTATTGAGCTTGTGATTGATTCACAGGCTCGATTTTTTAAAAACAATTTAAATTGATAGTAGAAATAGATAAAGATTAAATTTAGGTATATTTTTGGTTGAAAAATTTATATTATTCGATAAATTTGTAAATAATATTTTCTTGTCATGTAAAAGCTAAAATGTTTTATGTGTTTATTTTGATAAAAACAATCTAAATAAAATATATTTTTTAATGCAATAAAACAAATTATGAAATGTCGATTTACATTTAAGTAATTTTTTTATAATATACTTACTATAAATTGTTTTAAAATGGAGGAATTTATAAATGAAATTTCAAAATTGTAAAAATTTTGGATTAAAATTAATTTTTGTACTTTCGTTAATATGCTTAATAGCTAAAATTTCTTATACTGAAGCATTAGCAAATAATGATATTAATATCAAACAAGCCAAGCCCGCAATCCCTATAGCTATGTCACTTGACGATGGTTATACTTATCCTACCATTGTATCGATGACTTCCATAATGGAAAATGCTTCAGAAACTATCAGTTATGATTTTTACATTATGCATGCTCCTAAATTCAGTAAACAAAATAAGGAAAAAATTATGTCGCTTGCTAAAAAGTATAGGAGATGTAAAATAAAATTTATAAATATGGGACAAGAATACAACAAGGCAAACGATAAAGGTCATATCACAACTCCGGCGTATTACCGTTTATCTCTACCCGAAAAATTACCGAATATTGATAAAATTATATACTTAGACGGAGACACACTTGTATCTAAAGGTAAAAATTTGCAAAAGATGTATGATTTGAAAGTTGATAACCTTTATTGTAGAGGATTTTTAGATGATAATCGTGACAGATTGAAAAAATTTGGTATAAATTGTGATAAATACATATGTTCCGGGGTAATGTTAATGAATCTAAAAAGTATGCGTAAAGATAAGATTGTTCAAAAATTTAAAGAATTCATAAGCAAAAATAATGACAGGTTAAATCAACACGACCAAACTGTAATAAATTATGTGTGTCGAGGAAAAATCGGAGAACTTCCGCCTGAATATGGAATGTTTAATTATTCGGAACAAGAAGAAGGTTGGGTCAAGTGTTTCACTCACAGCTATTCTGCTGAAGAACTTAAACGTGCTTTCCACAATCGGACATTAATTCATTATGTATGTAAACCGTGGTGGCATCCTAATGCGGCGTACGCAAAAGAATGGTTCAGTTATGCAAAGAAAACAGGGTTTTTTGATGAAATATGTAAAAAATATCCGGATATAGGGAGGGTTAAATCTGAATTATGAAGCAGATTAATTTTAAAAATAAATCATTTCTTATAATTGCAGTATATTTTTTCCTTGTAATTTTTTCTTTTCCGAGTATGTGTTCTGCAGATTCAAGTGCGGAACAACTTGAAAGAGAGCCGATTGATGTGGTTATGACCTATGTAGATTTGACTGACCCTAAGCTTCAAAAAGATAGAAAATCACGCATAAAGAAAGAAGAAGACAACGATGAGTTGAAATATTCGGTACGCTCAATTTTGAAAAACATACCTTGGATTCGAAAAATACATATTATTACGCCCAATGATAAAGTTAAATATTTTAAGGACAAGGATTTAATAAGTGATAAAATATCGTATATCAAGGATGAAGATTTATTGGGCTTTAAAAGTTCTTCTTCAATTACTATTGAATTTAATTTATGGAAACTTAAAAAATTTGGGGTAACAAATAATTTTATATATATGAATGACGATTTCTTTATAGGAAAATCGATTAAAAAATCTGATTTTTTCTACGTCAATAACAACAAGGTTGTACCCTACGTTATTTATAACCTGGGATTAAACAACAATAAATATGATACAATTAACGATGAATATAAACATTATAAAAAAATTGTAGCACATCAAAATGCACATTTAGCCAGTTCATTTCATTATCAAAGAATGTCAAGTTTCATGCTGCTTTATAAAATTTTGGGTAAGAATATTTTTGTACCGTCGGAATCTTTATGGCACTGTCCCCACAATGCTTTGGGAGAAAATCTCGATGAACTTAAAGAAACATACGATGCAGTTAAGAATAATTACGAATACGCAGATTCTTGTTTAAATGCCGAAAAGCGAAATAACAAAGCATTGCAACACCAAACATTTTATAGTTTCTATATGCTTAACAAACACAAGAGGAAAGTTAAAAAATTGAAAATAGGTTATACCGACCTTATAAGCGTAGCGTATGCAAATTTCAATGTTCCGCTTTTTTGTATAAATGCCAGTGCAAATATCAATTATTCAGATGATAATTATGCATATGCGAAAATCGTAATGGAGAGATTATTTCCGAAACCGACTCCTTATGAAAAAGTTGAAATAAATAACGGAACGTATGTTATTGAAAGTGCTTTGGAAAAAGGAAAAGTGTGGGATATAGATTCTGCATCAAACGAAAATGGGGCGAATCTCAGACTGTGGAAAGCAAACGGAACAGATGCACAAAAATTCAGTATACGTGTGCAAAGTGACGGAACTTACACTATTGAACCGCTTTGTTCGCACAAAAGAATTGACGTGTGGGGGGCAGGAAAGAGCTGTGGAACGAACATATGGCAGTACGAAAAAAATGGTTCATCGGCTCAAAAGTGGTATTTGGTTCCTGTAGGAAAGGGATATTTTTATATTAATCCAGCTTGCAATAATCTTTGTGCGGATGTAGATTCGGCAAATTCAAAATCCGGAACAAATATAAGGTGTTGGGATCCGAATGGAAGTAAAGCTCAAAAATTCAAATTTATAAAAGTTAAATAGGTGAATGTCAAAAATACTATTGACATAGCCGTTTAAATGGGTTAGAATGAACTATGAAAATTAAGTGGAGCAAATTTGTTCTCACCTTTGGGATTAAGTCTGCAAAGGTCAATAGTTTTGAAGTTAACGTTTGAAGCGTTGATGAATAATTTATTGTATGAGTCGCAAATTTGATTCATACAATATTTTTTCGTTTGAATATTTTTACGGAGGTGCTTAGATATTAGCAACAAAGAACTTCAGATTAACGGTGAGATAAAAGATGCAGAAGTGAGGCTTATCGGAGCCGATGGCACGCAAGTAGGAATTGTTCCGATACGTAAGGCGAAGGATATGGCTGTGTTAGCAAGTCTTGACCTTGTAAAAATCGCAGGAAAGGCTGTACCGCCTGTATGTAAGATAATGGATTACGGTAAGTATAAATATGAACTTGCCAAGAAAGAAAAAGAATCCAAAAAAAATCAAAGAATCACTGAAGTAAAAGAAATAAGACTTTCTTTAAATATTGATACTCATGATTTTGATACTAAGGTTGGTCATGCACGTAGATTTGCCGAAGGTGGTAATAAGGTAAAGGTTTCTCTGAGATTTAGAGGTAGAGAAAACGGTCGTACATCATTAGGTTATGATATTATGAATAGATTTGCTTTGGCTTGTTCGGAGTTTATGTACGTCGAAAAAGCAGCAAAACTTGAAGGAAAAAATATGCTTATGTTTCTTGCACCGAACTTAAGTTCTAAATCACAGAATTCAAAACAAAAAAATTCAGACAAAAAGCAAGATAAATCTGAATAGAAGTATTTCGGCGTAAGGGTGTTTCGAATCAGATTTTTAGAGATTGTTTTGGAATTGGAAATTTTTTAGAGAAAGGTAGTGAAGTGGAAACGACGACTTTAATTAAAGTTTTTTAAGTTGTGTTTCCTTAGATTATGTACAAAGTAAAAACTCACAGTGGAGCAAAAAAACGTTTTAAAGTAACAGCATCAGGTAAAGTATTAAGAGCTCATGCAAATAAGAGCCATATCTTAAATAAAAAAACCAGAAAAAGAAAAAGAAATTTAAGAAGCATAGCTGTTGTGGATAAAAGCAACACAATGCAGCTTAAGAATTTAATGCCTTACAAATTTTAATAAAGTGATGAATAGATAGAGAATAGTTTAAATTTATTATAAAAATCTGGATAAATATTTTTGCACGGAATAGTTTATTCAAAATTATTGAATTTTAAAGAAACCACTAACTGGAGGTAAATACAATGGCACGTGTAAAAGGCGCAGTTACAACGAGAAATAGAAGAAAAAAAGTTTTAAAACTTGCAAAAGGATATTGGGGAGCGAAAAGTAAGCATTTTAAAATGGCTAAACAAGCCGTAATGAAATCAGGAAATTACGCTTACATAGGTCGTCGTCAAAAGAAGCGTGACTTCAGAAGACTTTGGATTACCAGAATTTCAGCAGCTTGCCGTATGAACGGTATTAATTATTCAACTTTTATGAACGGACTTAAAAAATCCGGAATAAACTTGAACAGAAAAATGCTTTCAGAAATTGCAATTGCAGATGCTCAAGGATTTGCCAAGCTCGTGGAACAAGTTAAATAGTTTTTAAAATTATAGAGTTACGCCCGGATTTATTCCGGACGTAAATTTTTTACAGAAAAGGATTTTTATTAATGAATTTTGAAATAACGAGCAAAGACAATTTACATATAAAAAGAGCGGTAAAAATATTGTCATCATCCAAATCGAGAAAAGAAGAAAATTGTTTCTTAGTTGAAGGAACAAGGATGTGTCAGGAAGTTCTTAAAAGTGGTAGTAGAATACTTGAAGTTTTTTATACACAGAAATGTTTAGAAAAATCTTATGATTTGGTAAAGAAAATTAAAGAAACATCGGAAAAAAATTTTTTAATAAGCGAAAAAATATCGAAATTGATATCAGATACAGATACTCCGCAAGGTATTTTTTGTATTTGTGAATTACCGCATGATACAGGGGTATTCAGAAGTGAGTTTGATAGAATAGTTTTGCTCGAAAATATTCAAAATCCTTCAAATTTAGGCAGCATATTGCGGACATGCGATGCTTTTGGAATAAAAAATGTAGCTGTTTCTTCGTCGGGATGTGATGTGTTTAATCCGAAAGTTTTGCGTGGAAGTATGGGTGCTGTTTTTAGATTAAATATATTCTTTTTCGAAGATACTTCTCAAATTGTAAAGAATCTTCAGAATAACGGTTTTAAGGTATATGCTACGGTTCCCCACAATGATTCCGATATAGTCGGTAAAATAGAATTTAGCGGTAAATGTGGAATTATACTCGGTAATGAAGGCAACGGTCTGACTCAAGGAGCAATAAAAGCATGTTTTGGAAGAATAACCATTCCGATGAGCAAAGATGCAGAATCGTTAAACGTGGCAGTTGCCGCAGGAATCTCAATATGGGAAATAATGAATCGAGGAGAGCATATACATGGATAAATATTGGATATGGCTTCAAAATTCTCTTAAGCACGGCAGTCATAAAGTCAGAACCGTTCGTCTTATCTACAATAATATAAAAGATTTTTATAATGCAGGTGAAAAGGAATGGCGGCTTTGTGGATGTTTTACAAATCGAGAAATTGAAAATCTTAAAATGAATACTTTGAGTGCGGCAGAAAAAATAATAGAAAAATGCAATAATTTGAATTATGATATACTGACTCCCGACAGTGAATTTTATCCGAAACTTTTAAGAGAGATCCCAAATCCTCCGTGTGTTCTGTATGTCAGAGGCGATAAAAAGTGTTTAAATTCCGCTTTTGGTATATCCATAGTGGGTACACGTTCTGCGACGCAGTATGGAAAAGAGATGGCTTTTGACATTTCAAAAGATTTGGCTCAAAGAGGTGTGATGGTTGTAAGCGGAGGTGCAATAGGCATAGATTCTGAAGCACATAAAGGTGCGTTGATTGCAGGAGGTAAGACAGTTGCGGTATTGGGATGTGGAATCAATTATCCGTATCTTTTGAAAAATTCTGATCTAAGAAAAAGAATTTCGGAAAACGGAGCAGTTATTTCCGAATATCCTCCGGATTTTCCGGGCTCGGCTTATACTTTTCCAATGCGTAACAGAATAATTTCAGGTTTAACTGTGGGAACACTTGTGATTGAAGCAGGAGAAAAAAGTGGTTCACTCATAACAGC
The DNA here is from genome assembly GCA_900552265.1 of uncultured Oscillospiraceae bacterium. GTDB lineage: Bacteria > Bacillota > Clostridia > Oscillospirales > Acutalibacteraceae > UMGS1491. The sequence continues at coordinate 29,416 of URZE01000004.1, forward strand.
TAATTTGGCAAATGAACAGAATCGTGATGTATTTGTTGTTCCGGTTAATAAAATGAGTCCCGTAGCCGGAGGAGCTTTGCGTTTAATTCAAGACGGAGCTAACGTTGTAACATGTGCAGAAGATATTTTGGTTGAGTATAGAGGGAGAAACTTTAGTAACTTAGATACTAACAAAATAAATTCGAAAATAGGTTATGAAAAAGTTGATGATAAATATGTTGGAAACTTGAAAGAAAAATTTCCGAATAAAGACGGTGTTTTTTCGAGACACAAAAATTTTAATTCTGAATTTGCAGAAAAAAGTAATGAATATAATGCTGCTCATAAAAAAAGTTTGTCGGTTAAGAGTAACGATTTAAAAGAATTTAATTTGAAACTTATACGTAAAAAGGATATTTTGGAAGAAGAATTATATAAAGACGATACTCAAAATACTTCACAAGTTGAAAATGAACATGATTATTCAAGTGGGAATATATGGAAAAATTATTTCAAAAAAGCATTTAATGAATCGTGTGAGAATAAAAAATCAAATAAAAAGACAAGCCTTACGCAAAATTTATCTTTGGAATGTCAAAAAATTTACAATCTTTTAAAAAAAGGTGATATGCACATAGATGATATAAGTCGAGAATGTGAAATTTCCATTAAAAATCTTCTTCCGAAGCTTACCGAACTGGAGCTTTTAGGATTAATAGAAGCTTGTACCGGAGGAATTTATAAAATAAATATTTAAATAACAGTGTATTTACTTTTTAATTTGTAGTATATAATTACTCTGACACTTTTTATTATGGATGGATAATGTTATGAAAAATTTAGTAATAGTTGAATCGCCGGCTAAGGCAAAAACAATAAAAAAATATTTGGGTAAAGGTTATGATGTGGTGGCTTCAATGGGACACGTCAGAGATTTGCCCGAAAAAAGACTCGGAGTAGATATAAAGAAAAATTTTTCTCCTAAGTATGAAATTATAAAAGGTAAGAAAGAATTCGTTGAAGAGCTTAAAAAGAAAGCTGAAAAATTTGACAATATTCTTCTGGCGACGGACCCTGATCGTGAAGGAGAAGCCATTTCATGGCATTTGGCTTATATTTTGGGACTTGATTTGGATAATAAAAACAGAATTACTTTCAATGAAATAACAAAAAGTGGAGTGGATACTGGAATAAAATCTCCTCGTACAGTTGATATTGATTTGGTTGATGCACAGCAAGCAAGAAGAATTTTGGATAGACTTGTAGGTTATAAACTCAGTCCGTTTTTATCGCAGAAAATTCATAAAGGCCTTTCCGGGGGACGTGTACAGTCCGTAGCTCTTAGAATTATTGCCGACAGAGAAGAAGATATAAGAAAATTTGTTCCACAGGAATATTGGTCCATTGATGCACAATTTATTCCCAAAGCTTCCAGAAGATCTTTTAATGCATCGTTTTACGGAACTCAAAAAGAAAAGATTGAAATAAAAAATAAAGAACAGTCTGATAAAATACTCAAAGAGCTTGAGGATTGCGAATACGAAGTATTTAAGGTGAAAAAAGGTAAACGCAGAAAAAATCCTGCTCCTCCGTTTATAACTTCTACACTGCAGCAGGAGGCTTCTCGAAAATTGGGATTTCAGGCTAAACGAACAATGAGAGCTGCGCAAGAGCTTTATGAGGGAATTGAAGTTGAAAATATGGGAGCAATCGGTTTGATTACTTATATGAGAACAGATTCTCTGCGTGTTTCGGATGATGCATTGACGGGAGCTCGAGAATATATTCTTGGTAAATGGGGGAAAAAATATCTTCCGGAAAAAGAAAGAAAGTTCAAGACCAAAGCCGGAGCTCAAGACGGGCACGAAGCTATTCGTCCAACGATGCCTGATATGACTCCGGAACGAGTAAAAAACAGTCTTAGCAGTGACCAATTCAAAGTTTATAAATTGATTTGGGAAAGATTTATTGCGAGTCAAATGTCTGTTTGCGTTCAAAGTACAACTCAAGCGGACATAATAGCAGTTTCTAAGGACAAAACAGATTCTTCGTCTGAATTTATTCCTGGTTATATATTTAAAGCATCAGGATATACCGTTGATTTTGATGGATTTACTATTTTATATACCGAAGGCAAAGATACGGAGCAGGAAAAAGCTAAGGCTTTGCCTGAACTTGCCGAAAAAATGCCTCTCAAATTAAAAAGTATGGATGCTTCACAGCATTTTACCGAACCTCCTGCAAGATATACCGAGGCTTCACTTATCAAAGCTTTGGAAGAGTATGGAATAGGCAGACCTTCGACATATGCATCAATTATTTCTACAATTACTTCAAGGGAGTATGTGAAACGAGAAGGAAAAACACTTAAACCTACAGAATTAGGTGAAGTAGTTACAAAACTTATGAAAGAACGTTTTCCAAAAATCGTAAATTTAAAATTTACTGCTCAGATGGAAAGCGACTTGGATTCAATTGAAGAAGGAAAAAATAACTGGACTCAAACATTAACAGACTTTTATGGTGATTTTGCGAAAACACTTGAAAAAGCTAAGAAAGATATGAAAGATGTAAAAATTACGCTCGAAGAAGATAAGACAGATGAGATTTGCGATAAATGCGGTAAACCCATGGTAGTAAAGCATGGAAGATTCGGACGATTTATTGCATGTTCCGGATATCCCGAGTGTAAAAATATAAAAAAGATTGTTGATGAAATAGGAGTAAGCTGTCCGAAATGCGGAGGAAGTGTTATTAAACGCAAAAGTAAAAGAGGAAGAATTTTTTACGGTTGTACCAATTATCCTCAGTGTGATTTTGTTTCATGGGATGAACCTACGCAAGAAAAATGTCCTCAGTGCGGAAAAATTTTATTTAAGAAAAATACAAAAAATCCAAAAATTTATTGTTCCGATAAAGAATGCGGATATGAAAAAACAGGGAACTGATGCTTTTTAACACAGCTCCCTCGGTTTTGTTTGTAAAAAAGTTTTGATTATGAATCTTTTTTCACACGTTTAAAATTTTTGAATTTTTTTATAGTTTTAAGTGTAAGTAATTTTATTATATAAATTTTAGTTTTCGGGTTGGTACCGTATGAAATCAGATTCTCAGTCTTGTATATGTGGGTTTAGCCATTTGCACCATGTTTTGAGAACCAGGCTATTATTGCAGCCACGGCATGATCACTGTCAGGATTTTTTTGGATTAGTCTAAGCATTTTTTGGTGTGCCCCTTCAAGCGTTATTTCTTCCCCTCGACAAAATCCTCTGAAGTACCCATCGTCTCTCCCTCTGGTGTATCCTACGTCGAATCCTTCTTTTCTTCCTTCTTTTTTTCCTACTTTTCTTCCTATCAAGTAGCCGCCGCCTATTCCTATAGATGTGATTGCTGCACTTGCCCCGAGAAATTTCAAAAAGTCTTTTGTTTTATGGCTCAATCCTGCTGATAATTTTTCAAGATTTTCTATGTTTATTTCTTTCATTTGAGAAATTTTTTCAATATCTTCTTCCGGTATATGAGCCATAGCTTCTTGGACATATTCTTGCGGTATCTGATCGATTGCTTTTTGAAGTTCTGCTTCAGACATTTGGGTTGAAATTTTTTTATTTTCCATAATCGATTCCTCTTTTCTATAAAATAAATTAAACAATGTCAATATTATATATCATTTGCATAAAAAGTCAATATTAATAGGAGAAATTAATGAACAATTTAGTAAATGTAATAGGAGCAGGTCTTGCAGGATGTGAAACCGCATGGCAAGTTGCTCAAAAGGGTATAAAAGTTAATTTGTATGATATGAAGCCATCTAAATTTTCGCCAGCACACAAAAATAAAAATTTGTGTGAATTGGTGTGTTCCAACTCATTTAAGGCCGATAGAATTGATAGTGCAGCAGGACTTTTAAAAGAAGAACTAAGAATGTTAAATTCACTCGTAGTGGAATGCGCTGATAAGTGCCGTGTGCCCGCAGGTGGGGCTTTGGCGGTAGATCGTGAAAAATTTTCATATGCAGTTACTGAAAAGATAATAAATCATCCTCTTATCAACTTTGTTTCCGAAGAAATTGAAAAAATTCCGCAAGAAGGTGTTACGGTAGTAGCGGTAGGCCCGCTTGCTTCGGAGAGTATTTCCAAGAACATCTCGGAACTTTGTTCCGGTGAGTTAAGTTTTTTTGATGCTGCTGCCCCTATCTTAACTTCAGAAAGTATAGATATGACCAAAGCTTTTTTTCAATCTCGCTACGATAAGGGTGATGGAAGCGATTATCTCAACTGTCCTTTAACTGAAGAAGAATATCATGAATTTTATGAAGCACTAATTTCAGCTGAACGTGCCCCAATTCATGGATTTGATATTGCGGATCCTAAAGTTTATGAAGGTTGTATGCCGATAGAAGTTATGGCAAAAAGAGGATTTGACACTCTTCGGTTTGGACCTATGAAACCTGTAGGATTGCGTGTTCCAGAAACAGGGAAGCGTCCGTTCGCTGTTATTCAACTTCGTAAGGAAAATTCTGAGGGTACGCTCTATAACATGGTAGGATTCCAGACAAATTTAAAGTTTGGAGAACAAAAAAGAGTATTTTCTAAAGTACCTGCGCTTAAAAATTTAGAAATAATAAGATACGGAGTAATGCATCGTAATACTTTTATAGATTCACCACGGCTTTTGAATGCAGATTACAGTATGAGAAAAAATAAAAATTTATTTTTTGCGGGCCAAATAACAGGTGTCGAAGGATACATGGAATCGGTTTCTTCAGGACTAATAGCAGGTATAAATGCCGCCAACAGAATATTAAATAAGCCCTCATTTTATATGCCTAAAATCACAGTTATGGGAGCTCTTTCAAAATATGTAAGTGATGAAAGTATAATTGATTTTCAACCTATGGGAGCAAATTTTGGTATAATTTCTCCGTTAAATGAGGTTATCAAAGACAAGAAAATGAGGTATAATGAATTTGCAAAGCGTTCCGTAAGTTATATAAATGGCATAAGTGCTAACAGAGGAGGACAACAATGAAGATAATAGTTGATGCATTCGGAGGAGATAATGCTCCTTTGGAGATAATAAAGGCGTCAAGGATGGCATGTGATGAATTAGGATATGAAATAATTTTGGTCGGTGACGAATCGAAGATAAAAAGTGTTGCTGAGAAAAATAAAATTTCGCTTGAAAATATGAGTATAGAGCATGCACCTGACGTAATATTCATGGAAGATCACCCTACTGAAATAATGAAATCCAAAATAAATTCCTCCATGGCGCAAGGATTGAGGCTTCTTTCGGAGAATAAAGGAGATGCATTTGTGTCTGCCGGAAATAGTGGAGCTTTGTGTGTAGGAGCAACTTTGATAGTCAAAAGGATAAAAGGGGTAAAACGGTGTGCTTTTGCTCCGGTTATACCGAAGAGTAACGGATTTTTTATGCTTATCGACAGTGGTGCGAATATAGAATGCCGTCCTGAAATGCTAAGACAGTTTGGAATAATGGGTTCGATTTATATGAAGAACATAATGACAGTTGCAAATCCACGAGTTGGGCTTGTGAACATCGGAACTGAAAGTACAAAAGGAGGAGAAACTCTTTTTGAAGCTTTTAATCTTTTAAAAGATACCGACATAAACTTTATAGGAAATATCGAAGCAAGAGATATCCCCGAAGATATAGCTGATGTTGTCGTAACAGACGGATTTACGGGAAATGTAATTTTGAAATTTTATGAAGGAATGGCTAAAGCTCTTTTCGGTAAATTCAAAGAAATTCTCACAAAAGATTTTAAAAATAAAATAGCTGCTTCCATAATAAAATCCGATATTCTTGAGATGAAAAAACATATGGATTATAAAGAGTACGGAGGAGCACCACTTATAGGAATTTCAAAATCAGTATTTAAAGCGCATGGAAATTCTGATGCAAAAACATTTAAAAATGCGATACGTCTTGCAGCGGAGTATTCAAAAAGGAATGTTGTAAAACTGATAACAGAATCATTGAAAAAAGAGAAACAAAAAACTGAATCAGCAGAATAAGTAATTTTGAAACGAGCGAGGAGGATAGCAGAAATGACAGAGTTGGAAAAAAAGATAGGATATACTTTTAAAAATAAAAAATTCTTAAAAATAGCACTTACACATTCTTCTTATGCCAATGAGTCTGGCGGAAAGCTTTCGAGCTATGAAAGATTGGAGTTTTTGGGAGATTCGATACTCGGAGTTGTTACTTCGGATTATATTTTTAAAAATTTTCCTCAGTATCCCGAGGGAGACTTGACGAAACTCAGAGCTTCGCTTGTTTGTGAGAAGCAATTGTGTATTTTTTCAAAAGAGCTTGAGATAAGTAAATATGTAAAGCTCAGCCGTGGAGAGAGCCATTGTAACGGACAGGAACGGCCTTCTATTTTGGCGGATATTTTTGAGGCTTTGTGTGCTGCGATATATCTTGATTCGGGAGGATTTGAAGAAGTTTCTGAATTTATTTTGCGTTTTATAGTTCCGGCAGTCAAACATCCCATAATATCTGAAATTCAGGATTATAAAACGATTCTTCAGGAAGTTGTTCAAAGAAATCCGGAAGAAACTATAGAGTATGTTATGGTTAAGGAGAGCGGTCCTGACCATGATAAACGTTTTACAATGGAAGCCAGGATAAATAACAACAGAGTAGGAGTCGGAACGGGAAAAAGTAAGAAAGAAGCAGAGCAGCATGCCGCACGGGAAGCGTTGGCTTTGATGGGGTATCGATTTTAACGGGGAGGAAAGCTGATGGGATTTTTCGAAAAAATAAAAAACGGTTTAAAAAAGACTCGTGATAATATTTCCGGTAAAATAAGTTTGATAGTTAATTCGTTTACGAAAATAGACGAAGAGTTTTTTGAAGAACTTGAAGAAATAATGATTGCGAGCGATATAGGAGTAGAAACTTCGGAAGAATTGTGCGATAAGCTGAGAGCTGAAATTAAAAAACGGGGTTTGAAAGAACCCTCTGAAATCACTCAGGCACTTAAAGATATTATGACGGAAATGCTCGATTGTGAAAACAGTCTTGAAATTTCAAAAACTCCGGCAGTAATCTTGGTTTTGGGAGTTAATGGAGTTGGAAAAACCACAACAATCGGTAAGCTTGCGAATAATCTTAAATCTGAAAGAAAAACAGTTCTTTTGGCTGCAGCCGATACTTTCAGAGCAGCAGCGGCAGAACAGTTGGACATTTGGGCAAAAAGAGCAAATTGTCCAATAGTTAAACAGCCTGAGGGTTCAGATCCTGCTGCAGTAGTTTTTGATGCTATATCCTCCGCAAAATCAAAGAATATCGATGTAGTCATATGTGATACTGCGGGGAGACTTCACAACAAGAAAAGTTTAATGGGAGAACTTGAAAAAATAAATAGAATTATTTCAAGAGAATTACCTGATTCTTCAAAGGAAATATTGCTTGTTTTGGATGCTTCTACCGGACAAAATGGTCTTAACCAGGCTGTAGAATTTGGAAAATCACTTGATATTACAGGAATAATTTTAACTAAACTTGATGGCACTGCCAGAGGCGGAATAGTTCTTTCCATAAAGAAAAAGCTCGGAGTGCCCGTAAAGTTTATAGGAGTTGGCGAAGGAATCGAAGATTTGCGGCCGTTTAATGCAAAAGAATTTGTTGAGGCAATTTTTGAAAGCGAGGAATCCAAAAATTAATGCAGAGTTACGAATATTATAAAAATGAACTTAGAAAAATTCTCTCGCCGAAACGGTTTGAACATTGCGTAAATGTTTCGTTAATGGCGGAAGAATTGGCAAAAAATTATGGAATTGATTCCGAAAAAGCTAAGTTAGCAGGACTCTTACATGACATATGTAAAGAAAAATCAGATGAAGAAAATATTTCGATATTGAAAAATAACGGATATTTTGAGACTTCAGGTAAAATTAATTCTATTAAAATTTTACATGGTCCTGCAGCATCGTTTTTACTAAAAGAAAAATACAATATAACAGATATCGATATATTAAATGCCGTAAGATATCATACTACGGGCAGAAAAAACATGACTTTGTTTGAAAAAATAATATTTACGGCTGATTATGTCTCCGTGGAAAGAGATTGGCTAAACGTGGAGAAAGTTCGTAATTTGGCATTCAAAAATATCGACGAAGCCGTACTTATAAAATTGATTTATGCAATTAAAAAATGTGTAAATAATAATCAGAGTATAAGTATAAATACAGTGGAACTTTACAATGAATTAATTACGAGGATGGGTTAAATATGGGTTCACAAGAACTTGCAGATAAAATAAAAAAAATACTTGACGATAAAAAAGGAATAGATTCCGAGATAATATATGTAGGAGAAAAAACAACTCTTGCAGATTATTTTGTACTTGTTACCGGTACAAGCAGTACGCATGTGAAAGCTTTGGCAGGAGAAGTGGAAGCTAAATTGTCGGAAGAGGGAATTGTCCCTTTGAATTTTGAAAGAAAGATGTCTAATTCATGGATAGCACTCGACTACAAAGATGTGATAGTGCACATATTTTCCCAAGAAGCGAGAGAACTTTATGATTTAGAAGAACTTTGGAAATAAAATTAAATGAATGGAGTGATGAATCGTGAAAAAAATTTTTGAAAAATATGCTCCTGAGAATATAGAAAAAAAGTGGCAAAAAATCTGGGATGAAAGCTCTGCTTTTCATGCAAAAAATGAGTATGATAAACCTAAATTTTACGCACTTGTAGAATTTCCTTATCCCTCGGGTCAAGGTTTGCATGTCGGTCACCCCAGAAGTTACACTGCACTTGACATTGTGGCACGAAAAAAAAGAATGCAAGGTTATAACGTCCTTTATCCAATGGGTTGGGATGCTTTCGGACTTCCTACTGAAAATTATGCAATAAAAAACAAAATTCATCCAAGAATTGTAACTGAAAAAAATATATCAAGATTTAAAAGTCAACTGCAAGCATTGGGACTTTCTTTTGATTGGAGTCGAGAGATAGATACGACCAATTCTTCGTATTATAAGTGGACTCAGTGGATATTTTTGCAGATGTTTAAAAAAGGTTTGGCGTATAAGAGCGAAGCAACCGTAAACTGGTGTACATCATGTAAATGTGTTTTAGCTAACGAAGAGGTTGTAAATGGAGTTTGTGAGCGGTGCGGAAGTGAAGTCATACATAAAGTAAAATCTCAGTGGATGCTCAAGATTACGGAGTACGCACAAAGACTCATAGATGACCTGGAACTTGTAGATTATCCCGAAAGAGTGAAAGCTCAGCAAATTAATTGGATAGGACGTTCAACAGGTGCGGAAATTGATTTTTCAACCAGTGTAGGAAAAAATCTTAAAGTATACACTACTCGTCCTGATACGATTTTCGGCGTCACGTATATGGTTATTTCGCCTGAACATCCCATTATAGAAGAATTTAAAAATGAAATTAAAAATATAACCGAAATTGAAAATTACAGACAAGAAGCGAGTAAAAAATCTGATTTTCAAAGAACAGAACTCAATAAAGATAAAACAGGCGTTAAAATAGAGGGAATAACCGCCAAGAATCCCATAAGTGGGAAAGAAATACCTATTTTTGTATCTGACTATGTTTTGATGAGTTATGCCCAAGGAGCGATAATGGCTGTCCCTGCGCACGACGAAAGAGATAAAGCATTTGCAAAGAAGTACAATCTTCCTATTTTGGAAGTAATCGATGAAAACGGAAAAGTAATTAATTCGGAGTTTTTAAACGGTAAAGATTCGAAGGAAGCCAAATCAGAAATGATTTCTTACCTTGAAAAAAATGACATAGGGAAAGCTAAAGTCAATTACAAACTTCGTGACTGGGTATTTTCTCGCCAGCGTTATTGGGGAGAACCGATTCCGATAATTCACTGTGAAAAATGTGGATATGTTCCCGTTCCGGAGTCGGAATTGCCGCTTAATTTGCCTGATATAGAAGATTTTGAATCTCTCGAGGGTGGCGAATCTCCATTAGATAATATTTCTTCATGGGTAAATACGACTTGTCCGCATTGCGGAGGGAAAGCCAAACGTGAAACCGATACAATGCCACAATGGGCAGGTTCTTCATGGTACTTTCTTCGTTACCTTGACCCGCATAATGATAAGAATCTTGCGGATCCTGATGCAATTAAATATTGGATGCCTGTTGATTGGTACAATGGTGGAATGGAGCATACTACATTGCATCTGCTTTACAGTCGATTTTGGTACAAATTTTTATACGACATAGGAATTGTTCCCGGTCCTGAACCGTATAAAAAACGAACTAGTCATGGAATGATTCTCGGAGAAAATAATGAAAAAATGAGTAAATCCAGAGGTAATGTTGTTAACCCGGATGATATTGTGAAAGAATTCGGAGCAGATACTTTGCGTGTTTACGAAATGTTTATTGGAGATTTTGAGAAACCGGCTCCGTGGAATACGGCAGGAATTAAGGGTAGTCGTAGATTTATAGAGAGATATTGGGGTTTAAGAGAAATTCTTGATGATAATAAAGGTGCAGTAAGTTCAAAATTGGAAACTGCATTCAATAAAACAATTAAAAAAGTTCAAGAAGATATTGATAATCTAAAATTCAATACGGCTGTTGCGGCTCTTATGGGACTTATAAACAACATATATGACGAAGGATTTATAACATCTGAATATTTAAAAATTTTTACACTTCTCTTAAATCCTTTTGCTCCACATGTCACAGAAGAAATGTGGTCGGAATGTGGTTTGGGAAAGGGTTTTGCATCGCTTGCCGCATGGCCTTGTTATGATGAGAATAAATGTGTGGAAGATGAGGTACCTGTAGTTCTTCAAGTTAATGGAAAAATGAGAGGCAAGGTATTTGCACCGCTTGGAATTTCTCAAGAAGAAATTCTAAAATCCGCAAAAAAAGAAGAAAGCTTTAATAGAGCTGTTGAAGGAAAAAATATCGTAAAAGTGATATATGTTCCGGGAAGAATATTAAATGTAGTAGCAAAATAAATAATAAGACTTGTAGTGTTTTGCATAAATTTTATAAAGTATTCAATATTGGAGGGATTTAATGGGTAACAGTAACACAGATAAAATGATAGATGAACTGGTGTTAAAAGCGAGAAATGCTTTAAAACAGTATATGAAAATGAGCCAGGCTGACATTGATAAAATCGTTGAAGCTATGGCACTTGCAGCTGTTGAAAATCATGTTTTATTTTCTGAAAAAGCTGCCTCGGAAACAGGACGTGGAATAGTTGAAGATAAAATAATAAAAAATATGTTTGCATCTGAATATATTTATAATTCGATAAAAAATCAAAAGACCGTTGGGATAATAGATAAAAATGATGAAGAAAATTATGTTAAAATTGCAGAACCACTCGGAGTGGTTGCGGGAGTAACTCCTGTAACCAATCCTACTTCGACGGTTGTGTTTAAATCGCTTATATGTGCAAAAACAAGAAATCCAATAATATTCGGTTTCCATCCCGGGGCACAAAAATGCTGTACCTTTGCAGCAGAAATTTTAAGAGATGCGGCGATAAAAGCGGGAGCTCCGGAAAACTGTATTCAATGGATAGAATATCCATCGATTGAGGCAACTTCTGCGCTTATGAATCATTCTGGCGTTGATGTTGTGCTTGCCACGGGTGGTTCGGGTATGGTAAAATCCGCTTATTCAACGGGAAAACCGGCTTTGGGAGTAGGTCCCGGAAATGTACCGTGTTATATTGAAAAAACTTCTAATTTGGAAAGAGCGTGTAATGACTTGATTCTTTCCAAGACTTTCGATAATGGAATGATATGTGCTTCAGAACAATCCGTTGTGGTCGATGAAAATATAGCTCTCAAATTTGAAAACATAATGCTTAAAAACGGTTGCGTATTTTTAAGTGAAGAAGAGAGCGAAAAACTTACATCCTATATGATAAATCCGGAAAAAGGAACTTTAAACGGAGTTGTTGCGGGAAAAAGTGCAGTTGAGATAGCTGAATCTTCTGGGATAGATGTTCCGAAAAACACTAAAATTCTTATAGTCAGACTTAAAGGTGTAGGAAAAGATTATCCGTTGTCTGTAGAAAAGTTGTCACCAGTGCTTTCGTATTACACGGTCAAAGATTCTCTTGAAGGTTTTGAGAGATGTAAAGAAATTTTGAAATTTAATGGCGAGGGTCATACTGCAGTAATTCATTCGCAAGATGAACGAATAATTGAAAAATTCGGAGAAATGATGGATGCAGGAAGAATAATAGTAAATTCTCCATCTTCGCAAGGTGCAATCGGAGACATATATAATTGTGCAACGCCATCGCTTACTCTCGGATGTGGTTCAAAAGGAAAGAATTCCACAACTGACAATGTTTCTGTTAATAATCTTTTAAATATAAAAAGAGTATTCAAAAGAAGGGTTAATATGCAGTGGTTTAAAGTGCCGTCAAAAATATATTTTGAAAAAGGCTCAATTTCGTATCTTGAAGATATGGATGATATTAACCGCATATTTATAGTTACCGATGAAACAATGGTGAAACTCGGAAATGTTCAAAAAGTTATGTATCATTTGAACAAGAGAAATAATAATTGTCAAATCGAAGTATTTTCGAGTGTAAGTCCCGATCCGGATGTTGAAACCGTTTGGAGCGGATTAGAGATTATGAAAAGATTTTCTCCTGACGCTGTAATTTCCTTGGGTGGAGGTTCTCCGATAGATGCTGCAAAGGCAATGTGGATGTTTTATGAATATCCGGATCTTGATTTTGAAGGATTAAAACTCAAATTTATGGATATAAGAAAGCGAGTTTTTAGGTATCCAAGTTCTCACAAAATACCTTTAATTGCAATCCCTACCACTTCGGGAACAGGTTCTGAAGTAACATCATTTGCGGTAATCACAGATAAAAAAGAAAATGTGAAGTATCCGCTTGCCGATTATTTTCTGACTCCAAGTGTTGCTATAATCGATCCTGATTTTGTAACTTCTCTCCCAAAATCTCCTACAGCCGATACAGGTATGGATGTATTGACTCATGCAATTGAAGCGTATGTTTCAACTATGGCAAGTGATTATACCGATGCTCTTGCGGAAAAAGCAATAAAATTGGTTTTTAAATATCTCAAAAAAGCCTATGAAAATGGAAATAATGATCCTGAAGCTCGTGAAAAAATGCATAATGCTTCATGTATTGCGGGAATGGCGTTTACGAATGCATTTTTAGGTCTTAATCATTCAATGGCGCACAAACTTGGTGGTGAATTTCACATTCCTCACGGAAGAGCCAATGCAATTTTGTTGCCGTATGTAATAAGGTATAATGCATCACTTCCGTCGAAATTTGTTGCATTTCCTAAATATGAAAGCTATAAAGCAGATAAAAGATATGCTGAAATTGCAGAAATGATAGGTGTCTCAGGAGCGGATGGGGCGCAAAGCGTTGATAATTTGATAAAATCGATTAATAAAATGAATGAGTCTCTTAATATACCTCTTAGTCTCAAACAGTATGGAATTTCTGAGGAAGAATTTTTGAAGAAAGTTGATATGCTTTCTAAACTTGCTCATGAAGACCAGTGTACGGGTACTAATCCGAGATATCCTCTTATAAGTGAGATAAAAGAGATATATCTGAAGTGTTATTACGGAGAATAACTTTGAATATTACCATCGGTATTTGCCGGTGGTTTTTGTTATGTTTTAATCGATGGAACAATAAATGTTAGGTTGTTTGAATATTAATTTATAAAAATGTTATTTACAGATGTGGCCGAAGTAAGTGAAAATTTATCTTATAGTAAAAACCAAAAAAGTAAAAAATAATAGATGAGTATTATGTACATCCTAATAAGTTGAGAGAAAATTTGTTGTAAAATTAGTTAATTATGAATAAGTGATATTTTTTAAAAAAATAAATTTAGTATTATTTATTTAATGATCTATCTGCCTGGATATCGAGTACATAAAGTTCTTTTTTTTTATTAAATAAAGGAAGATCTTAAAATAGTTTTGTAATGATTTGGTGTAAGTTTGGGTTATAAATTTGAAAAAAATGCAAATATAATCTATAATTAATATTATAAAAACTTAATTTTAAAATAATTAGAAAGAAAGGTTCATTAAATGGTTTCAGTTATAAACAGTATGGGACTAAACGGACTCGATGCTTTTACAGTGGTAATTGAAGCAGATGTTTCGGTGGGAATGCCTTCATGTGATATTGTAGGACTTCCCGACACATCAATAAAAGAATCTAAAAACCGTGTACGTTCTGCTATAAAAAGTTCCGGATTTAACTTCCCCATAGCTAAAATTACTGTAAATTTGGCTCCTGCTGATGTCAGGAAAACGGGTTCTTTATATGACCTTCCAATATTTTTAGCTATCCTTAAATCAAGCGGCCAAATAGAAAATATTCCGGAAGATTCTGTTTTTATAGGAGAACTTTCTCTAAATGGGGAGATTTATCCGGTAAACGGAGTTCTTCCAATGACCATTCACGCACTTCAAAAGGGATTTAAAAATATATTTGTACCTTCTAAAAACGCAAAAGAAGCTGCAATTATCAAGGGAATAAACGTTTTTCCCATAAGAAATGTTGCTGAAATTATAGAAAATATTCAACTTAACAAAAAATTAAAACCTCAGCCTCAAACATACGTCAATACAGCTCAGCACAACGATGTACTAGATTTTTGTCAAGTAAAAGGTCAGTACAATGTAAAAAGAGCCGTTGAAATAGCAGCAGCCGGAGGTCACAACCTTTTGCTCATCGGTCCTCCAGGTTCGGGAAAAAGCATGATAGCAAAAAGATTACCTTCCATACTCCCGGAAATGACTTTTGAAGAAATAATAGAAACAACCAAAATTTATTCTATCGCAGGAATTCTTCAAGGAGATTCACCTTTAATTACTAAAAGACCATTTAGAGCCCCACATCATACGATATCCAGAATTGGACTTTCAGGAGGAGGTAATGTGCCTCATCCGGGAGAACTATCGTTATCTCACAACGGAGTACTTTTTTTAGATGAGTTATCAGAATTTCCTCGTTCAGTTACAGAATCATTGAGACAACCTCTTGAAGAAGGAACAATAACCATTTCAAGAGTTAAAACATCTCTTACATATCCATGTAGAGTAATGCTCGTGGCTGCCATGAATCCTTGTCCATGCGGATATTACGGACATCCAACACGCTCGTGCAGCTGCAGCCCGACAGCTGTTTCGAGATATCTCTCAAGAATATCGGGACCACTACTGGACAGAATGGATATTCATGTAGAAGTTCCACCTGTTGATTTTGAAAACCTTTCATCTAACGAAAATTTGGAAACTTCGGAACAAATTCGTAAAAGAGTAAATCATGCAAGAGAAATACAACAAAATCGGTACCGTAACAAAAATTTTTCTTCTAACGCAAACCTTACTCCCGGAGACTTACAAAAGTGCTGTAAGCTTACTGAAAAAGCAAAAGAAATTCTGTGCAAAGCATTCGAAAACATGGGTCTTTCGGCAAGAGGTTATGATAAAATACTGAAAATTTCCAGAACAATAGCTGATTTGGAAAATTCAGAAATAATAGATGCTCCTCACATCGCCGAGGCAGTACAATATCGCAGTCTTGACAGAAAATATTGGAACCATTCAAGATAATTTATTTTATAGAATTTGAATTTAAAACTTTTTATTTAAAATTGCAAAATTTTAATAATAGTACTGAACATATTTCACTTTGTAAAATTTTTACATTATGTAAGTTTTGATTTGTTACAATTTAAATTTTTAACACTTTTGATGTCTATGCTATTGTTTAAATTTAAGCAGGGTACTTTGTAATAATTAATTATATAATTTACTTGTAATATAAGTGTTAATTATATTTTTAACATGAGAGGTTGTTAAATTTTTTATTTATATTTTATAATTTTTATACAATAAAAAGACTCGAAACTTTTCGAGTCTTAAGAGACAAGTATTTCGGACACATTTATGACATTTACACGCCTAATTATCCTTTTTTTCTTCTTCTTCTGTTTTAGTTCCCGGTACAACATTATCGAGTGGTTGAGCGGGAATGGGATTGGGTGGTTGAGCGGGATTGTTACTGCGCCCGAGAAGTCTTCCAATCCTATCTTTATTCGCATAAATAAGTCCTCCCGCTACAGCTGCTGAAATTGTTAACCCCACTATATTAAGTGTCACATCAAGTGCTCTTTTCATTTTTGGAGACATTTCTTCACCTATACCTCCAGTTACAGCGTTTATATCTTTACTACAAAGTTTTTCAATATTGTCTTCTGTAGAAATTAATTGCTTTAACTGTTCTAACTCTTCGTCACTTAGTTTAATGCCTTTTTCTTCTAATGATTTTTTCAATTCTTCTTTTGTAAGACTTTTCATTTTTTTGAACGCTTCAATTTGTTCTTTTGTAAATGCCATTTTAAACAACTCCTTTAAAAATAATTTTAGATTATATGTGAAATGATACAATCTAAGTAAATAGTAACATATTATTTTTAAATGTCAATACTTAAGTATTATTTTTTTATATATTTTTAAGCAAAATTGTTTCCTTATTGTTAAAGTATTTTTCAAGTTCCGAAACTAAAAGAGGAGTTAGGGACAGGACCCACACTATGGCCCATTGTATTAGATTTAGGGACTGAGTTTTAAAAAATTGAGTTAAACAAGGTACGGTAGCAGTTATTATTTCCAAAATTATACATAATAATACGGAAAATATTAATTTTGGATTACTTAAAAATCCGGTTATGAAAAGAGATTTTTGGCTTTGAACATTAAAAGCGTGAATAAGCTGACTGAGTCCTAAAGTAATAAATGCCATGGTTTGACCGATTATAGGATGTGAAGGATCGATATCAAAAAAAACTCTGCCTATGCTGTAGGATAGAAGTCCTACTGCGGCTATGAAGCATCCCTCTATAATTATGTTGTATCCCAAACCGTCGGCAAAGAGATTCTTTTTCGGAGATATAGGCGGACGTTTCATTATATTTTTTTCTACCGGATCCATTCCGAGAGCCAAAGCCGGAAATGCATCCGTTACAAGATTTATCCATAAAAGATGTATTGCGAGAAGGGGAGGGGGGATTCGCATTAAAAATCCAAGTAAAACCACCATGACTTCTCCTATATTTGTCGATATTAGGAAATGGATAGTTTTTTTTATGTTTTCAAACATACCTCTGCCTTGTCGTACTGCTTCGACGATTGTTGCAAAATTGTCGTCGGTGATTATCATGTCGGAAGCAGATTTTGCTGCGTCGGTACCTGATTTCCCCATGGCACAGCCTATATCTGCCGCTTTCAGAGCCGGAGCATCATTTACGCCATCACCTGTCATGGCAACTATATGACCGTTTTTTTGGAAAGCTTTGACTATTCTTACTTTATGTTCGGGAGAAACTCTTGCAAATACCGAACACAAATTTACTTGTGATGCAAGTTCTTCATCTGTCATGCAGTTAAGTTCGGTACCGGTTATGGCTTTACTTTTTTCATCGGATATTTTAAGTTCTTTAGCTATAGCTTTTGCAGTTTCCACATGGTCGCCGGTAATCATTACGGGTTTTATACCTGCATTTTTACACTCAGCTACGGCGGATTTGGCTTCAGGTCGAGGAGGGTCTATGATTCCTACTAAACCGTAAAAAATTAAATCATTTTCAGCGTTAGTTTCTTCAGGAGTAGAATTTTCCTCTTTATATGCGATAGCGATAACTCTTAAAGCTTTAGAAGCCATTTCAAAATTATTTCTGTTTATTTTTTTTATGATATCGTCTGTAATGGGGATAATTTTTTCTCCGTGACGAAATTTTGTGCATGATTTTATTAAAATTTCCGGAGCACCTTTTGTTATAACTTTAAATATATTTTTGTGAGAGAATACGGTTGTCATTAATTTTCTTTTAGAATCGAAAGGTATTTCAAACACTCTGTTGTAGTTTTTTTTCAAATTTTTATTTTTGATTCCACAGTTAACTGAAGCCATAAGCAGAGCATTTTCCGTAGGTTCGCCTTGAGCGATTGGTTCACTGCGATTCCTCGAAAGTACAGAGTTGTTGCATAGAGCACCTAAAGTAAATAATTCTTTTGCAAAATCACTTTTTAAATTTTCTTCTCCGTATGCACTTCTTATTTCTGCTACAGTCATTTTATTTAGAGTCAAAGTACCTGTTTTATCCGAGCATATAACGCTTGCATGTCCTAAAGTTTCCACAGCGGGCAAATTTCTTACGATTGTATTTCTTTTTGCCATTATCCGAACACCGTTTGCAAGAACTATCGTAACTACAGCCGGTAATCCTTCAGGTATGGCAGCTACAGCCAAACTTATCGAAATCATGAACATTTCAAAAAAATCGGTATGTTGAAGAATACCTAAAATAAAAACGGCTATGCTTACAATCATTATTCCTATTGCAACTGTTTTTCCTGTAACGGCGAGCCTTTGTTGCAGAGGAGTTTGCACTTGTTTTTCGGTGTTAATTAATTTTGAAACTTTTCCGACTTCGGTATTTTCTCCAATTTCGGTTACAATAGCTTTTGCGTGACCTCTGTCTATTATTGAACCACAAAAGAGCATGTTTTTTCTGTCTGCAACTGGGGTATCGGGATTTAAAATTTCATTTTCATTTTTTTCAGTTGCAAAAGATTCTCCGGTCATTGCGGATTCTTCTGCGGCAAGATTTGCGGATTCAATTATTCTTGCATCTGCACACACTAAATCTCCTGTTTTAAGTATAAGTATATCTCCGGGGACGACATCTTGCGAGGCAATTCTTATTATTTTTCCATCTCTCAGGACTTTTGTAAGTGGAGTAGCCAACTTTTTCAGTGATTCTATTTCTTTTTCGGCTCGACTTTCCTGCATCACTCCTATAATCGCATTTATAATTACTATTCCCAATATTATAATTGTATCTATATAGTCAGATTTATGACTTATAAATGAAGTGACAAATGAAATACACGCCGCAATAATTAAAATTATTACCATAAAATCTGAAAATTGAGCAGAAAGCTTTTTTAAAAAACTTCTTTTTTCTTCTTTTGATACAACATTTTTTCCATATTTTATTTCTCGTTTTTTAACTTCAGCCCGTGAAAGGCCTTTTTCCGAATCGGAACCAAATTTTTTGACGGTCTGCTGTGCAGATATCGTGTGCCAATCCATAATATTTCACCCGGCGTCCTTTCTGTTTAATAGCTTTTTCTTTACGATAATAAAAATATATAATTGAAATCGGACATATATTACTTTTGGGTATTTAAAAATATAATGGATTGTGATACTATATATTTATAAAAATAATGTTGGAGGAATCAGAATGAAACACATAAAAACCATAAATACAGCTGATTTAAAAAAAAGCGCATCTTATGGCGGATGCGGTGAATGCCAGGCTTCTTGCCAGACAGCTTCAAAGGTTGATAACACAGTAAGCAATCAAAAATGCGAAAAGTAAAGAAATAAGAAAATAAAACATTGTTTTGAGTTATCTTTCGGTTAACGCCGGAAGATAATTTTTACTGAAAATACACTGATGGGAAGGCAGAAACATTAATGATACATAAATTTAAGTGGGATAATATTAATTTTGTCCTTGATACTAATAGCGGTGCGGTACATTCTGTTGATGAAATAACTTATGATGCATTGGATTTTTTAAATGGAAATTTTTTTGATTATACAGAAGATTATATAGTTAAAAAATTGGATAAAAAATATTCCGAAGAAGATATAAGAGAAGCATATTCTGAAATTTTGGAACTTTTTAAAAATGAAAAACTTTTTTCCGGAGATTCGTATAAAGAACTTGCGAAAGAAGAAAAATTGCGTTCACCGATAAAATCAATATGTCTTAATGTCGCACATGATTGTAACTTGAGATGTTCATATTGTTTTGCATCTGAAGGAGATTTTGGATGTGGCAGAGAGCTTATGCCTTTGGAAACTGCAAAAAAGTCCGTTGATTTTATAATTAAGCATTCCGGCGGAATAAAGAATCTTGAGATGGACTTTTTCGGTGGGGAACCGCTTATGAACTGGAATGTTGTAAAAGAAACGGTAAGATATGCAAGAAGTCTGGAAAAGAAATATAATAAAAATTTCAGATTTACTCTTACTACAAACGGGATTTTGTTGGATGATGAAAAAATTGATTTTATAAATGAAGAAATATATGATGTAGTTCTTTCGCTTGACGGAAGAAAAGAAATAAACGATAGATATAGAATCACTAAGACTAAAAATGGTTCTTATGATATAGTAGTTCCAAAATTTCAAAAATTAATTTCTCGTCGAGGAGATAAAAGTTACTATGTCCGTGGAACATATACAAAAGATAATCTTGATTTTGTGAAGGATGTTAAGCATCTTTATAATTTGGGATTTAAAAATATATCTATGGAACCGGTTTTGTGCGATAAAAAATTTAAATCCTCAATAAATGAGAAAGATATCGAACGAGTGTTGAGTGAATATGAAAATTTATGCAAAGAATTGATAAAAATGAAAAAATCCGGTAAGGAAATAAATTTCTTTAACTTTAACATTGATTTGGATAAAGGACCGTGTGTTTTAAAGCGCCTTAAAGGTTGCGGATGTGGAAATGATTACGTTGCGATTACACCGAACGGAGATATATTTTCATGTCATCAGCTTGTCGGAGAAAATAAATTTAAAATGGGAAATATAAATGCCGATACGTTTGATGATAATATAAAGAGGAAATTTCTTAACACAAGTATTTATCATAAAGAAAAATGTAAAAATTGTTGGGTTAAATTTTATTGTAGCGGAGGATGCGCAGCAAAAAATTATCAGCATTGCGGAGATATAATGATTCCGTTTGACGTTAACTGCGAAATGCAAAAAAAGAAAGTGGAATGTGCAGTAGCTCTGAGGTTTGCATAATTGTGTAATTTTATATAAAAAGAACGCCTTCACCTTGTTGTAGTGAGGGCGTAAGTTTTTAGATTCTTTAATTTATACTTGTTTCCAAGTAATCTTCAAGTTCTTGTTCTTCTCTTTTTTTCTTTTTGTCTACGATCACAAACATAGCTATTGCAAGGGACATTAAAGTTATGAGAGAAGCGATTATTCCCCAAAATAATCCTAATGTACTTTTGCTTTTTTCGTTCACAAATTATTTCTCCTTTCAGATTGTTAACTAAGTTCAATGATAGGCGTTAATTAATTTTAAGTCAAGGATTTAAAATCATTTTTGTAATTTTTTTACATATTTTTCTAAATTTATTTTTGATATGCCGTCATAAATTATTTTTGATATCAAAACAAGCGGAATTAGTATTAGAACATTTATATAGTTGAAAGATTCTATTTTGAGTAGAGTACCAAAGTAGATAATACCGGCGAAAAGAAGTGCAATTACACTGTAAAATAAAGTTTTTCTTAAACTATTAAATGGAATTGAAATATTGTAAATAAGCATTATTCCTATTATTCCTGTTGAAACTACGGTTAAAGTAGAGTATCTTTCGATAGGGATATCAAACATCAAGTATATCGCTACGCAAGCCATAAGTGAACAAATAACTGTAAGAGCTGCGGGAACAGATTTGCTTATAATATTTGTAAAAAGGTTTCCTTTTATTTTTTCTCGGTTGGGTTCAAGAGCAAGCACAAACGAGGGAATTCCGATGGTTACGGCGCTTATCAAAGTCATTTGTATAGGTATAAACGGATATGGTGCCGGAATTGTAAAGAAAAGTATTGCCAATAAAAAAGAATATATTGTTTTGGTTAAAAAAAGTGAAGCGGAACGCTGAATATTATTAATTGCTTTTCGTCCTTCTGCAACGGCTTTGGGCATAGAAGCAAAATCCGAATTAAGAAGGACCAAATGAGAAACATTTCTGGCGATATCGCTTCCACCTGCCATTGCTACACTGCAATCTGCTTCTTTCATTGCAAGAACATCATTTACTCCGTCACCGACCATTGCAACAGTATGTTGATTTTCTTTAAGAGATTTTATTATAAGCTGTTTTTGAGGTGGGGTAACTCGTCCAAAAACGGTATATTTTGTTGCCGCATTTTTTACATCTTCATCTGTTTTTAACGTTGTAGCGTCTACAAAAGAGCGTGCATTTTTTAAATTTACTCTTTCTGCTATTTTTGAAACCGTTACAGGATTATCTCCTGAAATTACTTTTATATCCACACCTTGTTTTTTAAAGAAATTCAAAGTTTTTTCGGCATTAAATCTTATCCTGTCTTTTATAAGTATAAGAGCCATTAATTGAGTTGCTTTCGGTACTTTTGTGTTTTCGAAAGGATATTGAGAATGAGCCAAAACCAAAACACGGTAATTTTCGGAATAATACTTTATTTGTTCTTCAAATTTTCCACAGTCGTTTGGAAAGATGAATTCAGAAGCACCCAATAAAAATGAACCTTCCACTTCAAATTCTGCTCCTGACCATTTTCTTTCAGATGAAAACGGGATAACTTGTTTTGAAGATGTAATAGACTTATCGGGAGGAAACACTCTTTTTACGGCTTTAAAAGTTTCGTTGTTGTCATTCAGTGTACTTGTGAGCATAGTAAGGGCTTTTTTTATGTCTTTTTCCGAAAATCCATTTTGTGGTATAATTTTTTCCACGTCAAAAGTTCCTTCGGTTATGGTTCCTGTTTTGTCAAGACACATTGTATCGACACGTGCAAGAGTTTCTATACAATAGATGTCTTGTACGAGAACTTTGTGTTTTGCAAGTCTGAAAACACCTACAGCGAGGACAGAACTTGTAAGTAACACGAGTCCTTCGGGTATCATTCCGGTTAGTGCGGCGGTAGTGTTGACTATTGCGGATGTCAAATCGTATCCGGAAGTGGTAAATTGACGGTAGAATAGAAGGGCTCCCATAGGAATTATTGCAATCGAAATGATTTTTATTATTTTGTTAAGAGTAGTCATTATTTCCGATTTGGTTTTTTTAATATATTTGGAACCTTTTAATAGCTTTGAAGCATAATTGTCTTTTCCTACATGTTCGACTTTCGCTGTACATTTTCCACTTACAAGATAGCTTCCGGAAAGAAGCATGTCTCCGGGTTTTTTCAAAATCAAATCAGGTTCGCCCGTAAGGAGTGATTCATTAACCTCGCAGTTTCCTTCCAGTATTATGGAATCTGCGGTTATTTGGTTTCCACTCTCGAAAAATATAATATCGTCAAGAACTATTTTTTCAATTTTTACTTTTCCTTTTTTGCCTTCTCGTATAACTTTTGCACTGTGTGAAGATATTAGATTAAGCCTGTCCACAGTTTTTTTTGCACGTATTTCCTGAAATATACCAATTACACAGTTGCATATTACAACTCCCATAAACATAAGATTTCGATAAGAGCCCACGCATAATACGGCAATTGCCAAAACTGCGTTTATAAAGTTAAACAAAGTCAAAAGATTATCTTTTATAATATCAGCCGTTGATTTGCTTGAAATTGATTTATCAACGTTTACAAGGCCTTGTTTTATACGATTTTTAACTTCTTTTTTTGTAAGTCCGAAATCGCATTTTGGGTTATATCGATTAATTTCCGAAACTTCCATATTCGTTAGTACCCTCCATAAAAATTACTAACATTATTATAAGTAAATATAATTTTAAGTCAAATACATAAATGGGAGAGAAATAGTTATGGTTTGCAGAATTGTTGATATGAAAAATAAGGAAGTAATAAGCGTTAAGGATGGATGTAGAATTGGGTGTGTTAATGACGTCGAAGTAGATATGAAATGTGCTAAACTTGTCGCAATAGTGGTCTACGGAAGACTGAAATGTTTTGGAATTTTTGGTCGAGAGGATGATATCATAATAAAATGGGAAAATATAGAAGTTATAGGAGAAGACACCATATTAGTAAGATACCACCCACAATATCGTCGACGAAAGAAGTTCGGGTGGTTCCCTGCGATATTTAAAGGGTGGAGATAAATAAAAATATTAAACCGGAAATAATGAGTCTCTTTTAACTAAATATAAAATTGAGGGACAATATCTGGATTCAAATTCTATGAAATATCTTTTTATATAAAGTTCAAAATTTGCATACAGATAATCGGGTTCCAGAAGAATTTGAGGAGGTTTGGATGCGCAATCGAAATCTTTAAACCGTACCGATGTGTTCAATGCATAGTGTAGATTCTTATCCATAAGAATTCTGCGATCCATTACTATTAAATCGAATACATCTAAGATATTATCGATACTTGAATTATTAATATGTAATTTTTTTAATATGTCCTTTTTTCTTTCGTTCAAATATTGTTCAAGAACTTCTTTTTGTAGTACGAGTCCCAATTTTTTTGGTTTTATAAACAATCTCTTACAGAAGATGTAACTTCCATCAGAACGATTTGTGTAATAGTAAATAGAATAATTAACTTCAAAATATTTGTCTAAATTTCTTGAATCAATCACGTAGGATTGTAGAAATCTGCTAATTAATTTATGGATATTTACTTCTGCACCGTGAATACAACTGGGTGTGTTTTTTGAAACTACTGGATTTTTTGTGCTTGCTTGTCCGAAGGAGCTGAAATTATACTTTGATGGTTGAGAAGTAGGTTGCTCATCTGTTCTGTGGTATTGAGGGATAGGATCAATTTTACTGTCAGGATGATAGACTCCTTTTACTGCTTGAGAGGTAGTCAGACAAGTGCTTAAAGTAATCAAAAATGAAGTAATAAAATTAAATATATGCTTTGTTTTTTTCATTTGTATATATTCTCCTGGTGTAATGTAAACTTATCAATATATTATAAAGAAATGAAGAACGCTTCCTGCGAGTACAAAAAGGTGCCAGATTGAATGCATGTATCTTATTTTTTTACCTATCACATAAAGTACAGCTCCAACGGTGTAAAAAATTCCTCCGGCTAATAAATAGAAAAATTGTTCAGAATTCAGACTTTCAAAAACGGGTTTTGCTATAAAGACTACGCTCCAACCCATTATTATGTAACACGCAAGTGATATTTTGGAAAATTTATTAACATCTATAGCGTTTAAAATGATTCCTGCTATTGCAGTTATCCATACTCCAATCAGAACTGCAGTGGCAAATGGACCTTTTATGTACATTGTGCATAAAGGAGTATATGTTCCGGCGATCAGCAAAAATATGGAACAGTGGTCAAATTTACGAAATATGGCTTTAGTTTTACCTGTTTTAAGAGCGTGATAAAGAGTGGACACAGTGTATAAAACAAATAGTGTGGAACAGTATATGGTAATGCAAGCCATGTCTTTGGGAGTGTAATTTCTTTTCTTTAAGAGCAGTACATAAGCAACTATTGAGAAAACTATTCCGAGACCATGTGTTATGGAATTCATAATTTCTTCCATTAATGTATAAGAAGGAAGGTTAAATTTCTGACGTTGAGAAAAATTTTTGTTCTGAATTGTAGAAGGACACATATTCATTCATCTCCTAATTTTTGCATAGCCCTTATAGAGGGTATCACATATTTAACTTTTTTTAAATCATTTCGAAATATAATTATAAATAATAAATTATAATTTTTTAGATATTTTGATTAATTAAGGTTTTATATTATGAAAAAAGAGCATAGATATAGATTGTGTTTATAGAGGAGTGAATTAATTGAAAATTGTAAATGTGACTGAGTATTTTAAGAAAAATGCAATTTTTTACATAACTTCTTTTTTAAGTGTGGTTATGGTTTGTGCCCTTGGATTTGTTGCATTCGGAAAAATTTCTGAGAAATGCGGAAATAAAGGAGCAGAGAAGACAATTATTCTTGATGCGGGACATGGCGGAGAAGATGGGGGAGCAATAGGGGTTGACGGAATAATTGAAAAAGATATAAATCTATCAATTACACTAAAAGTCAGAGATTACCTGAAAGTATCAGGTTATAAAGTAATAATGACTCGAGAAACGGATACGGCCATTTACGACGATACGGTTGAAGGTTTAAAAAATAAAAAACGTTCGGATTTACATAACAGAGCAAAAATGATAAATGATAATTCATGTGAAGGTAATATATTTGTGAGTATTCATCAAAATAAGTTTCCGGATTCGAAATATTTCGGAACACAAATATTTTATTCAAAAAACGATTCCAAAAGTCAGACTTTGGCCTCAGGGATAAAAGATTCAGTGGTAGGACTTATTCAACCTGACAATACTCGTGAAATAAAACCTGCAGATAAGCGAATATTTTTGTTAAACAAAGCTGAAATACCGGCTGTTGTGGTTGAGTGTGGATTTCTATCAAATAAAGAAGAAGCTTCGAAATTAATAAAAGATGATTATCAGAGTCAGATGGCATTTTGTATATATTGTGGCATTATTAATTATTATTTAAATAATTCTTGATGTTTTCTGAGTATTAAATTATAATCTAAAAGCTAATATGGAGTTTATGTAGAACGAGAAATTTAGGTTCACATATGTTTGATTAAGTCTAAAATAATGATATTTGTTTTAAATGTGAATCTAAAAAACGACGAGATAGTTTCTTTTACATGAAAAAATAAACGTAATAAGAAATAGTATAGATTCTCAAAGATTGGGAGAGAAGTAAGTTTTAGTATGATGAAGTCAAAAAATATTTATGTGTGTTCAGAGTGTGGATATGAATCTGCAAAGTGGAATGGGATATGCCCATCATGCGGTCAGGGAAATACTATGATTGAGGAATTGCGTGAAGTGGGTTTGAAAAAAAAATCCACAGCTGTAAAATTTAATAGTTCTCATATAAGTGAAGTCCCGATGAATAGTATAGACATAAATGAAGAAACAAGGTATCATACGGGTTTTAATGAACTGGACAGAGTTTTTGGTGGAGGTATTGTCAAAGGTTCTTTATCGCTTCTTGGTGGTACGCCCGGAATAGGTAAATCCACACTTTTACTTCAGATATGTAATTATTTGGATAAAAACCTTAAGATTTTGTACGTATCGGGTGAAGAATCTAAACGGCAGATAAAAATGCGTGCGTCGAGACTTGGTGTTCATAATGAAAATTTGTTTATAATGACCGAAACGGATATTAATTTAATTTCGGCAGAAATAGAATACACACATCCTGACATAGTTATAATAGACTCAATTCAAACCATGAATAATCTTAATTCTGCTTCTTTTCCGGGAAGTGTTTCTCAGGTCAAAGAGTGTGCCAATGCATTTTTAAAACTTTCTAAATCTCTTGATATTACCGTAATGGTAATAGGTCACGTAAACAAAGACGGAGCAATTGCAGGGCCGAAAGTTTTAGAACATATGGTTGATGCTGTATTTTATTTTGAGGGAGATAATCAAACATCTTACCGAATTTTACGTGCGGTTAAAAATAGGCATGGTTCCACAAACGAAATAGGTGTTTTCCGAATGGAAAATGAAGGACTTAGTGAAGTGGAAAATCCTTCGGCAATGATGCTTGCCGGTAAACCTGAAGGAGTATCGGGAATATGTGTTGCATGCGTTATGGAGGGTTCAAGACCTATTTTAACCGAAGTTCAGGGACTTGTAACATCGACAAGTTTCGGGAATCCACGTAGGATGTCTACGGGATTTGACTACAATCGTATGTCACTTATTTTGGCTGTTTTGGAGAAACGTGCAGGGTACTTTTTTTCTTCCATGGATGCGTATATTAATGTTGTGGGAGGTCTTAAACTTGATGAACCTGCTGCAGACCTTTCGGTAGCTGTAGCTTTGGTTTCGAGTCTTAAAGATAAAGCCGTTGCCGATGATATTGTAGCGTTTGGAGAAATAGGGTTAGCCGGAGAGATTCGAGCTGTTCCGAATTGCGAAATGAGAATAAGAGAAGCTCAAAGGCTTGGGTTTAAGAAATGTGTGATTCCCTACTACAATTTTAAATCAATAAAGAATATCAGTAATTATGATATGGAAATTACCGGAGCAAAAGATATAAGAACTGCTGTTTCGGAAGCAATAAATTAAAAATTGGTATTACTAAAGAGCCGTGTAGATTTACTTCTGTACGGCTTTTTTATATGTAATTTATTAAATTGTTTTTGAAAAACTTTCATTCAAATAAAAAGAATAGATGATAAGTTCTTTTACGTTAATTCCGGAAATTTTTTCAAGAGCATATTTGTATAAATTAAGTTGTGTGGAATATTTTTCATATAAATCTTTGATATTTTCAGTTTTGTCAGTTTTGTAATCAACTATTACATACTTTCCGTTTTCTTGAAAAGCGCAATCCAAAGCTCCCTGCATAACCACAAAAGTATCTGAAATTTTTTCAGAGATAGCATGTTTGTTCAGTAATTCGGGGGGAATTTTAACCGAAAATCTTTGTTCACGCAGCACTTTTTTACTTTGTAGTATTCTTTTAGCGAGCGGAGAATTTATAAATTTTTGAATTTGAGTTACATTTAAACTTTCGGATTCTTTAACTGTCAAAAATTCTTCTGATAAAAGATAATTAATTTCAGATTTTACTCCATTTAACGTAGCTCTTTTAAAGTTTGCAAAGCACATAAATTTGTGTAGAGCAGTACCTTTTTGTGCGGGAGTGAAATTTTTTTCCGAAGCAAAAGATGGTTTTGAATTTGCCGTATATTGTTCCCAATCGCCACTTTGGTTCATCATAGAAGCCGAAATTTTGAGCGGTAAATTTATAAATTCTTTGTAAGGATAAACAAAATCAAATCTGTCATTTATGATTTGTCTCCATGCAGCATCAAAGTTTTCGACTGAATTTTGGGTTTCTGCGCATTCTTCGTAATTGTCGAGAGTTTCGGGTTCGGGAGAAATCAAATTAATATCCCAGTTCAAATGTTTTGAATTTTTTTCGGAAATATATTCGTTTAAATTCATAATATTGCAAAGTTTGTTTCTGAGAGTGCTCTGGCATATGCATAAAATTATCCAAGACGCAAAAGAACTTGAATTTTTTACTTCAAATGGTGATATATTGTCAGTGTCCTGGGTTAACATCAGACTTTTTTCAATTATTTTAGTGGGTTCTTTTATTGAAGCTATTAAAAAAAGTTTTTGTTTTGCTCTGGTTAGAGCTACGTAGAATATACGCATTTCTTCAGAAATATCTTCATTTTGATTTTGAGAAAATACAGCTTTTCTCATTAAATTGTCAAATTGTAAAGTACCTTCGTCATTTTTTAGTTTCATAGCCGGGCCAAAATCTGAATTAATAATTACCTTATTTTTATCGAAATTAAATTTTTTTCCGCATCCCGCTACTATACACACCGGGAATTCAAGACCTTTTGATTTGTGAATGCTCATTATTTTGACTGTATTTTCATATTCGGAAGATATCGAAGCGGGTTCCAAGTCGGATTTTTTTTGTCTGATATTTTCTATATAATCTAAGAATCCCGATAGTCCTTTGTGATATTGATTTTCGAATTTTTCTGCGTATTGAACCAAAAGTTCAAGATTTGCTTTTTTAACTTCTCCTTTTGCTTTGGCAAGGCATAGAGCCGGGTAATCGGTGTCTTGGTATATAAATTCAATTAATTCTCCACAAGGAACTGTGCAAGAAATTTTTCTCCAGTAATTGATTTTTTCTAAAAAATCCGTACATTTTTTCATTCCGTTTTCGGATGATTTTTTTACTGCAAAATAGAATAAATTATTTCTGTCAGACTCTCGAATTTCACTGAGTTCATCTACATTAAATCCAAATATTGGACTCATCATTGCGGATATCAACGGTATATCTTGAACCGGATTGTTTATTGTTTGGAGTATGGAGATTATGTTGGAAATTTCAGAGGTATCGAGGAATTTTTCTTTGGTTTCCGACCAAGCCGGTATACCTTGCTCCAAAAGCCTCGAAGCGTAAATGTGAGCATGAGCATTTGAACTGCGCATGAGTATGCAAAAATCAGAATAAGTTATGGGTCTTTCGGTTCCGTTTTCAATTACCTTATATTTTTGATGAATCATTTCTGTAATTTTTTCTGCGATAAAATCGGCTTCAAGGATATTTGAGTTTTCCTGAGATTGAGAAGTGTCTATTATTGAAAAATTTATATCACATTCGTCGTTTTGAGTTTCTTCTTTGTATATACCCGGAACAAGTTTTTCCTCATCATTGTACTGTATTTCTCCGACTTCTTCAGACATGATGCTTTCAAAAATAAAATTTATACTGTCTATAATTTTTGGATTGCTTCTGAAATTTTTCCCCAAAATTATTTTGGCCGGATAATTGTTTTCTTCTTTGGAATAGAGTCGATAATCGCTTTTTTTACCTAAAAATATCTGAGGTTTTGAATGTCTGAATTTATATATGCTTTGTTTAACATCGCCTACGCAAAACATTTTGTTATTGTTGTTTATCAGTTTAAAGATAGTATTTTGAATTTCGTTTATATCTTGGTATTCATCTACCATTATTTCTGCATATCTGTTTGAAATTTCAAAAGCTATATCGCTTGGATTTATTTCACCTGAATCGGTATCTTTCGAAAGAAGTTTTATGGTCCAGTGTTCTAAATCGCTGTAGTCGGCGATATTTTTGATGGTTTTTAGATAGGAAATTTCCTCGCAGAAATAGTTTGTAACCTCGAAAAGAGTTTTTGTTACGACTTTAAATTTTTTTAATGAATTTATTGTTCCGAGTTCGGAAAATGTAAAATATTTCTTAGAGTTTTCGATTAAATTTTTTGCATATTTTCGTTTTTCGGAAATTACATTTTTTTCAAAATCACAGTCTTTACACCTTAAAGGTTTAAATTTAGAGAATGAAAATTGAGTAATTTTTTCTGCGATTTTATCCCAACTTTCAATGTTTAATGATTCCATAATTGAATTTGCTTCAGATAAATCTTTTTCAATGGCTTCTCCATAAGATTTTTGTATATTTTCATTTTTTGAGGAAACGGTTTTTATTTGAGAAAGTATTTTTTGAACTTCCGTAAATGATTTTTTTGCAAAATTAACGGCGATTTTTCCCCATGGAGAATCTTTTACAGGGGTAATATTTTCATACATTTTGCAAACATTGTTCATCCATTTCTTGGGGAAAGGTAAAGAACGGGTAAAATCATATATTTGTTCTATGATAAGAGATAAAGAATTGTCATTTTTTTCATTTCCGAAAAGATTTGCGGTATATATGAAATCGGGATTTTGAAATTCATAAAAATCATTTAAAGTTTTTTCCATGGCTTGGTTTTTTATAATGGAAATTTCACTTTCTTCGGCGATTCTGAATTTTGGGGATATTCCGAGTTTATAAAAATTTTCTCGTATTATACTTGCGCAAAAGCTGTGAATTGTACCCAGTGAAGCGCATTTAAGCATGATTTGTTGATTGTGGAGATGAGAATTTTGAGGATTTTTGCTTATCATTTCGGAAAGTCTTGCCGAGATTCTATTCCTCATTTCCTGTGCAGCGGCTTTCGTGAAAGTAACGATCAGAAATTTATCTATATCTATAGGATTATCCAAGTCTGTTATTTGTTTTATGACTCTTTCTACAAGTACCGAAGTTTTTCCCGAACCTGCCGCTGCCGATACCAGTATACTGCCACCTGTGGAATTTATAGCATTTTCTTGCTCCGGTGTCCATTTTCTGCTCATATTTTCAATTGTCCTTTTCGATTATTTTTTCCAAAGCTTTTTTGTTTGTCATATTTGTGGGAATTTCGCTGAATATTTCTTTTTCATAGCAGCATATTGGAAGATAGCAACATTTTTCACATGCAGTGTATCCTTTGAAAATTGGTTTTGCCGATACTTTACCGCTTTGTAGACAACTTACCATTTCTGTTATTAATTTTTGAGAATAATCTGATATAAGATGTAATTCTTCAGAGTTTATAGTAGATTGTGATTTTTTTATTTCGCCATTTTTAATTTCAGCAGGTATAAAAATTCCTTTTCCGTCTTTTTCCATTCCTAAAATAGATTCGGAGTCATCTAAAAGTAAACCGTTCATACATAATTTTTCAAAAATTTTAACTGTTTCCGATTGGATAGTTTCACTTTCTATTGCATCTATAACAGGTTTTAAAGCAGTAAAATACAGCATACCTGCAGGAATTATTTTACCGTATTTTTTTTCACCGTTTTTCTTAACGGCAGTCAAATATATAAGCATTTGCATGTTTAAACCGAATAAAATATCCGATAATTTGAATTCTTTTATACCTGTTTTATAGTCGACTATTCTTACATAAGTTCCTTTTTGAGATTTCATAATGTCCACACGATCAATTTTTCCTTCAATGGTGATAACGGTTCCGTTGGGCATGTTTATTTTTAGCGGAGGTATATCTCCGTTTTCTGCTATTTGAAGTTCAAGATCAGAGAGTTCAAAAGAACTTTGTTCAAACTCTTTTACAAAATATTTTGCAAGAAAAATAAGAGAAGAATTTAATTTTTTTATTCCGTATAAAAATCTTTGTGGTTTACCGTCAATTCCACCCAAATTTTTCTCAGTGTAGTCTTTGGTAATTGATTCTATCTCACATTTAATTTCTTCTTCCGGAGCGGATATGATTGTGTGATTTGGGTATTTTTTAAATAATTTTTCAAGAGAATAATGTATAATATTTCCATATTCTATTGCTCCGAATGAAGCTTTTTTTAAAGATTTTGCTCCCAAAGCGTATTGACAAAAGTATCCGAATCGACAAGTATAATATTTTTCTATTTGAGATGCGGAAAGCTTGATTTGTTTTCCGAAAAATTTTTCTGCTCTTTCAGGATTTTCAAAATCGAGAGGTTTGTTTAGAAATATTTTTTCGAGGGTTTTATATTTTTCTTTGTAAAATTCACTGTTTATGTAATATTTTTTAAGTTCATTTGAAAATGATGAATTTTTTCCGAAATTTGTAGCCAGTATCTCAAAAGACGGTTTTTGTTTCCAAATTTTTTCTTTTGGACCCGAAGTATAACGATTTGTGATTTTTATTTTGGGAAAAATCCGTATTATTTCTTTTATTATTTCGGATGGAATATTTCCTTTTCCCGAAAAGTTTGACGAAGGCCAACTTACAAATAATTTTTCTGATGCATTTGAAATTGCCATATATGCGAGAAATTTTTCTTGAATTAAGAACGTTTTGACATTATCTGTAATTTCAACTCCTAAAGAGGCCATGAGATTTATTTCGGATTCAGTGAATATAGCCGAAGAATCGGGAGTTTTTGGAAATTCTCCGTTAACTGCACCTATTAAAAACACCGTTTTTACGCTTGAAAGACGTATGGTATCTGCTTGACCTATTACCACATTGTCGAGACTTTGGGGAATAGTAGAAACTGTGACAGAGTTTGAAACTGAACGAAGTATGTCGGCATATTTTTTGACTGAAATTTTAGTATTTTGAAATATCTCGGAAATTTTACTCAAAATATTCATTGCACAGTCCCATGCGCTGGATTCACACTGCGCTTCTACTGTTTTATTCGCTTTGGCTAAATTTTTGCATAAGTTTTTTAAATTTTCCGCTGCATTTACATCTAAAAGAAGTTCATAAATAGATTTTGATATTTTATCTGCAGTTGTTCGTTTTGTTTTGTCGTAAAAATTTTTAAGAGGGGATACTATTTTTTTTCGGAGTTCATTTATGTTTTCAAGTTCATTTCTGCTTTCTTCATCCCAAACTTTTTCAAATCCTTTAGGATGCATTGTGAACTCTTCGAACCACGAATGACCTGTTATATTCCAAAGAAAAATATAATTTTCAACTATTGATATTTCTTCTGTTGATAAATCCACAAGCCCAGATTTTAAAAATCGAAAAATTTCCTGTGAATCAAATTCCGAAGCTATGGTGTCGAGTGCTGAAAATATTAAATTCATTACGCTTTTGTGAAAAATTGTATTCGGAGAATTTAAAAAATAGGGTATATCGTATTTTTTGAAAGTGCTTTTAAGAATATTTTTGTAATTTTCAATATTTCTTACGATTACAGCGAAATCTCTAAATCTGTAATTTTCAGTCATAACTGTTTTTACGATATTTCTTGCTACATATTCACATTCTTCGAATTGAGTCAAAGCATTGTATATTTCAATATTTTGAGGAATTACTTCACTTGAAGATTTTTCAGGACAGAATATGCTTTCTTGTAAGATTAAGAGATCTTTTTTCTTGAGTTTTGAGTTTTTTTGAAGAAATATTGGTTCAGAAATTTCAACTGAATTTGAATGTGCGTCTTTTTGAATTTTTTTAATTGTTTGATAGACATTGAAAAATAAACTTTTTTCATCATAATTTTGAATGGAAGTATCAAAACAAAACGCCATATATATATTTTCTGCTTGAGTAAGTATTATTTG
The DNA here is from genome assembly GCA_900552265.1 of uncultured Oscillospiraceae bacterium. Lineage (GTDB taxonomy): Bacteria > Bacillota > Clostridia > Oscillospirales > Acutalibacteraceae > UMGS1491. Next base: position 63,707 of record URZE01000004.1, read on the forward strand.
AAGTATGCTGCTTTGTTGAGGTGTAAAACTGCTGAATTCATCGAAAAATATGTTAAATTCTTTAAAAACTTTGTTTTCTCTAATGATATTTTCAAGTTTGTTTAAATTGTCCAAAGAATCCTCGAATTTACTTTTAGTCAATTCTTCATAAGAATTAATTATTGTTTTTATTTCGGAAATTTTTTGTTTAAGAGTATCACCGGAATTGAGCTGTTGAATTTTATTTAATTGTTCGAAACTTATTTTATGAGTTTTGAATTCTTCTGCCGTTCTCAACATGAGGTCAGCTACTGTAGAGTCCGAATAATTTTTTTTGTACAGGTTTAAATTTTTTCGAGCTCGTTCCAATGCGCAATTCATGGTTACGATTTTTGTTGTATCTTCAGGTGTAGGTAATGAGGGAATTCCGAGTTTCGTCGATACAAAATCGTATAGTCTCGAAAAACTTAAAACTTCCATTTTATTAAAATCGTTATTTCCCAAAACTTTAAGCATTTTTTTTTCATTTTCGAAAGAACTTTGTTCCGGTACGATGAGTATTGTTTTTTTACCTGATTTAATTTTATTTTTTATTATATCTGTTATGGTTTTGGATTTTCCCGAACCACATTTTCCAAGAATGAATTGAAGCAATTTTGCGTCCTCCCGAAATTTGTCTGAAAATCTGATACCTATGATATATTAAAAATATGTGTTTATCAAAATTTGTTTTATTTTCAGTTGACATATTTGTTAAAGACGATATAATTAATGTTGTATCGAGGTGTAGCTCAGATGGTAGAGTGCTTGGTTTGGGACCAAGATGCCGCAGGTTCGAGTCCTGTCACCTCGACCAATTAAGCACTGAACCGATTGTTTGTTAAGCAGGAAGTTCAGCGTTATTTTTTATATTTTTGTAATCATAGGGTTTGTTGTAGTGGTTTACACTTCTCTGAGTGTGAAATTATTAAATAAAATTGAAAAGGATTTTTGTCGATGAAAGTTAAAAGATTATCTTGGCTGTTTTTTGTTACTTGTATTTTAGGTGCCGGATTTTTGTTTTTTTATCATAAGTTTGTAGAAAAATGTCCGACTTTATCGATTATAATTCCTGTATACAATTCAGAAAAATATATTTCGCAGTGTTTGGATAGTTTGACATCTCAAACCTTTAAAGATACAGAAATAATCTGTATAAATGATGGTTCCAAAGATGGTTCTTTGAATATTTTGAATGAGTATGCAAAAAAAGATTCTCGTATCAGAGTTATCGATCAGACTAATCACGGTGTTTCTGCTACCAGAAATAATGGTATCCGTGCAGCGAGAGGAAAATATATAACCTTTGTTGATTCTGATGATTGGTTAGATGAGTATGCATATAGTTCGTGTATGGATATAGTACTTAAAGAAAAGCCTGAAGTGTTATTTTTTGGATATAGGACTGATGCTTCCGCAAAAGCTTCTCCGTACATAGATGAATCAAGTATTAAATTTCATAGTCGAAATGATATTAAAACTGCGTATGATGAAACCAATCCCACTGTATGGGATAAAATATTTGACAGGCAATTTATAATGCGCAACGGTTTGCTCTTTAAAGAGGATATAACTTTGGCAGAAGATCACATATTTAATTTGATGGCTTTTGCAAATGCGGACAAGATTATAGGTGTTCCTAATAAATTTTACTACTATCGAGAAGATAATCCGGGATCTATAGTACATGTGATAAACAGTGAAAAAAAGTTAGGAGATAAAATTAAAGTAAATAAATATTTAATATCATATTTCAAAGATTTGAACATTCATGATTTTGATTTGGATTTAGTAGAAGAGATGGGTGCAATTTTAAATTACATAAACAATGAAATCAAAGATAAAGAGTCAAAAATTAGATATGCTAGAGAAGTATTGTAGATCTTAAAGATTTACTGTTTTGAATATTAATAATTTGCTCAGTATCATTACGAACATTGCCGAGATTGTATTTTTAAGTCAAGTTGTTTTGATATGGAGCATTTTTTGTGCGTAAATTTAAAATAAAACGATGTTCTATTTACTGATTGTTTAACATTCAAAGGGTAATTTAGTGAAATAGTGAGAAGATATATTAGATGAATAAAAAAGTATTACAGAGCAATTTTGTGTTATGAAATTATAGTTGTTTATTAAAAAATGTGAAATTTTAAAACGTGTGTGATTACAATGTATTTAACGAAAATACACTTTTAATTTATTAGATGATTATTTAGATTTATTTTTATATAAAATTATTATTAAAAAAATATTGTATTTATGTAAAAAATATTTTATAATATAATTGATGTAATCAATTAAAAATTATTTGTGGGAGTATTATTATGAAATTAAAAATTAGAATATTAAGCGGAATTTTGGTAGCAACTATGTTGTTTCCTTGCATTGGTGTAGGAGCAGAGGATGAATGTTCTGCACAAGTAGTTGCTCTGATGCAAAAAATTGAAAAAAATGTTGGAGTTATGTCTTTGAGTACGGAATGTGCATGGGATGTGTATGTAGAGCTAACTAAAGCTAATCGTGAATATAGGTTAAATAGAATAGGACTAAAAACAAATCGTAATGTTTTACAAAAATTAAAGCAAAATGTTGAGAGGATGCCGATAATAGATTCGAATTTAACGCAAGCAATTCGTACGTTATACGAGTGCTATGACGCTCAAATTGAACAATGGGATACAAAGTATGATTTAGCTTTGGAAAAGTGGAAAAAAGCTTGTGAAATGTATTCTTCATTGAGTTTGACAATGAAAGATACAAAGTATTCAAATGTGTTCAATATTATGGTAGAATATTGCAAACATTATATATTTGTATGCGAATCCAAATTAACTTCACCATCTACTTATTATAGAGACTTCTTTGTTAGCGCAGTTAATAAACTGGAAAAAATGTATGAAAAACCGCTTCAAGAACATACAGAGGAACAAATGCGTGACATACATGATATCGAATTGAAAATAATTTATGAATTGATGGAGCCTATAAGAAGATTTAGAGTCTCTAGAAAAAGATTACCATTAAATGAATTTATTAGACAACTTGATCGTTGTTTGTCATCTACAGAAGAGTATATAACTATTTTTGATAAAGGTAATAAACTCTTAGAATTTGTGGATACGCTGGAAAGAGGGATAAACGCAAATATTAAGTCTGGAGATAATTTTAAAGAATGCTCAAATTATACGGAGGCTGTGAGTTCTTATTTTGCAGCTAGGGTGCTTTTGCGTTGCGCAGAACAAATTAGGAATCAAAAGAATTCTTATATGTTACTGGATACTGTTATAGAAGATAAAATAAAAGAATGTAAAAGATGTATAGAAAAATTGGATAAAGATACACTTTTTTGATGTTTATATTATGATAAGTAGTTAAAATATTTTGATAATTTAAACTTTATATAAGAGAAGATGTTTATGAATTTAAGGATAAGGATATTAAGCGGAATTTTGGTAGCAACTATGTTGTTTCCTTGCACTGGTGTAAGGACAGAGGATGAATTTTCTGCACAAGTAGTTGCTCTTATGCAAAAAATTGAAAAAAATGTTGGAGTTATGTCTTTAAGTACAGAAAGTGCGTGGAATATATATAGAGAATTAGTTGAAATGTATAATACATATTTTTTAAACAAAGAAAAATTAGTGATATTTTATAATGTTTTATTGAAATTAGAACAAAACACCTGTCAAATGTCTGTGACAGATTTAAATTTAATGAATTCAGTTTATGCATTGCGTGATTGTTATGAAGCTTTTTTTGAAGAATATGATACAAATTACGAAAGTGCTCACAAAAAATGGGAAGAATCTTATAAAAAATATTGCACATTAAGTAAGACAGTTGCAAATATACAAGATATACGTAATTTTGAACTTATGGCAGATTTTTGTAAACGTCATAGTGGTATATGTTTACAAAAAATGTTCTCATATAATAAATTTTTTGAAGATATCACCGAAAAAATACTTAAAGATATTGAAGAACTTCAAAAAAACTTTAGTGTGAATGAAGAACAAATTTCGATTCTTGAAAATTTTGCAATATATCAATTATTGGAACCCTTAAGAGAACTTATCAAATGTAAAGAAAAAGAAGTGTCGCAATGTTCGTTTATAAGTAAACTTAATGAATGTAATGAACTGATTGAAATATTTAAACAAAAATTTTTTAAACATAGGTGTAATGAAATTTCTGGATTTAAAGATAAATTAAAAGAGAAAGTAACTGAACTCGCTAAGAAAGCTGACTCTTTTAAAAAATCGCCAAATATTATGTTAGCATTGGCATACTATAGTGTTGCAAGAAAAATTGTATGTTTTACTGAAAAATCTAGAGGGGAATCTTACCGCAATTTATCCAATAGTATTAAATTTTGTAGATTACATATGAGAGTATAAAATAAAAATTAATAAAATAAATCGCAACTTTAAAGATTGTTTTATTAATTTATTTTAAGTAAAATATGAAATTTTATTATATAAAACTGTGTAAAAGTGTCTTGATAGATTAAATTTTATATGAAAGAGGATATTTATGAATTTAAAAATAAGGATATTAAGTGGAATTTTGGCAGGGAGTATGCTATGTTCGTTCGTTCCTGTGAAAGCAATTGGAGATGAGCCCACTGATATTAATATAGTTAAAGAATACATGAGTTACATGTACAATGCTAATGATGTATGGGCTGCATTTTTTTATTTAGCTGGGAAGCATATGAATTGCATCTATGGCACAGTGGGATCAACTAAATTATATAATGTTTTAATGGATTTAAAAATTAAGATGCAAGGAATAAATTTTAATGATAAAATTTTAGAAGAATCTGTAGACGGATTATTTTGTATTCACGAGGCACGTTTCAAAGAATACTGTGGTTTGTTTGAAGATGCACAAATAAGTTATGAAACTGCGCTGTCCAAATACACTTCTTTAGTGAGCCGAGAAAGTAGGTTAAATATTAAGTCGTGCCTTGAAGAAATTAAATGTTTTTGCGAAGAAAGAGCGTATTATTGTGGCGGACGTAAAACTTCAAATGAAAGATGGGTAATGTTTAAATTTTTAAGCCCGATTTGGGGATTATTTAATATGGAAGTTAAGGATAAAAAACAAGAGAAAGAAAAATTAGAGATATATGTAAATTTTATGGGTAACTCAATGTTTTTCTTAAAAGATGCTTGTAAGCGATTCCCTACTTTTAAAAATAGTTTACTGTGGGAAATTGATGGAATGAATAAGAGGGTTGAAGTATACAAAAAAGAAAAGAATTTTTTAAAAGCTTGGGAAATGCAGAAATTGTCTGATCAAATTATGTCAATTGTCAGACTATTGAAGTCTGATGTGCCTAATACTTAATATTATATTTTTGCAGTTTGAATTATATAAGTGATATACAAAAAGCCACCTATATAGGTGGCTAATTTTATTATTTTATTTTGTGTATACGTTTGATTTCGTTCATAAAATTATGGTTGTAATTCAACTCCATTACTTTGTCGAATGAATTTGATGCTTTTTTGAAATTTTCTTCTGAATCTTTTTTACTCAAATTATCACAGTCATTCAAGAATTCTGAGAATGATTTCTCACAATTGGATATCATCTGAGACTTTTCAGAATCTATAAGAGAATTATCAGATTTTATATTTTTAATTGCTTGATTCCAAATGCATTGGAGTTCGTATCTTACATTTTTGTTTATATCTGAAATATTTATAAATAAATTTTTAAATTGTTCAGATTGTGAGTTTTTAAAATTATTCCAAAGATAATTGCTGCTGTTTTCTTTGTCTTTCATACCTGTTTGAAAAACATTATACCTGCTGGTTATGAAAGAAAGAGTATCCGAACCTATTATGGAAGAAGCTTTTCCGATCGAGTGAGAAATATTTGGAGTAGCGTAGTCAAATATTCCCAGTTTTAAACCTGAAACTGTAGAATCTATGCGTTTTATTAATTTTAGTTTCCACTCATCTTCAGATTTTTTAATTATCTTTTGTTGTTCGGGAAGTGACAGATCATCATTGTTGTCGGCACTTTTATCTATTTTAGTGAGGAAATAATTTAAATTCATGTACTTTTGAGTTGAAAATACTCCGGGAACTGAAATTAGTGTTTTTACACCGAGTTGTTTCAGAACATCGTCAAAATTTTTATCTATAATTTCAAGAGTTTTTGAAAACATTTCTGACTCATAATTGTGTTTTTCTGAAAGTTTAGTCATGATTTTTTTTATTTGATTTCTAATGCTGTAATCTCCGAGAAAATTGTCTCCAAACATTGGAATTTGTATCTGAACCGCAATGTCTTCGCTGGTATCAAAATATGCATCACCTACGCTGTCGGAATAAGAAACATTTATGTAAGAGGTTCCGAAAGCCGGAAGAGTAACTGAGAATTGTCCACTTGTTGAATTTACTCTGGTGTTTTGACCTGTTTGAAAATAAATATTTTTTCCGGAAGAATTTTTTGCAAATAACTGCAACTTGGAAAGATGTTCTATTTCAAAATAAAGCTGTTTGAATAAATTTATTTCTTCTTCGGTGTGCGCAAAATCACGTAAGTATGCAGCGCACGCAATTGCCGCCTTGAGCATTTTTACTCTTCCTGTCCCGAACGAACCAAGCCATCTCTTTTCAATTTTTTTCTTATAATTTTTATATGACTTTTTTTGTTCACTTGATGAATTTTCATTTGCCAGAACAGATAAAGCCGTGTTGTATCTGCGTAAATCTCCGAGTATGTTAGATGTCAAAATAGACATGATGTCTGCGGCTTTTACAGTTTTGTTTGCTACTATCTGTTTAAAGTAACTCTCGGCATATTCTTTTACTTCTTTAAATTTTTTTACGTTTTCTTGTTTAAGAAAAGATATGATTTCGTCGGAATTTTCTACATAAGATGAAGCAGAACAATCATTTTCAATTAAATTTAGATAAGAATGTTTCATTGAAGTATCTATGATTTGCTGTTCGCTTGACACGCTGGCTCCTGCGGATGCTAAACATGCGGCGGACGCTGAAATATCGCATTTTGTGGAAAATGTTTTTTGTGTATCGGCACAAGAAGCAAAAGTAACACTTGGTAAATCAATGTTTAATCCTTGAGGAATGATTTCAGATGCTTTTAAAAACCATTCTATTGAAGTTTTTATTTGAGATAAAACTAATTTTTCTTTTTTGCGCATTTCTTCTCTTGTACCTATTAAGTTTTCGATTTCATTAGCACGAAACTCTATTGAACTGATTTTTCCTTCTTTAGTGTATGTGTCCAAAAATTGTTCCAAAGAGTAGAAAATAAGCGAATATGTAAATTCAAGATTGTAATTGGTATCTAACGAAAGAAAATTTTTAAATCCCGTTCCTATGCTGACTTTTATGTTTCCGGAATTATCTATTTTGTAAAAAGTTTTTTCCGAAGAACTTTCATTATTTTTAATACCGGCTGAAATTCCTATGCTAAGTCCGGATGGAGTAGGAATTTTTGAAGATAATTCGGCTTCTTTTGAAGAGTTTTGAGTCGACATTACGGTTTCGACTTTATTACGCTTGTCCTTTAATATGTTAGAGGCAACTTTTCTTGAAATTTTAGCTGCATAAGCATCTCTCATTGAAGATATAAAATTCAAAAAAACATTGTCTTCTTGTATTGATTTGTCAGCTTTCATAATAGCTTTTATTACGGAAAGTCTTTTGACTGTTTCCACGTCTTTTTCTTGACTTTGTGGTGCTGAATCAATATGTTTTTGAGCTGCCATTATGTTTTCACAGAGAATGGTGTTTTTTAAAATTGCTCCATTAATTAGAGATTTGTCGTCAATAAAGCTGCCCGGTTTATCGTTTAATATAAATTTGAAAGATTCTTTAAGAGCTGAATCCAGATTGTTTTTTTGGAAAATATCTAACTTTACTTCTTTCAGAGAAGAATATTCTTCTGGTTTCTTTTCAAAGCAAAAACCTTTTTCTACCATAGATTCTATTGCTTGTGTAGTAGAGTTTGAAATTTTGTTAAGGTCAGTTGATTCTGATTTTATTATTGGTTCCGAGTCTTTACTTTCATCGTTGTTGATTGCTTCTGTGTTTGAGCACGAAAAAGAAGTGCAAATAAGAGTACTCCCCAAAATAGCTGATAAAGGTTTTTTTGATAACATTTTTTCCCCTCCTAAAAAATTATAAATAGTTTATTCGAGGATATTATACGATATTTTATGTAAATAAGCAATATAAAATAAATTTATTTAAGATAATTTTAATTATATTTTATATTCAAAAATAATTTTATTAATATTTTTAAAATATTTATACATAATTTTATATTTTTTGACAAAATAATTGTATATCTAAATATTTATATCAACTTAATACAAATCACAGTACATGTAAAAAAACAATTAATTGACATTGATTTTAAATATGTTTAAAATATATAAATATATTCAATGTGTTGATAAAATTATGAATAAAGAAATGAGGTAGAAATTAATGAATTTTACAAAAAAAATTCTTAGAAAAAGTGCAATTGCATTATCTTCACTCGTAATTTTAGGGAATAATGTAGCTTTGGCTGCCGTACCTGTTATTACTCCTACTAAAGACAATGATTTGATTGCTCGTAGTATTTTTAGTCAAGACGTTGAAATAAGAAATGTAGTTGTCAAGCGTAGTGATCAATACGATGAAAATCATTATATGGGTGTTTTTTCAAATAGTAAGGAAAAATTTGATATGGACAAAGGAATAATTATTAGTGATGATTCTGTTAGGTATCTTATTGAACCTGATACTTCTCCGCTTTCAGGTGGATCGGGTAAACCTGTTGTAATGTCTTATAACAATGGTACACCGGTTTCAGCACAAACTTCAGATCAAATTCATTCGGATAGCATAGCAAATTTTAATGCTCCTGGAGATACTGAAGATACCGGAGATTTAGATAATCCTCCTACTTCTGAGGTTGATGAAGATATTCAAAAAATATACGGAGATACGGCTTTAGATGAAGTTACATTAATTGAATTTGATTTTATCCCTAAAGGCAAGAAAGTTTCATTTGAGTATATTTTTGGTTCTCGAGGAATTTATGGTGAAGAGTTGGGATCAGCAGATGGAGGCGTAAGCCTCGAAAAGAGATATGCGAGAGGGTCTGCAATGGGCATATGGGTAAATGGTCAAAATAAAGCTTTTATCCCTGGTACAAATCTTCCTGTGAATACTATAAATATAGATAATACGGGAAAGTATGTAGAAGGCAGAACTCGCACTTATTACTACAGAACACCAGTGTTTAATGCTGAATCTGAAGTTAATCCCAATGAAGTGAATCACCTTAAAGTGGCGTTTGGAAGGTCTACAGCAGAAAATGCTTTAGGTGCCATATTTTTAAATGGTACAATCTCAGATTTTCCGCAAGAAGAACCGGGTGTAATTGAAGAAGAACCTAAAGATGAGTCTGGCGATAAAGAAGAAATTGAGGAAGAACCTAAAGATGAATCTGGCGATGAAAAAGAAATTATTGAAAATCCTAAAACAGGTGATTTGAATTTAACTGTTATGACTTTCTCTACTTTAGCATCTGTATCAGGATTGGTAGTTTTAGTTAAGAAACGTAAAAAAAATTAAATGTAATTGAGTTTGTAAGGTGGATTCGAAATGAAAAAAAGTGAAGTTAAGCGATACGGCATAAAAATTATTTACCTATTGCTTACTTTACTTTTTTTATGTGTTATCGGATTTAATGTTTTTACTTTTTTAAAGAGAATTAACGCTCATTCTGATACTATTTCGGACATACAAGAAATAAATGATACCATTCTTAAATCTGAACAACCGGAGAAAATAAAGGATGACGATAAAAATAAAGAATTTTCTCCACCTAATACTGACTACTGGAACTATATAAAAGTTCCGATTACTGACTTTAATTTAAAGGACTTTAAAAAACTTAACAATGATACAGTAGGATTTTTGAGCATTTACGGAACGCAAATAAATTATCCTGTAGTGAAAACAAATGATAATTCTTTTTACCTTAATCATTCCTTTAAAAAAGGAGAGAACGGAGCTGGTTGGGTTTTCATGGATTACAGGAATGATCCTGAAAATTTGAATAAAAACACCATCATTTATGCTCATAGCAATCTTGATAAAACTATGTTTGGAAGTTTGAGTAGTATACTTAATCCCGAATGGTTTAAAAATGAGGATAATGGAATATTGAGTTTTGCAAATTCTACGGGAATAACCCATTGGAAGATTTTTTCGGTATATACAATTCCTGCTGAATCTAAATACATTCAAACAGCTTTTTCCAATGACGAAGAGTATAGAATTTGGGCAAAAGAAATGGCGGAAAGAAGCAGATATAATTTGGGATATAGGTTTAGTGAAAATGAAAAAATTATTACGCTTTCGACTTGTTATGACAATATAAGAAATTTAAGACTTGTAGTTCATGCAAAGTACTTAGGGACCTACAAATGATTTTCGTATATTTTCTATGTGGTTGTTATTTACTAAAAATTTATATTGACATCTTTATGTATTTTTGGTACACTCTTGTTGAAGTTAGTAGGCCGGTGTGGCGGAATGGCAGACGCGACGGACTCAAAATCCGTTGTTGGAAACAACGTGTGGGTTCAAGTCCCACCACCGGTACCATAATAAGACGCATCATTTGATACAACCCAAATCCCAGTAATACTGGGATTTCTTTATGTTTAGGTATAAATTTTGTATTCAAATTTTCAGTTTTTATGGTTCGTGTAAAGCTCAAACTCCAAAAAAATGAAACCTCGTCGTTGAGGTTTTATTTTCCTATAAATTTTCTCAAGGGGGGTTGCATACTTTCACACGGTTAAAAAATTCATTAAAATCTATTCACAAAATCACTTTTCGCAAATATCAAATTTTTTGATTTTATCATTGTAAATAAGTTCAAATGATTTGTCTCTATAAAAATTATAATCTGGCGCAGATTTTATTTTATTACCGAGTGCTATTTGAATTTCCGGTAAAATCCATAAATCAATTGGTCTAGCTCCCTGATTGATTCTTTCTACTTCATCTGCCAATGTTTCAATTATTTTATCACTAATTTTTAATTGTATTTTTCCATTATTCTCATCTGCCCAATATGCCAAAATTATTTCAAAATGATTTTTTATTATTTGAGCATATTCTTTGGCTGTCAAATTTTTGAACCGAACCTTTTTAATTCTATTGAGAAAAGATTTACTATGCCAAACCCTTGTATAACCTTCACTAAGACTTTTTTTGTCAAGTTTTTCCATATCATTTTGTTCGAAACCATCCATAGAAACGTCATCTTCATTAGAAGTGAATATAAAAGTGGTTCCTGAAATATCATATTTCTCTCCGTCTATATTAATTATGCCAAGCTCCATAGCTGTACGGAAAACTTCATCTAATGCAGGTGTACAAACTTTATCATATTCTTCAAAAATAACAGTACCGCCAGGATTATTCTTTAGATATTTTATTAGAGGTTTAGTAGGCGATATTCTTCCCGGGTGTTCGGATTCATATTTCTCAGAGCAAAGTAATTGATCCACAACGCTTTCTTTTTTTTCTTTATTAACATCTGCGGACGATAGTATAAGGGATTCTGAATTTTGCATTAAAATCATAGGTAAACGTTTAGCAATAAATGATTTACCTACTCCAGACGGACCATAACAGTAAATCAATGGGCAACAACAATATTTTTCACCTTTCCATTTTGCTTGATCTTTGGCAACAACAATGTCATATATGTGGCTTTTTAAATTTAAAATAGCCTCTTCTTGGCCACAAAAGCCTTCAAAAATAGTATCAAGATTTTCTAAAACATTTTCTTTACTAAGACTTTTAGGCGGAGTTCTAAGTTGATCTGAAATAAACCTATACATTTCAATAAAATTGCCACCAGCATATTTTAACCCTGAGGTTTGATATATGCTTTTTGAAAATTTACCAACATTGTCGACCATTCTAACGCAATAATTTAATGTTACTAATGCTCCACTTATACCAATAAATCCCGGTACAGTACTGCTAAGTAGTGCCGGCGTATCATTAGAATTTGTAAGTATACTCTCCCGATCATTCAAAATTCTAAGCTGCTCTGCGGACATATTTGTATCTTGTCCTAACGCAAACGCACGTTTTTTTCGCCTTATATTTTCAAGTTCTTGACGTTCAACTACACGTTCAGGATTAAGTCTGTCAAGAGCTGATTTGCCAATATAATGTACTATGGTAGCGACCATCCAAGCACCCACAGCTATACCTGTCCATTTTAAAACTTTTGTAAATATTGAATGCCTTTCGTTAAAATTTTCTTTTTTTACTACATTAACATAATCTGCTCCGACAGAGTGGAATTGTATGACTGAACAATGATAAACCATTAAAAATAAAATACATAGTAAAATAGATATTATTTTTTTATATGTCACCTTCTTCATTTTTAATCACCTTTAATTTTTTATTGTTTATTCGACAATTTTTAAAGATTGTCGATTGTAAATGACCGTTTTTGATATTACATACTTTATAAAAAATGTATATTATTTATAAACCACAAACTCACACTGAAAAGCTGTAATATATTTTATTCCATTTTTTTAAAAAACCAAAGCATAAATATAAATGTTAAAACTGTAATTACGATACAAATCATCAATAAATAATGCAAATTTTGGAAACAAACAATTGGCAAAATGGCTGGATATGTAAATGGTATAATCCACCAAATTACATTGCCTATTGGAGCTACTAAAAAAATCGCTGCGGTAAGTGAACTAAAAATACCTATAGCAATGACGGTCCCAATTGAACAACAAAACGAAATCGTAATATAAACTGCTGACAATGAAATGCAAGAAAAACAAATACACACCATACCTATCAAAAAAAGATTTATAGGAAGAGTCAAATTGTAAAAAATGTTAATCCCACTTAAAAATAATGTGGTAGATAAAACTATTGAAAGGGAAAAAACTATATTAACCAAAATATTTTTACATATAAAAATTTTAATCTTTCCAAAAGGAGAACCTATTACATTTCTAAAATTTCCGGCATTCTTTTCCAACAAATTTATCATTCCGATATAAATACTTAAGCAAATAGGAATTAATATACCGCATAGTGCAAAGAAAGCTTGATACATCTCAAAAATAATATTATTATATTGAAATAAATTGCCGCTAAACCAAACCATTAAAATACTATATGCAATAAAAAAAGCAAACACTACCCACCGTAACGACGTTCTCTTTAATTTTAGCCATTCAGATTGTAAAATCCTAGTCAACATATTTATTCACCCCTTTCATTATCCATTAAAATCGTGGTAATAAAAGCACTAAAAATAAGAATAAACACACACAGAAAAATGCCTTTTGGAACAACGCTCACATCCATCAAGTAATCAAGTGGTTCTATAGGGAGGCCATTAGGTTGTATTCCTAAAATAGGACACATAAATCTTAACGCATATCCCCATGGAGAAATAAACCAAATTGTGGTAGGAGAAAGTCTTACAGCTAAAATCAACCCAATAAAACTGACTGCAAACGTTATTAAAGTGGAAGTTTTATACTCTAAAAATAGATTTATGGGTACTAGAGAAATTGAAGTTAGAAAGGCTAACATAGTTGCACAAAAAAAATCGACAACATTAATAAAAGATCCAAATATAAAATAGTTTGTAATTTCAAAAAATATAAAAAGCCATATATGTGTTATTAACAAATACCAGATTACAATAAATATTTTACTTAACCAATTTATCCTTTTATTTATGCCCCTAGAAATTAAAAAAGAATACATTTTTTTATCCTTTAACGTTGCAAGCACACAAAAAAGAGTTGTACCTAAAGGAACAAATAATAAAGCCCACCAATTATATACGCTGTAACTGTAAAAACTTTGAGCTTCTGGTACGCTACAAAAAACAATATACGAAAAAATAGCAATACATACGGGTGAAAAAAATATAAATTTTCTTGAAAAAGTCCTTTTAAATTTTAGATTTTCGGATTTTAAATATGAAATCATACTTTAGTTACACTTCCTTAAAATTATTCAACTTTCTTTAATAATTGCATCTGCAAATATTTGTTCTAAATTCAAGTTATTATTATTTTCATTTTCATATATCAACTTACCTTTGTTGATAATTCCAATGTCATCTGCTAATTGAGATATTTCTGAAAGTATGTGACTTGACATAATGATAGTAATTCCTTGCACAGACAGGGATTTAATTAGTTTTCTCAATTCTATTATGCCCAACGGATCAAGGCCATTAGTAGGCTCATCCAGAATCAATAATTTTGGGTGGGCAACTAACGCTATGGCTATTCCCAAACGCTGTTTCATACCCAATGAAAATTTTGAAACAAGCTTGTGCTTAGTATTTGACACACCAACAATTTTTAAGAGTTCAGTAATTCTCTTTTCATCTATAGAAAGCAACGCAGTATAAATTTTCAAATTTTCGTAAGCTGTAAGATTATTGTAAAGAGCCGGATTTTCTATAAGCGAGCCAATTTTGAATAAATCACTTCTGTTTATTTCATGATCTTGAAAATATATTTTCCCCGAGGTAGGCTTTATCATCCCTATAATCATTTTCAAAATCATTGATTTACCAGCTCCATTTACACCCAGTAACCCATAAATTTTACTATCTTTTACACTCAAAGACACATTATTTATAACCATTTCCCCCTTAAAGGATTTGGTCAAATTTTCAGTTTTTAATAAAAAATTACTCATTTAAAATATTTCCTCCAGTTAATAAATTTTTCTTTGTTTATTTTAGAATTTATAATACCAAAAACTTCATCATTATTACAACTCCATCTTTCAAACTCATCTTTTTCGATTATATCACTTTTTATTTTATTTTCTTCAACAAAATTTCCAAATTTTTGAATAGCATTTTCTATAAGCGAACTATTTAAATTCTTTTTGGGAAGAAATACACCTATCGTATAGCTGTCATTATTAATAATATTATCTTTTACAAAACCTTTTAAATAAAAAATATTGCAAACTTTTTCTAGTGATTTTTCTATACTATTTTGAGAATAATACTCAATATTTCTCAAAGGATCATTATAGTAAACAAAGTTATTAAATAGTGTTAATGCGGATATTTTTTCATCACTATATGCTTTTCTCAAACTCACCTTAATCGATTCACATACACCTCTAACATAATCTTCAGTGAGCGTTTCTAAGAATCTTTCCAGTATTTCTTTTAAAGTAATTTCAAACTTTTTAAATTCAAAACTTAAATCTGGTTTTTTCATATACGCGAAACCAAACAATTTTTTATATCCACCTGATACCTTAAATACTAAATTATCATATTCTTTTTCCTTAGCTAATTTTTTAAAATTCGATGATTTAGAATTAATTAGGGCATCTAAAACTAACAATCCCAAAAAGTCATCCGGATTCTCACGCTTAACAAAATAAACTGCATTAATTTTTTCTCCCTCGCTTTGTAGGGTTGAGTCGTATTCCGATATGAAATATTTTGTTGAGACACCATCACTAGGTACTGTTTGTAATTCCGCGTCATTTGAATCATCTTGTGCAATTCCTTTAGAAAAATACTCTTTATCAAAATACTGTAAAATTTCATTCCAATTATAATTTCCTCTTAGAATAATCAACATATTTGAAAAATTATAGTGGATTTTATAAAATTCAACTGCTTCCTTGTAGGTTAAGTCAAGTAAATTCCAGGGTGTACCACCACAATCATATTGAAATGAGTTATCAAATAACTGTTTATTAATGCTGCGAAAAATATTTTTTTCAGGGACACTGTAAGTTGCAATTATTTCACGCAATACTGCACCACACAAAAAGTGGTGACCGATGCTATCGTAAAAAAATGACTCTTTTTGAAAAACCCTCTTATCACTTAAAAAAGTGGGATTAAAAATACTACTCCAGAAAATATCAAAAATAGGTAAAAAATTCATTTTAGACGACATTTTAAAAATATAACGGGTAAAATCATGATAAGTAATTCCATCTATATCGCAGTCAGAATATATCTCTTTTATTTTGAGGGGTAAATTTTTTATCGGATAGTCTTCAGATCCATTCAATACGCAATGCTCTACCACGTGTGCCGTACCTTTGTTGCTCTGAGTAGGTGTTTTGAATGCAATCTCCACTGAAAAATATTGCTGATCGTTTACAGGTTGAATCGCTACCAATTTTACGCCAGTAGGTACATGTGAATAAAGCATTATACGTTCTGAATCTATATACTTTTCTTGGTATAATTCAAAATTTTCTATAGCTAACACATAGCCCATAGGCATCGCAAAAAACAGAAATAATGATACGATGATCTTAAAAAATATCTCATTATATTTTAGGGTCACAATAAACACTCTCCAATTTTCTTTAATATTCGTCTAGCAAAAATGCTACATCCCACGGCGTTTTGCGCTCATAATATATCGCCATCAGGCTAAGCATAATACCTATAGAACCGGAGAGTAAACCAAAATCATCAATGTAACATTTTTCACTATTTACGATGTCAATATCTTTAAATCCGAAAATATTTTTAGAATCATAAAAAGCTAAAATCTTATGCACCAACTTTTCTTGACAAACTTTAAATTTTGCAAATTTTGTAGACATATAAAATTTATTTGCCAAATACAATAACCCGGCATATCCATGACAAAACGTAGGCGAAATAGCGCCGTCTTGATACTTTAAAGAGTCAAGCATCGCATTTGTGGCAATTGTTCTTAAATACTTGTCATCTAGCATATCTGATGTTTTTAACATCACGTATGCAACCCCAGGAGTTCCGTAACACCATGCATCACGCGTATATCCTTCTTCGTACATCATTTTATTTGAATTATTATAAAATCTTACAGAGGCCGGCCAATATTTTCTATTTGTTGCATTAACTATATAGTTATTGAGAATTATATCTTTTAAGTACTTTATAGCCTGAACGTGGCCATTTAAACATATTCCTTTCATATAAGATTTAACTAGAACCAAAAGTATACCAGTTATTCCATGGGATAAACCTAAATTTATATAATACTTACTTTGCTTATTTTGTATAAAAATAGAACTCGTTGTATCAAGTGTAAATCCTGGATAATACCTATTGTCTATTAGCTTATCTTTACACAAAGAAATGAAGTATTCAACAATAAGTTTGAGCCTGATAATCATCTCCTGTGAATTCAAAAATAGCATATGATAATTTGCTATTCCAGACAATCCATACATTACATCATAGTATTCTTCTTTCAGTTCAGGAACTGTTTTTAGAAATTTTAATTTTTCATCTACGAAACTAACTATTACGTCATTAACACTTTTTAGAAAACTATTATATCTCAAAAAATTATTGGACATACAAACAGCTGCTAGCCCTATACCACAAAGTCCCCCCCATAAAGATAGATTTGTGTTGTTACTTTTATTTAGGAATTTTACAATCAAAGATAGATATTTGTGTGCAACTTTATCATAACCTATATTTGGATAAATTTTATTTAATTCTGCAAAAAAAATACATAAAGAAGCTAAGCCATCACTAATAGAACAATTCATACCGCGTATATTTGAATTTTTTGAGGATGATACCTTGCAGATATATTCGTAAGATGATAATTTGAGAGCCAAATCTTTAAGAATACCTTCGAATGAATATTTTAAATCATTATTTTCTGACACCCTAATCAACTCCTTCCACCACTAAACTCTAGATCATATATCTTTTTGTATAAATCACAGTTATTTAGCATAAATTCATGTGACCCTACTCCAATAATCTTCCCATCATTCAAAAAAATTACTTTATCAGCTTTCATTGCATTGGATATTTTATGAGAAATAAAAATGCCTATTTTGTCTTTAGTAAACTTCATAAAATAACTAATAAGTTTGTTTTCGTTTAATTTGTCAAGTGCAGAACTCGGTTCATCCAAAATATAAAGATCTGCATCTTTAAATAAGGTGCGTCCAATTGCCACTTTCTGCCATTGCCCCCCAGATAATTGAATACCTTTGTCAAACCATAAACCCAATTGTTGATCTAAACGCTCAACAAAATCAATCCCTGCAGCTTTTTGGCAATCAATAATTTTTTTGTCATCTCTTAAATTGTCTACACTTCCAAAACCTATATTTTCACGAAAAGTTAATTCATATTTTGTGAAATCCTGAAACATAACACAAATTCTTTTGTGTAAATCAGTCTTATTTAATCCATTTACGCATAACCCATTGAATAGAATCGTTCCATTGCTTGATTCGTATAATCCAGCGATAAGTTTTACAAGTGTAGATTTACCAGAACCATTAGTGCCAAATAAAGCCACTCTTTCTCCTTTTTCTACTTTAAAACTAATACTATTCAGAACTGTTTGGCCCTTATTATACATAAAACTTAGGTTTTTAATTTCTAGTGACTCAATTTTACTTATTCGTTTGGCCAAACGTAAATTTTCATCTATCCCTTTCAATTTTAAAAAGTCAAACAGTTTATTCATATATAAGCCATTTTGGTATATACCATATACTCCACTTCCGCAACCACGACAACTACCATAAAAAATCGATAACGTTCTCATTAATCCTATGGTTGATGCTACCGTTAATTTATTTTGACACATATTAAATATTAAAAATAAAACAAAAAATAAAAAAATAATATTATTAACGATGCTAGAGATTTCAGAAATTAAACTCCTTTTTTTATTCAAGAATACATCTTCGTTGATAATTTTTTCTTTGTTTACT
The DNA here is from genome assembly GCA_900552265.1 of uncultured Oscillospiraceae bacterium. Taxonomy (GTDB): domain Bacteria; phylum Bacillota; class Clostridia; order Oscillospirales; family Acutalibacteraceae; genus UMGS1491. Next base: position 82,537 of record URZE01000004.1, read on the forward strand.
ATATATTTGTTCAAAATATATTCTCCTAATTTCAACAAACGTACTTCCTTAAAGGCAGAATCGTCAGTCAAAAGATAGCTCAGATACCAATTCTCTCTTGACAAGCTAATATGTTTTTCTTCTGTATCAAATTCCTTTTTACAAAATACCAGTGAAAAAGAAACCGATACAAAAAAAGGAATCAACAAAATTATACCAATAAATGAGACTGATTTAATTACAATCAAAAATGTTACAACAATAGAGCACAATGAAGAAATTATAGAAAGCATATCTGTAAATACTTTGAAAGGGCGAAAAGAAATTTGGGATTGTACATGTTGCAAAATATCCTTTATTTCAGAATTTTCAAAATCTTTTAATGAAAGAGTATCGCATTTTTGCATGATTTTTTTGTTAAGACCAATATCTATATCAGATTGAATTTTTTTATTTATATATCCACTGCATACGGTAGTACAATCCCCTACCATTCTGATAATTACATAAATTAATACCCACGGCAATATTTCGTCAAAATTTTTTAAATAAAAAAGTGTAACTAAATTTCCAAAGATAAAAGCAGACATTATAGGCATTACGGTGTTTATTGCAGTTAATAAAGACATGGCAACTATTTTTTTACGACTAAGAGAAAACAATAAAATTAAAGCATGTGGCATGATTTGAAATGAAGACATTATTTCTTTTAAACTATTGTTTAATATTTTTATATCCAACTTCATTACTGCATCCTATTAAAAAAATAATTTTTAGCTTTCGAATTTAAAGCATATACCAAATGACGAGTAATGCTCCTCATCTTATATTCAAAATCCACATCTGTTCCAAAACATCTATTAAACGACATATGTATAAGACTATCCAAAATACTATATTTTACAATTTTATTATTATATGTCTTAATAATAGAATCTAAATAAATGCCCAAACATACATTTCTCTTCCTATAAAGGTCTAAAATGGTGCTTAATTTATCTTCTAGAAAGCCGGTAATATATTTCTCGCCTATATTCATAAATTTTTGCCTTTTAACTTTAAATTCTTCTCTATTTGCGGAAAAAGACGTTGATCTTTCCAAAAATTCCAATTTCTCTATGTTATCTAAACGAAACGCATCCAGGTAAGATAATATATTTAATACAGCTAACGTTTCATTATCTATTAGTCCCTCCGTATCGTTCTAACTCTCTATCATAGAAATCCAACGTAAACTTTTTTATATAAAAGTTGTTAACTAGACCGCAAAGCCAGTTGATAAAAATTGGAAAAATTTTTACTAAATTATCCTTATTAGCATTTATACGTAAACGGACATGCTCCATCGGATCTTTATACCTTATGAAAAAATAATCACTTATTTTATTTTTAATTTTCAGTGGTAGAAGAAAATCGTATATTTTACACATCAACTTAACGGAAATTTTGTCCGATCCATATAAATTAAAATACAACCAATCATCAAATGGTTTTTTTACTCTTGCATTTGACAAATCTAACACATTATCTTCTATTACCACGCTGTTAATGTGCTTTTTTGATTTATTTTCAAAAATCTTATTTTTCAAAACAGGAATAAAAACTTCTCCACAATATTTCCCTCCTGAATCGCTATCAATGGCTGCTAAAGAATTATTATCGCATCTGCAAAGCCATACGGTTGCACTTTTGGCACATAGCATATTGTATAAAATCATAAGACATCTTTTATTATCGAGGTTGACCAACAACCTATTATCTACATTTTCTTGGATATAAACATGTGAAGGTATCGAATATTTAAGTCTATACTTTTCAAATTGAGTTAAAAATTTTTCAAAATTACATTTTTTATTCAATTGTAGTAATTTTGAATTTACTTTCCATCTTTCTGATTGAAGAATAAATTTTTTGTATTTTATTTTAGGAATATAACTATAATCATTAAACATACTTCTCCAGGGTAGATTATACCAAAAAATCTTTTCTTGGATTGTAAGGTCATAAAAAAATTTAACAATATCTGGACACAAACCTGGATTAACCATGCTATTCATAGTTATCAATATCCTTTTGTTTAAGGACTTTGATTTAAGATAAAAGTTATTTTTTTCAATACCAATTAATATATCACTTAACCTAATTTGTTCTTTTTTATCCCTAGAATTGGTAGCAGAAAATGATATTTCGTAATCACTGGCGTGACTATTACAAACAACATTAGCCAAACGTTCATTGTGTGGCAAAAATGAAATTTCACAAGTAATACACTCATCTTCATAATTATCTTTTAATGAATCATTTATTTTTTTAAAAAAATTTTTCGAATCATCCATCATATGAGAAAATCGGCCAAAACTTTTGCCTGCTACTACAGCACCACATATCTCTCCTAATTCGAAATAATAACAATTACTTGTGTCTCTTAACAAACAAAAATTAAGCTCTAAAGACTCTGGAATATATTCAAAATTACAATCATCCAAATCTAAACCGGCAATATCGCTATCTTCTATTTCAATTTCACAAGCTCCTGATTTCAATGCGGAACAATATTTTTCACCTAAATAAGTGCTTATTTTACTGGAAAAATTAGACATAACTTTTTTATCGAAATCGGGAAATCCTATTCCATAAACATCATCTAAAACCTCAACCAAAGGTACTACTCTGTTTTCTCCGTAAGTATCCAAAAATTTTCTCTTATACTCATTCCAGTATTCAAATGCTATATTCTTATTATTCAATTTTATTAGTACATCTAGTAGCGAATTTATTTCATTTTCCACACTTATATTTAAATTTTTTTCTTTCAAAATAACTTTGGAGTCAACTTGCAAGTAACTCTCAGATTTAAAAATACTTTCCATATTACAAATTAAGCTTTGGTATAAACCATCTTTATTTAACGTGTTATATTTATCATTATACAAGTCTATATCGGCAAGGATTTTCTTAAGCTTTTTTAATAAACCTGTATCATTAGTCACCTTTTCAAATTCTATAACAAAATATTCAAAAGGATTTGAATTTGTCAATGGAGGCCGTAAATTTGAAATCAAATACTCATTTTCTATGAGATTTTTTACATAACTAAAAATTACATTTTCACTGCAATTGCTCGCAGATTCTTTCATTTTCTCTATAATATTTTCAAAAATAATGTAACCATCGCTAACTATTTTTTCTATTAATTTAAAGGCGTTTGTATAACTTACACTAGACTCGGCAATATCATCTTTTTCGTTCTTCACAGTTGAAGACACCAGATAAGCGCGGTTACGTTTGACTACAACTGCTTCATTTAGCTTGTATAATACCTTACTATAGCAACTACTTTCAATTTTCTTAATAAGTTTCATTAGCCATAACATATCAGGCCTTAAATACCTTACAAAAGGGCGATCATCTAGCTTGAAATTCGTCTTTAAATTGCTAAATTGGCCAAAATTAACTCCCGAAAAAAGGCCAAAAGGAGTACACCTTGAACTCGATCTAATAAAATATTTATATACAGAATTCAAAAAATGATTTTTATTTCTAGGCTCTTTACCATTTTTCAAATTTAAAATTGAATAATACAAGCTCTGACTGCATACTTGTATAGCCTCTAGTAATTTTTTATAATCGGAATTACTTAATAAATCCATCAAAAACTCTTTATTGTCACCTTTAGTAATCAAATCAAAATGATTATCAACAGACAAACATGGCACTCTTACCATAAATGTATTCATTACCTTGAAATTCCCCACTAAATGTACCCCCTACATCGCAGTATCATACAAACTCACAAAAAATCTTTGCATAAATAGATCTTAACAACTTTTGAAATACCAATCGGATCCCAATCTATTAACTTTAAAATGATCGGGACCCAACGGTAAATAATCGATAGTAAACACCCTTTGAATTAACCTAGAAATTGCATCCACTTGTAGGCTGATAACACCCACAGGTACATGTACATGAACAAGTACAAGTGCACGATTTTGTAATATTATGCAATGGCCCATCTACACACCCAGGTGTGCACAAAGCCTGACTAGACCAACCCGACTCCTCAACATTACTGTTAGACTTAATTTGTAAATCTAAATCAAAATCACTGTCTTTAAACATAACCTATCTCACCCTCTTTCATATACAACCGCATAATGCCACCAAGTACAGTTTTAAACTTAACATATCGGTTGCCAATTTGTTTCTTTTCACCTCCTACAGTTGATATAAAAGTTCACCGCAAAAGACTTCCAATTAAAATTAATTCACATCTGATTTTATGTTTTTCACCACATTATCAGTATGTATCCCCCCCAGTAGCAGCCGTTTCGCAAGCAATATGTGTATCTAAATCTCTCAGTAGTATCTCGTCGAAAATTGCATCCGAAATTTGATCACAAAGTTTATCGTGATGCCCTTCTGTTACTGATTCAGAAGTAGAAAACCTTTTCAAACCAATCCCTCTCCTTTACAGCAAACTATCAAATTACACAAAATTGAACATATAAATGCAAACCTCGACACTAAACGACTTATTATATGTAAGATTATGGTATTATTGGAAACTTTTGTCAAATAAAATTTTAATTAAAATTAAGTTATGTATATATAACTCTATCTTTATATTATTGAATAAATTTGTAATTTTTTTCAAATTTTGAGAAAAATCACTGCGTTTTTTAAATTTCAAAAGCTTTTGAGCGATTTTGATTTAACATAAACTAAATATTTTGTTTTTCAAAAGTGGTAATATAGATTCAAAGCCACATAAAATGCACTCCGTATTTTTTTGTTTTTTACCTTTGTTTTTTAAGATTTCGGAAAATAGTTGTATTATCACGTAATTTTAAAGATTGGTCGATAATTTTCTTTTCTCAAAATTCAAAGAAGGTGAACGATCATCATTTATCTGCTCAGAGGTTCACCGTAGGTCCTTTTGTTTTTTGAAAGAAATCAAATTCGAAAGGATAGCGAAATATGAAAATAGAGTACAAACTTGTTAATGAAAAAAACCTCTATTGATGTAAGTGGTGATTTTGAAAAAATTATTCTCGAGCTTGACAAAAATTTATATAACAACATTCAGGCAGAAACAAGATAACATATTAATTTAAGTATGTTTGATGAGGATAAAGAAATTTTTATAAACACAGCTCCGAATTTTGAAGAGCGAATATCGGAGATAATTTCAAGTGATAAAATCAATGTTGACGAGATTTTGTCAAAGGAAAACTTAAAGATTTGTGCTTGGGCAAAGCTTAATCTTCTGTTAGAATACGTAAGATTGAAAGCTAAGCTCAAAGGCAAAGTAAACTTAAAGGACTTTGAAAAAGCTGTTCGTTTTGAGAGCAAGAAAAAAGATGAAAATGATTTTCAAGGCAATTTAACACCACTTGATCTCAAAGGTATAAATTTAAGTGGTGCAGTTATTCCTTTGGGTTGGAAAGTATCGATGAAACAAGGAATTCAAAAGGTTGTCCATGGTACGAATTCTGATGAACTATTTGGTGTGTGTATCTGCCCGATCGTAATTACTGAGAGGCTTGAAAATTTTGATGACGGAAGCGAAAAAATAGAGCTTAGTTTTTTCCGTGATGGTCATTGGAAAAGGCTTGTTGCCCCTCGTTTGAGTGTATTTAACAGAAATTCGATAATTTATGCTGATTCAGGATTACCTGTATCTTCGAAAAACGCTGCGGACATAGTGGCTTATTTTAGCGATTATGAGAATGCAAATTTGAATGTTATTCCCCTAGTGAAATCAATATTTCGTGTCGGTTGGCTTGATAGTTCTTCGTTCTTTCCATATAAAGTTGACGGAAATATTGTGTTTGAATCAGAGATGAGCGAAGTTGATGCGATATCTCAAGGTACTGTTCCAAGAGGTGACATAGAACTTTGGAAAAAGTATGCTGCCAAAATCAGAAAAAATTCATTTGCAAGGTTTATCATAAGTGCCTCGTTTGCTTCCCCATTTTTGAAGTTGATTGAAAACAGAGTATTTTTCATACACATATGGCATGACTCTCAAAGTGGAAAAACTGCGGTTATAAAGTTCGCTGTGAACGTTTGGGGAGACCCTGCAAAACTTATGGGTAGCTTTAATGTCACAAGTGTGAGACTTGAGCGTATGGCAGGAACACTTAAGCACTTGCCTTTTGCATTGATGAGTTTCAAGTTTTAAATGAACACAAAATTTCTGTTGAGAAGATTGTGTATGGTTTAGCAAATGGTTTTGGTAGACTTCGTGGCAGCAAAACAGGCGGTATGCAAAACGTACTTTCCTGGCAAAGTATTATGCTGACCTCGGGTGAGCAGCCGATGAGCAATGAATCGAGTAATGACGGGGCGATAACTAGGGTCTTGGAGCTTTACGGAAAGCCTGTCGAGAAGGTCAGTTTTGCACATGATGTACACACCATAAGCGGCGGTAATTATGCACTTGCCGGGAAGGAATTCATAGAGTTTATAATCAACAATGTAAGCGAGAAAATTGCGAAGGAAGATTATAAAAAACTGCTCAAAGAGATAGATTTCAAGTGCGATTTTGAGGTGCCGAGAGCACAGCTCGATAACGTATCAGCGGTATGTTTGGGCGACTATTATGCGGAGATTTCGGTATTTAATACTCCGAAAAACGAAGCGTGGAGCGAAAGCATAGAACTTGGTACTCAGATTTTAGAGAACTGCAAGGAACTTCAAAAAGCGGACACAGTAAACAGGGCGTGGGACTTTGTCATGGGCTGGATAGCGAGTAATAAAAACAGGTTTTCTCCCGACAGCACACCCTGTTACGGTAAATTTGAAAAAGGCCGAGTGTATATCATACCAAATGTGCTGCGACAAGCACTCAAAGAGAATGGATTCGATTATTCAAAAGTTACTCGTGGATTTAAAGATAGAAATTTTATTGAAACTCGAACTGATAGTCACGGACACGTAAAAATGCAAGTCCCGAAATCCATTAATGGTATCGTGCAAAAGTGTTTTTGCATAAAAGAGGACATAAATAACGAATGTGGTGAAAACACAAAACCGCTTAACTAAGCCGTTTTAAGCACCTTAACCTCTTAACCCCTATTTTTCCGCACATACCCTATATATTATAGAGTTTTATATTAAGTAGTAATTTTTAGTGTTGAATATAAAAAGTCCTATAAATATATATAAATTTTTTTAAAAGGTTAATTATATACCGCAAATGGCTTATTATAGGCGTTTGTGATTTAACCTCTCAGCCAAAAATAGAGGTTAACGGAGGTTAAAGAGGTTAAGATGAAAGAAAAAACAATAACAAATCAAATACTGAAGTATCTAAAAAGTCTTCCCGAATGCTTCGCGTTTAAAGAACATGGCGGACTTTATGGCACATCGGGAATCCCTGACATTATCGTTTGCTACAAGGGAAAGTTTGTGGCTTTTGAAGTAAAAAACGAAAATGGGAAACTCTCAAAACTGCAAGAAATCACCATTGCGAAAATACGAAAAGCAAACGGCATGGCTTTTAAGGTGACAAGCCTTGAAGAAGTCAAAGAAATCTTGAAAGGAGTGATGCCAGAATAGAAATATTTCAAAGTTCAAAATGCAAAGAACAAAGTTACACAGTACAAATTACAAAGCCGGAAGAATCAAGAATATTTTAAAATTTGTAATTTTACGGAGGATAACTTTATGACTATAAAGGAATATTTATCGCAAGCATACCGAATCGACCAAAGGATAAACAGTAAACTTGAACAAGTAAGAAACTTAAGAGAACTGGCAGAAAAAGCTACGTCAACTCTTAGCGATATTCCTTGTTCTGGTAATGGCAACAAGCAAAAGATGGAGGGTGTTATCGTTAAGATAATTGACCTAGAGAATGAGATTGACGAAGAAATCGACAGACTGGTTGATTTAAAACAAGAAATAGTGTCGATGATAAAACAAGTTAAGAATCCCGAATATCAAACTTTATTGGAACTTAGGTATTTGTGTTTTAGGACATGGGAGCAGATTGCTGTAGAGATGAGTTATGATTTGAGTTGGGTTCATCGCTTACACAAGAAAGCTCTGGGGAAAATAAAAACAAGCCACTAAAAACCATAGAAAACCATGTTTGCATTCTGGTAGCATTATAATTAGAAAAATTGTAATAAAGACCTTCACGAAATATCGTGGAGGCCTAATTTATGTGGAGGTAAATGATTATGCCAAAGAAACCAAAAAGTCCATGTAGATATAGTGGTTGTGCGGAGCTTACAGAAAACCCATACTGCGAGAAGCACACCAAACTTGTAACTAAGCACTACAATAAGTATCAGCGTGATCCAAACACCTATAAAAGATACAGCAACAGATGGCGAAGGATACGGCAGCTTTACATCAAGGAGCACCCTATATGCGAGCTCTGTGAACGAAAAAATATCATAAAACCCGTGGAAGAAGTACACCACATAATTCCCCTATCGAAAGGCGGTACGCACCATGAAGATAATTTGATGAGCCTTTGCAAAAGTTGTCACTCAAAAATCACAGCTTCTGAAGGTGGTCGTTGGGGTTGATTTAGTTTGTGTATTAATGCCTTAAAGTGCAGTAAATATGTGGGATTGTTCTACCTTGAAAAGTACAGTATTAACTTGCTAGTGCACCTTGTCAGAGTTAGTATATGGTTACCGATAAACTTTAAGGAGTGAAACTGTTGAGACATTCAGATGAAATCGAAAGACTGAGAAACATTTATAAACCAGGAATCAAAGTACGACTGATTCACATGGAAGGCGAACCACAAATGACTGAAGGATTAGAAGGAGCGATTGATTATATAGATGATGCACCGCAAATACATGTAAACTGGGAAAACGGAAGTTCACTGGCGTTGATTCCCGAAGTAGACAAATTTGAAATAATAAAAAAATAAAAAATTCTAACTCCTAAGAAAAAATTAGGAGTTTTTCTCTTGTGGGGGGAGTTCGAATCCCCGCAGATGAAGCGAACCGCAACGGGCGTGGGAAGCCACGCAAAAAAAGTCCGATTCAAACAGGGTATTAACCAAATTATAGATAAAGGAGTGGTAAAAATGGCAAAAGACGGGACATACAGAGGCGGACGCAGGGTTAGAGCCGGAGATAAGCCCGACCCATTGGTAGACAAAATTTCATCGGGTGTGGCTGCACGAATTTTAAATACAGATGATTTAGATACAGATTTTGAAGCGGAGGATTTTTCAGACGGAGTAGAACTCCAAGGCGAGGAAATTCCAAAACCAAGCGAATACTTGAGCTCTTTACAAAAAAGCGGCGAAACCCTCGGTGCAGATAAAATCTTCGAGGAAACTTGGGTCTGGCTTCAAAAACGAAAATGCGATAAATTCGTAAACCCAAGGCTTGTGGAATCTTACGCTCAGGCATTTGCAAGATACATCCAATGTGAAGAAGCAATAAGCAAATTCGGGGTTTTGGGCAAGCATCCGACAACAGGTGCGGCAATAGCGAATCCGTTTGTACAAATGAGCATATCATTCCAAAAACAAGCAAACTTACTGTGGTATGAAATTTTTGATATCGTCAAGCAAAACTGTACCACCGACTTTTCAGATACACCGCAAGACAGCACTATGGAGTTACTTCTTACAGCACGGAGGAAAAAATGACAGACAACGTAATATGGGCTTTAACGGCGGTTTCGCTAACAGGTACAGTCCTAAACATACGGAAAAATATATGGTGTTTCTATATTTGGCTCATCGGAGATATTTTGTGGTGCACTCTCGACTTCACATCAGGCACTTACGGCAGAGCACTTCTTGATTTTGTACAAGTGATTCTCGCTGTTTGTGGAATAATTTCTTGGAAAAAAGGAGATAAACGCTTGCATAAAAAGACGTGCAAAGCTAATATGGTAACGAGATTCAAACTTAAGGAGAACAGAAATTCATGGAGCAAAAAACAGAATTAGTAATTTTCAAAGCACAAGACGGAAACGTAAAATTAGACGTTAAATTGGAAGACGAAACAGTATGGCTGACGCAAAATCAGATGTCAGAACTTTTTCAAACCACAAAACAGAATGTAAGTTTGCATTTGAACAACGTTTTTAAAGAAGGTGAACTCGATAAAAATTCAACTGTCAAGGAATACTTGATAGTTCAAAAAGAAGGTAATCGCCAGGTTTCAAGAAAAACAAGTTTTTATAATCTTGATGTGATAATCTCAGTTGGATACAGAGTAAAATCCAAGCGAGGTGTAGAGTTTCGCAAGTGGGCAAATAGCGTTTTAAAAGATTACATACTCAAAGGCTATGCCGTGAATAATAATCGTATAAATGAACTTGGCGAGGTTATACGAATTATGAAACGTGCGAAAAGCAACCAGATTGAAAGTAATCAGCTTTTAGATGTAATCGAAAAATATACTTTAGCCCTTGATTTACTTGATGATTACGACCATCAGAAAATAGAAAAACCAAAAGGAAATACCGCAACTTACACTTTGACATACGAAGAATGTAGAAAAGTCATAGACGGCATGAAATTTGGTAGCGAAAGTGAGCTTTTCGGAAATGAAAAAGACGATTCATTTAAATCGAGCATAAACGCAATTTATCAGACATTTGGCGGTCAAGATGTGTATCCAACGCTCGAAGAAAAAGCAGCCAATCTTTTGTATTTGATAACAAAAAATCATTCATTTTCAGACGGAAACAAGCGAATCGCAGCAGCATTATTTCTATATTTTCTTGATAAAAACAATGCTTTGTTTATTGACGGTAAAAAAATAATTGACGATTATACGCTGGTTGCGGTGACAATTATGACGGCAGAGTCAAAACCAGACGAAAAAGATACCATGATAAAGCTGATAATGAACTTCTTAAGCTAAAAAATAAAATCTAATTATTTTCTGAAACGCTCCCAAATAGGAGCGTTTTTCATATACAAATTTTAGAGTGGGGTGAGAATTTTGCAAATAGAAAAAATCGAGATATCGAAACTGAATCCGGCAAAGTATAATCCGAGAAAAGATTTAAAGCCCGGAGATACAGAGTACGAAAAACTCAAGCGGA
>URZE01000005.1 GCA_900552265.1 uncultured Oscillospiraceae bacterium
TAGAAGAACCCAAAGTAGAAGAACCCAAAGTAGAAGAACCTAAAGTAGAAGAACCCAAAGTAGAAGAACCTAAAGTAGAAGATGCGCAATCTGCAGCTGACACAACAACAACTATTACTGAACAAAAATAATATCCGAATCAGTTAAGTCTATTTTACGAATTAGTATGTGATCGCAATGTGAAAATGTAGAGAATTTTTTGGGTAATTTTTATACTTTCGATATTAACTTATCGGAAGTATTTTTATGTATTTAAAATTACTATAATTTATGTTATAATTTCTAGGTTAAAATATTTTAGGTGGTGAAAATGGTGAGTTCAAAGTTTTATATTACCATAGAAGATATTATACGTGAGCTTCCTTTCAAAGTAGCTTTAATGCCAAGAGATCCAAAAACAGTAAAAATAGTTTCTAAAGCTATCAACCGTATGGGACTTGAATTAATAGGTCCTCTAGAGCATTTTGATAATAAAAGAATTATGATCATGGGAGAAAGTGAAAATTATTTTTTATCTACTCTATCATCTGATGAAATTTATAAATCAGTGGAAGCTTTATTATCATTGCGTCCCCCACTGCTCATAATTTCTTATGGAATTAAACCTATTAAAGAAATAATCGATGTAGCTCAAAAATATCGTATTCCAATACTTACTTCAGAAGAAACAGCAGCTGAAGTTACAGCTGAATTAACACCATTTTTAAATATTCATCTTGCTCCGAGGATGACTCGTTCGGGAGGATTGTTAAACGTTCACGGAGAAGGTATTTTAATAGTTGGTGAAAGCGGAGTTGGAAAAAGTGAAACTGCAATAGAATTGCTTAAACGAGGCCATAAGCTTATTGCTGATGATTTAGTCGAAATAAGAAAAATTCCCAAAAATACACTTGTAGGTTCTGCACCTGAAAATATTCGTCATTTTATAGAAGTTCGTGGAATAGGTATTATAAATGCCCGAAGAATCTTTGGTATCGGTGCAGTAAAAGTAAGCGAAACTATTGATATGGTCGTAAATTTGGAAACATGGAAAAATGGAAAAAATTATGACAGAACAGGCGCTGATTATCAATACACCCAAATTTTAGGAGTAAAAATTCCTTATATAAATATTCCTATAAAGCCCGGAAGAAATTTAGCTATAATAATTGAAGTTGCTGCAATGAATAATCGCCAAAGAAAACTCGGTTATAATGCTGCAAAAGAACTTTTCGTAAATCTAGGTATGGAATATCCTAAAACTGAAAAACAAAAATTAGAAAAATGCATTTGGGACATTTAAACATTTGACTAATGCGGAGGCGAAAAAAATTAATTCAATATATTCAGAACTAATTCAAATTGCGAATAAATTAGGATGTACAGTATTAACAGATGAACCGTTGAAAAATCATACATCTTTTAAAATTGGCGGACCTGCAGATTTGTTTATATATGCGAACAATACCGAAAGCTTAAAAGTTATTTTAAACATTATTCACAAAGAAAATATGCCGTTTTTTATATTAGGAAATGGTACTAATCTTTTGGTCTCTGATACTGGATTTAGAGGAATAGTTTTAAATCTTACAAAAAATCATGAAAAAATAATTATAGAACATGAAAACATTATAAATTGCAGTGCCGGAATTCCTTTAGCTAAAATTTGCGTTACTGCATTAAAAAAAGGCCTTTCTGGATTAGAATTTGCGTGGGGAATTCCAGGTTCGTGCGGAGGCGCTTTATACATGAATGCAGGAGCTTATGGAAATGATATGTCTGATGTAATAATAGAAGGAACACATATAAAAAATGATGGTACGGAAGAAGTTTTAAGTAAAGATGAATTAAATCTTTCGTATCGAAAAAGTTTTTATACAGATAAACAGTTCATAATCACTTCTATGAAAATGAAATTAACTAAGCGCCCACTCGAAATAATACGTGCCAAAATGTATGAAAATATAACAAAACGAAAAAGCAAACAACCTCTGGAATATCCAAATGCCGGAAGTACTTTTAAAAGACCCGAAGGATATTACGCAGGCACACTTATTGAAGAATGCGGACTTAAAGGAAAATTCGTAGGAAATGCAGTAGTTAGCACAAAACATGCGGGATTTATAATCAATACAGGTAATGCTACTGCACAAAATATATGCGATTTAATTAAATTAATTAAAGAAACAGTATACAACAAAACAGGCGTATTGTTGCAATGCGAAATAAAAACGCTTGGAGATATAAATTTATAATATGAGGAACGATGGTACCAATGTCTTTTTCGCATGAAGTTAAAAGAGAGCTTGCTTCTCTCGCAGTACAATCAAAAAAACATATATTGTCTGAATTGTTTGGTATATTGGGATTTTCAGGTACTATACTTAACAATGTGTTTACAGCTTCTTTTGAAAATAAAGATATAATAAACAGAATCAAAATTTTATTAAATTCTTACGGATTTAAATCAAATAAAGAATATTTTATCAAAAAATATAAATCTCCATCAAATTTTAGTTATAACATTACAGTTAACAATTTTAATTTTTTAGATACAAAATATTATCAATATATTCTAAATGATGAAACATTGTATGCAGATTTTCTAAGAGGTGTTTTTTTAGCTTGCGGAAGCATACTTAATCCGGAAAATGAATATCATTTAGAATTTAATACTTATTCAAAACAATGTTGTAAATTTTTAATCAAAACTTTTGAAATTTGTCCTACTTTAAATTACACTCCTTCTGCAGTTCAACGCAGAAACAGGTACATAATATATTTAAAAAATAACGAAAAAATCACTGATTTTTTAACCTTTATTGGTTCTCAGCAATGCGTTATGAAATATATTCAAATCAAAATGTTAAAAGAAGTTCGTAATAATATAAACAGATCTACAAACTTTGAAACAGCAAATCTGTCAAAGATCACAATTTCTTCGACAGAACACGTTAAAGCTATCAAAAAAATACAAAAAATTACTGGGCTCAGTTCTTTACCCGTATGTCTAAAAGAAACAGCTATTTTAAGAATTAAAAATCCCTACGTTTCTTTAAAAGAATTAGCAGAACTTCATGAAAATCCTGTAAGTAAATCAGGAGTAAATCATAGACTTAAAAAAATTATTGAAATTTCATCAAATTTATAAAAATTCAAGCAAGTTTTTTTCGAAGCTCTTTCAAAAGAGCTTTTTCTCTTCTGGATACTTGAACTTGTGTCATACCCAAATTTTTAGCTGTTTCCGATTGAGTTTTTCCCTTAAAAAATCTAAAATAAATAATATTTTTATCTTGCATCGGAAATTTTTTTAATGTTTGATGAACTGAAATCGAATTAAAAATTTTTTCATCATCAAAATCTACAGATACCTCAGTAACAGATTCACCACTTTCGTAGCTTTCATCAAGAGAAATAACCGGCTGAAAAGTATCTAACACTTCTAAAATTTGCTCACTTTCTACACCTAAACAGTCACTTAACTCACTCACAGTTGGTTCTCTTTCATAAAATTTTATAAAATTTTCTCTCTCATATTTGACTTTATTACTAAATTCTTTTATTTTTCTGCTTATTTTTATTGAATTGTTATCTCTAAATAAACTTTTTATTTCTCCCAGAATTACAGGTATAGCATATGTAGAAAATTTTAAACCTCGAGAAAAATCAAATTTATTAGCTGCCTTAGTAAGTCCTATACACCCAGATTGAAATATATCATCGTACTCCAATCCTCTGCCACGAAAACGCTGTGCACAAGAGTGAACTAATCCTAAATGTTCTTCTATATTTATTTTTTTTTGTTTTAAATTTATATTTTCTAAATTATCGTTCATTTTTAACAGGTCTACGAATTATAAATTTTTGTAATGTAACAGTAGTTCCCTTCCCCACTTTAGAATTTACCTTTATTTTATCCATAAAGCTCTGCATAACTGCAAATCCCAATCCTGAACGATCGCTTCCTCCCGTGGTAAAAAGAGGTTCCATGGCTTGTTCAACATTATCTATTCCGCAACCTTTATCTTTAATTTTTATTAATATTTTACCATTTTCATATATTTTAGATGATATGTAGATTTTACCTATTCCCGATTTATAACCATGAACTATACAATTTGTTACGGCTTCTGAAACTGCAGTTTTGATATCTGCCAACTCGTCTATAGTAGGGTCTAACTGAGATACAAAAGATGCCACTACACTTCGAGCAAATCCCTCATTACAAGATCTACTAAAAAAATTTATATTCATTTCATTTATTATATTTTGCATAATTTTTTTCTTCCTCCTTTTCGAATACACCTAATGTGCCTAATCCAGAAAGTTTTATCATTCTTTCTAAACTTTTAGGAACATTTACTACTTTTAACTTTCCACCCATTGCACTCATCAACTTGAAACGACCCATAATTAATCCAATACCGGAAGTGTCCATAAATTGCACACAACTAAAATCCATCTCCAAAACATTAGGATTATATTTTTCAACATAACCATCAATCGTTTCTCTTATTTCTTTGGCAGTATGGTGATCTATGTCCCCTTCAATGCAAGCCGTAAGCGTATTTTTGTAAAACGAAACACGAACACTCATTTCTAAATTTACCTCCTCTGTAATCTGCTTTTTAGTAATCAAAATAAATGCTTGTCCCATACTTTAATAAAAAGTTCTCTACCATATAATGATAAAGAACTCTTATTAATTGTTTTGTAGAATAGTGTCATATGCAATATTAAATTTTGATTTAATTTTTAGCTCTCAAACTTTTTGATAGTATTTTCTAATTTTTCGACTTTATCATTCAATTTATTATATAAATCTTTAGCACCATCTACTACCTCTTTCGGAGCTTTAGAAATAAAATTTTTATTTTTAAGTCTTTGCTCTGCCTGCAATAATTGTTTTTTTGATAATTCTAATTCTTTATTTAATCGAGATATTTCAGCTGAAATATCTATTAATTCCTCTGTAGGAAGATATATTTTTACGTAATCATTAACTGCGGTTACATATTTTTCTAAATTAAATTTTTCTGAAATAGTTACGTCCTTTGCTAAACACAATCTGCAAAGAATTTCTTTATGCTTTAGCAAGTTTTCTGAAAACTTCAAATTAGATGTTTCTATATAAATTGCAGATTTTCTTCCTTGAGGTACGTTCATTTCTCGCCTAAGATTTCTAACAGATTTTATAACAGAAATTATAACTTCTACATCTTTTTCAGATTCTTCAAAAACATAATCAGGCTTATACTTCGGAAAATCAGAAACCATTATTGAACTTTCTTTGTGTGGGAATGAAAGCCAAATTTCTTCAGTCACAAACGGCATAAATGGATGTAAAAGTTTTAAAATATTAGTCATTATCCATACTAAAACTTCTTTTTTTCCTAAAATCTTAGAAAATTCTATATACCAATCACAAAATTCATCCCATATAAAATCATAAAGTTTTTGAGCAGCAATTCCGAGTTCAAATTTTTCTATACTTTGAGTAATTTCTTTAGAAATTTTATTGAATCTGCTTACAATCCACTTATCTATTGTACCCATTTCTGTGGGTAACTCTATTTTTACATCTTCTGAATCTACATTCATATGAACAAATCTGGCAGCATTCCATATTTTATTTGCAAAATTTCTGCTTGCTTCAACTTTTTCATAAAAAAATCTCATGTCATTTCCAGGACTCGTTCCTAAAATTAAAGAAAATCTCAGAGCGTCTGCCCCATATTTCTCTATAACTTCAATTGGATCTATTCCGTTACCCAAAGACTTAGACATTTTCCTTCCTTGAGAATCTCTCACCAATCCATGAATCAATACATTTTCAAAAGGTGGCAATCCTGTCATTTCCAAAGAAGAAAAGATCATTTTAGCAACCCAGAAAAAGATTATATCATACCCTGTAACCAATACTTTTGTGGGATAAAAATAGTCTAATTCAGGAGTTTTATCTGGCCAACCTAAAACAGAAAACGGCCACAAACCTGAAGAAAACCAAGTATCAAGAGTGTCCTCATCTTGATGAACCTCATATGACCCGCACTTCGTACATTCAGAAATATTATCACGTGAAACCATCATTTCACCGCAATCTTTGCAGTACCAAACCGGAATTCTGTGACCCCACCACAATTGACGTGAAATACACCAGTCTTTAATATTTTCCATCCAATGATAATAAATTTTACTAAATCTTTCTGGTACAAATGAAGTTTTTTTACTTTTTACACAATCAATCGCTGGTTTAGCAAGTGATTCCATTTTAACAAACCATTGATTCGAAACACGAGGCTCGACAACAGTAGAACACCTGTAGCACATACCAACATTATGAGTGATTTCTTTTACACTATCCAGGTACCCACTCTTGTCCAAATCATTTACAAGCATTTTTCGTGCCTCATACCTATCCAATCCTTGGTATTTTCCGGCTTTTTCGTTCATTATGGCTGATTCATCCATAACTTTTATAATTTCTAATCCATGCCTCAATCCTACTTCAAAATCATTAGGATCATGTGCCGGAGTTATTTTTAAAGCACCGGTACCCAAGTCTACGTCGACATATTCATCAGAAATTATCGGAATTTCACGATTCACTATAGGTACTTTAACAATTTTTCCTACTAAATGGTTGTACCGTTCATCAGAAGGATTTACAGCTATAGCTACATCTCCAAACATTGTTTCAGGACGAGTTGTAGCAACAACCACAAATTCATCACTGCCTACTACTTGATATTTTATATTCCAAAAATGTCCATTTTTTTCTTCGAAACTAACTTCAGAATCAGAAATAGAAGTTTTACATTTAGGACACCAATTGATTATTTTTTCACCCTTATAAATTAATCCCTTTTCATAGAGGCGTACAAAAAATTCTCTAACAGCTTTACTACAGCCTTCATCCATGGTAAATCTTTCTCTTGACCAATCACATGATGCTCCCAATTTTTTCAGCTGACTTACTATATTACTACCGTACTCATTTTTCCATTTCCAGGCACGTTCCAAAAATTTTTCACGTCCAATTTCTTCTTTAGAAATGCCTTCTTTACGCATTTGCTCAACTATCTTAGCCTCAGTCGCAATTGCAGCATGGTCAGTTCCGGGAATCCAAAGAGTTTCATAACCTTGCATACGCTTAAATCTTATTATTGTATCCTGAATTGTTTCGTCTAAGGCATGCCCCATATGAAGCTTTCCTGTTACATTAGGAGGCGGCATTACAATAGTGTATGATTTTTTATTTTTATTAACATGAGCTTTAAAAAAGCCATTTTCAATCCAAAAATTATATAGTTTATCTTCAACATTTTTTGGATCATAGGTTTTACTTAGATTCTCATCCACAGCTACTTCTCCCTTATTTAATATTTTACACAATCGGAAATCATATTTTTTATTTTTTCAATTCCTTCTCCTGTAACTGATGAAAAAATTATCACAGGCACATTAACATACCTACAAAGTTCTTCTATAAGAGCTTTTTCACGTTCAGACCTTTGTGTCTTATTAAGTTTGTCAACTTTTGAAGCAACTATCACGAAAGGAAATTTTTTACCATAAAGGTAGTCCATCATTTGAAAATCCAAAACAGAAGGACTATGTCTCATATCTATAATCTGAACAATGAGAGATATATTTTTACTTGAATCAAAATAACCTTCAACTAAGTCGGACCATCTTTTTTTCTCGGAAAAAGATACTTTTGCATATCCGTAACCCGGCAAATCTACAAAACGAAATTTTTTCAAATTGTATAAATTCAAATTCACAGTTTTTCCAGGTTTAGTGCTGACTCGAGCCAAAGATTTTCTATTTAATATCTTATTTATAAGTGAGGATTTTCCAACATTTGATTTACCTGAAAAAACAATTTCCGGGAGTCCATCAGAAGGTAATTGTCTCAAATTTCCAACAGATTTTTCAAAATTTACATCATTAAAATTTAACATTACAACACCATTATTTCTTATTCTTAGAAGTATCTTTTTTCCCTTTAAAGCCTTTTAATGCATATTCAAAAACTGTATCAAGATTGTCCGCTTTTACAAAATTTATAGACTCTTTTACTTTATCGTCAATTTTTTCTATATCACTTTCATTATCCGAAGGAATTATAACAGTTTTTATTCCATTTATATAAGCAGCCATAACTTTTTCCTTTAAACCACCTATCGGAATTACTCTTCCTTTCAATGTAATTTCACCGGTCATGGCAACATCCGGATTTACCGGTATATTATTCAAAGAAGAAAGCAATGCAGTAGCTATTGTTACACCTGCAGAAGGACCATCTTTTGGAATAGCACCTTCAGGAGCATGAATATGTATGTCCATGTTCTTGTAAAAATCTCTCTTTACGCAAAGCTTCGAATAATTACTCCTTATATAACTAACTGCAAGTTGAGCAGATTCACGCATAACTTCACCAAGAGAACCGGTAATTTGTATGTCACCTTTTCCATTCATTAAAGAAACTTCAATCGGAAGTATTTCTCCACCTACAGATGTCCAAGCTAATCCTTGAACTACACCTATAGATTCTCCGTCATCTATTTTTGTATTTTTGTATTTCACAGGTCCAAGAAATTTTTTAAAATTCTCTAAATTAATTTTTACAGATCTATCTTTACTCTCCACTATTTGTTTGGCGGCTTTTCGCATAAGTGCAGCAATATTTCTTTCGAGTTCTCGAACACCTGCTTCTTTTGTGTATCCTCTTATCAATAATTTTATGCAGTCATCATCTACTGAAAAAGTTTTTTTGGTAAGTCCATGTCTTTTCAGTTGTTTTGGAATCAAATGTTCTTTAGCTATATTAAATTTTTCTTCATAGGTATAACTGCACAAATCTATAATCTCCATACGATCATACAGCGGCTCAGGGATATTTTCTTTATCATTTGCAGTGGCAATAAATAAAACATTACTCAGATCAAATGGTACTTCTATATATCTATCGTAAAATTCACAATTTTGTTCAGGATCCAATACTTCTAAAAGAGCCGAAGCAGGGTCACCGTGATAATCTTGAGAAAGTTTATCAATCTCGTCAAATAATATTAATGGATTATTGGTTCCCGCTTGTTTTATGGCAGATATAACCCTACCAGGCATAGCTCCTACATAAGTTTTTCTGTGACCTCTTATTTCAGATTCATCATTCACTCCTCCGAGTGAAATTCTTATATATTTCTTACCCATAGCTTTCGCCAATGATTTAGCAATAGATGTTTTTCCTACCCCAGGCGGACCGACGAGACAAACTATTTGTCCTTTTATACCCGGAGCTAATTTTTTAACAGCCAAAAACTCAAGTATTCTGTTCTTGACATCTTTAAGTCCAAAATGCTCTTTATCCAAAATTTTTTTTGCTTTTGTTACATCTATTATATCTTTTGAAGATTTGTTCCACGGTAAAGAAAAACAAGTGTCCAAATAACTTCTTATAATATTTGCTTCATTTGAACCTGCCGGGACTTTTGAAAAATTTTCACATTCTTTTTTTAATTTATCGTACGTACCAGACGGAAGTTTTAATTTCTTTAACTTATCTTTATACTCATCAGATTCCGTTATTGGATCCGATTGTTCTCCCAATTCCTGTGAAAAAACTTTTATCTGTTCTCTTAAAATATATTCTTTTTGATTTTTATCAATAGAATCTTTAACTTTTTGAGATATTTCAGCCTCGTAATTTGCAATTTCATTTTCTTGAGATAGAAATACAATTAATTTCTTAATTCTCTGTACAGTATCCAGTTCTTCGAGTAAAACTTGTTTATCTTTGAAATCTAACATAACATTAGAAGAAATATAATCCGAAATTTTACCTAATTTTCTATAAGAATCTATATTTAAAATCAAATCTACAGGTATTTTTGACGAAGCACTTAAATATTCAGCAAACAAATCTTCTGCTTTCCTTATAAGAGCCTCCGACATAGCATCTTCAGGATATTCTATATCATTTTTTTCACTTACAACAGCCTTTAAAAATTCTCCGTCATCCATATATTCAATTGCTTGAGCTCGGCACTTTCCCTCAACCAAAATCTTCATAGATTCGCCGTTTTGGCTGATTATTTGCTTGATATTAGCTAAAATTCCAAAATTATAAATCTGAGACTTATCAGGATTTTCGTCCTTCATCCTCTTTTGGGTAGCCAAAAATATTAGCTGATTGGAATTCATAGCTTCCTTTACAGCTAATATCGATTTTTTTCTTCCAATATCAAAATGCAGAATAACGCTTGGGAACACAACAAATCCCCTAAGCGTAAGAACAGGAACAACTTCACTGATTTTTATATTTTCGTCTATCTTAATTCAACTCCATCCTTTTCACGAGGCGTCATCTTTTGTAGGACGCTTACTAAATAATTTATCCGAATTTATAGAAATAACAACAGGTTCTCGATTCTCATTATATAAAAATTCCGGTTTACTTTTTCCTAATATGACATCTCCGTCAATAACCACTTTTTCAATAGTGTGATCTGAAGGAACATCAAACATAACTTTTTGAAGTGTTTCTTCAATTATAGAACGAAGTCCTCTCGCACCGATATTTCTTTCAATTGCTTTCTTAGCTACCGCTTCAAGAGCAGAATCTTTAAATTCAAGTTCAACTTTATCAAGTTCAAACAATTTTTTATATTGTTTAATTAAGGAATTTTTAGGTTCTGTCAAAATACGAACAAGAGATTTTTCATCAAGACCTTTAAGAGAAGCAATAACAGGAAGCCTTCCGACAAGTTCGGGTATTAAACCGAATTTTACAAAATCTTGAGGTATTGCTTGACTCATCCAATCTGTGGAATCAAGTTCCTTACGAGTCATAACTTTTGCCCCAAATCCCATTGAGGAAGTACTTACACGTTTTTCAATAATTTTTTCTATTCCTTCAAAAGCTCCTCCGCATATGAAAAGTATATTCGATGTGTCTATCTGTATAAATTCTTGTTGAGGATGCTTTCTTCCGCCTTTGGGAGGTACACTGGATTTAGTACCTTCAATTATTTTAAGAAGAGCCTGTTGAACTCCCTCTCCGCTAACGTCACGAGTTATGGAAGCATTTTCTGATTTACGAGCTATCTTATCAATTTCATCAACGTAAATTATTCCATGTTCAGCTTTTTCAACATCAAAATCGGCAGCTTGAATGAGTCTTAATAAAATATTTTCTACATCTTCTCCTACATAACCAGCTTCAGTTAATGTAGTAGCATCAGCAATCGCAAAAGGAACATCAATCATTTTGGCAAGAGTTTGCGCAAGAAGAGTCTTACCTACACCTGTAGGACCTAATAGAAGTATATTACTCTTTTTTAACTCAACATCTTCGTTGGAATCTCCGAAAAAAATTCTCTTGTAATGATTGTAAACCGCAACGGAAAGAGCAATTTTGGCATCATCCTGACCTATCACATAATCATCAAGATATTTTTTTATTTCATGAGGTTTAGGTAAAATCTTTTCTTTTTTGTCAGATATAAATCCCGGTTTTACGTTTTTTTGAACACTACCGGATTCCAAAAAATTTTCTCCAAGAATATCCACACACAAATTCACACATTCATCGCAAATACACACACCCGGACCAGCAACTAATTTTTTAGCTTCATCCTGGGGTTTTCCACAAAACGAACAGCAAAGTTCTCTATCTTTATTTCCTCGATTTATGCTCATATTCAATCACCGATTCCTAATGTATAAATTTAAACGTTCCTTGAAATTTATCTTTTTTCTATAATTTTATCAACTATTCCATACTTGAGCGCCTGCTGAGCATCCATAAAATTGTCACGCTCAGTATCTGCAGCTATAACTTCGTACGGTTGACCAGTTTTCTCAGACAAAATTCTATTCAATTTTTCTTTTGTTTTAAGAATGTGCTGAGCGTGAATATTGATATCAGTTGCTTGACCTTTTGCTCCACCACTCGGTTGATGAATCATTATATCACAGTTAGGAAGTGCATATCTCTTACCTTTTGCCCCAGCAGCCAACAAAAATGCACCCATACTTGCGGCCATACCCATACATATCGTGGAAACATCACATTTTATATACTGCATAGTATCATATATAGCCATACCGTCAGTAACCGAACCTCCAGGACTGTTAATATATAAACTTATATCCTTGGAAGCATCCTGTCCCTCGAGGTACAAAAGCTGAGCTACTATAAGACTTGCCGTATTCATGTTCACTTCTTCATTAAGCATAATTATCCTGTCATTTAATAACCTGGAAAAAATATCATACGATCTTTCTCCTCGTCCTGTTTGTTCTACCACATAAGGGACTAAACTCATTTATAAAACCTCCGTACTTATTACTATCAAAGATAATAATTGGTTATTTTTAAAAATTTTATACAAAGTTGCAAATCAAATAATAAATATTCAGTCTACAACTTTGATATTAGAACTCAAAAATTATTTTTCAACTTTGTTTTTTCTTATAATTTCCAAAGCTTCAGATTTCATGATATCTCTTTTGACATCTTCGGGCATTACAAATTTTTTGATTTGTTCCGGTTTCATCTTATACTGTTCAGCAATTTTTTCATATTCTTTTTCTATTTTTTCATCAGAAACTTGTATATTTTCAAGTTCAGCTACTTTTCTGAGACCCAAATCCAGTTTTACGTGATTAAGAGCCTGTGGACGGAAAGTATTTGCAAGAGCATCTTCATTCATACCCGTATATTTGGCATAATCTTTAATATTTAATCCCTGAGATTGAAGTCTGTACTCAAAATCTCTCATGAGTTCTTTGATTTTCGCTTTTACTAATGCTTCCGGAACCTCAGCCTTTACCAAATCTATGAATTTTTCAATCATTTCATTTTCAGATTCATTTTCGAGCTTTTTCTTTTTAGTTTCTGAGAGTTTTTTCTTTAAATCATCTTTAAAATCTTTTAGTGTATCGAACTCACTTATATCCTTTACGAAATCATCGTTAACTTCTGGAAGCTCTTTCTTTTGAATCTTATTTAATTTAGTTTTAAAAACAGCTTCTTTATTAGCCAAATTTTTAACATGATAATTTTCGGGGAAAGTAACTTTTACATCAAACTCGTCACCTATTTTGTGTCCGGCAACTTGTTCTTCGAATCCATCAATAAACTGTTTTTTACCCAGTTCAAGAGGAGCATCTTTAGCACTTCCACCTTCAAATAATTCTTCGTCAATCGAACCTTCAAAATCTATATTTACCAAATCTCCCATTTGAGCAGCTGTATCATCTTCAACAGTTACAAGTCTTGCGTTTCTTTCTTGAAGTTTTGATATTTCTTTTTCCAAATCTTCATTATTTACCCTAACTGCTCCAACTTTCTTAACTTCTATGCCTTTGTAATTTTCTACACTGACTTCAGGCATTACAGTTACCTTTACTTTAAAATCTAAACCTTCTTCTTTATTCATTTTCACAATTTCAAAATCAATATGATCATCTACCAACTCAATGCCGGCTTCCTTTGCGGCATCCTCCAAAGCATAAGGATAAATCGCATTAACTGCATCTTCGTAAAAAACTTGTTCACCATAATATTTTTCTATGAATTTTCTCGGCGCCTTTCCTTTTCTAAATCCGGGAACAGTTATTTTTCCTTTCTGACGATTGTAAACCTTATCAACCTCTTTAGAAAAATCTTCCGAAGAAATTGCAATTTCAAGCTCCCAGCGATTAACGTCCACTTTATTTGACGACTTTAGCTCCATTTTAAAATTCATCCTTTCAAAATATATCAATAAAATACATGCGGATTAGCACTTATCGTACAATAAGTAAAGGTTTAAAATCTATGTAATCACAGGATATAAGTTTAAGTTCAATACCTTTATACTTGCCCTGAATAACACCTTTTTTTGCTCCGCCGCCATGAATATGACCATAATAACACTTTTTTATGTTTCTTTCAATCAAAACATTAATAATTTCCTCTGATTCTTGAAAATTGTATACCGGTGGATAATGAAGAAATACAATCGGTTCCAATCCATATTCAAGAGAACAATCCAAAGAACGCACCAATCTTGCGGTTTCTCGTGCAAGAATTTTTTCATCTTCGGGTTCTTCAGAATTATACATCCAACCTCTCGTTCCACAAATACAAACGTTTCCTACAACTTCCGCAGAATTATATATTATGGAAATACTTTTAAAATTGTTTTCATTTAAGAATTCATTTACTTTTTTCGCTGTATTCCACCAATAATCGTGGTTACCTTTTATAAAAATTTTTTTACCAGGAAGATTATTTATAAATTCAAAATCTTTTTTCGCTTCGTTTATCTTCATCGCCCAAGAAATATCTCCTGCAATAACCACTGTATCTTCATCTTTAATCGTATTTATCCAATTTTCTTTTATTCTGTTAACATAATTTTCCCAACCCGGAAAAATATCCATGCTTTTATTTGAATTAAGTGAAAGATGTAAATCAGAAATAGCGTAAATTGACACCCAATCCCTCCTATACATCAAAATTTATTTTATCTCATATTAATCTTCATAAAA
Organism: uncultured Oscillospiraceae bacterium; assembly: GCA_900552265.1. GTDB lineage: Bacteria > Bacillota > Clostridia > Oscillospirales > Acutalibacteraceae > UMGS1491. The sequence continues at coordinate 14,527 of URZE01000005.1, forward strand.
TTATAAGCATTTTTAAAAAATATCTTATCCAACAGCACTTCACCATAATTACGCTTTAAAAAATATTCGTAAATATTCTCAATCGACTCTATTCCTGAAATATCATATGGAAGTTCCGCACCGTCAAAATCACTTCCTAATGCTAAAAAATCTTCTCCACCAAGTTCCAAAAAATGTTCTATATGCTTTTCCAATTGATCAAAGTCAACTTTATCTTTATCACTGAGAAAATAACTGCAAAAAGTTATTCCCACCAAACCTCCAACAGATTTTATTGTTCTAAACTGCTCATCAGTCAGATTACGTCTGTGATTACACATTACTTTTGAATTTGAATGCGTGGCTATAAAAGGCTTCGTTGCTACTTTACTCACATCATAAAAAAGTTTTTCGGAAGCATGGGAAATATCGATTATTATTCCGATTTTTTCCACTTCTTTTACAACTTCGTACCCAAAATCAGTCAATCCTTCATCAAAATTCGCTCCTGATCCAATTTCACACCTACCGTTCCAGGTTAAAGTCATAATTTTTACCCCAGCATCGTATAATTTTTTCAAATTTTCTATTTTCCCTCCAATTACACCTCCTCCTTCAACAGTCAAAACAATGCCTTGGCGTTTTTCTAAATTTAAATTATCTATATCTTTAAATGATTTACAAATCTTAAAATACTTCTTATAAAGTTTTTCTTGATTCGACAACTTTAAAACAGCCCTATTAAAAAAATCAAAAGCTTCATCACCCCTGATTTCATCTGGAATCCAAACCGCAAAACAACCTACATAAGGACAATATTTCAAAGAACGCTCGATATCAACGTTAAAATCATTTTTATAAATATTTTTGTTTTCTATAGTCATTTTATAAAGTGTATCACAGTGAAGGTCAAAAAAACGCATTTAATTCCTCCGTATCAAAAGCATTTTCAAGGTAATTTAAAATTAAATCATCTTCTTTTGTCTCTGTAGTAAGTTCAGCAACGTCAAAACGAGGTTGTTTTTTACAATTATTATTCATTAAATAAATCAAAGCGGTTTTTACTATTTTTATTCTTTTAGATTTACTTACTGCTTCCAATCCTTTTACCAATGAATTTCGTTTACGTACTTTCACTTCCACAAAAACAATATATTTTTCATCTTCACAAATTATATCTATTTCACCGTATCTACTGTGATAATTTCGGTAAATTATTTTAAATCCCTTTTCCTTGAGATATTCAGAAACATAATTTTCGCCTTTTTTACCGATTTCATTCATGGCAAAGTATCTTCTTTAAAAAAGTTTTTCTATGAATCGGACACGGACCATATTTTTTCAAAGCTTCTACGTGAATTTTCGTTCCATATCCCTTATGTTTTTCAAAAAAATATTGAGGATATTTTTCTGATTCTCTTTTCATAAACCTATCTCTTTCTACTTTAGCCAAAATTGAAGCGCATGCAATAGACTCTGAAAGGCTATCTCCTTTTACAATTGCTGCGCACGGTATATCAAGACTTGGCAACCTGTTACCATCGACTAAAGCAAAATCAGGAGATTCTTTCAACCCTTGAACAGCTCTTTTCATAGCTAAAAATGTGGCATTAAGTATATTCACATCATCAATTTCTTCTGCTGTGGCAAACGCTATATTAAAGCACACAGATTTCTCCTTTATGACATCAAAAAGATACTCACGTTTCTTTTCGCTGATTTTTTTAGAATCATTAACTCCATCAATAACTGTTCCGAAAGGCAAAACAACTGCCGCAGCGTAAACAGGTCCTGCCAAAGGTCCCCTACCGGCTTCATCAATTCCACAAACAATTTTTTTACCTTCATCATTGTATAAATTTTCATAGTAAAGCCAATCCATATTATATCTCACCTTATATCTTTGGATTTTCTAATGTTATTTTACCTAACTTTCCGCTTCTAAATTCTTCTAAAATCATATTCGAAACTCTCAAAGTATCAATTTCTCCTCCGGAAACGAGCATACCTCTCTTTTTTGCTATTTGTTCCAATATTTCAATTGAAGTCAAATCGGAAATATCTTGAGAATTTATTTTAAATCTTTTTGACAAATTCGATAAATAATCTATTTTTATTGTATCGATAAACTTTAAAGCAAGATCTTCTATATCAAGAATTTGATCTTTAATTGCACCCGTAAAAGCCAAATTATACGCTACTTCATGATTTTCAAATTTCGGCCACAACACTCCCGGGGTATCTAAAAGTTGAATACTTTCATTAACCGAAAACCATTGATTTCTACGTGTAACACCAGGTCTGTTTTCTACTTTTGCTTTTGAATTTTTACACAATTTATTAATAAAAGAAGATTTACCGACATTAGGAATTCCCACAATCATCACACGAATACTACGGTTTATCATGCCTTTACTTTTCCACAAATCTATTTTTGGTTTCATTATTTCAAACACTTTATTCGTAAAGGCCAATTTTCCCAAATTATCTTTATTACTAAAAAAAATACAATTAATATTTTGATTTTTGTAAAATTCCAGCCATCTTTTATTTTTATCTGTGTCAGATAAATCTGCTTTATTAAGAACAATAATGCGAGGTTTGTTTTCCGTTATCTCATTTATTTCAGGATTGCTGCTGCTGAAAGGTATTCTACTATCTAAAATTTCTGCAACCAAATCTACATTCTTCAAAGTTTCTTTTATTTCTCTGCGTGTTTTTGCCATATGACCCGGGAACCAATTTATATTGTTTTTCAAATTATTTCGTTCTATTTAAATCACTTCTTCGCAAAAAATTATTTTATAAATCCAATTCTATCAATCGGAAAAACTATAAATACAGCTTTTCCCACTATATTATTATCTTCAACTTCTCCAACACTCTGAAATCTGCTGTCAAGGGAATGGTTTCTGTTATCTCCCATAACAAATGAACGACCCATCGAAATTTCATTAGGTATGTCGGCATCGCCCTGTAAATGCATTTTTTCCTTAATATATGGTTCTTTTAATTTTTTACCGTTTACGTATACGCTTCCATCTGAAAAATCTATACTAAATTTTTGACCTTGAGTCGCAATTACTCTCTTTATCAAAGGTTCGTCTAAATTTTGTCCCCTCTTTATAACTACGACATCTCCATTTTTAGGAGTGTAATTCCACCTTAAAACCACTACTTTATCTCCATTGTGCAGAGTATTCAACATAGAAGTACCACTCACATTTACAACTCTAAAAACAAAAACCATCAAAAACACAACAACAATAATTGCTTGAATTACAGATTCAAGCCATTCAAAACAAAAAGTTGAAAAAGAATCGGCCGGATACTTATTCTCCGGCTGAGTTTTAGGTTTATTTTGCAAATTTTCCATACTAAAATACATACCCCTTGCCTAAAAACTAAATCATTTAACTACTCCGATTCTATTTAACGGATAGAATATAAACTTAACTTTTCCTATAATATCTTTATTGTCTATAAGTCCGATTGCTTTTGAACGACTGTCAGCGGAGTGATTTCTGTTGTCTCCCATGACAAACGAATAACCTGCCGGGATCACATCAGGAATCTCTCCGTCTTCCTGAAGCCACATCTTTTCTTTTATATAGTATTCATCTAATTTTTTGCCGTCTACATATACGCTTCCGTCTGAAAAATCAATTTTCAAAGATTGTCCTTCGGTTGCAATTACTCGCTTTACTATAGGTTTATCGTAATTTTGACCTTTGACAATTGTAACGACGTCTCCATCGGTAGGTTTATATTTCCACTTTGAAACAAAAATTTTATCATTATCGTGAAGTGTATTCATCATGGATTCTCCGTCAACTTTCATAGTTCGAAAGAAAAAAGTAAACAAAATCAAAATAAAAACTATCGCCTGTATCAAAGATTCAAGCCATTCAAAACAAAAACCAGAATACTTTGAAGCTGGATTTTTAAATACTTGAACATCATTCTTTATACTGTTATCTTTATCCACTTTAACGCACTTCCTTTATATAAAAATATAACAAAACCAATTTGTTATTTATAATATAATTATATAAAACGACCTACTTCTGAACTAAAAAGAGGGGGACAGAAATCCCCTTTTAAATTCTTTCCTTAACTTTAGCTGCTTTACCAACACGGTCACGAAGGTAATAAAGCTTACTTCTGCGAACACGGCCTTTTCTTACGACTTTCACATCTTTAACACTGGGTGAATGAACGGGAAAAATTCTTTCAACACCAAATCCATAAGAAACTTTTCTTACAGTAAATGTTTCGGCAATACCGCTTCCTTTTTTTGCGATAACGGTTCCTTCAAAAATTTGAATTCTCGTTCTTTCTCCTTCTTTAATTTGCACGCCTACCTTTACGGTATCTCCCACATTAAATTGCGGCAAAGTGCTTTTCAAAGATGATTCTGCAATTTTGTCCAATAAACTCATTTTTTCCTCCAAAAATCCACACATTCATGCTCTTCTAAACCTGGCAGAGGAATGCTGACATTATGCAAATAATGAAACAGATTTAACCGTAATTATGTACTGTTCCACACACGCCATTACAGTTTAACATATTATTTTTAAATTTGCAATACTATAATTTTTCAGCTAATTTTTTAATATATTCTTTAAACGAATCCGAAATTTCCGAATGTTTAAGAGAAAATTCAACACAAGCTTGCATGGCTCCCAATTTGTTTCCCATATCGTAACGTTTTCCTTCAAAATCCACGGTTATTACACCTTTTTCATGCGACAAAACTTTTAATGCATCCGTAAGTTGAATCTCTCCGCCTGCTCCCGGAGATGTAACACTCAAAATATCGAATATCTCAGGAGTTAAAACATATCTCCCCAAAATTGAATACAATGATAAAACCTTATCCGGTGTAGGTTTTTCAATCATATCACTGCACATAAACAAATTGTCTTCTATGTGATTCACTTTTAACGAGCCGTATTTATGAATTTCATCCTTGGGCATTTCATGAGCTGCCACAACAGGAAGATTGAACTTTTCAAAAGCTTTCATGAGTTGCAAACAAACAGGTTCTTTACTATCAATAACATCGTCTCCCGAAAGTACAGCAAACGGTTCATTGCCCACAAATGATTTCGCACAATAAATTGCGTGACCAAGTCCTTTCATTTCTTTTTGACGCATAAAATATATATTTGCCATATCACTTATTTTCTTTATGGATTCTAACATAGATTTTTTATTTTTGTTCTCAAGTAAATTCTCAAGCTCCGGACTTCTATCAAAATGATTTTCTATAGCTTCTTTTCCACGTCCGGTTATAATCAAAATATCTGTTATCCCCGAATTCACAGCTTCTTCTACGATGTACTGAATTGCAGGTTTATCCACAATGGGAAACATTTCCTTGGGCATTGCTTTGGTTGAAGGCAGAATTCTTGTTCCAAAACCCGCTGCAGGAATAACGGCTTTTTTTATTTTCACTTTTAATTTCCTCCGATATGTAGTATAATTGTATTTCCATTTTAATAGGTATGTATTTCCAAAGTCAAGAAAGGCTGTGCTGAAAATGATTATTGACGGAAAAAACATTGCCCAAAAAGTTAAAGGAGATGTAAAAAGAGAAGTTTTTAAACTAAAGTTACAAGGTATTAACCCGGGACTGGCAGTTGTTTTAGTAGGAGAAAATCCCGCTTCGAAAATATACGTCAGAAACAAAAAAAAAGCTTGCGCAGAAGTAGGTATCTATTCCAAAGAATATTTTTTACCGAAAAATATTTCTCAAGAAGAATTAGTAAATCTTATAAAAAAATTAAATAAAGATGAGACAATTCATGGAATTTTAACTCAACTTCCGCTTCCGTCGCACATAAATGAATTCTCAGTAAGTTCGGCAATTTGCGAAAACAAAGATGTTGATGTATTTAATCCTGTAAATGTAGGAAAGTTGGTACTCGGAAAAAGCAAATTGGTTCCTTGCACGCCCGCAGGAATAGTAGAATTGCTCGATTCAACCGGAATATCCGTTGAGGGTAAAAATTGTACCGTCATAGGAAGAAGCAATATAGTCGGAAAACCAACAGCTCATTTACTTACTCAAAAAAATGCAACCGTCACACTTTGTCACAGCAAAACTAAAAATCTTAATGATATTTGCAAAAATTCTGATATACTTATATGTGCAATAGGAAAACCACGTTTTATTACAGCGGATATGATAAAAAAAGGAGCTACAATCATAGATGTAGGTATAAATCGTGATAATAGCGGAAAAGTTTGTGGAGATGTAGATTTTGATTCAGTTTCAAAAGTCGCAGGATATATAACTCCCGTTCCCGGTGGAGTAGGACCCATGACCATTGCAATGTTAATGAAAAATACGGTAACAGCAACTAAAATTCAAAATAAAAAGTAAAGGAAGTTTTAACAATGAATATTTGGCACGACATAAATCCATCAAGAATAAAACCTGAAGAATTTACGGCAGTTATAGAAATACCTAAAGGAAGCAAAACCAAATATGAACTTGATAAAGAAACAGGATTACTAAAATTAGACAGAGTTTTATATACTTCCACTCATTACCCGGCAAATTATGGTTTAATTCCAAGAACCTATGCTCAAGATGGAGATCCATTGGATGTATTGGTCTTGTGTTCACAACATATCTACCCCATGACACTCGTACAATGTTATCCAATCGGAGTCATATCCATGGTTGATTCCGGAAGCAACGATGAAAAAGTAATAGCAATACCGACAGATGATCCAACATATAATCAATATAAAGATATTTCTGATTTACCGGCACACATTTTTGAAGAAATGAAACACTTTTTCAGTGTCTATAAAGAATTAGAAAATAAAGAAACAGTGGTAAATGACGTAAGAGGTCGTGAAGATGCCATAAAAATAATATCTGAAACCATTGAGGCATACAGCGAAAAATTTGACAAATAAATATATTTTAGGAAGTGTTCTATGAATATACAAATCGACGAACTAAATTTAGAAATAAATAAATTGATCCCCAAGATCCGTTCTTTGAAGGAAGCTTTAAAGATAGCAGATTCAAAGTCACGTTTAAATTTGCTTGAAAAAAAATCTGCAGAACCTGATTTTTGGAACAATTCTGAAACTTCTCAAAAAGTTTTATCGGAAATTAGTGTGCTAAAAAGCAAGATCAAAGAATATGAAAAATTAAAAAATTTATTCGAAGATTTGAAAACATTAACGGAACTTTCCATACAGGAAAATGATGATTCATCACTGGAAGAACTTCATACTCAACTTAGGTCGGTAAAAAAAGAACTTGAGAATCAGACATTAACCACCCTTTTAACAGGAGAGTATGATTCTCACAATGCTATTATTACTTTCCATTCGGGAGCAGGTGGAACCGAAGCGCAAGATTGGGTAGAAATGTTATGCAGAATGTATACCAAATGGGCTGAAAAACATAAATACAAAGTAAAAATGTTAGATTGTTTGAATGGAGAAGAAGCGGGATTTAAAAGTGCGTCAATGCTTATTGAAGGGATCAATGCTTATGGTTTCTTAAAAGGAGAAAACGGAGTGCACCGTCTTGTCAGAATTTCTCCGTTCGACGCTTCCGGAAGAAGGCACACATCATTTGCATCAATCGAAGTCATCCCGGAAATAAACGAAGAAATAAAAATAGATATTGCTCCAGAGGATATAAAAATGGATGTTTACCGAGCAAGTGGAGCCGGTGGACAACATGTTAATAAAACTTCTTCCGCAGTACGCCTGACACATCTCCCAACCGGACTTGTAGTAGCATGTCAAAACGAACGCAGTCAATATCAAAATCGAGATACTGCCATGAAAATTTTAAAATCTAAGCTAATTGAAATAAAAGAACGTGAACACTTGGAAAAAATAGAAGACATAAAAGGCGTTCAGAAAGAAATTGCTTGGGGTTCTCAAATAAGATCATATGTATTTATGCCTTATACGCTGGCAAAAGACCATCGCACTGGGTGTGAAATAGGAAATGTTGAATCAGTTATGAATGGTGAAATTGATGAGTTTATAACTTCTTACCTGAAATCAATGATATAAAATTTTTTATTAAATCTACCGTTTTTGGTAGCTTTATCGTGTGTAAAAAGCCACACAATATTATCATAATTCAGTAACTCAACTAATATAATAGAGACAAAAAACTCCTTTCAAGCAAAATAAACATTCCCCAGCTAGGCTGGGGAAGTATTTTTATTATATGTAAAAAATCATACAACAATCACGTAACTCAACGAAATTTATAAAATAAGTGAAAGATTAATACAGCAAACCAATTACTATTATTCTATTCACTCTAATAGTATTTTTTATATCTTTTGTGCATTATCTTTAACAACAATCTTAACTTTACTATGCAATAAACAATATTTATCTTCAACAAATTTCAATTTTTAGTAACACAAAAAGCTACAACAACGTTAGAAGCATAACAGCTGATCAGCTACAACACGTAATGGTGTTCCATCTTCAAAACGATAGTCTACTCTTATACCTTTTTCAAAATTCATACTTCTAATGATCGAATTCATTCCTCTTAATAATTCGGAATGATCGTACTTACATTTGTCAATATTCCCTAAAATAATTATCATATCTCGAATACTTGAAGTCACTAAATCAATATTGTCTAATATAGTTATTGCATTAACCCTCTCATCACCACAAACACCACTGTTTAAAATTTTTTCAGTTTTTATTTTCACAAGTTGTGGGATAGCATCTATCACGGATTCAAAAAAACGAAGTCTTTCATCACGCACAACATCTTCGAAGTGCATTAATGAATACACACTATCATACATTTCATTATATATAGTTTCACAAAGTTCTTCACTACAGTTAGACAACTCCTCATTGAGATAATTTTTAAATAACCATCCCAACTTAGAAATACACACTACAATAAATCTCTCTGTATTATCATCCCTACCGGTTAATATGTCTTCACTGAATGAAGGACATTTGTATCCGTAAAATTCATCCAATTTACGTGAAATCTCAGACATTTTTGCAGATTTCTCCTCTTCTGATGTACAGCTCGCTGGCGTGAAAACTTTTTTTGGTGATCCAGCAACATTTTCCTGTCCATCCATTGCACTTACAAAACCAACATTTCCTACTCCCCATGTAACTGCAATACTACACAGTACTGAAAAAAATTTAAATACCTTTTTATCCATATTTTTACCCCCATTAATTAATCCGATTCATTATATCACTAAATTAATAATAAATCTATATTATTTTTCAAATTTTTAGAATTTGTAAAAATTGAAATAATATTTAATTTTAATTAAAACATATAGTTATAAAAATTATTTCAAAACACTTAATTTTAAATTTATTTAAGATACAAAATATTATAATTTATTTTAAAACGAACAAAATAATCATTTTTCACATACTCAATTTCATTACAATAATTAAAAAATATACTGTTCTATTTAAAAACTCTTAAATTTTTATTTAGTCAAAATTTAATAACAATCCATTATCATAAAATACGTTAATTTTTATCTAAGCTCTATTATGAATAGATACGATAAATCTATCATATTAATAAAACAAAAATCTTTGGTATGAGGTGATATTTATTTTAAAAAAAAGATTCGTTTTTGTTTTTTCAATAATTTTAACTTTTTGTTCAATTTTCTCTCCATTGATCAGAGCTGAATTTACAGTCGAATCTCCTCGAGCTGTACTTATCGACGGAGACAGCGGCAGAATTTTATTCGAAAAAAACTCCCATGAAGTTTGTAGCGCAACGTCACTTATGAAAATAATGAACGCACTTTTGACTATTGAAGCAATAGAAAACGGCGAGCTCGAAGAACACGACACTGTAACAATTAGCGACAATGCTTCCTCAATATCCGGAGTAAACGTTTGGTTAAAATCCGGAGAAAATTCAAGTGTAAAAGACCTCTTAAAAGCAATATCCATGGTGTCCGCAAGCGACGCAGCTATGGCTCTCGCTGAACACATGAGTGGTTCCGAAGGTAAATTTGTATCACGAATGAACGAAAAAGCTGCTGAAATAGGAATGAAAGGTACAATATTCAAAAATGCTGTGGGGTCGGACGACGACGGAAATGTTACAACTGCCTACGATGTAGCTGTAATGTCCCGTGAATTAATTAACCACAAAAGCATACTTCCATACTGCGCAACATGGATAGACCACATAAGAAACGGAAGCACTCAGCTTGTAAACACCAATAAACTCTTGAAAACATATCCCGGTACAACCGGAATAAAAACCGGTACCGCAGAAAAGTCCGGAAGCTGCATAGCTGCAACTGCAGAAAAAAATGGTATAAAACTTGTAGGAGTAATACTTGGCGCAAAAACTCCTGACGAAAGATTTAAAGAAATAAAAAATATGCTTGATTACGGTTTTTCTGAATTTGTAAAAACTTCACCTCAATCAGAAGAAATTCCTAAATCAATAAAAGTAAAAAACGGAATGTCACAAGAAGTATCCATTCAATCTGATAATTTACAACCTATATTAATGCCTAAAAAAAATTCTCAAAATATTTCTTCCAAAGTAACGCTAAGCGAAGAAATAACCGCTCCTGTACAAGCAGGACAAAAAGTCGGCGAAGTAACATATTCACAAAACGACAATATACTTTACGTTTGCGATATCACAACAACCGACTCTGTTAATGAAATAAATCTTAAAGATGTTTTTTCAAATATGATGAAAACTTTCTTGAAACGTTAATTTAATACGACTCTCTTGCACTCATAAAATTCATCATTTCTTTACGATCTTTTTCCGATAAATTTCTGAATATATTTAAAAAATGTTTTTCTTCTATTGTAAGTTTTTCAAAAATAAGCTTTTCAGGCACTTTTTTACTTTCACGATCAGAAATCTCTTTTGAACTATCAGAAAATGATACAGAACTTTCAGATTCCAATATATCTGTATAATGCACATCAAATATCTTTGACAATTTCATTATAGTTTTCACATCAGGTTTAATTTTTCCGAGCTCGTAATAAGAATAAGTGGACCGATCCAATCCTAATAAATCGGCCACTTGTTTTTGCGTATATCCAGATTTCTTTCTTAAATTTTTTATATTACAGGATATAATTTTTACTCACGCTTTCCTTAATTCTTAGGTTGATTATAACATTCCCTGTAACAATTATCAACTATAATCAAATGGTTTATTTTTCCTTTTTTCTTTGTTTTCGCTGTTTATAGAATATCCACAAACTCAAAGAAATAAGCACAATTATCATCAGCACCAGAATAAGTCTAAGTGCACTTCCTTGGAAAGTTACTCGATTGTTTCTGCTCTTGTATTTTTCGCTTATATTTCCTTCTACAGTGTTATCATTTGAACCAACTTCTAAATCATTACCTGCGCCTGTATCATCAAACACAGCTGTTCCTATCGAATTGGATTTACTTGAAGAATTTCCGCCCAAATTTGAAAGAGCATAGTCTTTAATTAAATCAACATTTGCATCTACTGCATCCAAAAGTGAAGAACGTCCCGGAGTTGACGAGCGGTTCGCTATTATACCCATTGGACTGAATGATGTTGTTTCAAAAAATACCCTTCCATTACTGAATGTCAATGAGAGATAGTCAATCTTTCCATTTGTGTTTTCATGGATACCCGTAGGTCTTACAAAATACGTTAAATCCGGAGAAGGAACGCTTATTACCACTGTTTTATCTTCAGTAAATGAATATTTTCGGTCATTTAATGTATCCCATAAATAAACATCATATAACGACAATATATATTCTGAATTCAATTTTTTGTAAATTCTTCCACATACTTCAGCATCTGTCGAAATCGGCACTACAACCAATTTAAGATACCAATCTACGCCATCTATCCTTACATCATTACTTACGTGATGAAAGGCTTTTACTTGTTCTTGTAATTTTTTTAAAATATCAGCGTTAGTAATTTTATTTTTATCTTCATCTGATAAAGAATTATAAATTCGGGAAGCTTCAACCACCGCATTTACATCATCAAGATTTTTCACCGAATCAGGCAAAGTTCCAATTATACTTATTAATTGTGCTTCTTTGGTCTTTTCAACCCCTATAACAGTAACTGTTTTATTTTCGTCAACACCTGAAACCAGATAAAAACCTGAAGAATCTATTGGTAAAGCTTTATCACCAAGCATAACTGTTATTGTAGATTTTTCGTAGGCGGGGTAAAGAGAAACTTTGAACTTCAAAGTACCGTTTTGTTCAACTTCATTATCACCTGTTATTATTTTTCCATCATCATTATAGTAATCAATACCTTCAGTTTTCGTTAACGTTACAGTGTATCTATTTTTACGTATGTTTCCTACTTTAATCGTTATATCTTCAGTTATGTTAGGTATTATATACCTACCTGAAGCAAGTTTTTGAGCTGAAGTTTTTGAACTCTTTCCGTTATTTACGATTATAAACATTCCTGCAGCAGAATCATCATAAGCGTCGTCAATACTTACACTGAATTCAAAATTATGACCATACTTGACTTTCTGAGAATCAGATATTACCGCTCCAGTATCGTTAAGATAAGTGACACCATCAACATTCTCAAAATTTACGTTATAAACTATATTTTCAACATTTTCAACAGATATAGTTTTGTTCTCTTTAACGCCACCAGTGTTACTATTACCTACCGTACACTCATACACAAAACTTTCACTCGAAGAACCTGAAACTTTAGATTTTAACAAAGATTCAGAACCCGAATATCCCACACAATTCACTGCTGTGGAATCATCCAACTTATACCCAGTCTTAGCTTTTATTTGAAATTTAAAAGTTTCACCGTAGTTAACATTTTTTGTCCCTGAAGAAACAGCTGAATTCCCTTCTAATATATACTCTGCTCGTTCGCTCGGCAAAAAATTTATAATGTATTGATTTACGGATACATTTTTAACATAAATATTTTTATCTGACATTACATCATTTACCGTATAGGTACCCGAATATGGAATTATTTCCCTATCTGCACCACTGTCATCACTGTCATCACTTACATAAACCTTAAAATCGGACTGATTATACTTCTCACTAAGACTTATCTGAAATGAAAAGCTGTCACCATAAAGTACACTGCCTATTGAAATTTTATTTCCATCCTGTAAATAGGTTACAACATTAGTATCATTTATTTTATTCCCATCTGGATCCTTTGCTTTGTCACCGAAAATTAAGTTATAACTAAATCTATTAATTGTTTCCGAAATATTTTTACTTTCACTGATATTCTCTATCTTATATAGTTTATAATTACCTGATGAAAATTTATTATCGCAACATTCTTTTATTTTAGCTAAATCTTCAGACAAATTTGTATCATTTTTTATGTCTATCGGTTCTGTTCCTTCTATTTCCTTTACACTTTCTATATCAAATCCCTTATTCGCTTTTACCGCAAATATATAAGAACTACCTTGCGGAACTGTTACTGTTCCTTTTATTTCATAATCTTTATGTTTTCCAGATTCGTCTTTCTCAAAACCATAATATTTCATTCCGTCTGTTTCATTAAAGTATAGAGGAATTTTATCACGATCAGGAATAACACTTATACAAAAACTTTTCCTCACTTTTTTTACCTTAATTATTAAAGCACCTGCACTATACTCTTTTTTATATGGTACTTTGTTAGTATAATCTTCCCCATCATCAGGATCACCTATATCTAATTTATTGCCATTTTCATCTGTACGCTTTATAACATATTCATTGTCGGCATTTTTAATCATTTCATAAATCTTTACGTCACTTTCACTACTAAAATTATATTCATCTTTAGGTTCAATCTTTATCTCTAACGCGCCATCATAACCAATTTTTACTCCCTGTTTCATCACTTTATTCTCATCATTATAAGTGCATTCAAAGTTATTTCCAAAAAAAGAACTACTATTTACAAAATTCTCTGCTGTTAAATCTTTAACCTGACCCTCAGGGTAATCCACAACTACACATTGATCTGGATAAACTATATTCGCAAACGATATATCATTTGTTGAATTAGGAGTTACGTTCTCATTGAAAGTTACTTCAATAATTCTACTTTTTAATAAATTATCATTGATGTCATAGTCAACCCGTCTATTATTCTTCTTAACTTTGTAATTAACAATTCCTGTACCTAATTCATTCACTATTACTCCTGAATCTTCTAATCTTTCTATATCAGTTTTAGTTAGAATATTATTTTTTATTCCTCCATCCTCTCCTAAGCGAACAAAATAATATTCAGGTACACCATATGTTGCAGTATACTCAACATGTGGTTGGTTTTTAAGATCAATCGTATCATTGTCTGATCCTATATATTTACCATCTTCAGTTCCTTTTTTAATAGGCATAATCTGAACTGAACAATCGATACCCTCAGATCTATAAAATTTCAATTTACAATCATAACCCGTTACAGTAGAAGAATTTAAATTTATTTCAAGGTCACCAACTACGCGTGTAATGTCAACGTAAACGTATGCAAACGCATCCTCAAATCCATTATGGCCACCGCCTTCTTTATCATCTTGTTCAAATTTATACATTATTACTCCATCTGGCGCAGCGGACTTTACTGAATCTATATTAGTAATTAACTCTTTGATAGGTCCATTATTTTCATCACGATCTCCTCCATAAGTTCCTTGATATATTCCATTTAATTTATTAAATCTATACCATTTTTTTAATTCAATACGGAATGCAAAAGATTTTCCATGTGGACAATAATCACTTGCCATATAATCACCGTTGTATTTTAATGGACTACCATTTAGACCCTTTAGGTATTCATAGTCCGATCCACTACCGTTAGGCTCATATTCACATATTTTAATATCAGCAATGTCCGAGAGATTTCCTTTATCTAAACTAAATTTAACATCATACTTATTTAGGGTTATATTGCATATATATATCTCAACAAACTCTTTATCAGCGTAATATTTGATTTCATCTTCTCCTAAAGTAACTTCTATTACTGCAGAACCTGCAGTCGACTCTTCTTCATTTGATTTTGTTTCTTGGTCATTCTGGTCAGTCAATAATTTTAAATTTATACTTGATTTATTATATTTATTCTCCATTTTTATTGTAAATTTTCGAGGAGTTTTGTATTCCATTAATATACTTTTTATGTCGATAGGACTTTCTGAATTTTCAAGGTATACTTTTGCAACATCATTTTTTACAAAGCCATTTTCATCATTATAGTCTCCAATTTCACTCATAAATTTGATCTTATATTTGTCAAAAACTATATTGTCAATTTTAAAAGTTGTATCTTCTGTAAATTTGCTAATGTCGATAATTATGCTCTTTACAGGATGGTACTTTTCTTCTTCTGTTTTTAATTCACACTGAACATTCTCATCATTACCATCACTTTTTACTAATTTTACATTTACAAATGATGCGGTTTTATCAGCGTAAAAAACATATCCTAATTTAGGAGTAACAATTATACTTTTGTCAATTCCACTTTCAACATCTTCTATGGTATAATCTTCTCCATCATTACCCTCAATTAAATTACCTCTAAAACTGACAGTTGCACGATCTGCAAGACAATATTCCCCATTACCTTTCAGCGTAACATCAAATTTATTAATTACCAAAAACCTGATACAAATAGATCCTACATTACTTTCTGTACCTGTAAGATTTAAGTTATCCAAACTAATTGTTATTATTTCTTCAGATGGTTCTAGAGATCCTTCAAAACTTAAATCAGCTGTCCCTACAACATTACCATCTTCACCCATAGCACAGTAATAAGAAGTAGTAGTTTTAAATTTTCTATTTTTTATCTTAATTTGTACACTGCCACTTCCTATCTTAATTCCGTCGTTTTGCCAATTATGCCAGTTTGTTCCATCATCTACAGAATAATACATTTCCTCACAAAAATTTCCAATACTTTGGTTGTCCAAAAGTTCTCCATTAATATTACAAAATTCTATTTTCAGTGGGTAATCAGCTTCGGCACCATAAACCACATTATCATTTCCAAATGAGTAAAAACACACAAAAAGTGCAACACAACACGCCACGGCAAAAAACATCCACCCCATTAATGTGTTCAATACCTCAACTATATTCCTATTTTTAGTTTTCCACTTTTCAACATTAAAAAATTTTTTCATCATCTTCACCATTCTCCCCATAAAATTATGTTTATATGATACCTTTTTTAAATTATTTTTCACATTTTAATATTGAATATATTTAAAAATATTATATCATGCACTATTACAATTTTCAACACAAATATATCTATATACAACAAATTTATAATAGTTGATAATTATTATTGGCAATAACTCATATTTAATGTAAGACAAAAAAGCCATTTAAAAGCAACAAAACTCTTAAATAGCTATTTAACTAATATACAATTTTATCAAAAAGTAAGGTTACTGTGCGATTCGTCTTACAAAATTTGCAGCTGCATTACCCGCAACAGCTCCATCGCCCACAGCAGTAGCAATTTGTCGCAACGGCTTAACTCTACAATCACCCGCAACAAATACGCCTTTCAAATTTGTTTTGCAGTCTTCAGAGCAATTAAAATAATCACCATCCGTCATATCAATTTTTCCTCGATATATCTCATTACACGGCTGATAACCTATTGCAATAAACACTCCCTCAATTTGCAAAATTTTATCAATTTCTCCACTGCTAACCACAACGAATTCAACAACCTTGTCACCTTTTATCTCTTTTACAACACTTTCAAACATTATTTCTATATTTGAAGTTTTTTTCACAGTGTCAACCAAAATTTTTTCTCCACGAAATTCTTTCTTTCTTACAATCATAGTAACTTTATGACAAATTCCTGACAAATAGAGAGCATCTTCAAGCGCTGTATTTCCTCCGCCCACAATTACAACCGACTTACCCTTAAAAAATGCTCCGTCACAGGTTGCACAATAAGAAACTCCTTTACCAGAAAATTCTTTTTCTCCAACACAACCCAACATTCTCCGCTTCAAACCGTTAGCAATTATTACAGCCTGAGATAAAATTTTTTCTCCACCTGAAATCACAGTTTCTTTTGATTCATTTTCGAAATTCACATCGATTACTTCTCCGAAAACAAACTTTATTCCTAAATTTGTTGCCTGTTCATAAAGTGTTTGAGCAAAATCTGCACCCGATATTTTGACAAATCCCGGATAATTTTCAATAGTTTCTATGATAGACGTCTGCCCCCCATAGATATTCTTTTCAACAACTGTAACCTTGAATCCCGCTCTCGCAGCGTAAATAGCAGCCGTAATTCCTGCCGGTCCAGCTCCTATTATCAGTATATCAGTTATCATTTTCACACCTCTTTACAATCCACACCCATACAATTTTTAAATTTTTACATAAAAATCTGATTTTATCAAATCAAAAATTTTCTCTTCGGGCATAAATCCTGTTTCACGTCTAATTAATTCTCCATTCAAAAAGAACAGCAATGTTGGAACTGACATTATTTCATACTTGTTTGCAAGTTCGGGATACTTATCAATATCAATTTTAACAATTTCTAAACTATCACCCAGTTTTTCAGAAATTTTCTCCAACACCGGACTAAGCATTTTACAAGGACCACACCATGAGGCAAAAAAATCGATTATTACCGGCTTAGAAATATTTTTTAATTCTTTTTCAATATTTTCTACTTTTAATTCTGTATCCACTTTGATCCTCTCCTTAAAATATACGTTATTAATAGTATTATTCACAAATAAGTTACTTAAATAACCCTTCTATAAAATTTTCTCTTACGCAAGACAAATATGTTTTTACAATCTTACCTCTGACATCGTACGGAAATCGAGTCTTTACTGAAATATAGTTAGGCGTATAACCTTCATAAAATCCCAAATCATCAACTGTTTCATACAAGACGTCAGCAAAATTCTCCAAAAAACCACTAAGAACAATTTTACTTCTTTTATCAGATTTTTCAATCACTTTTTTAACTCTCTCAGCTTTTGTATTCCTGCTTATTTGATTCTCCATAGCAGCTGCCGGAGTGTTAGGACGTGGAGAATAAGGAAACACATGTACTTTCAAAAATTCTGCTTCATCGATAATTCTGATCGTATCATTAAAATCTTCTTCAGTCTCACCTGGAAATCCCACCATAATATCAGTTGTAATTGAAGCGTCTTTAAAGGTAGATCTGAGCTTATTTACAACTTTAAGATATTCTTCTCTATTATATCGCCTTCTCATAATTTTTAATATTTTATCCGAACCGCTCTGTAAGGATAAGTGAAACTGGGGACAAAGTTTCGATTCTTTTGAAAGCTCATTTATTAAATCATCCGTCATCAAATCCGGTTCAAGAGAGCCTAATCGAATTCTCTCAATTCCGGGAATTTCAGCAACAACGTGAACCGCATCTGCAAGATTACAACCCAAATCAAATCCATAAGATGAAAGATTTATTCCTACAAGAACAATTTCCTTGTAACCGTTTTCGGAAATCATTAGTGCATCATTTCTTAACTGTTCAATCGATTTTGAACGAACACGTCCACGGGCATATGGAATAATACAATAACTGCAAAATCTATTACATCCGTCTTGTATTTTCAAAAAAGCACGAGAACGATTTTGAGAATGATTTACTACACCATTTTCAAATTTAATTAAATTTTTTATCGGCTCTATATTAAATATTTGATTTTTTTTATATAAAAATTCACTCACCATTTTAGGAATCAACGATTTATTACTGTTTCCCACAATTATATCGATGTCCTTAATTTTTTGAGCAATATCGGGTTCAGCTTGAGGCATACACCCTGTAAGAGCCAAAATACAATTCTTATTTATTCTTTTTACTCTATGTATGGTTTGACGAAGTTTACGGTCACTTTCACCTGTCACAGTACAGGAGTTTATTATTACCACTTCAGCTGAATCAAATCCCGAAACAAAATTAAAATTCTCTTTTGTCATGGCCTCACGTATATCTTCAGATTCACACTGATTAACTTTGCAACCAAATGTAATAATATTAAAAGTCATATGAATATCTCCAAAATTAAGTAAAAAATATAGCCCCCTAACACCGGGAGCTCTGTATTTAATAAATTTGGTGGACGTTAACGGACTCGAACCGCTGACCCTTCGCACGTCAAGCGAATGCTCTACCAGCTGAGCTAAACGTCCTCAACAAATTTATTATAACATATAAAAATAAAAATGCAAACTAAATTTTTAAAAAATCTAGTCTGCATAAAACTATTACTCTAAAATCCCCAATTTTGCAAATCTTTCACGTATACCTCTAAACTGTTCTGTCAGTTTAGGATCATCCTTGAGTAAAATATCATAACACCACTTACCGTGGGAACTCGTAATTTTTTTATCTCTATATTCCTTTGCCCTTCCAAAAGCACCACTCAACAATGCTTCGTCCTCTTCCGTAGCTATTCCTTGTTCTTTATTTTCAAGAGCTCTATTTAAGTCATTCTCTAAATTTATGCGTCTCGCACCTTTCTCGATATCATACTTTACATCCCAACTTATTACAAATTTCGGAGCTGCTCCAGATCCACCTGCCATCATTCCCGCATCTGGAGAACTAAACTTATCCATATATGCTGAAGCCTTATCCGGGTCATTCATCGCATCCAGCGCTGCTAAATATTCCATCTCTAAACTTCTTGCTTCTGATCCTAATTCTTCTGCCTTTCCAAACGAATCATTAATTTCACGTAATTTCGAATCTTTGCTTACTACAATTCCTTTTGCTTTGCTTATTATATCATCGAGCCTTTTCCTGTATTCTGCAACTTTATCTATCACTGACTTCTGTTGTGGCGTCATATCATCTTTTGCAGTCGGTACTTTTCCCAATCGTTTTTCCAACTCCACCATGTCATTCTTAACTACATCTATTGCATTTATCTGTCTACCTGCTATTAAGACAGCCATTTTATCCTTTTCCTTTGATTTAGAACCTTCTCTCGCAGATTCCTCGACACTTCTACCAGATTTTTTATCAATAACTAATTTCTTTGGTTCAAATGGTGCTGGCGGTGGCGGTGGCGGTGGCGGTGCTGCTGGCGGTGCTGCTGGCGGTACTACACCCCTCCCTGCATTGTCGTAAATTTTTTTCGCATTAACAAAATCTTCTTTCCACTTCTTTAATTGATCAGAAGTCATACCTGATTTATCTGCATACCTTATTCTACGCCAACTATCATATGCATCTCTTTGTTCTCTTGACATATTCTCTTCTTGTTTTTTTGTCAACACCGGAAGATTGATTTCAAAATCTACCTCATCTTCATGTTTACGTTCAGGTGACATCACTTCTGACACCCGTCTCCTTACTAATGAACCCGGTGCTTCATTGTTTTCCTCTGATAACGAATCCAGTACTTTATCGTTTCCCTCTGATGTTGATTTATTATATTTAACTGCAGCAACCACTACAATAACAGTAGCAAGAGTGGCAGCAGTCACTATAAAACTCGAAATGACTGGATGATTATTAAACCATTCTTTTGTTTCACCCCATTTACTGGAAATAAATTCTTTACTATCAGAGACAAATTTTTTAAAACGACTAGTAGAAGGCTGTCCCTCACCCGGATTTGTAGCACTCGCTGAAGGTGCAGATAATGGTAAAAGCATTAATGCAGCCAATCCAGCAGACGTTGCCTTTTTCCCAAATTCGGCAGCACCTCCTGACACATTTACCAAAGTATCTTCATTTACTTTCTCCACTCCCAATAATGAATAATCTTCAAGCAATTTCGCTACACTTTCATCAAATTCTTCTTCACTTATACTACTATCTTTACTCAACACAAACTCATACATATCATCCATTGTTTCTTGTTCTAAAAATTTCTTCAATTCTTCTCTATCTTCCGATATTTTTACCAGTATTTTTTCTGTTTTATTCATTCCTTTCATCCTCCTTAATAATTAATCCATGTTATAAAATAAAGGTTTAAGTTTAACTAAATTTTCATTATTTTCATCATAATTAATATAAAATTTATGCGGAGGGAACAAGCGATATCCTTCTGTATCTCTCACTAAATTGAAGTCAGAACCTACCATTGCCAACTTTTCTCTAGACCAAGTTGTCAATGACGCTGCCAAATTAGTAAACACAGGTACAGTATTTTGTGTATAACCATTCGCCGCAACTCCTAGCAAAAATCTATAAATACCTTCTTCACTCTTAGTCAACTCACAACCATATCCACCTCTTCTAGCCACTTTATTCAAGACTTTTTCAACAGCAATCCCTATACCTTCCTTCGTTGCATCTCCAGCAACTTCCGTCACCGCACTTATCATCTCCGCCTGATTAAAGGCCTTACCACGATTCCAATTAATAATTTTTCTTCCTCCAAATGCTCCAAACAACAAACCACACTTAGATCCTTTACGACCTAAATTATCCCTATAACCACCCCAATTAACTAAAGTTTTGAGGTCAACCGGTTGGGGACTTTGTGCCTTCGATTTGCTTTCAGATTGCGATGGTGATCTCACCCCAAATTCAACTTTTGATTTATCGTCAGAAGACTGAGATTCACTACTACTGTTCGGGTTACTACGCCTACTTGCTACCACAACTATAGTAATCATAGCAAGAGTACTGGCAGTCGCTATCGTAGCAGAAATAATCGGATGATTTTTAATACACTCTTTAGTATTTTTCCATTTATCGGAAATAAATTCTTTACTATCGGAAGCAAATTTCCTCAAACGTCCACCGATAGCCTGTAATTCACCTGAATTTACAGCACCTACCGAAGGTGGAAACGCTGGCAAAAGCATTAACGCAGCTAACCCAGCAGATGTTACCTTTCTCCCAAGCTCAGCAGCACCTCCCGACACATTTACCAAGGTGTTTTCATTCACTTTCTTCACTCCCAATAACGAATAATCTTCAAGTAATTTTGCTACACTTTCATCAAATTCTTCTTCACTTATGCTACTATCTTTATTCAACACAAACTCATACATACCATCCATTGTTTTTCGTTTTAAAAACTCTTCCAATTCCTCATTATTCTCCAATATTTTAACTAGCACTTTTTCCGTTTTATTCATTTTCTCCTCCTCTTCAAAAATCATCACTTACTACGAAATAATAATTTATATCCAACTAATTTCTTATTATTTCATCACAATTAATATAAAATCTGTACGAAACAACACTCACCAGGAGTACCCGTAACAACAAAACTAGCAGCTATACCAAACACTAATCTCGTTTTCTCTACAAATTAATACAACTCTTTTCTAAAATTAACGTCTCAATAATCCAATACTAACTATGTCGTTATTATATATTATATTACACCAATTGTCAACAGGAGAATTCTACATTTCCAATAAAATTACAGGAAAATTCATAATCAACATTGTCACGTATTGTCCCATTAAACTTAAAATAGATGTAAACCTTACTTTGTCCACGCTCAACCTGAGTGTTAGATCTACGTGAAAATACATCCAAAATATATCCTTCACCGTTCTTTACACTGGCACAAGAAGTACTCAAACACTGCGCTCTCTTAGTAACGGTATTATATCTAAAATTTGATTTTGCACTCAAAATACCAAAAATTTTTCCGGTAATTTTTTCAGTATAAGTAATAGTCATACAAACAGTAATATATTTTTCAAAATTATTTTCCAGTTTTTCAGGATACTGATATTCAACTGTTGAAATCTCTTCCTTTTTTATAAATTCATTTTCCAAATCGATTGTTTTTTTTAGCTCAGATCTTAAAGAAGAAGTTCCGAATAAAGAAGAATCAAATGAAATCGCATAAATATTGCCGCAAATAAAGATCATTGCGGCGATAAAACAAGTTAAATTTTTTTTTATTTTTTTCATAATTAAGATACCCCCTTTTTAACCGTTTATCGCTTTATTGTAAATCAGTATTTATTCCTATATCACCATATATCGAACATAAAATATCAAAATGTCCGTCCATTATGTATTCATGCGCTCCCATAGAATTTTCTTTATACAAAACACACTTAGTGGATAGTAAACAATTTTTTTCTTGTGGGCACACCTCTCCTATATTCATCAAACTCCATTTCTTACTTGAGGTATTATGTTTGATATCATAAGAATATTTTTTAATTTGGACAAAACTTTCCTTATCATATACAGCAACTATTCTTGCATTACACGTAACTAAAGTCTTAAACTCATTACCCTTTAGTTTCTTTTTATAAATTTTAGACATTTCTATTATTCGTTTGTAATTGGTTTTATCGCCATTTTTTAAAATTTCTTCTTTAAAATATCTAAACTTTTCTACACACATGATTCCATTTGCAAAAACTTTACCACGTGAAAATTCGGATACCGGCTCTCGTGTATCTGTTAAAACAGCCTCATTCCCTTCCAGAGCCAGTGACGATGGAATCACATCCATACAAATAAAAAGAAAAACAAATATAAAAAGCATTTTTTTTACATCAACTTTGTTTAATATCATTTTCCAAACCACCTTTCTCTGTCTCCTGTTCTCCTACCTGTGCAAAAAATTTACAAAGCATACCTGTAACATTATATTGAGCGTTCCTTATCGCATCTTTAGCTATAGATTTCTCATTTGGTTCTTTTTCATTAATCAAATAATAAAAATTGTCACTTGACAAAAGAGAACTTACTTTCGCAAGAGATTCTATGTCATTTACGTAAAAATATCTAAGAGTTTCCTTGATACTTTCTTTTTCTTTTGGTAAAAAATCATTCTTACATTCTTTCATAACCAAATCGCAAGTTTTTTCAAACCTTACATGGAGAGGAAATTTTAATACTGCATCACTGGGTAAATCGTATCCCGTATGTACTGGAGTATTTAAATCTTCCATAAAATGGGCAGCTCGTCCCAACTCTTCAAAAGCTTTTTCTATATTTTTTATATTTTCTTTATCCTCTTTATTTTTTTTGCTTTCTTTGTAGTAATCTACGGCTTTATTAAAATGTTCAACACATTTAGTACATGCAGATATTTTTTCTCTCATAAAATTTTTTTCAGTCATGGGATTATAAAAATGACATTTGTAAATTCCTTCAGCTTCATCTATATCAGGTGTAATGCTATTCTTGGCTATTACTTCTGAATAATTTTTATCTTTCAAATATTTTTCACTTTCGTCATCAAGACATCGAACAGTTTCGTTTATTTTAAAAATACATTCAAGGCTTGTCTCGGTGACATACCTGTGAGTAGGGCTATTAAAAGCCAGAACACTTCCGGACAACAATACTCCAAAAATAAAAATCGGTATTAATCGTCGTATGTACTCCCATAATCTCTTACTTTCCATTTTTTCACATCTCCTTTGCGTTTTATTTTTATGGTTTCTATAATCGATAAGTACATAAAATTCAAAACATTTTCGATATAGTAGTGAAAATCGTACTCATTTACCACAACATTATAACATATTTTTGTTATATGTAAATATTTTATCTAAAATTTAATATTTTTTATTATATATAATTACTTAAAATAATTAATGCTCTGCTCACAACCTCGATTTACACCATAAAAATCACACACGTGTTATTGATAAAAAAGCTTGAACCATTTATTATTATGTTAAGAAAATAAAATAAAAAGAGGTACGAAATGAAAATAGGAATTATAGGTTTACCCAATGTGGGAAAAAGCACATTATTTAATGCTATTACCAATGCAGGAGCGATGTCTGCAAATTATCCGTTTTGCACAGTAGAACCAAATATAGGAATTGTAGCAGTTCCTGATGAAAGACTTCAAAAACTGGCAGAAATTTATAATCCGGACAAAATAACTCCTGCTACAATCGAATTTGTAGATATTGCAGGACTTGTTGAAGGAGCATCAAAAGGAGAAGGATTGGGAAATAAATTTTTGGGTAACATACGCGAAGTTGATGCAATTGTTCACGTAGTAAGATGCTTTGAAAACGAAAATATAATTCATGTAAATGGTCAAGTCAATCCCGAAAAAGATATAGAAATTATAAATTTAGAACTAATCTTTTCCGACATGGAAATGCTTGAAAAAAGAATACAAAAAATAGAAAAAATGATTAAGTCAGATAAAAAATATATAGCAGAACTCGATATTTGCAAAAGAATTTTAGAGACTCTTCAAAATGGAAAATTAGCAAAAACTTTAAATTACTCAGAAGAAGAAAAAGAATTTGTTAAATCTCTCGGCCTGTTGACCGTCAAACCGGTCATATATGCAGCTAATATGTCTGAAAACGATTTTTCAAATGGTGTTCAATCAAATGAAAATTATGAAAAAGTAGAAAAACTTGCAAACCAAGAAAACTCCGAAGTAATTCCAATATGTGCAGAACTGGAATCTCAAATTTCAGAAATGAACCAGGAAGAAAAAATGGAATTTTTAAAAGACATAGGTTTGGAAAAGTCAGGTCTCGACAGACTAATTTCAGCGTGTTACAAACTTTTGGGTCTTATTTCATATCTTACGGCTGGAAAACCAGAAGTAAGAGCTTGGACAATTAAAAAAGGTACCAAAGCCCCTGGAGCAGCTGGAAAAATACATTCAGATTTTGAACGAGGATTTATACGAGCAGAAGTAATTTCTTTTGAAAAACTTGTGGAATGTGGCTCAATCACTGCCGCCAAAGAAAAAGGATGGGTTCGTTCTGAGGGAAAAGAGTATGTAATTCAAGACGGTGATGTAGTTCTTTTTCGATTCAACGTATAACAAAAACAAATTATTATAAAGGTGAGAACAAAAATGTATGATTCTTGGGAAATGTTAAAAAACGATTGTACAAGATGTATTAAATGCTCCTTATGCGAAACAAGAACAAATGTAGTATTCGGAGAAGGAAATCCTCAATCTGAAGTAATGTTCATAGGTGAGGGTCCAGGAGAACAAGAAGATTTACAAGGAAAGCCTTTTGTTGGGAGATCTGGTAAATTACTTGATTCTATGTTGGAAAATATAGGACTCAGCAGAACAAAAAACATCTATATTGCTAACATAGTAAAATGTAGGCCTCCCAAAAACAGAGATCCCTTACCTGATGAACAAGAATTATGTATAAATTGGTTACGTAACCAAACAGCACTATTAAAACCTAAAATAATTGTAGCCGTCGGCAGAATATCAGCTCAAAAAATAATAGATCCAAACATAAAAATAACAAAAGATCACGGTAAATTTTACAAAAAAAAGAAAATTTTAATGATGCCAACAATTCACCCTGCAGCTATACTTAGAAATCCAAATCAAAAATCTTTGGTAGAAGACGATTTTAACAATCTTAAACTTAAAATTGAAGAAATTTGTAGTCACACTTATTAACAATTTTTTAATCGTATACAATAAATACAGCCATCTACAAATAGATGGCTTCATTATTTATTATTTTTTACCGCACAAAACCTCACACAAAAAGCAACGTTTAATTTTTGATATAAGTCTCTGTCTATATTTATAAAAGTCCTTAAACATAAAATTCAGAAACATCGCTCATAAAGTATAATTTATTTATATCAAAATAAATTGGTGAAGTAACATAAATATAACTACAAATCACTCAATCACATACAACAAAACCGCTAAAAACTTATGTCAGCATATAATTATAATCGTTAAACACATTCTGGTTCAAATTCATCATCAGGCTCGATTATCTTATACTCATTATTTTCAAATTCATGAACAGCTATATTTACAGGTTTTTCTTCTACAATTTCACCTTTCAAATTTATATCATCAGTTATTTCTCTAGCTCTTTTAGCTACCGCAACCGCTAACGGATAACGACTTTCTTTGCCTTTTAACATATCCTCAATAGATAATTCTTTCATTTTTCAAGCACCTCTTTAATAATATACCCCATACGGGAAGATTTCATATATTCAGAATCTATAATTTTAGAAACGTTGTCAGTGCACAATTCTACATCATCATTAACGACAATATATCTGTAATGTCCAGCCAGAGAAATTTCTTTCTCTGCTTCGCTTACACGTTTAATAACAGCTTCTTCAGAATCAGATGCACGATTTTTTAGCCTTTTTTTAAGTTCTTCAATCGATGGAGGAACAATAAAAATACTCACTGCATCCGGACATTTTTTTATTATTTGTTCCGCACCCTGAACCTCTATCTCCAATATGACACTTTTACCGGATTCAAGACTTTTTTCAACTTCAAATCGAGGCGTACCATAATAATTTCCACAATAACATGCATATTCAAGCATTTCTCCGTCATCTATTGCTTTTTGAAAAACTTCTTTGTCAACAAAATGATAATCCTTTCCGTCGACCTCACCCAATCTCGGTGTCCTGGTTGTATATGAAATAGAGAGATTTACATCATTTCTTTTTTCAAGCAATTTCCCAAGTATCGTATCTTTTCCAGCTCCCGAAGGTCCTGAAAGAACTATGAGCATACCTTTATTCTTTTTCATGAAATCTTTTCACCTCTTCTATTATAAAACATCTGCTGTGTTTTCAGATCTCAAAAATTTATTTTGAACACTATCAGAACTCAAAGCTGAAAGAATTACATGACCCGTATCCATAACTAAAACAGACTGAGTTTTTCTTCCACAAGAAGCATCTATCAAATTTCCTTTTTCTTTTGCAACATGTACAAGTCTTTTGACAGGAGAAGAATCAGGGTTAAGTATGGATATTATTCGACGCAATGAAACCATATTTCCAAAACCTATATTAACAAGTTCCATTAAATTTCTCCTAAACGTTTTATGCAATATCAAATTTTGCCTTGCACCATACAAGCCGCAAACTCATTACGGTTTATATACTACATGGCAAAACTTACAACAATTAAATGTATTGGAGGCGCCACCCAGATTCGAACTGGGGAATAGAGGTTTTGCAGACCTCTGCCTTACCACTTGGCTATAGCGCCATAAAAAGATATAAATTGGAGCGGATGACGGGGCTCGAACCCGCTACCTCCACCTTGGCAAGGTGGCGCTCTACCAGATGAGCTACATCCGCACTATGGTGCCTCCGGGTGGAATCGAACCACCGACACAAGGATTTTCAGTCCTTTGCTCTACCAACTGAGCTACAGAGGCAACTTACTTCCTGCTTTTAATTATCCTACTCAGTAATTAATATTACCAACACAAGCATTTTATTCTTAAAAATAATGGCGACCCGGAACGGGCTCGAACCGTCGACCTCTAGCGTGACAGGCTAGCGTTCTAACCAACTGAACTACCGGGCCATATTTACAAAATGGTGGGAACAATAGGACTCGAACCTATGACCCCTTGCTTGTAAGGCAAGTGCTCTAACCAACTGAGCTATGCTCCCTAAAATTTGCTTTAAAAATAAGTATATATAACTATGTACTAATACCGAAAATCAAAGC
This sequence comes from uncultured Oscillospiraceae bacterium, assembly GCA_900552265.1. GTDB lineage: Bacteria > Bacillota > Clostridia > Oscillospirales > Acutalibacteraceae > UMGS1491. The sequence goes on from URZE01000005.1 coordinate 42,967, forward strand.
TTCTGACACGTACTTGCCTAAAAACAACCAACTCGTATCAACAAGTAAATAATATCATCTTACAAAATTTATGTCAAGTATTTATTTTCAAAACTTTGAATTATTGAGTTATAATTAAGGAATATCACACTTTATTTTTTTGTTAAATTTGCAACATACATTACTTACTTCTCATTTTCATGTACTTCTGTCGTACATCTGAACCAAGAAATTCCAGACGAATATTATTTCCTATAATTCTTGAAACCATGCGTTGAGTATAGTATTTTTCCAATTCACGCATGGAAAGATTTGTACTTATTATAGTGGGCTTTCCTCGCATAATTCTGGAATTTATTACATTATACACCGCAGCACTTGAAAAAGATGTCGCATATTCCGTACCCAAATCATCAATAATCAATAAATCACAATCGGCATAATGCTTTTCACTTTCATTCGAAACTACATATCCACGAAATTTTTCTTTTTCCATGTTGGAAATCATATTTTGAGTAGAAGTATAAATTACTCCAAAACCTTTATTTATAGCCTCTCTTGCAATCGCAAGCGAAAGATGCGTCTTACCTAGCCCCGTGTTACCCGTCATCAAGAGGCTAGGCGAATCTTTTCTAAAATTTTCAGCATATTTTTTGCAAAAATTCAAAATAAGTGTCATTCTCTCACGAGGACTTTGTTCTCCATCACGTGCAGGAACATCCGAATAATAGTTAATCGAAAAATTATCAAATGAAGAAGTTTCAAGCGGCGAAAGTTCATTGAGCTTATTATATGCTTCCAACTTAAGCATATTTTTCATACATTTACACATCATTCCATCAATAAAACCTTCATCTTCACACTCAGAACAATTATATTTAATTTCAAGGTAATCCTCAGGAAGGTTAACACTTTTCAGAATGTTCGATAACCTTTGTTTTAAATCTTTATTTTTTTCTCTCAACTTCATAAGCTCAAATGAAGAATCCGAACCACTTAAAACCGCTTTGGCCGCTTCAACCGAAGTGGCAGATAATTCTTTTCCTATATTTGCAGCTTCGGGAAACCGTTTGTAAAAAATTTCTTTTTTTCGAGATAATTCATCCCATGCATTGTTCCTCATTCTGTAAAGCTTTTGCTGAACCTCGTCATAAATTTCTCTACTGTATCCCAACTTTACGGTGTCCCCTTTCTAATATCAAATATAATCAAATATATTGTAATTCTCATATGCATCTATATCATATGACGGAGCACGATTAGAGGTTTTTTGAGACTTATTTTTACGTGCAGCATTTTCAGCCAATGCCTGCTCAATTTTTATTATTCCCTGATTATGCCACCGTTTTATTATACTATCCATATATTTGAGAATGTATTTTCCGTTCGAATTAACACATCTATCATATGATTCTTTTATCATTTCGTCAGAATAGTTCCACTCTCCAAACCATCTATTAACAGCTTCTTCCTCATATTTTGTAGGAGCACGATGTTCTATTCCTATAATATTTTCAAATCTCTTCCATAAAGCTTGAGTGTTATGCAACTTTATAATTTTTTTCTCAGCTTTTTCAATATTATCGATACCCTCTAAAGCCCAATTAGAACCTGTTTTTTCGATATATTTCATCCCGGTTTTCCCTATACTTACTGCATATTGAAGAAGCATAAGAATTACATCTACGGGAAGTCCATCATTATCATGAAGCATTAACAGCACTGCACTATCACCGTTCGAGATAGGTCTTCCGAGAATAACTTGTGCTTCCTGCATAAGTAAATTTATATCTTTAGAGGACTGAATCCGTGTTGCTACGTACAAACTATCCGGTCGACGATAGTTAAAGGATAATGATTTTTTTGGGATAGGTGTAAAATTCTTTTCTTTTTCATTAATTGACTCCAAAGAAATATTTTTTTCTACACTTTTTTCACCATGAAATTCAAGATAACCCTCTTTTTCCCAATAATCTATACTCTTTAAAACTTCCGACTCAGGAATATTAACTGCTTCGGCAATTTTTTTTTCATCAACACTTTTCGCTCTGCTATACAGCATATACAATATAACTTTTAGTTGAGCTTCGTTTGAATTCTTTATGTAATTTTCAACTATTTCCGAGGGAACGGCAAATACACTATTCCACTTTCCCAAACTAATACTACAGTTCACTACTTTCTCCTCAAACAAAAATAATATCAACTAAATTATATATCAATAGCGTAACTATATCAAATTATATTTTTATTTGACAAAATAACATAGCAAAGTTAATTTTTTAAGATTAGAAACTTTTATTCACAACAACCGACAACAAAAAAGATTTCGAAAGCCACAATGACTATCGAAATCCTTGAGACAAATACAAATTAGTTTACAGAATCTTTAAGAGCTTTGCCCGCCTTAAAAGCCGGTGTCTTAGATGCCGGAATTTTAATGGGGTTTCCGGTACGTGGGTCACGTCCGGTACGCTCTGCACGCTCACGAACCTCGAATGTTCCGAATCCAACCAACTGAACTTTTTCACCATCTGCAAGAGCTTCTGATACTGCTTCAACAAAAGCATTTAATGCTTTTTCCGAATCCTTTTTTGTCAGTTCGCTCTTTTCCGAAATTTTCAATACGAGTTCGGTTTTGTTCATAATTACAACCTCCGTGTTTTTTAGTGCTAAACATGCACCATTACTGCATTGCCGTGCGTTTCATATGTACGCATTTAACCGACATGTAAATATTACTATACTTTATTTTTATTTTCAAGCGATATTTTATATAAAAACTCATCTTTAAATCTTTCACATGAGTCATACAATGCACTTTCGGCATCTACATTAATAAGACGTGCCACTTCAGTTACTGAAAACAGCAAGTCCCCAAGCTCTTTTTCATAGTCATCTCGTCTGCCGTTAAGTATCAAAGTTTCTAAACAATGAAGTCTATCAAACGTTTCATTAAGCGCATCTTCCACTGAAAAGAAACCATATCCCGCTTTCGCTGTTTTTGCCTGCATCTTTTCTGTGCGCATCAGCGCCGGAAGCATTCTTGAAATATTTTTTACACTTTCCGCAGGAGTTTCATTTCGAGGACGAACTTTCATCACATATGGTTTTTCTCTAATTTTCATTTCATACACTTTAGGGTCTGAATCTTTCTCAAAATACATCCCAGAAAAAACGTGAGGATGTCGAAGAATGGTTTTTCTACAAACTTGATCTACAATATCATCAAATGAAAAATTATCATTCTCTTCCTCTATACTGCAGTGAAAAGCTAGTTGCAAAAGTATATCACCTAACTCTTCTCTGAGCATATCACTATTACTCATATCGATAGCCTCAATGGCTTCATACGATTCTTCAATTAATCTTAGTCTTATACTCGAATGAGTTTGTACCCTATCCCACGGACATCCTTTAGGAGAACGTAAAATATTTACAACATTCAATAAATCTTTAATCGAATACTTACATTTTTGAACTAATTCCATTTTAATCCTGCTTTCGTTTATAAGATAATATATGGAAAATATTTTAAATTATTCCACATATTACCATATTAACCCAATAAACGATATTTTTCAAGTACTTTCACAATTTTTTTACACCCGGGAACTGTCGATAAATCTGAATAACTCAAGCATCTTGAAAGTAACAGCGCCAAAATATATACCATTCCCGCAATCGCTATCGACAAAATCGTAGCTAATTTGAAATTTATTACTCTTGCCAAAAAACCGTGTGATGAATAGGCTGCAGCTGCACACATAAGTCCACACAAAGCCGGCTTTAAAACAACAGAAATCCAGTTAAATTTTATCTTTGTTTCTTTGCAAAGAAGAATTATACTCGACATACACACAAACAAATAACATACCAATGTGCCAATACCTGCTCCCTGCACATTTATTTCCGGAATTCCAACCAAAACATAATTAAGCCCTATCTTTATAATCATTCCCGCAGTAAGAACTTTGAGCGGAAGGTCCGCACGACCCACGGCCTGAAGCATACTGCAAAGAGGAGTACTTATCGACATAAATATTATACCTATCGCATAAACACTCATAATTCGAGAAGCTATACATATTTCCCCGACTTGACCGCTTTTTCCAAAGGTATTGTATATTAAATCCATTATGGGATAAGCCATAACCGACATTCCTAATCCTATCGGAAAGGAAATAACGGAAGTCATTTTTAAAATGGTTTCTATATTTTTCTCTATCTTATCTTTTACTCCATTAACCCATGAAGCAGTTACATTAGGCAGTGCACTTATCGCAAGTCCTTGAGTTATCGTAGGTAAAAGCATTGTTATATTATTCATATAAACAAAACATCCGTTTAAAAATACGTGAGTAGTCCCATTTTCAACAGCTTGAGGCGGGATAAAACCTGAATACATATCAAGTAGAACGTCAGGCACAGTAGTCATTAAATCATACAATCTTCGTTGAACAAGCATGGTATCTATAGTACCGGCAAGATTCATAACTATTGCCCCAAGTGCTATCGGAACCGATATATTCAGAAGCATTTTTATCAAAGTTTTTTTGGGTCTGGCATCTTCAGAATTCTTAAGTTCATCCTCGGTTATTCCGTCCCCTGAAATTTTATATTTTATAAATATATATATATATCCACAAACTGCTCCAAGTGTAATTCCCAAAACAGCTCCTGCCGATGCCCACGGTAAAGTTGCATTATGTGCCGCAGTTTCGTTTTCACAAACTTTTCCGAACACTGTACCGTATTTTTTGTATTCATCCATTCCGCACTTTACTGCTGCATAAGCTAATGTCGGACCAAAAACCACCTTTCCAACAGCTTCAACTATCTCCGAAACAGCTGTGGGAATCATATTTCTAAGCCCTTCGTAATATCCCTTGTAAGTTGAAATTAGACATGCAAAAACAACAGTCGGAGCCAACATAAATATTGAATAAATCGAATCCGGAGTATTTGTAAATTTTACATAAGCAAATGAACCCAGTATCATTAAAATAAATCCACTAAGACCTGTAAAAACAAACATCGGTATCGAAACTTTATGAATCATTTTTACGTCTTTATACCTTCCCAGAGCCATATCACCCGAAACCATACGTGAAATTGCTATGGGAAGTCCTGCCGTCGCCAAAGCATAGATAGGATTGTAAATGCTATATGCAGAACTAAAATAACCTGAGCCTATTCCTTCAAGTATATACGCAAGAGGAATTTTAAAAGCAGCTCCGGCTACTCGAACAAGTAGCATTCCCACAGCCATTATTATTGCTCCTGCGGCAAATGATTGGCTTACTTTTTTTGATTTTGAATTTTTTTGATTCACATTTGTCATTGTCTTTTTCCTTATCTATAAAATTAAAGTAACAGTTAAAATTATAACACATTATATTATAAAATTTATAACTATATGTATTTGACACAGCTTATAAAAATTCATTTGGAACAATTACATATAATTTAGCACTACAAGTCAAAATAATTCGCAAAATAATAAATTTAAAATAAAGTTATTGACATGATTTTTAATTTGCAATATAATAAGCGTTGTTTGGAAGGGCCATTAGCTCAGTTGGTTAGAGCAACCGGCTCATAACCGGTCGGTCCTAGGTTCGAGTCCTAGATGGCCCACCATTATATACCTCTCGATTGCAAAAGCGGTCGAGAGTGTTTTTTTGTATAAGTTCGTGGTTTAAAATTTAACTTAAAAAATAAAAATCAGCCACCTTAAAGTGGCTAACGCTTTCATATACTTATAACTCATACCATTTAAACACAGTTACAACTCCACATGACCAGAGAATAAAACTTCTTAAAAAATCCAATAATACTCACTAACATATCAATTCTTAATATTAGTGTTTTCTATGTTCTTTATTTCTGTACGGATAATTATATTTTCACATACCACTACCATTACCATCAACACCGAAAAAATAATTCCATACCAAGGTCTATTATTTGCAAATTCTAAATACGCCATACACTCAAAGACAGTTCTACCGAACTCAAGCAAACAATACTTAACTTTAAGCCTATTTATAGTGTCTTTGCCTAATTTTAATAATCGATTTAAACGGAAAACATTAGACAGAACCCCTACACTTAAAATAGCAGGAAAAAGCGTCAAAGGTTCTTGATAAAAGTCTTTAAAAATAATAAGCAACAAACTAAACAACACGAGACACACAGATGTACCAATAAGCAACGCCCTTGAAAAATAAAAAACCTTAATTTTAAAATTGTCTAACATTTTACTCACAGTTAATCCTACCTTTTACAATAATTCTAATAACATTTTTATAACCTTATTTTATCAAAATTCGTTCAAAAAATCAATAATTGTAAGTAGTATCGATGAAGTAAAAGTAATTAAGCTCGCCTATTGCAGGTCTTTAGTTCTTTAACAAAAAATTTATGCATATTAAGTAGGTTACAATCCATTAAAGATACAGCTTACAGCATGTATGGCACAATCATAGATATCAAGGATTTTTCAAAAAATTAATTCGATTACAGCAGATATACAAACCAATTGTAACTATCTTATACACGTGATATAATCTATGTACTTGGCCGTAACAACGAAGGAATTTTAAAACCAAGAGCAAAAAACAGGAGCAAAAAACAGGAGGAAAAAACAGTATGTGTGGCATTTGCGGATTTACTGGAGAAATTAACAACAAAAGTAAAATTATTGAAAATATGACCGACCTGATAATTCACCGTGGACCTGACAGTTCAGGATTTTTTATAGACAAAGACATTGCAATGGGATTCAGAAGACTAAGCATAATAGATGTAGAAGGTGGAACACAACCGATTTATAATGAAAACAACAATCTCGTTTTGACATTCAATGGAGAAATATACAACTACAAAGAATTAAAAAAAGAACTTATTGAAAAAAATCATAAATTCTATACCGAAGCCGATTCAGAAGTGTTAATTCATGGATTCGAAGAATGGGGTTCTCAGATGCTCCCAAAACTGAGAGGAATGTTTGCCTTTGCAATTTGGGACAGAGAAAATCAATCACTTTTCATGGCAAGAGACCCGTTCGGAATCAAACCTCTACACTGGGCTCAGGTAGGAAACAATTTTGTCTATGCATCTGAAATAAAAAGCATACTGGCTTTCCCTACGTTTGAGAAAAAATTCAATTATAAAACTCTTGACAATTACCTTTCATTCCAATACGCCGTTCCTCCGGAAACTTTTTTCGAAGGAATATACTGTCTTATGCCGGGACATTTCCTGCAATACAAAAACGGCGAATTCAAAACCGAAAGATATTTTGAAGCCAATTTCAATATTAATCCCAACTTAGACCTGGAAACCGCAACAGAACAAATTGAAAAAGTATTTAAAGATTCCGTAGATGCGCACAGAATAAGCGATGTCGAAGTGGGTTGTTTCCTTTCAAGCGGAGTAGATTCGAGTTACGTTTCGTCTTATTTTGCCGGACAAAAAGCTTTTACCGTTGGTTTTGACTTTGGAGAAAAATACAATGAAGTTACATGGGCTCAAAATCTTTCTAAAAAGATTGGAATAAATCACTATTATAAAATTATTTCCTCTGAAGAATTTTGGGCTTCAATCAGAAAAGTTCAATATCACATGGATCAACCTCTTGCAGACCCATCATGTATAGCACTATACTTCGTTTCCAAACTGGCAAGTGAACATGTTAAAGTAGTTCTTTCAGGAGAAGGAGCGGATGAACTTTTCGGTGGATACAGAATATACAACGAACCCAGGGTATTTAAAATTTATCAAAAGATACTAAGTCAAAAAACAAGAACATTTCTTGCAAATTTGATGAGAAAAATTCCATTCAAATTCAAAGGCAGAGGTTTTATAATTCGTGGCGAACACACGATAGAAAACAAATATATAGGAAATGCATTTATGTTTTCTCAGGAAGACAAAAAGAAAATTTTAAAAAATCCTTCCTTAGCAACTCATCCTCAAGATATGTGTAAAAAGCTTTACGAAAAAGCCAAAGATTACGACGATGTTACAAAAATGCAGTATCTGGATATAAATATGTGGATGGTTGGAGATATACTCCTAAAAGCTGACCGTATGAGTATGGCTAATTCTCTTGAACTCAGAGTTCCGTTCCTTGACAAAGAAGTATTTAAAGTGGCTTCATCCTTACCAACAAATTTAAAAGTCACAAGAGAAAACACGAAATACGCAATGCGTATGGCAGCCATGAAACGTCTGCCAGAAAATACCGCTCAAAAGAAAAAACTCGGATTCCCTGTGCCTACAAGAGTATGGCTCAGAGATAAAAAATATTACGGAATTGTTAAAAGTGCATTTCTTTCCGAAACGGCTGAGAAATTTTTCAATTGCGAAGAACTTTTACGTTTCTTAGATGATCACTACAACGGTAAATGGGATAACAGCAGAAAAATTTGGACGATCTACATCTTCATAGTATGGTATGACATCTATTTCGGAGAATTAAACTAATTAATTCTACCACTAAAAAATTTATAAAACAAAAACTTGTTGAGTGCATAAAAATCTGCACTCAATATTTATATTTTTTAATTAATAACTATTTCTTGTAAAAACCATATGAATAGTTAAAACGCACAAATTTTTATCACTAACTTCCCTACATATGTTTTCTCATTTTTCATAAAATACACTATTCGTGTACTTATATACTTGAAATTTGTCCATTAAATAGAATAACATAACTCATAAAGCCTTTTTATTTTAACATTGCTAGAAAATATTTAAATATATTATATATAGCATATAATCTTCGGCTAAATGCAAGACTACATTGTTTTATAAATCAAATAAAAATATAACAAAATTTAAACATATATTACTAAATATTAATAAAAATTGTATGATTTCATTTATCTTTAATTACTCTATCACACAAAACTGATTTATACTACCTTTCCACTTTGGGAACAATTCATTATGTACTTTAAAAATTAATTTCAGAAATGTAATGTAACTATGTTTGCAAACGATAAAGATTAATGATTTCTACTAAAACTCGAGTTTACGAAATACATAATTTTCTTGAGGTACGTTATCTATTTAAATATAAAAATCTACGTTCAGATCTGATAAATTAAAAATTTAAAGTTTAATTTGATTTTTAATACACATATTTTATAACAAATTAAGGGGCATCGGTTAGCGTCCAAGTTATTGTGTTTGAGTATGATTCATCCATAATATCTTGTGGATTTATGTCAAGTAATATACCCTGATTTTCGGACCATTTAACAGTAGTGTCTGTTGGAGACAAAACTGATTTTCCCGAATAAACCTCAGTTGGTTCGCTGTTTAAGGTGAAACTTTGGTTTTTTTCATCAATGAATACGAGTGCATCTTTTAAAGTATTGTTATTTGCTGAAGTAAATGGATTTTCAATAGAAGCATATAAATTCCAGTCTGAGCTTTTTATCCTCGAATCAGCAACTACTATAGACCAATCCGATTCTTGCCTTGAAACAGTAGTTTTAACCGTTGGAATAACCGTGCTTTTAAAAGCAAGCAAACTTGGCACTGTTTTGAATTCAAGTACTCCTGCATAGACAACAGTTAAATTTTCAATTCTGTTTTTAAAATTATCGTTTGCAGTTACTTTAACTACGGTATCGATTTGAAGAACTTCAGGCAGAATCAATGAGAAAAATCCGGTATCGTCTGAAGTACCTTCCACGCTCTTCACAACAGAATTCGCCAAAAATTCAGCTTTTAAGTTTGATAAATAATTCGTAGTTCCCGTAATACTAATGTCAGTATCGGAAATTGCGTTAACTTGAAGAGAAAGTTGTCCCATTGACAGAACTCTGACGTTTTGTAAATTAAATGTTTGCAAACTCGGTGGAGTTGGAGAATCTGATAAAGTCATATTGGTTGAAACCGCTGTAGTAGATGAAGTTGAGGCTGATGCGTCTATTTCTAAATTACTTTGATCTAATTTAGTCCAAATATACAAAGGTGTACCAGATAAAGTACCGGCATCAGGAAAGTCTTTTGCAGTAAGCCAGTAGTTTACAACTTGGGAATTTATATTCACTTTTCCGGTACCCGAAGTCCATCTGATTAAATTTCCATTTTTATTGTAAAGTACTATACTTTTTGGATTTTCAAAATTAACCGATCCTGTTGAAGTCATTTGAATAAGTGGAGCGGACGAAGATAAAGTATTGGCCATATATAAACTTGCACCATCTGAAACAGTAAAATTCCCACTGCATCTAATTGTACCTACTCCCGATTTAACTGCCGTTTGAGTTATTTTAAGGTTCGAATTTTTATCAATCAAAAAAGATTTTGCAAGTTGAGAAGAACCGGTATCGTAAAACATACCTCTCGGAGTATTTATTATAACATTAGCGCCTTTTTCTATATTTATATCGGGACTGTAGTCGCAATAAAATGTTTCTCTTGATTCAGAGGTTATATTAACATCTGCATTTTCTAAAATTTTGAAAGACGGATTTGCATATGTAAACCAAAATACGGCATTGCCTGTACTTGTGTGATAGATGGTTGTTTTACCGCCAATTTCAACTCTGTTTACTTCCGCAAGTTCGTTTGAAGGTGAAGCGTACCCTGACGAGGTTTTAATAGTAATATTTGAATCAATGTATCTTACAGTTCCCTGACGGTTATAGCTTATTTGCGGGCCTGTATAATTAACATTAATATAGATTAAAGTAACTGATTTTGTAGAGCTAACAGCTTCCACCGCAACTATTCCATAATAATTCTTTCCAACTATATCCACGTTGCACAAAGTAACATTTATTTCAGAAATTGCAGAAGCAATATATATGGAATTTGTAATAGAAGCAGAATTCATATCAGTAAGAGTATGACGTGTAGTTACGCCTTGTTCATTTGTGTATGTTCCGTTTATGGTTAGATTTGTTTTATTAGGCGGAAAATTAATTCTCCCGGTTATCTCTATATCTGCATTTAGATAAATCGTAGTATAGTCGTTATCACCGGTAATTGCTGCAGCAAGTTCGTTGTAATTATTCACAACTCTGCTTGTTTCATCAGGTGTAGTATACAATTCAGGTACACTTTGAGAATCATATGCTGAACTTTTACTGATAAAAAAATACAGAGGCAAAAACAATATCAACAATATACTTAAAATCTTATATTTCAACAGAAAACCTCCTGTACTGAACTTAAAAAATAAAAATCAAGAATCTTTGCCTGACTTGAATTCCTGATTTTAAACCTTTAAATCTTAATCTTTTTTACTTTTACAAAAACATTTGCATTTACATCTGCAACCAATTACAAATGATGAAAATGCTACCAAAATCAATACTAATACAGCTAAAAAAATATAAACCCAATTTGGAATCGGATTAATAATATCCACAGCATCTTTATTGGTGTCATTTGCTTGTTCTGGAGTTATTGTAAAATCTTCATCCCATTCCCAAAAATATTCTTCATTTTGAGCTATTACATGAACTCTATATTCTCCTGCTTGAAATTTATGATTTTGCCAATCAACCATAAAATCGAAGTTAGAATTTGGCGCCATTTTTATGTTTTCTTTTTCTGTACTTTTATAAACCTCTGAACTACCTTTTTTATAAACAGTACCTGAAATTTTAAGATTAGGAATTATAACCGGAGTATCATTTTGAAGATTTACAGCCAGATTAGTGTGATAATTTGCGAGTGTGGGTTTTATGTATTTTAAATTCATATTGGCTTTAACTTTGTTATCATTCTCAGAAAGCATAACACCGACAACATACTGATATTCATTCTCTATTTGAGCGGTAATTTGATGTTCATTTGTAGCTTCAAAGTTATCATCTGCTTTTGTAAAAATTAATCCACCCAAAATAATTCCATCATAAGACTCTCTCGGTATATTAAGTAATGCAGTAGCTGTTACAAAACCTCCTGGTGGGACTATATATTCACTTTTGTCTAATTTAAGAATATCCGAAAGCGGATACTTTAAGCTTTCATCATAAGTTTGTAAGATTAGTGTAGCTTATGAATCCGTTTCGGCATGTTGTTGCAGGAGTTACCATGGCTTTTACTTTAATTTCGTGATTTTTATTATTGAAAATTTTTACCTTTAGTTCTTGCGAATCTGAAGGTGCAACTTTTAAATCAAAATAGCTAAGATTTTTATTGATTTGGTTTTCAGGAATTACAGAGGAAACAGAAAAATAAACTCCTTCATCAGCAAATACAGAAACCGTCGATAAAATACTTAAAAAAATAAACACAAAAAAATTTAAAAGCTTTTTTTAATCATGTGGTATCCCCCAGTGTTTAGTTTTAAATAGGAGCGTCAGCTAAAGTCCAAGTAATAGTAGAAGTATGAGTTTTAGCTGTTGCGCTTCCTGACGGAACAGTTAATGTAACATTATCATTAGACGTTGCAGTAGTTTCAGTTGGATACCATCTGTCCACCCAGGTTCCAAGTCCTGAATTTTCATTAGCCACTACAACAGTAGCTTCCGTGTTATCGGTTGTCAGAACAACAGGATTTGACGGTGTAGGTTTACTTGCCGATGAATTTGCGGAAAGAGCGTAACCACCTGCAAAAGTAACAGTAGAACCTTTAAGGCTATCAGATGTTCCGTCATTAAATGGTGTTGCCTTTGCAATTACATTCCATCCAGCCCCTGTACCTCTTATATCGGTAACCTGAACAAATGGCTTTAATTCACTGGCATTATATACTTTTTGAGAACCAGATATGGCTTGACTTCCAAATGTAATGTTTGGTACATAGTCAATACTGAGCGGTCCGGATTCTCCTGTTCCTTGCCCCGGTAGATCCAGTGGTTTGCTTGGGTCATCAGGATCCACAGGACCAGTCGGCTCTGTTCCGGGAGTGAAAGTTACTGTCGCATTTGAAGTAACTGTGGAAACAGTTGCCGCTAATATCGGAAATGAAAAATAAGATAAAGAAAAACCACAAGCGCATAAAAACGCTATCACAGATCTTTTTTTCATAATAAATTCTTACCTCCATGTTTTTATTATAATTTACTTAATATAGTGGTCTTAATTTACATTATGCAACACACAACTTTTTGAGATATTTTTGTCTGATAGTCATAGAGTCAAAACTCAACTTAAATCTTTAATTTTAGGATCAAACCATATGACATTTTATAGTATTTTAAGTGCTTAAAGTGCTTAAAATTATTCGACAACAAATTCTATAATTTTTAATGTGAATTTACTTGCATATTTTTATTTTTAATATATAATTATTTGTAGGCAAAATACATAAAAGTATGTAGAGCGTTTTTTCTAAACTTTGAAAAGGAGGTAAGTTTAAATTGTTGTAGTCATTTATATTTTTTGATTTTGTACTTAAGAAAACGAAAATTAACCCCAAAATGCTTACTCAGAAAAAGATGATATGAGAAGTAAAGAAACAAAAAATTTATGACGATGTTCTCTATACTCTTTACAGCACTTTCATCTATTCCGGCAACAATGTTTGTAGCAACAGAAATTAATAAAATACAAATGACAATGTTAAACTTAATTAAGATGTAGGAGGAAAAAAATGAAAAAATATCTTGTATTTTTAGCAGCAATTTTAACAGGCATATATTTATTTAATTTCTCAAGCAAAGCAAATGCTGTAACAATTAGTGACGATGGAGAATATTCATTAATACTAAATGTTACTGCGGAAAATGGAAGTATTGAAGGTAAAAGCTCAAAACTTATAAAGTTTGATGTTGAAGAAGGAGAAACAACAGTTAAAGTATCCGAATTAACAAAAGGAATTGTACCTTTCAATGGAAAAAATGAATTTTCTCATTGGACAAAATCTGGTCAGGAAGAAGCTCTCGAAGATTTAGATTTATCAGATTTCAAATGGAGCGGTAATTTTGAAGGCAAAGAATACACAAATGGGCTAAGTATTTATGCAAAATTTTCTGATAAATTATTACAAGGAACTGGCACATATTATGTAACAATTGACCCCTTTGCAGGTACAGTAAATGGACAAAGCGACGTAATACAGTTAACGAGTAAAAGCACTGAATTTAAAACAATTGATTTAACAAAATATACACCTGTAAGAGATGGACATACATTTATAGGCTGGGATTTGGACGGAAAATTTGTAACTTCTATTGATTCCAGCTGTTTTACTAATCGTGATTGCATAACAGTAACTGCTACATATACTAAAGATACTTTTGTTGGAGATGATAGAGTTCTAATCTTAAATGCTAATGGCGGAACTATCGATGGTCAAGCAACTAAAAAATACGATTATTTTGCCGGCGCTAATTCTGGAACAAACATGTCGCTCTTACCATACGTACCAGTAAGAAAAGGATATATTTTTAATGGATGGAATGCAAAAAAAGACGGTAGTGGAAAGAATTATAAGTATATTTACTGGAGCGCCTGGAATAAAGATAGTAAAGAAAATGTTGAAAAAGATACTATAATAACAAATGAAAACAACGCTGAATACTATCAAAATGTAACTTTATATGCTTCCTGGACTAGAAACCCGGGAGAGCCGGTGGAAACAGTAAAAGAAGTTCAAAGTACAGGAGAAACAAAAGCAAAAATTGAATTTGCAGATGGAATTAGCGCAGACTATAAGTTAGAGGTTACACCTGTAGAAATTACGGAAGATTTAGCAAATAAAAACGTTAAGTATATAGTGGATATAAATTTATTGGAAGATGGTCAAGTAGTTAAAATCAGTGATACTAAAATGAAAGTAAAAATCGCATTACCGGAAGACTTAAAAGGATTTAACAAATATGAAGTAGTATATATTTCAGATGATGAAATAAAAGAAACAATACCGGCAACAATAGAAGATGGATATATAGTATTTGAAACATCACACTTAAGTCAGTATGGAATTATAGCAACAAATGTTGAAGAAAAAACAGAACAAACAATCAATCCTAAAACCGGAGACAATAGTAATATCCTTTTGTGGACTTCTTTGTTCGCAGTAGGCTTCTTAGGAATGTTGGCAACTGCAGTTTACGCCAGGAAGAAAAAATGCATGATTTAAACTTTTAAACATTTATCTATCCGATCAATAATTAAAAATTATTCACTTTTGAACTTTCAAATTTTATTGACTACTTAAATTCAGGTAACCACAATAAATGATGAATTTTTAGCAAGTATTCCACTTTTTAACAGAAACTATATACGCTACTTAAAATAATAAAAAATAATTATTAGCCTATCTTTTAAACAAAATCACTTTAAGATAGGCTGTTTTTTATGTACACTCACTTTTAATAGTTTAACAATTAAAACAAAAATATATATTTGGTATATTGCAAAATATTTTCAAATTTTATCTACACGTGGATGATATTCATGGTATTTTTGATAAAAAAATATTATTATTAATAAAACAATTAAAGTAAATAAACATTAAAAACATAAATATTAGTGGAAAAAATCTGCTCGTTATTTGCGATATAATACAAAAATATGTATCAAAACTATGTGCGTACGGTTCAAAGGTATATACTTAAAGGTAAAGTGTATTAACTTCTATAAGATTATTTTAAAAATAGTACTCTATAACATACAAGCAATTTTGTGAAATTAATTAAAATATAAAAAAATAAAACTTTGACATAAACACAAAAATACTAATCGAACTGAGAAGTACGTATAAAATTAATTAATAGAAGACTAATTACCATTTAAAAAATAAATATTCGACAAATCACGCTTACACGTTTTACATGCAGAAAAAAATATAATAAGGTTTTCCAAAACATTAAAAAACCACGCATTAACTGCGTGGATATTTATTAAATTTTAACTTTTATCTTTTGAACGAGTACACAACGCTGCGACGTATCCACAAAATACTGCCGCTGATATTCCGGCTGCACCGGCAGTAAGGCCTCCCGTTATAATTCCCAAAAAACCCTGCTTTTGAATAGCTTCAACAACTCCTTTAGCCATCAAATAGCCGAATCCTGAAAGCGGAACGGTAGCTCCAGCGCCTGCAAACTGTACCAACGGCTCATATAAACCAACAGCAGTCAGTCCCACTCCCGATAACACCAACCCTACCAATATTCGTGCGGGTGTAACTTTTGTTTTGTCGATAAATATTTGTGCAATTACACAGATTAATCCTCCAACTACAAATGCTTTCAAGTATTCCATAAAAAAATCTCCTTAACAATTTCATTTAAAAATTATGTCTGTTATACTGTAAACTTAGTATGTGAATTACATAGAAATAAATTCAAATTAAAATCAGGAGATTTAAAAATGATTGGAATTATTTGTGCCGAACCTGAAGAATTAAATGAAATACTCAAACTAATGAAAAATACAAAAAAAGAAAAAATATGTTACCTAAAATTTATAACCGGAAACATATTAAATACAAATTGTGTAATTTCCTTATCTGGAGTAGGTAAAGTCCATGCAGCTATGTGTGCGCAAACAATGATTTTAAAATATCACCCAAATTTAATACTCAATATAGGTGTTGCGGGAGCAGTTTCTTCTGAGATAAAAATCGGAGATATAATTATAGGCCACGGTGTAATTCAACACGACTTTGATGTAAGCGCTTTTCCCAACAGAAAAAAAGGAGAGATAAGTGGTATTGGAAAAGTTGAAATTCCGTGCACAAAATGGATAGCAGACAAACTAAAATTATCTTGTAAAAACATTAAAGAAATTAACTTTCACTACGGTACAGTTCTAACAGGTGACCAATTCATAGATTCACCCAAAATTCTCAACGAAATAAAAAATCAATTTGGAGGACTGGTTTGCGAAATGGAAGCCGGAAGCATCGGTCAAGTGTGTTTCATCAACAACATTGATTTTGGAATTATAAAAGCTGTATCTGATACGGCAGACAATTCTTCTACAGTTGATTTTAAAACTTTTATAAAACAAGCATCCAAAAATTGTGTAAAACTATTGATGGAATTTATAAAATTGAATCAGGATTAATATCAACAAATACTCTTACATCTCTGGAAACAGGTTCTTTAGAAAAAGATCTAAGCGAATCAGATATCAAATTCAAGAAATCATTATTATTTCTACACTTTATTACTATTCTATATCTATAATTTCCCGCTACTTTTTTCACGTTAGCCGCACATGGAGCAAAAATTCTAAGCGGTATGTTTTTATATTTATTTGAAGCTTCATTTTTTATAATTTTAAAAAACTTAAAACTTGAATCATGTACTTTGGATTCCGTTTTCGACACAAATCCTATAACGCATATATCGGCAAATGGCGGATAAAGCATAGCTTTACGAATTACTGTTTCGTTCTCAAAAAATGCTTCATAATCTTGATTTGCACAAAGTTTCAACAAATCACTTTCAGGACTAAATGTCTGAATTATTGCTTTACCGGAACTACACCCTCTCCCTGCTCTCCCGATAACTTGAGTCAAAAGCGAAAAAGTCTTTTCGTAACTTCTAAAATCTCCGGTATACATGTACTGGTCAGCAGATAAAACTCCCACAAGAGTGACATTTGGAAAATTAAATCCTTTTGAAATCATTTGTGTTCCGAGTAAAATATCGTAATCTCCATTTGCAAATTTTTTAAGTTCGCATTTATAAGAATTTTTTAAATTTTTGCTGTCCGAATCCATTCTTAAAATTCGCACACCGGGAATAAGTTCTTTCAAACAATCTTCAGCTTTTTGAGTTCCCACTCCAAAACAACAAATTTTTTCTGATCCGCATTCCGGACATTTCGAAGAAAATTCACGAGAATATCCACAGTAATGACACATAAGCCTTCCGTTCACTTTGTGGTAGTTAAGCGAAACGCTACAATTAGGACATAAAATTACCTTGGAGCAACATGAACATTTTGCAAAAGGACTATAACCACGTCTATTAAGAAAAATTAAGGATTGTTTTTTACAATTCAAATTTTCTTTCAAAGCAGCTACAAGTTCTTGACTGAACTGATTTGTTCCAAAATTTACAGCTTGTCCATTCATATCAACAATTTCCACAGACGGCAAAACAGCGTCACCATATCTTTTATTTATTGAAAATAACTTATATTTTCCAACCTTAGCATTATAATAACTCTCCAGGGAAGGTGTTGCAGAAGACAAAATCAGTTGTGCTTTGTTTAAACTACATCTGTATTTTGCCACATCTTTGGCGTTAAATCTTGGACTTGAATCCGACTTATATGTAAATTCATGCTCCTCATCAATTATCACAAGCCCTAAATTCGAAACAGGAGCAAAAACAGCACTTCTTGTACCCAAAATTACGGATATTTTTCCGCTTTTAATTTTATTCCACACAGTAAAACGTTCTTTATTAGAAAGTGAACTATGTAATAACGCTGTTTTATCTTTATATCTTTCTCGAAATGATTCAATGAACTGAGCGGTAAGTGCTATTTCCGGAACCATAAATATTACACTTTTACCGTCTGATATCACACGATCAGTAAGTTCGAGTAAAATTTCGGTCTTTCCGCTACCTGTAACACCATGCAGAAGAGATATTTCAAATTTCTTTTCTGAATAAAGTCTAAAAAGTTTTTCAAAAATGACCCTTTGTTCCTCACTAAGAATAGGTTTTTTATATGATCTCTCACAATCTGAAACATTTGATAATTGAATTTCTGTTTGAGGTACATCAAAATTTGACAGAACCCCTTTATTTATAAGAGTATTAATTACGGATTTTCCTATTCCCGTATAATAAAACAATTGCTTTACACTTGCACTTTCTTCCTTTTGAAGATATTCAATTACTTTACTTTGTTTTAAAGTAAAATTATTTATTTTCTTTAATCCTTCTTTACAAAGCTTTACTCCCTTAATCGTTTTTTTATCATAAAAATCAATATTAACAGTTTCTTTTTCAATTAATCCATGAAATAAAAGTAATTTAATCATTGATGTATAATTTTTTATTTTCCACGAAATTATATCTTTCAAAGTTATTACGTTTTTTCCAGAATCTAAAATTCGATCCCATAATATTTTTTCATCGCCTAAAACTGATATATCTTTTTCACATTTTACCGAATATTTTATGCAACTCAAATTTAATTTAATTCCAGGCGGAAGTATAAGTTTAGCAGCTTCAAAATAAGAACAAAAGTAATGTTTTTTCATCCACTTAATAAGAGCAATTTCCTCACGAGAAAGAGGCGGTACTTCATTCCATACCGCCATAATTTCCTTTAATTTTTCTACTTTTCTATTCTCCGAGCTTAACTCAATAACAATTCCCAATTTGGGACAATTTCCAATCCCAAACGGTACTACAACACACTTTCCTACACCAATCACGTTTTTATACTCATTCGGAACTGCATAATCATAAAGTTCATCTACATTATGAGAAATTTTTTCTACAGCTACTTTTACAAACATCTAATTTATAATTTATCTCCGTTTATTGATTAAAAATTTTCGAGATATATTATAACTCATAATAAAATATCAACGCAAATTTACAATTTTAACATTTTATTTTTTTTCTTTTCTAATTTGCCTAAATCCCTTACTACTCCTAAAAAACTGTCAACTACTCCAGATTTATTTAATCCATCAGGAAAACTTTTTGCTCTTTTCGAAAATATTTCTTTTCTATTATCATCCTTACAAATCTGTTCAATTTCTTTAGCATAAAATTTGTTACCTCTAGCAAATTCTTCACATCTTTTTTTAAACTTGTTTTCATCATTCTTATCTTTTTCAAGATCATTAACAAGTAGTGGAATTTTTGAAGGAGCTTGATAAAGAGTGTTAACATTTACTCCATCTTTACCATACATCAAAGCGTAAACTATTTTTTCTCTTTCCTTATTTGAAATAACAGGTATAAGTCTAAATTTTTTCCATTTTTTTTGATACATTATTAAAACTTTTAATATTTCTGCTGTACGAATAAAATTTAAAAATATTTCTTCAATTTCATCGCCTTTAGCACTAGCCAAGCATTTTTTACAATAGTCTATCAATGCACTCAGAATTTTACTTAAACTAGGTGATTTGCTACCCTTACAATCATAATTTAATTTTACATCTTTAATCATAAAATTCTCTCCTTTTATTATAAATTTATATTTTATTCTAATATGCATGAATATTTTTGTCAATAATTATATTATAATTTTAAACAAAAAAATCACGTAAAATCAAATAATCTCATATTATGATTAAAAAGGAGTGATTTTTAATGAAAAATAATTTTTTATCTCCGGAATTTTTTTTAGCTACAAATACATCCGAAGGATTTTTTTCTGCATTTAACACCCTATACGACCCTAAAAAAGGCTGGTTTTGTTACATATTAAAAGGTGGTCCCGGTACAGGAAAATCAACCATTATGAAAAAAGTTGCAGAAGTCGCTCTAAAAAAAGGGATCACAGCAGAATTAATTCATTGTTCTTCCGATCCAGATTCTTTGGATGCAGTTATATTGCCAGAACTTAAAGTAGCGATAGCGGATGGCACTTCACCACACGTACTCGATCCAATATATCCGGGAACTTCAGACACAATAATAAATCTCGGTGATGCATGGAATAAAAAAATTCTTTTAAAATCCAAAGACAAAATTCAATCTTTATGTGAAGAAAATTCTTTCCATCACGCTCAATCTAAAAGATATCTAAAAGCATTCGGATGCGCTTTCAAAGAGTCAGCAAATACACTAAAAGAATGTATAAATTATGATTCTTTAAATTTATACTGTGAAAGACTTTCAAAAAAATTATTCAAAAAAACAAAAATTAAATCTAAAAACTACTGTGAAAAGATAAAATTTATAAGTGCTATCACTCCCAAAGGCTACGTTTTTTTTAACAACACACTTATAGGAATGTCAAAAAAATTATTCCTTATAGAAGACGACTTTGGAATCATAGGAAGTTATATATTAAAAAAAATAAAAAATTATGCACTTGATTCAGCGTACAACGTTATATCGTGTCCCTCACCTTTCGCTCCCTCAGAAATATACAGTGCGCTTTTCATTCCCGATATGGAAATAGGATTTGCAATTAAAAACTCCAAAGAACTTTTGCATATACCAGAAAACTTAATTTTCAAAAAAATAACAACAAAAAGATTTTTAATTAAAGAAAAAATCTTATCTCAAAAAAATTTACTGAAATTTAATAAAAAATTTTGCCGAGAAACTTTGAACGAATCTATAAAAAATTTGAACAAAGCTCTCGACATTCATAATGATTTGGAAAAAATATATATAAAAAGTATGAATTATTCCAAAATAAATAAAATAACCGATAAACTAATATCTAATATTCTTTAAAATTATAAAACTCTTATACTGTCTTTAGAAATTTCATTTCTTTTCTCCAGGCTTATAAAACCAAAACCGTACAAAAGACTTGCCACAGCTGCTGCACCCGTTGCAACCCACATGATAAACTTAGCTATTTTAACACAGTCATTCCAGACTTGAGTCCATACATTACGTGAATCCATAAAATCACACTCCTTTAATCACATTAATAATTTTTTTCCAAAGATCTAACGTAGCATCTTTAGCATCGTAGCATGTTTTTAACGAATCATCCATAAATTTAATCAAAGCAGAAATACTCACAATAATCCAGCAAAAAGAATTAAGCATTTGTTCACTCTCCTTTAAAAATTTTAACAATTACATAACAAATATATCATACTTTTAAAAAATTTCAATAGTCAATGCAAATAATAGTATCTAATATTATAAATTAAATTTATTTAAATTTTATAACTCCAGTTTTTCTATAAATTTTTCCAAACGAGCATACTTGCCAACAAGATACAGATACCCAAACAAGGCTTCCACACCTGTAGCTCTATGATACACACACGGTGAAATTTTTTTAGGAAAACCACTTACCACAGCATTTCTTCCTCGTTTATAAATTTCAATTTCTTTTTCACTTAAATCATCTTTTATTTTTTCGTAAAGCTCAGACTGAGCACTGCAACATACATTTTTTATTTTTACTGAGTTCAATGATCCAATATTTCCTTCGTAGGATTCTACAATTTTACAGCGAACCATAAGCTCATAAACTGCATCTCCTATAAAAGCAAGCTTCTGAGGACTCATTGTACTTATTTTATCACACGATATAATATTATTATTTTTACTCATAATACAAATATTTAATCAAAAAAATTAAATTCTGTTTCACCCACTCTTATCGTATCTCCCTCGTTGGCTCCCGCTTCACGAAGTGCCTCGGAAAGTCCTGCCTTAGTCAGATAATTTTGGAAATAACACATAGAATCGTAATCTTCAAAATTTACTGAATTTATTAGTTTATCAAGCCAGCCGGCACTTACAACATAAACACCTTTTTCTTTTTTGATTGTGAGTTTATCTTGATTCACTGAATTAATTTCTTCATATGTTGCATCTGGAGTAAACAAGTGAGCGGGAGGCAAAGATTCCAATCTATTTATAAGTGTATCAAGCATCTCTTTGATACCTTTACCGGTTGCGGCAGAAACTTTTAAAAATTCATAACCTTTATCGTTGACATATCTTTGGAAACTCTCAATTTGTTCAAATGAAGCTATATCACACTTATTTCCCACTACTATCATCGGTCTTTTAGAAAGCTCAGAATTAAATTTAACCAGCTCTTCGTTAATTATATCGAAATCTTCGCACGGGTTTCTGCCTTCACACCCGGAAACATCTACGACATGAACTAAAAGTCTACATCTTTCAACATGTCTTAAAAAATTATGACCCAAACCTATTCCTTTCCAGGCACCTTCAATCAATCCCGGAATGTCAGCCATTACAAAAGATTTATCATCATACTTTACAACACCTAAAATAGGTGACACAGTGGTAAAATGATAATTCGCTATCTGAGGCTTTGCTTCACTTACCATAGAAATAATTGTTGATTTACCCACATTCGGATATCCTACGAGTCCGACATCTGCAAGTAATTTAAGTTCTAATTTTATTTCTGATTCAATACATTTTTCTCCAGGTTTCGCAAATTTGGGAGACTGTTTTACGGGACTTGCAAAATTCATATTTCCCGCTCCACCTTTTCCGCCTTTAGCGATAACTTGCGGTTCAGAAGTTGATATATCCGCTAATATTTTATCTGTTTCCGCATCTTTAATTACTGTCCCAAACGGTACCTTTATAATTAAATCTTCACCGCTCTTGCCCGCACGCTTTCCAGAAGCTCCATTTTGACCGTTTTGAGCATGAAATTTCTTTTTATAACGGAAATCTGAAAGCGTAGAAATATTACTGTCAGCTTTAAACACTATCGAACCGCCACGACCTCCATTACCACCGTCAGGACCTCCTGTCGCAGTATATATGTCTCTATGGAAAGAAACCGCTCCATCGCCTCCATTTCCTGCTTTAATCTTTATTTTTGCTACATCTACAAACATATCGTCACCACCGATTTAATTGTTCCATCTTATAAAATTAAAGAACTTCATATTTGGTACAAGCATACCTTTATTTTATTACAAAATTTCAACGAATTATGCATTTAATATCATATATCATACCACTAAACATTAAAATTACACACCGCAATCAAATTTTTAATAATTTAAATTGTTTCTTTAATAAACGAAAAACGGATCAACAATCTGACCCGCTTAACCGTTAAATCACCAAATGTAATTTTTTAAATTAGTCCGCTTTATAAACACTTACGCGTTTACGGTCACGTCCCATACGTTCAAACTTTACTTTACCGTTAATTTTAGCAAATAAAGTGTCATCGCTTCCTCGTCCTACGTTTTCACCGGGATGTATCTTTGTTCCACGCTGTTTTACAAGTATATTTCCGGCTAACACAATTTGTCCGTCCGCACGTTTTACACCAAGGCGCTTAGATTCTGAATCACGTCCGTTACTGGTAGAACCCTGACCTTTTTTATGTGCAAAAAGTTGGATATTAATATTATTCAGCATACGTTACACCTCCACATAACTTACCATAATATTTTTGGGATAAATCTCCTCAAGCATGAGTAGATGAGATTTAAAACCTCTAAAAATGTTACTGCATAAAGCAACGTCTTTTTTGTTTATCTCGACTTTCATTTGACCTATATTTTCATTAACTGAAACATCAGCATTTACACCGATTACATCAGTTATAATATTAGCTGTCATATACGCTGCAGACGATACCGCTGCACATACTATATCAGAGCCCGATTCAGCATAACCCGAATGCCCTTGTATATCAAACCCCGTTATACCTCCGAAATCTGTTACAAAAAATTCAGCTTTAAGCATCTTTAACCTACCGAAATTAGAAATTAATAGATTCGATCTCAACTTTTGTGTAGAACTGTCTGTGTCCTAACTTACGCTTACAGCTCTTTTTGGGTTTGTAAGTGAAAACAGTAATTTTCTTTCCTCTGCCATTCTTAATTACTTTTCCTGTAACTTTGGCAGCAGCCATCTCGGAGTCACCGATGTGAAATCCTTTTTCGTCCTGTCCGGCAATAACTTTAAAATCTACAGTTGTTCCCTCTTCATAATCAAGTTTTTCAACATAGATTACATCGCCTTGAGAAACCTTATACTGTTTTCCGCCTGTTTCTATAATTGCGTACATTGTCTTTACGCACCTACCTTTAATTCATCTCGCTATCGATTCAGGCAGACGTAAAGTCTTTATGGAGCCTGCGATATGCGGCTTAAATATTTTATCATTTATACGTTTAAAAGTCAATAAAAATTGAACTTTAAAATTAAACCTATTTATTCTTGATTTGTAACATACATCACTCAAATATCGGTACTTTTAATCTGATTTTCACATAAAACAAGACTTAAATAAAAAACCACGTGAAAATTCACGCAGTCAATTTTTAAAAACTTAATCAAGATAATCTTTTAAACGCTTACTTCTACTGGGATGACGAAGTTTGCGAAGCGCTTTAGCCTCAATTTGACGAATTCGCTCACGAGTAACATCAAATTCTTTACCTACTTCTTCTAAAGTTCTCGGTTTTCCATCGTCTATTCCGAAACGCATCTGAAGAACTTTTTTTTCACGTGGAGTCAATGTATCCAATACTTCTAAAAGATGTTCCTTTAAAAGAACGTGAGAAGCTTCCTCAGCAGGAGCAAGAGCATCATCGTCGGGAATAAAATCACCTAAATGACTGTCATCTTCTTCTCCGATTGGCGTTTCAAGTGACACAGGATCTTTTGATGCTCGCATTATTTCTCTTATTTTTTCTACAGGCAAACTGAGCTCCTGAGCAACTTCTTCCGGAGTAGGCTCTTGACCGTTATTATGCAAAAGCTGCCCCGATACTCTCTTTACTTTATTCATTGTTTCAACCATGTGCACAGGAATACGTATCGTTCTGGCTTGATCCGCAATTGCTCTTGTTATCGCCTGACGAATCCACCAAGTTGCATAGGTTGAAAACTTAAAACCTTTAGAATAATCAAATTTATCCACAGCTTTTATAAGTCCCAAATTTCCTTCCTGAATAAGGTCAAGAAAATGCATTCCCCTACCAAGATATCTTTTCGCAATACTTACAACCAATCTTAAATTCGCTTCAGAAAGACGTTTTTTAGCCTTTTCGTCACCATTTTGTATCCTCTTTGCCAACTCAATTTCCTCGTCAGCACTCAAAAGAGGTACCATTCCTATTTCTTTTAAATAAACTTTTACCGGGTCATCGGTAGTCGAAGCCTCTGCAGCTACCGAAACCGACGGAGAATCATGTACTTCCACACCCGAAGAATCTATTTCGGAATCGTCGAGTCCTTCCACTATCTCAACACCTAAAGATTCCATCGAATCATATAATTTTTCTATTTGATCCGGATCAAAATCCATTTCTCCCATAGCTTCCAAAATTTCACCGGTACTTATATGTCCGGATGCTTTACCGTGTTGAACCAAATTTTTGATTACTGAATCAATCGTTTTAGGCGATGATGCAATGTCTTTCATTTTGTGCCTCCTTGCTTTGTATTTACAAAAAAACAGTCTTTAATTTTTATAAATTCATTTGTTTTTAAGTTTTTTGATGTATTCGGAAACTTCATTTTCCGACAAATCACTTATATTTTTAAACTTATTTTTACTTCTTTCCTCTTTTATTGTTTCAATATACTCGTTTACAGCCGAAGGTGTACCCATACAAGAATTATAAGAACAAATCATACGTGTTATTCTTCCTATTTCTTCAAAAGAAAAGCCGTAAGCTGAAATATTCGCAACATCAAATATTTTACCCTTTTCATTCAAATCTCTCAGCGTTTCTAAAATTCGCCTGTTAAACCCTGTAACTACATCTTCCGGTAAAAGCCTTGAAAAAATAGTATTAGCCATATCCGGATTGTTTATTATATAAGAAATAAGAGCTTCTTCAGCTGTCGCTGCTCGTAAATTTCCGTGCTTGTCCGGATTTATCTTGTCATTTATGGCAGAAGTCATTTTTTCTATACTTTTAAATTCTTTTTTTCGGTTACTTTTGCTTTTCTTTTTAAGATTCTTCTCAATCAGAATCATCACTGAAGATTTGTTCACTCCCGCTTCCGAACTAATTTTAAGTGCATACACTTCTCTCTCAATCGGATTACGGCATTCTGACAAAATTTCTGATGCTTGCGTTAGGTACTTTACTTTATCTTCTGCAAAATTAAGGTCATAATTTGATTTTATTTGCGCCAAACGATACTCAGTATCATTTTTGGAGTTTTCTATAAGACTTCTGAATTTAAATGCTCCATCTTTTCCGTTTGCCCTTAAAAATTCATCGGGATCTTTTGCTTTTGGAATTGTCAAAATTTTCACATTTAGTCCGTCTCCACGAATCATTTTCATAGCCCTGTCAGCTGCTTTTTTACCCGGTTCATCCGAATCATAACAAATTATGATTTCATCGGCATTTCGTGACAAAAGCTTAACTTGTCCGGAAGTAAGAGCAGTGCCGAGTCCGGCAACAGTGTTGGTAAATCCGGATTGGTGCAAAGATATTACATCCATATAACCTTCGGTCAAAATTAAATTATTTTTTCCTGACTTTTTTGCAAAATTTAAAGCAAAAAGATTCGAACTCTTCTTAAAAACCAAAGTATCTGAAGTATTTATGTATTTCGGAGTATCGTTTCCCATAGTCCTTGCTCCGAATGCTATAACATTCCCTCTGACGTCTATTATCGGAAACATAAGCCTGTTGCGAAATCTGTCAATTTCTCTCCCGTTTCGAGATTTAAACGCCAAATCAGACAATATTATATCTTTTTTATTATAACCTTTTTTATTTAAATAGTCTACAAGAGCATATCCGTTTTTTGGAGAATACCCCAATCCAAAATGTTTAACCGAAGATTTGGAAATTCCACGAGAGTGCAAATATTCTGTCGCTTCTTTACCAGTTTCACTCAGCAATTGAGAATAATAAAATTTTGCAGCTTCTCGATTTATTTCGTAAATCAAAAGTTTTTTATTATGTACCGCATTATCTTCCTCGCTTATCTGAAAATCCATTCCTACTCTTTCAGCAAGATTTTTAACGGCTTCCAAATAATCATAATGCTCAATTAACCGCAAAAAAGTAATTACGTCTCCACCCGCTCCACATCCGAAACAATAAAATGAACCGTTCGACGGATAAACGCAAAATGAAGGCGTTCGTTCTGAATGAAATGGACAAATTCCCATTAAATTCTTGCCTTTTCGCTGTAAATTTACATATTCCCCTACTATTTCCTCAATATCATTGCGAGACTTAAGTTCTGATATAAACTCATCTGAAAGCATCATCATTTTCACCTCGCATTCCTTTTTTAAGATATATTCACATTTCAGAATAATTGTGCGGACTTAGGAAGAAAAATATCCTTAAAAACATCTGCCGCAAAACTGTCGCTCATACCTGCGATATAATCGCATACAGCTCTTTCTGTTCCTTCGCTTTCCGCAATGTCAATGAGGTATTTCGGCATTTTTTTGACATTATTCTTAAAATAATTGTAAAGTGATTCTATAATGAACGGTACCTTGGCATCATCGGAAAAAGAACGCTTATTAAGGTAAACGTTAGAATACATAAATTCATGGACATTTTTAAAAACTTTTTCCATCTGACAATCCATCTTTATTTCACCGTTAAAACTACTCTTTACAATCGACAAAACCATTGCGTTTATCCTCTCGGAATAATCAAATCCACAAATATCCGTAAATTCTCCGGGCAAGTCGTTTATTTTTATAATTCCGGCACGAACTGAATCTTCTATATCATGATTTATGTACGCCACTTTATCGCAAAGTCTAACTATTCTTCCTTCTGCAGTAAAAGCTTCTTCTCCTCGGGTATGACACAATATACCATTTAAAACTTCACCTGTGAGATTAAGACCCTTTCCGCCTTTTTCCAGCACAGAAAGCACTCGTACACTTTGCTCGTAATGTTTAAATCCACCTGCATATAAACTGTTAAGAGCGCCTTCTCCTGCATGCCCAAACGGAGTATGACCCAAGTCATGACCCAAAGCAATTGCTTCCGTTAAATCTTCATTCATGCGAAGTGCTCGGGCAACAGTTCTGGAAATTTGTGAAACTTCGAGAGTATGAGTGAGTCTTGTTCTATAGTGATCACCTTTCGGAGAAATAAAAACTTGAGTTTTATGTTTGAGCCGTCGGAAAGATTTGCAATGTATTATTCTGTCACGGTCACGCTGATAATCCGTCCGAATTTCACATGGCTTTTCATACATTCTTCTTCCTACTGAATTCTTCGAAAGTGAAGCATATTCGCTCAAATATTCAGATTCATGTAACTGTATGCTTTCTCTTATGTTCACCAAACCCACCCCTTTTATATATCAAAACCGACCTGATTTTAAAAATTTTACTCAAAAATATTAAAGTCAGCGGTTACAATTTCAATTCTTATCATTGAAAATATTTAATCATTAAATTAACATTTTCATAATCTTATACTCTACACAACACAGTATTCATCAGACAAAATTTGTACACATTCATTATTTTTTAAAATGTCAGAAAACTTTTTAATCACATCATTTGAACTTTCTTTTCTTACCAAAAATTCCAACTTAATATCTCCAAGATAATCGGTAGAAATAATTTTGGCTCCGTTTTTGGAAAGCATAGATAAAATTTTACTGTAGTTATGATAGTCTACATTGACGCACATACGGCTACACAGTGTCAATTTAACCTTTTTTGAGAGATTCAAAACATTAAGTGCCCCTGAGCCGTACATCTTTCTTAGCCCACCCGTTCCGAGCAGTATCCCTCCGAAATATCTAACAACAACTACTAAAACATTACTCAAATTCATGCTTTTTATTGCGTTTATAATTGGCAATCCACCGGTTCCGGACGGCTCTCCATCATCGGAATACTTTTCCGAAAATCCATTTATCACATAACCATACACATGATGTCTGGCATCGGGATATTTTGTTTTTATTTGTTTTAAAAATTTCATGGCCTCAATTTCTGAATTAACAGGAAAGCTATATGAAATAAATCTTGAACGTTTCTCTGTTTCTTCAAAATATTCGCCCTCTGTTATAGTAGTAAATCCCGACATTTTTTCACCACACTGACACAATAGGCAACGCATAAATTGCGCCGCCTATCATTTTTAAGCTTGGTTTTCTTTTAACACTTAAGCTCTCTCTTGTGCCTTTTTCAAACGTTCTTCAAATCTTCCTACACGTCCTCCACTATCTACAAATCTTTGTTGACCTGTAATGTACGGATGACACTTGGAGCACACGTCAACGAACATATCTGATCTAGTGGATCTCGTTTCTACTTCGTTTCCGCACGCACATCTTATCTTTGTTTTTTTATACTCCGGATGTATTCCTTTTTTCAATGCTTTCACCTCGCTAATTTAGCAAAACTCATTAATTCCCATTGTGGGTTATCATTATATCACATGTCTTAAGATTTTACAACATGATTATAAACATAATCTTACATTTATCACTTTATTCAACTATTTACACATTATTATAACTACAGCTGTTTATTTTATATAAAATGTGACAATAAGTATCTTTTATCATTGATAGCTATACCAAATTAATATATAATCTAATCACAATATGCGAGAATCTATATCAAAAATTATTATTCGGAGGTTCAAAAATAATGCAAGGTTTACTCGGAAACATGGGTGTAACAGGACAATTACTAAGTACCATCGCAATATATGCGATAGTTATCGGCGGTCTCTACTTTTGGCTCTACAGACCACAACAGAAAAAAAGAAAACAAGAGGAAGAAATGCGTAGTTCCATTTCAGTTGGAGATGAAATAACTACCATCGGAGGTATAGTCGGCAGAGTAGTAAGTATCAAAAACGATTCTGACTCACTGGTAATAGAAACCGCTTCAGAAAAATTGAAAATCAAAAAATGGGCCATAGCAACAGTTGAAAATCGCAAATAACCATCGTACCGCACTCTTTTTGAGTGTGGTATTTTATTTTTGTAATAATAAAAAAATTTTGGAATATTGTTATTGTAAAAGATTATTTTAAGGAGAAAAATACTTTGAATTATAAAAGTGCTCAAAAAAATATTTTGAAATCTACCGTCATAGGTATAATATGTGGTTCCGTTTTCTGTGTTATTTTAATGTTTTTAAGTTCATTTTTAATAGTTAAAGCAGGCGGAATATCTCAAAATTACATTTATCCAATAATTACTTTCTACACAGCCTTAAGTGCTCTTTCGGCAGGATTTATATCGGGAAAATTTGCAGGCAAAAACGGACTTTTAGTAGGTGCAGCATCCGGAATAGGATTATTTTTTCTTATATTAATCGGAAGTTTCATAGTAGTAAAAGGAGCTATGACAATCTCTACTCTTACAAAATTAATAACCGTAGTAATATCCGGAGCTCTTGGAGGTGTATTGGGAGTAAACAAAGCTTGAGCATTCGATACATTTTACTGCATCAAATGCTCTCTTTATCAGCTTGATTCTCCAACTATAAATCTATACAAGAAATTTTTAGTTCTTTCGTTTTGGGGATTTACCAATATCTGCTCAGGCGTTCCTTCTTCACATATAACTCCGTCATCCATGAAAATTATTCTATTGGAGACTTCTTTAGCAAAAGCCATTTCATGAGTAACTATAATCATTGTCATATGAAACTCAGCAAGACTTTTCATAACTTTCAGTACTTCCCCTACCGTTTCAGGGTCTAAGGCGGAAGTGGGCTCATCAAACAGCAAAACTTCTGGATCCATTGCAAGAGCTCTGGCTATTGCCACTCTTTGCTTTTGTCCTCCGGAAAGTTGTTTTGGTTTAGCATCTATAAATTTTGCCATTTGTACCTTTTCAAGAAATTTAATAGCATTTTTTCTGGCTTCAGCATGATTTTTTTTAAGTACTTTAACTTGTCCTACCATGCAGTTTTCCAAAACATTAAGATTATTGAAAAGATTAAATTGCTGAAAAACCATACCAACCTTTGAACGATATATATCGACGTTATAATTACGTCCCAATACATTTTCGCCTTTATAAAGTATTTCTCCGGAAGTAGGTATTTCCAACAGATTAATACATCTCAAAAATGTTGACTTTCCAGAACCGGAAGGACCTATTATACACGATACATCGCCTTTGTTAATGCTAAAATCTATTCCTTTAAGAACGTTCGATTCTCCGAAAGATTTGCGTAAATTATTTATTTTTATAATATTTTCCATTTTTATTCATCACCCTGCTTCTTCATAAAAACAATTGGCATAGTCGAAGACGTCGGAATAAATTCCTGCGGACCATCCATATGCTTTTCCAAAAGTTTAAGTAATCTTGTAACAGTAAGAGTGAGTAAAAAATAAATAATTGCCGCAACAATAAATGTTTCGTATGTACGAAAAATTGCACCCTTTATTGACTTGGTAACAAAGAAAAGTTCAGTAACGGATATAACATTAAGAACAGATGTATCCTTTATGTTTATTATAAATTCATTACCTGTCGCAGGCAAAATGTTACGTATTGTTTGCGGAAGTATTACATTCATCATTGCTTGTCCGTGAGTCATACCTATAGACTTCGCCGCTTCCATTTGACCCGGATCAACACTCTCAATTCCGCCTCTTACTACTTCAACCATATACGCCCCGGTATTTATGGAAACTATTATTATTCCCGCTACCGTCGGTTTAAAATTTATTCCCATAAATTCTTGCATTCCAAAGTATAAAACTATTGCTTGAACCATCATCGGAGTTCCTCTAAAAATTTCAACGTAACAAGTTATAAAAGCGTTTACAATACACATGCAAGCTCTTTTAAATTTGTTTCTTGACACGGGAATCGTCCTTACCGAACCCAAACCCAATCCTATTAAAAATCCTATTACCGTACCCAAAAGAGCTATTTCAAGAGTTGTAGCTGTGCCTCTTAAAAACCATTCTCCGTAATGTTCAAGAATATAGAATATCCATCCCAAAAACGTTCTTTCCATAACTTTTATTTATGCCCCCTTAAAATTAATTTCCCGAAGCCGGTTGATTTTTGACTGCTTCGTTCATCAACTCGGTTTTAGTCTGCTCATCTATCGAAGATAAAACTTCGTTAATTTCATCTTTTAATTTATTGCCCTTCCTTACCCCTATTGCTATTGCAACATCATCTTGCGAAAATTTAAAACCCTGATCTGGATCAAACTCTATGTACGTTAAGGAGGGATTCGTATAAACAGCAGTCATCGCGGCAGGCTTTTCACTCACGTAACCGTCTACTTTTCCTGCGTTTACAGCCGAAACCATGGAAGAAAAGTCTTCCATCGCAGTTTTTTTCTTTACTCCCGGGATTTGGTCAATTAGATCGTAATGAACAGTACTTAATTGTCCCGTAATTCTTGCACCCTCCAAGTCACTTAAACTTCGAGCTGAAATATAAGGACTATTTTTCTTTAAAACTACCACTATATTTGAAGTATAGTAATTGTTCGTAAAATCAATCGCTCTACGTCTCTCAGGAGTTGCAGACATTCCTGCTATGATAGCGTCGATTTTCCCAGAAGTTAAAGCGGGAAGAAGTCCGTCCCAATCAATCTTGACTATTTCCAACTTTTTACCCATTTTTTCAGCTATCATTTTAGCCATATATACATCGTACCCACAAGCATACCACCCTCCGGAAATTTTTACAGCTCCATTGTTTCCGTTAGGTTGAATCCAGTTAAAGGGCGCATAAGCACACTCCATTCCTACTTTCAATGTGTTTTGATCAGACGTACTTTTTACTTTGCACTTCGAAAATAAAATCGAAATGCCTGAAAATAAAATCACAACAAGTAAGAAAATTATACTATTTTTAAATCTTTTAAAAAAGGTTTTCATTTTAAACGCCCTCCTAAACGTATAATTTACACCAAATAAATAAATTGCGCAACTAAAAATTTAAAGTTGCGCACAAGTTTTTAAAATATAAATCGGTATAATTTAAAATCCGCTATATAATAAACCTTATTCTTTGTCTGCGCAATCGCAATTTGAATCACATTCGCAATCCGGTTCGCAGTCGCATCCACAATCACAGCCGTCACTTAAATCGAATTCCAACAGTTCTCCACATTTCGGACAATTCATTTCTTCATTCATGAGAATATCTTCTGATAAACAAATTTTTTCTCCGCATGAAGGACATGTAACTTCGTAAAATTCTTCATCTCCGTCACATCCGCAATCGCACTCACCATCACATGGAGAGTCGCATTCACATTCCCCGTATACTTCTTCTTCAACTTCAGACAAATCTTTATCCAATACATCAAGTTGATCACATATATCATCGACATCTTCATCAATATTTCCCAAAGACACCGAAACATCATTCATCCAATCAACAATTGCTTTTAAAAGTTTGGTTTCTTTTTTGTCTTCGTCCATATCAAGTCCTGAAAACAATCCTTTAACATAAGCTGCTTTTTCTTTAATAGTCATTATCTTTTCCTCCTATTTTTTAGTGTATTTATATTATTATTAAGCTCGTTCCATATATTCACCGGTTCTGGTATCGATTTTTATCATATCTCTTTCTTCTATGAAAAGAGGAACTTTTATTTCCGCTCCGGTTTCAAGAGTTGCGGGTTTAGTTGCATTTGTAGCCGTGTCGCCTTTGAATCCTGCGTCGGTTTGTGTAACACGCAGTTCGACAAAAAGTGGTGGTTCCACGCCAAATACATTTCCTTTGTAAGAAAGAACCTTACACACCATATTCTCTTTTACAAATTTAAAATTATCTCCCAAAACAGATGCACTTATCGGAATTTGTTCAAATGTTTCATTATCCATGAAATAATACAAATTTCCATCATTGTAAAGATATTGCATTTCACGTCTTTCTATGAAAGCTTCCGGATATTTATCGCTCGGATTGAACGTACGTTCTGTAACGGCTCCGGTCATAACATTTTTTATTTTAGCTCTGACAAATGCTGCTCCTTTTCCGGGTTTAACATGCTGAAACTCCACTATGGAAACAACATTTCCATCCATTTCAAATGTAGAACCGTTTCTGAAATCTCCCGCTGATAACATAATATTCCTCCTGTAATATGTAAAATCGTAAATGCCGGTTAATTTTCACTTACTTAAAATTATATTGCAACACATATATGAGTATATCGAAATACTCAATTTCTTGCAATACCAAACATTAAATTAAATTTTTCCATCAAGTATTTCGTATTTAAAAACAAACTGTTCACAGCAATAAAAATTTATGATGGTTACTGCATTTTTGGAAAAACCAAAAATAATTTTAAAGTACTGTTTAAATTCCCTAAATTAAAAAATTTTCCAAATATACAAAAGCACTGCATTACCTGTTTTTTTACATGCAACACAGTGCCTTTACAAAATTTAACATCTAAAATTAATTCCTCAATTATTTATATCCAAATTAGAAGAAGCAGATTCTTTTAATCCGATTACAATTCGATGAGCATCGGTTTCTCCGGGTTCTATTGGTTTAAATTTTACCTTCGATTCTAACTTTCCATCGTGATACTCTTTTTCACACTTCTCACACAGTGATTTTAAGAACATATCTGACTCCCATAATTGTGGATCACAATCGCATACGGCAATGTTTTTTTTCGTCGTATCTCCACATACAGGGCACCTAACATCTATTTCATAAGTAAAATTTTCAGGGCAATTACCTCCAGATACCTTACGCATTTCTTCATCATAAACCACTTTGACCATATTTTTCATTTCCTTTTTCTACTTTAGTTGATTCAATCTTCTTACGGCACTCCTTGCAAATCGAATCGGTCATCCAATTAGAATGTACAAAACGATATTCAGGCCAAACTTCTTTGCATATTCGACATTCGCGTTCTATACACTCCATTCCACCATTACTTATTATATTATTATTATTTACAAGTTTTTTTTTAAAATAATCTCCAATTTTCGAGCCACCTGATATTTTATCCAATTTTTCACTATCTATTTTTTCAATTTTTTCTTTCATACTTACCACCTCTATTCCTTGATTTAAAATTCTACTTTGTATTTTTTAGCATTTCACTAAACAAGAACTACAAATTAATTATCTGTATTCTCAATTCTCACAAAAACAAGAATTTTACCAAAAATCCCTTTACATATACAACATTTAAGTTAGATTCATTAATCTTTAAACTCTTTCGGGAACATCAACCATTTTTTTCAATTCTATGTTCAACTATAGCATGGTCAGATTTTTCTATTTGTTCCCTAACATTTCTACACATTGGACAATACATTTTCCCGTCCTTTTTTAAATCCTTTGGAAACATTAAATATTTTTTACCACATTTCTCACATTTTTTTAATATAGTCCCTTAGACCGATAACCGGTGGCACAATTCTTCCAGGTCTAATTACTTCTTCAGGTCCAATTACTTCATCGTATAGTACTCCTCCGCTTACTTTTTCTAAGTCTTCTCCTTCAACTTTTTTAAAATTTTCCATATTTATTCCTCCTTTAAATAAAAAAATATACTCTTTAACTATAGTCAAAGAATATATTTACGATAATATCACTATTTTTATTAAAAGTCAACTATTTTTTTAGAATTTCTATCAATTTTTTCTCTATTATCAACGCATCGCCTTTACCTCTTGTAGCTTTCATCACATATCCAAGCATTGCTTTGAGAGCTTTTTCTTTTCCCGAAAGATAATCTTTCGCAGCAGACTCATTATTAGATATCGCTTCTTTACAAAGCTTTTCTATTTCCTCGTCCGAAATACCTTTCATATCACTCTCAGACACAAATTCACTCACACTTTTTCCGCTTTCAAGCATCTTTGTAAACGTCTTTTTGGCAAGATTCATGTTAATCTTACCTTCTTCTACAAGTTCAACAAGCTCATGAAGTTGTTCGGGTGAAGTTAAAATCTCAAATTTTTCACGTTCAGACTCAGTCTCAATACTTCTGAAAATTTGACCTATTATGAAATTAGAAACTGTTTTTGGATTCTTAAGTCCATCGGAAGCGGCTTCGAAAAAATCTGAAACATTCTTATATTTAACAATGAGAATCGCATCTTTTTCAGGTATTCCAAATTCGTTGGTATACCTCTTAAACCTACTTATCGGCAATTCGGGAAGCATCTTTCTTATATCCTCTACGTATGATTCCTCAAGGTTTATTTCCACTAAATCTGGATCACCGAAGTAACGATAATCTTGAGCGTCCTCTTTACTTCTCATACTTTCGGTAGAATTGGTCTCTTCAACATATCGAAGTGTTTGTTGAATTACTTTTTCTCCGCTTTCTAAAATCGCAATGTGACGTTTATACTCATAATCAATCGCTTTAGTCATAAAAGTAATTGAATTCATATTTTTTATTTCCGTTCGAGTACCTAAAACACGAGAACCTTTCGGCTTTACGGACACATTTACATCACAGCGCATAGAACCTTCTTGCATTTTGCAGTCCGAAACACCTATATAACGCATTATCATCTGAAGTTTTTCAACATATTCTCTTGCTTCTTCTGAAGAACTTATATCAGGTTCCGTTACTATCTCCAAGAGAGGAACTCCACCACGGTTATAATCTACGTACACATCCCCTGACTTATGCACAAGCTTGCCTGCATCTTCTTCCATGTGAATTTGATGAATTCGTATTCTTTTACCACTTGAAAGCTCAACGTATCCATTTTTGCAGATAGGTGTATAAAATTGAGATATTTGATAAGCTTTGGAAAGGTCGGGATAAACATAATTTTTTCTATCCATTTTAGATTTAAGATTTATTGTACAATTGAGTGCCAGTCCGGCTTTTATGGCAAAATTTACAACTTCACGATTAAGCTTGGGCAGCGTTCCGGGCAAACCTATGCAAATTGGACAACAATTGGTGTTCGGCTCGGATCCGAAAGCATTTTTACATCCGCAAAAAATTTTAGTCTTTGTAAGAAGCTCGACATGAGTTTCCAATCCCACAACTAACTCATAACTCATAACCTTACCCCCATATCTACACATTTGTTGTTCCGATAATCAGTAAATAATTCATATTTGTGAGCTACATTCAAAAGCTTTGATTCGCTAAATTTCGGACCTAAAATTTGCATTCCTATCGGCAATCCTTTTGAATCGAATCCACACGGAACCGAAATTCCCGGAATTCCCACAGTATTTACCGGAACTGTACATATATCGGCAAGATATATTTCTTGAGGGTTACTGAATTTTTTATTACATTCAAAAGCCGTAACAGGCGATGTCGGAGTTACCAACACATCGTACTTTTCAAACGCTCTGTCAAAAGCTTTTATTATTACTGCTCTTAAATTTTGAGCTTTTTTATAATAAGCATCATAGTAACCTGAACTTAAAACGTAATTTCCGAGAAGTATTCTTCTCTTTACTTCTCGACCAAAGCCTTCACTTCTCGTTTTGCATATCATTTCGTTTATATCTTTGTAATGTTCGGTTCTATAGCCGTATCTTATACCGTCAAATCGAGCTAAATTCGAAGTAGCTTCAGCACAAGCCAGAATATAGTACACCGGCAAAGAATATTTAACTTCAGGAAAATCAAAATATTCAACGGTCGCACCCATTGACTCATACACTTTGACTGCTTCTTCAATAGATAATTTTATTTCTTCATCCACGCCATCATAATATTCTTTCGGAATTCCTATTTTAAGGCCTTTGATGTCGTTGTTTATATTGGCAAAAGTTTGCATTTTTACATTTGGATTCGATGTAGAATCATGAAGATCATAACCCGAAATTGCATCAAAAACCAGTGATACATCTTCAACCGTCTGAGCAAGAGGTCCTACTTGGTCAAATCCCGAAGCGTATGCTATTACACCATATCTTGAAACCGCTCCGTATGTGGGCTTAAGCCCTACAATTCCGCAAAATGATGCGGGTTGGCGAACCGAACCACCTGTATCTGTGCCGAGAGCATAAGCTGCAATATTTCCAGCTACCGCAGAAGCCGAACCACCTGAACTTCCGCCAGAAACATGATTTGTATTGTGTGGATTTTTAGCTCCTCCAATACATGAATTTTCACATGAAGATCCCATTGCAAATTCATCCATATTGAGTTTTCCGAGCAGTACCGCTCCCTTTTGTTTGAGTTTTTTCCAAACTGTAGCATCAAATATAGGCTTATATCCCGACAATATCTTAGAACAACACGTAGTTTCTATACCGTTTGTTGAAATTATATCTTTCAATGCCATCGGTACGCCTTCAAGAAACCCTATTTCTTCACCCGAACTTATTTTTTCATCGACTTTCTCGGAACTTTTATAAGCTTCATCTTCGCAAACTGTAACATAAGCGTTAAGATCGCTTTTCTTTATTTCACTTAAATATTTTTCTGTTAATTCTTTACAGGAAATTTCTTTATTAGAAAGCATACTTCTTATACGCTTTATTATTCCTCTTTTGGAATCGTTCATTAATGTTCAAGCCTCCCTAAAACGTGTAAAGAAAATTTTATGCACATTTAATTGTATTTTTTAATGTAAAAATATCCGTCTTTTCCGCCATCTACATTTTCCAAAATCTTATTTTGAGGATAAGACTTTATTATTTCATCATCTCTGAGTGCATTGCAAAGACCGTTTATATTAGGTGTCTCGCAAAAATCAAAGTTCATCTCATTTATTTGATTTGCAAAATCAATCATTCCGTCCATTTCTTTCATGACATCTTCAATCTCATCTTCACTCAGATACAGCTTGGAAAGATTGGCTAAATTCAACATTTCTTCACGGCTAATCACTTGCGTCACTCCCTAATCTCTTATTTTTATGTGAACTTCACGTAATTGCTGTTCAGTCACTTCGTTCGGCGAACCCAACATCACATCTTGAGCATTACTATTCATCGGAAATGCTATTATTTCTCTTATGTTTTCTTCATCGGTCAAAAGCATTATCATCCTATCTACTCCCGGTGCCATACCAGCATGAGGCGGAGCTCCGAATTTAAATGCATTGTAAAGAGCACCGAATTTTTCTTTTATGGTGTCCTCTCCATAACCTGCTATTTCAAATGCTTTGAGCATTATTTCCGGATCGTGATTTCTTACAGCCCCAGAGGAAAGTTCTATTCCGTTACAAACCAAATCGTACTGGTAAGCAAGAATATTCAAAGGATTCTCATTCAAAAGAGCATTAAGTCCACCCTGAGGCATTGAAAACGGATTATGAGTGAATATCGTATTTCCGGTTTCTTCATCTTCCTCATACATCGGGAAATCCACAACAAAACAAAAATCAAATCTGCTATTATCTATCAGATTAAGGCGTTTACCAAGTTCCGAACGTATTTTACCGGCAAATTTCGGAGCTTCTTTTTTGGAATCAGCAATAAAATACACGACACAACCCGGTTTTATTTCAGAACGTTCAGATAAAATTTCTCGTTTTTCGTCAGGAATAAACTTATTTATCGGACCTGTAAATTCTCCGTTTTCGGTAACCTTTATATATCCGAGACCTTTCATTCCTATTTCCAAAGCATAATCATTCATCTTATCGAAAAATTTGCGAGGTTGTGATGAACATCCGTCAACTGTTATCGCTCTTACTGTTTTTCCTTCGAACGCCGCAAATCCCGAGCCCTCAAAAATATCACTGACATCCACTATTTTAAGAGGATTTCTAAGGTCAGGCTTATCGGTTCCGTAGGTCAACATTGCGTCTGCGTAAGTTATACGTTGGAAAGGTTTAGGAGAAACTTTTTTATCTGAAAATTTCGTAAAAGTATCATATATTACATCTTCGGTAACAGCTAAAACATCTTCTTGAGTTGCAAAAGACATTTCATAATCTAACTGATAAAATTCTCCGGGAGAACGGTCAGCTCTGGAATCCTCATCACGGAAACAAGGTGCTATTTGAAAATACTTGTCAAATCCCGAAACCATTAAAAGCTGCTTGAAAATTTGCGGAGCTTGCGGTAAAGCATAAAATTTTCCATGATGTTTACGACTCGGAATAAGATAATCTCTGGCACCTTCAGGAGATGATGCCGATAATATAGGTGTTTGAATTTCCGTAAATCCCATTCCGTGCATTTTATTTCTCAAAAAATGCAATATTTCAGAGCGGAGTTGTATTCTTGAATGTAACTCCTTATTACGCAAATCAAGAAAACGATATTTTAAACGCAACTCTTCTTTTGTATCGGTAGAACTTGTGATTTCAAAAGGAAGCAATTCCCGAGATTTACTTATCAATTTCAATTCTTCACATTTTATTTCCACAAAACCTGTTTTAAGTTTCGGATTAACGTTTTCTTCGGAACGCCTTAAAACTTCACCGTACACGGAAATTACGGCTTCTTTTGAAATATTTTTAATCATTTCGTCATCATGTATAACAACTTGCACATTTCCATAATGATCCCTGAGGTCAACAAAAGTTATTCCTCCGTGATCACGCACGTTCTCAACCCATCCTGCTACTCTTATTTTCTTTCCGACATTTTCTTCTGTAACATTTCCACAGTACTGACTACGATATTCATTTTCACGAATCATAAACAAGCCGGTCCTTTCCAATTTTTATTTATAAAAGCTGTTAAGCTTTAACTCAACACATTCACACGTTATTATACCATTATCAATTCTTATCTTTCAACTACGTTATTTTGACATGCATTTTTTACATATTATTTCAACTTTTACTCACAATACTATAACTCTTTACAAACATGGTCATAAATTGTTGATTTATTGTAATTTTTTGTTACAATATATTTAAGAAAAGAAATTTTTAACTACATTTACAAACCAAAACTAAAGTTAAAATTTCATGGGAGGCCATTTCGTTTTATGGTTTTTAAAGCGCATGAACAAAAAATAAACTCTAATTCAAAAAAATCAGGAATTATAAAAAGAATTATAAAAAAAAGTATATTTCCCGCTTCGACAATAGCTCTATTCGGAATAACAGTGTGTTATTGGAACAACCAAGACTACGGACTTGCTCTCGAATATAAGGGAGAAACCGTTGCAACTATGTCAAATGACAAAGTATATGAACAAGCTAATCACATGATTATAGATCAGTTTAATTCCGAAGATAAATCGAAAATAAAAACATCTTCCGCTCAAGTAAAAATAAAACCGGTAAAAAAATCAGAATGTTGCGAATCTCCTTCACAGATCAAAGACAAAATAATAGAGAAACAATCCGGAGAAACTTTTAGTCAAGCATTCGGAGTATATGTAAATGGAAAACTCATCGCAATAGGAAGCAAAGAAGATGAAATAAACGATATACTTCAAAAAATGATATCTTCGGCACAATCACAAAATGAAGGTTGTAAAGCTGAATTCCGTGAAAAAGTTGAGATAAAAAAAGGGTTGTTTACACCTGAAAAAATACAAAATATAGAAGACATAAAAAGTATACTGACTGATGGAAATGTTAAATTTTTGGATTATGTTGTTTCCTCTGAAGACGCAGTCGTCGGTATAGCAGAAAAGTTTGGTATTGATTCCGAAGAACTTCTAAAATTAAATGGTGTAAAAAAAGATGAAGTTGCTGTAGGCGATAAACTCAAAATAAAAACTATAGAAAAAATTCTCAACTTAAGAATTTTCAAGGTAGTAGCAGAAGAAAAGGAAATTCCATATTCAACCGAAACAACAGAAGATCCTTCAAAAGAAACACCTTTTAAAGAAGTTACTCAAGAAGGTAAAAATGGAAAAGGTTTATTCACTTACGAAATTGAATATTCAAACTCTGAAGAAACATCGAGAAAAGAAATAAACCGTGATGTATATGAGGAGCCTGTTACTGAAAAAATTGTAGTTGGAACTAAAAAAATTTCTCAAAAAAGTGAATTCCTTTGGCCGGTACCCTTTACCAGGAAAATAACCAGTCCTTATGGAAACAGAGATGGCGGATTTCACAAGGGTATAGATATTTCTTGCCACGGAGTTTACGGAACTGCAATAGTTGCTTCGGAAAGTGGAACAGTTAAAATCGCAAAATACGGTAATAAAGGCTATGGAAACTATATAGTAGTTGACCACGGTAAAGGAAAGCAAACTCTATACGCTCATTGCAAAGAATTATTTGTTAAACCCGGACAAAAAGTTTCAAAAGGAGACAAACTCGGAAGTGTAGGTTCAACCGGTGATTCCACAGGAGCTCATCTTCACTTTGAAATAATAATTGACGGAAAATCACAAAACCCACAAAATTACGTGTAAAACTTCACCACCCCCAAAGAGCTGATTTCTTCGAGGGTGGTTTTATTTTTTTGTTTATCAAAATATTAAATTTATCAGTTTGCATTTACGAAAGCAAAAAAGACTTAAATACAACTGTTTATTGAAAGGAGTTTTTAATTGCATAAAAAGGTCTAAAATTACAATTTGAAAACTTATATACGTGTACAGAAAAAACAAGATAGTTAATTCGAAAATACAAAAATCATTACACAATTAACAGCTAAAAGTATTTTAAAATCTTTTTATGAAAAATTAAAATCACCAACTTAAATCTAAGAAAATTCAAAAGCATCTGCAAAATCTCAAAAATAAAAGACTTACAGATGCCTTCATTAAGAAAGGAAACTACATAATGACAAAAGATATTTCCAAAATAGTAACAGCTGCAATTATTGTTGAAGGTACAATAACTTACTTTAATCACTTTTTTATTTCCGGTGAATTCTCCTGGCAGATGATTTCGGGACTCATTCTCGGAATAACAACTGCAACAGTTTATGAATTTGATTTACCAAAGTGTCTGGGAATGAAACCCAAAATTCCATATTTCGGTTGTATTTTAACAGGTATTCTTATCTCACGGGGTTCAAACTATCTCTACGATTTCATAAGAAGCTTAAAATAACCTATTTAAAAGCTTATATTTACTTAAAATAATAAAAATATTCATTTTTACAACCGTTATTCACTGATTTTTTACTCAACACAAACCCGTGATTTGACAAAATAGCATTAGAAGCTTTATTTTCTTTCTTAGCCGTAGCTCTTATTCTTTTATAATTATAAACGCTCTTTCCTTTAGTCCTCAAATATGATAAAAACTTCAAAGTACAATTCACAGACTCACCCATAATCCCTTTACCAGAGTAATCTTTAAGGATTGCATATCCTATTTCAGTGTCTACACCCTTG
This sequence comes from uncultured Oscillospiraceae bacterium, assembly GCA_900552265.1. GTDB lineage: Bacteria > Bacillota > Clostridia > Oscillospirales > Acutalibacteraceae > UMGS1491. Next base: position 86,656 of record URZE01000005.1, read on the forward strand.
CGGTCATTTAAGGGCCCCAACCCTATTCTTGCCACGACTTCATTTTCAACTTTAACTAAAAAACTTATTGATCTCGGAGAATCCTTATCTAAATTTTTTACAGTCCGAGCAAACCAATTATTCACATAATTCGGTTTCATTAGCACTCCATTTAAATAATACTTCATATAATCCGGATTAGCATAAGAAAATATATTTAAAAAACATTTGAGATGCTCTGGGCAATTACATACCGGTACCAAAAAACAATTCTTTTTTGAAGCTTTAAAACTAAGCAAAGATTTTAGTTTTTCTTCTGACAATCCACAATTTTTAGCTAATGATGATACTGCTTTACTCTCTTTTTCGCTTAAAGTCACACTGCTATCGGAAACATTTTTACCAATCACACATGTTTCAAAATCTTTTGTACCTGCGTAAAATATCGACCAATTAGCGCTTATAAGTATTCCAAAAACAAAAATTAAAAACTTCTTATACATAGAACTTTCTCCTGAAAATATAATTACCTATGAAACAACAAACAAAATCTAACACAGATAATATATATATATTAATATAATCTCTGCATTAAATTAGCAGATGTACCATAACCCTAAATTTTAAAATCTGTTGTCCATAATAAATTTAACTAAATTTTAGAAAATCATTCGTATATTTTACCAAAAAATAATTTTATGTCAATAAAAAATGTCTTAAAATATCTTTTTCAAACTTTAAATTAATTTCCATAATGAAAAATTTATCACTCTAAATCATTATTAATCAATTTTAAGTAAACGTTTATAAAGCAAGAACTGTGCACACAAATAAATCAAGCGTGCTTACGCACGCTACAAAATTTAAAAGATCTTATAATAATGTTAAATCCTTATTTACTATTCTTTCAGAAACTATACCAATCATTTTTTCAATCAATTTTGTCGAACTTTCATAAAAATTAACACTCATTGGATTTGGAATTACTTCCACAAAGTGGCACATAAGATTTTCCAATGATTCCCTGCAAGTACGTAATCCGCTATCTTTAGACTCAGAGCCAATGCTTTTACTCATCATAATTTTGTAAACATATTTCTTATATTTACTGTGCGTATTACTTGCTGAAAAGTACTTGAGTTCCAAATTTATCACCTCATTTACCAAATGTGTTATAATATCAAATATAGAAATAAAAAACAAAAGGAAAGATTTGATTTATGCAAAAAATGTACACAACACACCCGATTTTTCCAACACCAAACATTAGAAAAACCGCTGATTTTTACGTTAAAAAATTAGGATTTAATGCAATTGAATATCTAAATTCCAAAGAGCCTCATATATGCCTATACAAAGACAGTATTGAAATAATCCTTACGGATTCAAAAGGTCAAAAAGTTGTTCCAAACCACGAATTATATGGCTACGGATATGATGTTTATATAATTATAAATAATCAAGAAGAGTTACAGAAAGAATTTGATAGCAAAAGGCTTAAAGTTGTAAAAAGGCTTTCTGTAACCGACTATAATAATAAAGAACTGGTTTTGGAAGATATAGACGGTAGATGGCTTGCTTTTGGTGTAAAGCTTGATGCTGATAAATGGACAACTGAATATTTGAAAGAAGAACAAGTCTTAAAAAACGCTTTGAAAGATTATGATGTTGACATTATATATATGGGAATTTCAAAATATATTGACGGCACTAATAATTTTCCCATTAAAATGGATATTGGTTTTGAAGACCATGAAAATGGAGAAGAAATAAAATTTTGCAAAGATTGGGATATTACTATGACGACCATACTTCTAATTATCCTGATTTTTTTAAGCTTTTGACAAAATTTCGTAATAACACTAAACACTGTGACACAACACATGTTATATATCTCCAATATAAACATAGTGTACTGTGGACAGATCCTAATAATGTATCTTGGGGAAATTTTGTTATGATGTCAGAACCATTATATGAAAGTAGAATTAAAGAAATGTTGAAAAAGCACCCATAGAACTCAGTCAAAATTCAATAACATGATTTTAAGAATTACAAAAATATTTACTTTATTTTCTTAAAGAACAAGTTACCGCTGTTCATATGTACAAAGTGTATGTCATCTCATTGACGGTAACATTTGAGCAATCATTAGAAACATTTTGTGAATTTTAATTTATAGTGATATTATATATTTAACATGCAAATCACTTATTGAAAATGTGTTTAATATTTCCATTGTTTTCAATTATTTAATTTGAAAATATTAAAAAAACTATCAATAATAGCAGTTAATAAGTTATCTACTACTGCAATCGCGATAGGTATTTTTAAAGAACGTACAACAGAGAAAGAGGGCACTTCACATTTTTCAAAATCCATACTAATATCAACTGCTTCAACACGTGAAATAAAACAAAGGAGTAAGCACAAAAACACACATAGTAACTTTTTCACTTTTATTTGTTTTAATTTAACCATATAACACAACAATCTAAAAAAGTCATTAAGAACCAGAGCTACCATCTAAACTACTATCATCTACAGAAAAGGCTTTATATAAAGAACTAGTCTCTGGATATTGTCTTGCCTCAGCTAATTTTTTAAGATCTTCACTTTTTTTGCATACTCTAACTTTGATCTCATTTTTATCATCTAGATAACAAAGATATAATGGAACATTTTTTTATTGAAAATCCATAATCCTTCGACGAAAATTGACAACGATTACGTAGTGGATTTTTCGCAGGATGAGAACGAGTATGAGTGTACGTTACAACATTTGATGGTACACCTCTATCTGCGTTGTCTACAGAATTATAACTTTCATCGGTATATGGTTCACAATAACTCTGAACCCATCGCTATGTGAATAAATCAAGCAACCATACTCATAATCAGAACCATGTGATATATTATAACCTGAGCGATGTAGCCCTTGCCTCGGCAAAAGTACACATCTACCAAAATCGAAAGCGGCTTCCCTATGCGAATCAAATATATCTGGAGTTTTGTGGAGTATTACGTGTGACAATTATGGTAATATCATTAACCAAATCATCACGTATACTATCACATCTTTCGCCCATGTTCAATATTCTCCTTTTTGAACTTTTTTACGAATTTGCACCACTAATTTATAGGTATTCGTTCAACTTTATTGGCATCAATATTGTCTAATGCGCTAATTAATTTATTAAACAAACCTACTGCGGGATCGTCTACTTTCAAGTGTGTTTAATGAGAATAAGAAAGCTTTTATAGATTAAAGTTCTAAGTTTAGAAGAGCAGATATCAAATCAGGTGAACAGGAAAACATTGTATATAAAGTTTTTAAAGAAGAAAAAACCACTCATTAAAGTAGTGATGAGTGGCTACCAAATTAAATTTTCATTTTAAGTGTTGATATTCTAAAGAAATTATAATATAATATCTTTAGGAGGTTGATTTATATGCCAAACATATTATCAAGTACTGCACTAAGAAATGAATATAACAACGTATCGTCATTCTGCCATTTAGAAAATGAACCTGTGTTTATAACACGCAACGGTCAAGGAGATTTAGCGGTTATGAGTATGGAACTATACGAAGAAATGGTTGAAAAAATAGAGTTATATGAGAAAATTTATGCGGGAATAAATGATTTTGAAACAGGTAATTTTGAACTATATGAAGATGTCAGAAAAGAACTATTAAATGTGTAAGTATAACATATATGTTTCAAATAATGCAAAGCAAGATTTATTGAACATCAGATGTTATATAACTAACGTTATAGGGGCTCAAATAGCTTCGAATAATTTATTGCTTGCAATTGATAAGGCAATTTTTAGCTTGGAAGAAAATCCTAAACGTTGTCCTAAAATTTCAAATAGTACCATAAAGAAATATGGTGTTAGAAAATTACTTGTAAAGAACTATATAATTTTTTCCCGTGTTATAGACGATACAAACAGTGTGCAAATATTAAGAGTGCTTTATGCAAGACGAAATTTAAAAAAATTAATTTGAGCATTTCAGAGATGAGATGCTTTTTTTATGTTTATTTTTTGGAGGTGATAAAAATGTCAGGTTCAAATACATTCGGAGGAACAATAAAGCTCGAAGGAGAAAAAGAATATAGAAAGATAAATTCAGACTTAAAAGTTTTAGCTTCCGAAAAGTAAAGTTTTAAATGAACAAATTAAAAACCAAAAAGAAAAAATTGCAGAGCACTTGAGGAAGCAAGCGAAAAATATGGCGAAAAAAACGATAAACGCACAAATAATTGGAGAACATCACTTAACGAGGCGGAAATGAGCTTTCCAAAATGGAGAAAAATTTAAGTGATGTAAATTACGAAATGACTAAATGTGGATCGCCACTTGAGAAACTAACGACTAAAATTTCCGAACAGGAAAATAAGCTAAAATCATTGCAAACAGAATATAAAAATGTAGTTTTAGAGCAAGGCAAAAATTCTACCGAAGCTAAAGAACTTGCAGGATAAATATAAAAAATTTAAACGGCGATATAAAGAAAACAAAGACAAATTAGATGAGGCTGAAAAAGCAACTAATGAACTCGGAAATGAAATGGACGATACTGCAAAACAAACAAATATTTTCGGCGAATTTTTAAAGGTAAATCTTGTTTCAGATATGATAAAATTAGGGCTTTCAAGCATTGTAAACGGCATTAAAAATATCGCAAATGCAATATTTATATGTCCGTAAATAGCACAAATCCCACCAATCTTTTTGGTGGAACGTGGGTCACTTGGGGTCAAAGACGAGTGCCTGTTGGAATTAGTACAAGTGGAACTTTTAATACAGTAGAAAAAACAGGTGGTTCAGAAACACACACTTTAACGGTTGCACAAATGCCAAGCCATACTCACACCCAAAATTCACATAGACACAATTATGGAAGACCCGCACTTTTCGGAGGAGAAGACAGCGATGACGGAACAATTTTTACACCTCGTTATACCGGCTGAACATCTTCTCAATACAAGGGAAATTCAAACGGTTGGACGGAAATGTCATACACAACAGCGACAAACCAAAATAATGGTGGCGGTGGTTCACATAACAATTTACAACCATATATAACTTGTTATATGTGGAAACGAACAGCTTGATATTTGCTTAAAAAACAGCAACAAA
>URZE01000006.1 GCA_900552265.1 uncultured Oscillospiraceae bacterium
AAGAAAATGTAACTTCAACAATGCTTTTTGCAATCGCCGTTAAGGCCACAATAACCATATATTGATCAATTTTTTGTAAGCGAAGAATTTTGTTAAGAAATGCTTTTAAGTGTAGTTTTTGGAGTGTTTATTTCTATTGCATACGAGATTGACATTCCGAAGTATCATAAATTAAATTGTCGAATCCCTTATTTAAGCAATATTTTAACCGGAATACTTATTTCGAGGGATTCAAACTACATTCACGATTTAGTGGTACAAATAAATTAATATCAAAAATTAAATGACGTGTATTTACCCGCCTTTTTACTACTCAAAAGTAAAATCATTTAATTCTTTGAAGTCTAACAATTCTGATAAAGTCATGCTCAGATCTATCGCCAATTTATGCAAGGATGATTGATAAATCTAATTTTTTAATCGCTTATTTAGTTTTTTTACTATAACCTCACACTACAGCCCTCAAAGTCGATATTGCTTGTTCAGATTTATCTATGACTTTTTTCATATAAGATTCCATGTAAGTCCAATCGGGTTGCCCATCTGGCATTGCAGGAAGTGAAATTATTTCATTACGAATTCGATTGGGAACCATTCCATTTGAAAATGAAAATTTTTTAGTAAAAGTTGCTTCTAAAACACTTTTAAGAAACAAAGCAGCCAATTCACTAATATTGCAAGTATTAATGTAGTACATCTTGTTACCTGTAATGTATTCTTTTTTTTGATAAAAAAAATCTGCGTTTTCAGCGCCAAAAGATATAGTACCTGCTGGATTGATAATATATTCTGATTTTTTTTCTACTTTACATTTGATTCCATTATTAAATTTGGAACGAGTAACATACAAAAGCCCATTTTCATCTTTGACTTTAACAATATCCTTATTATGATATGCTTTTGAATTAACCAATTCAAATAAATTACCTAACATATAATTCTTCCAACTTCTTGTGTCGATTAAACGATTATCACAGTTAGACTTTTTCAGATTTTCAAGACTTTTTTCAGATTCTTCCATAATTTTTTTCATGTAAGATTCCATATAGGCCCAGTCGGGTTGGCCATCTATAGTTATAGGGAGCTTGACTATTAAATTAGTAGCAATATCCCTACGAAATTTATTTCCATAATCAAATCCTTTTGTTATAGCAACCTTACGAAAAACAGATACAAAAAATTGATACGTATACTCATTCCAATTATTAACATATTGTGTCGGGTATAGTCCTTGAACGTGAGGATACCCAATAAAATCTTTAGACTGGTAAAAAATAGTGTTCGCATCAACAGTATCACTAAATGTTACCATATTGCCTTTTTCGGTGGGATTTTGTGTTGAGTACCCTCCAATACCATTATTGTAAGCAGAATTGGCAACTACAGGATTACCCCCTCCGTCTAACAATTTAGAATTAGTTAATTTATAAGCTTTGGTAGGATGAATGATAAATAAATCACCTATACGAAATCCTTTCCAATTCTTGACATCAATCATCCGAATCACCACCCTTGCTAACTTTTATGCAAACACAATCGTTATCATATGTAATATCACTTGTGTACAAAATAGTATTAACTAATTTCTCATTAAACTTTTTAGCATCAATACCTTGTTTAAAACAGATATAATCAATAGCGGTTTTCTTAAAATCTTCTTCTGAAATTTCAAAAGGTTTTTCAGGCATCTGGTATGATAGATGTTCACTTGGCTTTATCCATTGAGCAGTATTATATTTGGTATCACGAAGTTTCGAAATACTATCAATCCAATAATCCTCAATTTCCGGCCACTTATTCCTAACATCATGCCTACCTTTATTCTTTACGGTTTGAAGCATATCATTTTCAATATAACATCCAAAAATCTCATGGCCTTTCTGAGGTTCTCCTGCTTTAAATACAAAGACTGATGTTGTTGTACCACTAAATAATTGCTCAGGAAGTTTAATAATTTTTTTAAGTCTATGATGTAATAGAATACGTTTGATCCTTTTTTTAGATGCTTTTTCCAACTTTTTATCAGGTAGAATAAATGCACAATCTATTCCTGCTTTTACACTATTAAGAACGTTTTCAACGATTTCAGAACAACCGTATTTTTCCTCAAAAGGGGGATTCATCAAAACCTTTGTTATAGGCTTAGATTTAACCCATTTACAAGCTGAGTCAGTCCTCATATCATTATGGTCAAGGTTTGTTTTACCGTCTTTATGAATGAGCATATTTGCACAAGCGAGAGCGTATATTTCTTTATCCCACTCGATACCAAATAGATGATTTTTACGAATTTTCTTTGCTTTATTTGTGTCATATCCTCCCGCAGATCGCATCATGTTACTCATACTTTTTACAAGAAAAGCTCCGGATCCACAGCAAAAATCTCCTACATAATCATTCTCACTAACACCAATAAGACGATACATAAATGAAGTAATATGTTCTGGTGTAAAAACTTGTCCTGCTTCTGATTTACCCTTATATCTATTAAATTCATTAAAAAATATACTCATTACATCCTCTCCACGCCACTCATTAGAGTTAATGCAATCGGATATATCACAAACATTATCAATAAATTTATTAATCGCTGCTTGATTTTCAGACATATTCATTTCAATTTTAGAATACTGATCAAGAAGTATATCTATTTTTGCATTCTGCTTTTTATCACTTTCAAGAGATTTTGCGAGTTGATTATATATAGCGGTTTGAAACACCGAAAATCCCATATCCTTAGTTCTTTGCAAGTTTGCTCCATATCTTTCAGCTACTAATGCACAAGCAGTAAAAATCATTCGATGATACAAATTTTTAACACCAAACTCTACATGAAGACAATCGTTAATACTTTTGGTAATGTTATAGATTTTATTTTTATCAAAAGTTTTGTTGTTCACCAAATTAATATAATATTTTTTATTTTGGATTTCATCGGGAATATCAATTGGCATATTATTTACAAAACCTTGTGCTCTATAACCATTATGTAGTATTCCGACAACTTTTTTCCATCCTGAGTTTAGTAATACGGCACAGTTCTTTTTGATTTCATCAATACATTTCTTTGTCCCAATATCTTCTTTACTGCTCTTTGTTTCAAGCAAAATAGCAATATTATTTTTGTTATCGGGAATATACCACCCATCCGGTCTATTATTTATACCTTTGATACCTAACTGGTTGAATGTTGTAATTTGTCCTGTCCCTTGTCTTACATAGCGCTCAATACGATCAAATCCGAGAAGAGTTCTATCTCTATCGCGAACTTGGTCTTCAGTTAAAACTTTTATCATGATATAGCCTCCTTTCAAAACATCAAAATGAAAGTATGAGCACCCTCTTGCTATTAATATATCGATTTTTAATACAAAAATCAAGTATTTTATTAAATATTTATATAAACTCGTCAATTTAAAACAACTTATTTTATCAAAAATAAGACATAATTAGTTTAAAAAGTTCTTAACAGCGTAATTAAATGTAGCAAAAGATAAAAAATGAATGTATACTTTTTTACCGTGCAAAAGCAACACCTTTGAAAAAATTTATAAAGAAATGAAACCTTGAACAGCAAGGCTTCATTTTTTTACGCCTATTTTTACTTTTTAATCATAAATATTTTTAAAATCTACAAAGTACGATAAAAACTTCCTGAAATCCTCATCCATGGTGCGACAACGTTGAAACTACGTCTAAATTTTAATTAAGTAGAATGAGATTTTTTATTTATCTACTAAAAAATAATCAAAAAAAGTGCGTAACCTATAAGAAAATTAGGTATTAACACACTTTAAAATGGGAATTTGGAATATGGCGTCTTAAGTGCTTTGCAAAAATAAATTTTAATACATAAATACTTTGCAAATTAATTTTATTCTTATGCAGAGCATTTTTTAATACCTGATTTTATGAGCAAAGTTTTGCACTTCCGGTGTAATACTCTGCGCTTTTAGGTTCATGAGGACAAGCCTATGGTGAAGCGGTGGTTTCTCTATTACATACGTTACCCATAGTCACTCAGAATTGTTTGAAAAAATCAAATAATTTGGAGGTTAGCGGTTGTGAAAAATCATCGTGACGATATAAAAAATGAAATAGCTTATTTCTATAAAGTAATAAAAAATATGGATTTACAAGATAGCATCAGGAGGTCAAAAATACATAAATATCAATTAAAGAAATTGTGTATGACAAATTTTTAGATGAGTATGATTTGAACAAGCAGTTATTGCAGACAAATTTACTTGGTTGGATTGAGCTTATCGAAAATGAAAAATTACATAAAACAATAAAGAACTTAAAAATCGAAGATCGAATATTTGTTAGTTACATAGTCACAAAAAATGTAGGACTCAACAAGAATTAGCCCATATTTACAATATTGCACAGCAAAATATAAGTAAAAAATTAATCGCATTCTGAAAAGATTAAGAAAACTTATGGAACGCTAAATTTGTCTAAAAAATTTTTTAAAAATAGGGTGTATAGAGTGTCTTAAAAACAATCTATATACGAGTGGAAGAGTAAATAATAATCCTTTCAAGAACATTGAAAATTGAATAAAAAATCTTAGCAACAATTAAAGATACTCCCACTCAGTCACAGTCCGAGCGTAAAAAAACCGTCGCAAACAATGAAGGTGGCCCCATAGGCCGTGGGGACGTGAAATTCGTGTGCCTTCGTTTTTATTATTACGAGGGACTAAGATACCATAAACTTTTTAAGGAGAATTTTCAAATGATAAATTCATTTAACGTGGTATCTTTCCCGACCAAAACTAAAATACAAATCGGTAAAACAACATATTTAATTAATTCATATTTTGATAAAACATGCGAAAGCTTAAAAGAAAAATTTATTATTATCAAAAATTTGCCGAAAATCTCATCAAATTGAGATTCATGAGACCAAAAAAGTTTAGTATAATGAAATAGTAAACATTATTTTTGGATGCTAAACAGAAAAAAAGGCCAATTGAAACAGTCAAATAAAACAAACAATACTTTACAAAGCGATAAAATAACAGCTTTATATTTAAGATTATCGCGCGATGATGATTTAGAAGGCGGAAGCAACAGCATTTCAAATCAAAAAACACTTCTTACTCGGTACGCCAAAGAACACGGTTTTAGAAATGTAAAAGTTTTTATTGATGACGGAATATCGATTTAATAGGCAAGGCTTCAAAGATATGTTTAAATTAATTGAAGTCAACCAAGTGGGTACTTTAATAGTAAAGGATATGTCAAGGATTGGAAGAAATTATATTGAAGTCGGTAAACTTGCAGAATCAATATTACCATTGCACGATATCAGGCTTATAGCAGTAAACGACGAAGTTGACAGCGACAAAGGCGACGACCATTTTACTCCATTTAGGAATATTATGAATGATATGCAAAAGCTATGAGCCGAAAAATACGGTCAACATTTGAAATCAAAAGTAGTCAAGGTTATGCAATAGGACATCCACCGTATGGATATAAATATGATGAAATTGATAGAAAACGTTGTGCAATAGATGAAGAAGCTACAGATGTTGTGCGTCACATATTTAAACAAAGTGAAAGTGTAAATGGAATAGCAAAGATTCTTAAAAAAGAAAAAATTTATATTCCTTCAGTTTACGCTAAAAAAAAGGTCTTAAAGACCTTTAGCAAAACCTCCACTCGGAGAATATTTATGGACTCATGTCATGGTTTCGCAATATATTTGTCCAATCAGTCATATACGGGTGACGTAATCAATTTTAAAACTTACAGTAAATCTTTTAAACTCAAAAAGTATCTTGAAAATGACAAAGAAAATTGGCAAATACACAAAAACGTGCGTAAGTCAATAATTCAAAGAGAACTATTTGAATTGGTACGGATGTTCATAAGGGATTTCATAAAACAGCAAAACCGGAGCTTGCACACATATTCACTTACTAATCCGCACATTCGATTCAGACCGCCTTCTTCGATATAATATGATTGCAGAATATCAAAGGAGGAAGCAAAACTATTACTTTGCGCTCTACACGAAGAAACGAAGGCTTATCATCGAGAGCCTGAATAACCTGCGTAGCTGGCTTATTGCAGCGGAACGGTATACCGAAGGTTGTCGATGAACTACTGCTCAAATTCATAATGCCAAGGTAAAAAAATTTAAGGTCATTTATGCGGCATAACAGGAGGTAACGGCTATGACAGAATGCGAAAAAATGTGTAGTACATACCGGCAGATTGGAAATTTTTTCCACCCAATCTTAAAATTGAAGAACAGAATGAGATGCCAACGGCGTATGGTGACAACGGCATCGGCAATACCTAAAAGAGCATCACTGTGTGCGCTATTACAATTTGCTCTCTGTCGGAATGTTGAATAGCTATCTTGCAGAGATTGAATTGCAGGCGCAAACACTGTTCGATGACATTATAAAGCAACTGTCCGAAGAAGAAAAGATTACTGAGGAACTCAAAGCAACTGACCTGATGAAATGAGTCAGACGGAGCAATAATACACGTAATCGAACCGTGGAAATCGTCAATGCAGAAGTAACTTTCGTTTAATTGGTACCGTATTACTGCCCAAGAAGAGGCGCAGCCAGTATGCAAATGCGTACACCGACTACGCCCTCTTTCTGTACTTAGAAAGGTGCTGTATAGTCTTAACGAACGGTGCCTTTTTACTCAGTTTTGCCGAACTCAGTAAAAAGTCCTCGTTAGGAGTCCCCTAAGACCCGCTTATGAAAGACTCAGATTAGAGTGTCAGACTATCATTCGAAGACACCATCTGTGCCAAAAATGTGATTCAGTTCTTCATTATTAGAATTAGAAATTGTACAAAGAACCTTATCACGAACAGCAATGTTCGTAAGCTCTAAGTAGTAGTTGTTGTAAACACACTCACAAATTGCCGTTCGCAGACTTTCATCCTTGCAACAAAGTCATTATAGTCCATAGCGTTGATAGGGATTTTCAGGCCGCACTTGTTAACGCTGATGTCATCACGTGGCATAACATTTTTCTCATAGGTCGAACTACAATTCAACCACAATTTCAAATCGTCAGAGCCGTCCGATTCTGGATAGAGGTAGTAGCCAACCTTCGTATCAAAACAGAACATATAGGCAAGCGCACTTGTAAATAATCTCGATTGCCAATGTTATCAATCGACTTATACTTGGCATCGGCAATAATCCTCATCTAGTTATTTCGTCTGATGAAATTAGGGTAGATCAGTCCCACATTTCTATCAAACAACCTCTTGGCACCTGCGCCACTTTTGTTTATTGGGTGGTAGAAGATATCTCAATGAGCGAGTTATTTAAGCCATTTGTAGTCGATGATAATGTTTACATCAGTATAAAATCAAAAACATCTGAAAAATATTGTATCAAATTAAAAAAATAATTATCAACACTTAGATTAATGTAAATGCAAAATACACATGATAGACGATACTATCGGATTTTTACATTTTAAAAATAAAAAGAGAAATATAAATATTACTAATTACAATAGTGATTTTAGGGTTAGTCGAAATTAAAAATTACATGAAAGTGAAAAAATCCTTGCCGAAGTGGAAAAAGCTTTGGACACAATTGAAAGGAAAATTGAAAATGGAAATGTTAGATGATAGAGAATATCTCACTCCTCCTGACAACGAAGCTATTAAAGTTTATGAATATTATTTTTATGACAATCCAATTTGCGAAGAAAAAAATGTTATTCTATTGATAATTTGATTTATTGCGAAGATTGCATAGACAAGCATTTTAAAATTATCGCTGAAAAACCTGATGTAGCAAGTTATTTGGCAGACTCAGAATACCATGATATAAGATAAGTTTATTTTTGGAGATGTTGTAGTGAAAAACACTTTAAAAAATATCGATTCAATAGCAAAAGATATAAAACTTTCAGTCGGAGCAAAAGCTCTGTTTTTTTATATTTTAAACATAGGAAATACAGAATATCCTGACAAAAATAACTTTTTACTTAAACATATCCAACTGTACGCTTGGTAAATACTTAAAAGAACTAACAAATAGTGGATATATAACTTGTTTTCAAAAAATAATTTCACTTTAAACCTCGGGAAGTGATTATATACCAAAGCTGAAATTTAATGAGAAAAAACATCAATTACATATAGTTAATATATATTACAAAAATATATTATTTTTTGATTAATAATATTGTAATAATAACACATTTCGACATTCATTTGTTTCACACCATTCAGAAAGTTTTCAAAATTTTTCTTTCAAGGTCTTTGATTTTTTCCTATATAAAAAACTATTTTTCTCCAAACTAGTGTATTTTATGTGTTGCATTTGGATATATCTTTTTTACATCCTCAACCCAAGCATATGATCATGAGCATAGGCTAAATTTTTTTCTTTTCGATATGGTCATTCACATTAATTTCAAACAATGTTTCAAATACCGATTTAATTTCATTCATAAAATTTTTTAATCATGGTACTCTAAATCTGCAATTTCCGCTTAATAATCTGGAAACTCCTATATGCCACGCTTTACTCACATGGAGTGTTCCATATTCTTAATAAACATTTTCACTGCAAAAACATTCTAAAACTTCTTTGGATTCATTATCCAATGGCTCAAGATATGCTCTGTCGTCTAATAATTCTATTTATCATCCTTTTGTAATCTATTCTCAGCATACAATTCTAAATATGTCTAAAGTTTTACATTTAAATTCACGAATCTCTTTTCCTTGGTACACAACTATCCCAATTAAAATAACTATCAGTAAAAATATTTCCATGTTCCAAATTTTCCTTTTTGTAAATAAAAAAATCGCCTCAAATTTTTCGAGACATTTTGTTGAATAATCTTTCTTGTAAACATTATAGTTGACTTAAATCTGCAATGTTATTGAACTTTTTCAAATACCTATTGGTTATCGTACTATTGTCAAAAAATTCAATTAATGTTAACATTAATCGACTCCTTGATTTACATCCATTTATCTGGTTTATCACACAATTCTTCTAATTTTTTAAAAAACATGCTTACATGATAACCGTCACAAGTAGCATGATGTACCGATATGGAAACTGGTAATAATAACTTTTCTCCAAATTCAAAAAATTTACCTACCATAACAAAAGGCACCAACCAAACTGCATCACCTACGGGGGAACAATCAAAACTAGTAAAACTGCTCCAAGGAAGAGAACTCACATCGAAGCAGTTCGGGGGAAATTGTCCTCTTGCTGCCATACTTCTGTTTTCTCCATAAATATTAATATCATTAGTAAATCTATCGTAAAAAATCTCAAAATTATCGGAATATTCAGTCCATAAAATCGAAAGCCTCTTATCATTTTCATGAAATATCGGATATCGAGGGTGAATTACATCGTATATACCTAAATTACCATATTCATCATAAGATGTCTTAAACTCATCGTTTGAATTTAAAACTTTTGAAATCATATAAACAAATGTTGGATAATGTCTTAACTTAAACCTTTTAATTTTTTTTATTATATTTGTAGCATCAACATTTAAAGTCATACTGATTGTACGACGATTCTTTTTAGTAAACCAGTTATAATTCTCTTTTCTGCCCCAGGTCTCTAAATCTATTTTAGTAAAGTTCATTTTTAATTTTACTCCTTTCGTTGATATATAAATTGTAATCATGTAGATATATTTGTAAATACTGTAATTGACTAAAGTCGATTACTAGCGCTATGTTAGAAGATTTATAAAATTTTGATCAGTTCTTTGACCTTACCTCAGGTAAGTTGACTTGTGTAATCGGATTTTTTCTATTTTTTAAAAAAATTTAGCTTATACTTCGCGTAGAGATTATATTGTAGTCCTTATTCTTGAAACCTTCACTATTTAAACTGTCCTCAATTTCAAAATTACGCTAACGACGTCAAATTTTTTGTTTTTTGCAAACTCCTTAATACCCAATCTTTCAATTGAATTAACTATAATTGTTAGTATAAAATCTAAAACATGTCTACGACTTTTTCTTATTACTTTAGTAGTGAGTTGGTATAATTTTATTTAACTTATTTGTGCACAAAAATACCATATTATAAATATT
Source organism: uncultured Oscillospiraceae bacterium (assembly GCA_900552265.1). Classification (GTDB taxonomy): domain Bacteria; phylum Bacillota; class Clostridia; order Oscillospirales; family Acutalibacteraceae; genus UMGS1491. Next base: position 10,084 of record URZE01000006.1, read on the forward strand.
TCGGTCTTATAACAAATACCTTTTTAACCTTATTTACTACATATATAGTTCAAAGTAACCCACAACCATTTTTAACCTACCTACAGATAAAATTTTTTACATATCATACATACCTATAAGAAGACGTGAGTATCAAAAATTTTGTAAGTATTAATCACTTAAAAACAGCTAGTTCTTGCTATATTCAAAACTCAGTAGAATGACTACTTGCAAAAGGATGTTATTTTTTAAGTTTATTTATGATCAGATATTCTTTTTTCTGATCTCTGATTTCTGTGTTATTGTGCAGTATTTAACTCTAATGCAAAATGACATAATACCTTCGCACACTAAAGTGTTTACTTCTAATTCATACTTTAAATTTGCTTGCGTTTTGAGTATCATTGCATCTCTTTTTTTCCATAGACATCTTAGCATAATTTACAACAACAAACTATGTTTTAGTGATATCGATATTAAAAAGTGTATATAATCTACCATCATATACACTTATATTATATTTATTCATTTAAACAAATTTTTTACTATTTTTTGTATATCGAAATCTTAACCGGAGTATAGTGCCTTTTCCTATATTCGTAAATACTACTTGATATCTACATAATCATTTACTATGTAATAAACGTTATGTCATTAACAGCACTTTTTTCAAAAAATAATGTACAACAGTTCAACTTTGTACAAAAATTTCACTAAAAACACATTTTAAAATTTTTGATCATTAACCTCATAAAAATTTACTTAACGTTGTTGATTTTAAATTGTTAAAACATATAAACTACCATCTAACTTCAATCGATTTTTTATGTTAAACAGCTGTCATCTTTGTACTTGATTTCTAAGTCTCATAGTTTTATCAAGAATTTTTTTACGTATTCTTAAATTTTTCGGAGTTACTTCAAGCAACTCGTCATCATCTATAAATTCAATTGATTGTTCCAGACTTAACACACTTGGAGGGGTAAGTTTTAGAGCTTCATCAGAACCTGAGGCACGCATATTAGTAACATGTTTTTTCTTACATACATTAACGGTAATATCTTCGGCCTTTGGTGTAGAACCTACAACCATTCCTTCATAAACATTTACACCGGGTCCTATGAAAAGTCTACCTCTGTCTTGAGCTGCAAATAATCCGTACCCAGTAGAAACTCCCGTTTCATGCGCAACAAGCGAACCATGACGTCTTTGAGATATCTCACCTTTATAAGGTTCATAAGAATCAAAAACCTGATTAAGAATTCCTTTTCCATTAGTATCTGTTAAAAATTCAGATCGATACCCTATTATACCTCTGGATGGAACTTTAAATTCTATTTGAGTGGTTCCACTTTCTTTAGGTGACATATCTACCATCTCAGCTTTACGTGAACCTATTTTTTCTATTACTGCTCCAACGTACTCTTCAGGTACTTCAACAGTTAAAATTTCGATTGGTTCACATAAAACTCCATCTATTTCTTTCATTATTACCTGTGGTCTTGATACCTGAAATTCATAACCTTCTCTTCTCATTGTTTCTATCAAAATTGAAAGGTGCAATTCTCCCCTTCCGGAAACTTTAAACGTATCTGCAGAATCTGTTTCTTCCACACGCATAGAAACATTAGTTTCAATTTCTTTAAAAAGTCTGTCTCGAACATTTCTTGACGTAACAAATTTACCTTCACGACCAGCAAACGGACTATTGTTAACCATAAAATTCATTGATACTGTAGGCTCATCTATTTTAACAAATGGTAATGGCTCAACATGGTTAGGGTCACAAAGAGTTTCACCGATATTAAGCCCAGTTATTCCCGAAATGGATATTATTTCTCCCAAATCAGCTTTTTCAGACTCTACCCTATTCAATCCCTCAAATGTATAAAGTTTACCTATTTTAACATTTTTATTTTCTCCGTCACGAGTGCACAAAACGACATTTTGACCGCTTTTTACACTTCCACGTTCAACTCTTCCAACACCTATACGTCCAACATAATCATCATAATCTATATTGGAAATAAGTATTTGCAGAGGCCCCTCTTTATCACCTTGTGGTGCAGGCACTTCTTTTATTATGGTTTCAAAAAGAGGCATCAGATTTTCTTTTGAATCATTTTCATTAACGAAGGCATACCCGTTTCTTCCGGAAGCATAAACAACCGGAAACTCAATTTGACTTTCATCAGCTCCAAGCTCTATAAATAGATCTAAAACTTCATCAACTACCTCTTCGGGTCTTGCTCCAGGACGGTCAATTTTATTAACTACAACAATGGGTTTTTTACCAAGTTTTAAAGCTTTTTTCAAAACAAATCTTGTCTGTGGCATGCATCCTTCAAAAGCATCTACCAACAATACTACACCATCGACCATCATCAAAATTCGTTCTACTTCTCCGCCAAAATCGGCATGACCCGGAGTGTCAACTATATTTATTTTTATATCTTTATACATTACTGCAGTATTTTTAGAAAGAATTGTAATTCCTCTTTCTCTTTCCAAATCTCCAGAATCCATTACCCTTTCGGCAACGCTTTCATTTGTCCTAAATATACCACTTTGTTTTAACATTTGGTCAACAAGAGTTGTTTTTCCGTGGTCAACGTGCGCAATTATAGCTATATTTCTTAAATTTTCTGAACTTCCCATATCAATTACTTCCTTAAGTTAATGTTTTTCTTTTAAATTATCAATTAAATTTTTAAATTCACCATTTATATTTCCATTTGCCCCGAGAGGTATTTTATCATAAACTTCCATCACTTTTTCTCTCATCCAGATTCCAGGCGTAATTCTTACGGAATACCCACATCCGTTATCTACCATCCATTCATAAAAATCAGCTCTCGGAATACCGTACATAGCAAGTATTGTCATAATTACTCCACCATGGGTAAAAACAGATGCCGAAGTAACCTTTCTTCTCATCATTGATTCTACTATTTTTTCAAATGTTGCTCTTATCCTATTATAAAAAGTGCTCCAACTTTCTCCATTAGGAGGACTTATGTCATTCCCTCTGTTCATCCACTTTAAATACAACTCATCTCCAGTAAGTTCTTGAGTAGTTTTTCCTTCCCAATCTCCAAAATTACATTCTTTTAAACCTTCTACTACTACAGGATGAGTTTGTGGATACACAATGTCACATGTTTGAATACATCTCTGCAACGGACTGCTATAATACTCCTCAACACAAGGATATTTATAAATATCTTTAAGTCCGTGCAATTTTTCAATTCCCTCACTACACACTGGAATATCCCATACTCCTGCATACTTACCTGTAAGATTGGCTTCGGTTAATCCATGACGTATAAAATGAATAACATATGATTGCATGAAAACAATCCCCCTTATTTATGTACAGATATTCTTTTTTCCGTTCCCTTTATAAGTCTTAAAATATTGCTTTTGTGTCGGAAAAGTATTATTACCGAAACCATAAGTGCAATTAACGTAGGAAATAAAAAATTCCATACAGATGAATTTTCTGTATTACAATATGTTAAATAAGAAAATAAAAATGTTGCCACAGGATATGAAACAGCTGCAACAATAGATGCAAGTGAAACAATTTTACTCAATAACAAAACTATTATGAATACAGTTATAAGAACTAAAAATATACGCCAATCAATCAAAAGCATTGAAGACCAAGTGGTTAAAATTCCTTTTCCACCTTTAAATTTGAAGAAACACGGATAAATATGTCCTACAACACACATAAAACATGATATATAAGAATAATATACAAAAATTTCCCAAGAATCACTTCTCAAGAAAAACCAAGAAGTTATCCACAAGCTCAAAGCGACTGCTAAAACTCCTTTCGAAAAATCTCCCAAGAAAGTAATAACGGCCATTTTTTTGCCCATAGTACGCAAAACATTTGTAAATCCCGCATTCCCACTTCCAACGTTTCTGATATCTTCTTGAGATTTAAACAATTTCGTAACTACAATAGAAGAATTAATACATCCAATTAAATACGAAATGGTTGAAATCATTAAAAAAGGAATTAGGTAATAATTAAGTAAAAAAATGTTTTTTAACATTATAAAATTTTCTGCCTTTCCAAAAATTAAATCTTTGGTTCGAATTTTTGTTCGGACTTTTCACGAATTATAAATCGTATCGGAGTACCAACGAAACCAAATGTACTTCTTAGATTATTTTCAATATAATGCTGATATGAAAAATGAAACAACTCAGCTTTGTTTACAAAAAATACAAATGTAGGTGGCTGAACACTTACCTGAGTCATATAATAAATTTTCAAACGTCTACCTTTATGAGTCGGCAATGGTGTCTTTACAACAGCTCTCGCCAAAACATCATTCAAAGTTCCTGTAGAAATACGCATAGAATTATATTCAGAAACCTGATTAATATATTCAAAAATTTCATTTATTCGTTGACCCGTTTTTGCAGAAACAAAAATTATAGGCGCATAAGACATAAATAAAAATTTTTCTTTAATTTTTTTCTTGTATTCATTCATGGTTTTGTCATTTTTTTCTATGGCATCCCATTTATTAACAATTATTATGCTTGCTTTTCCTGCTTCATGAGCAAGACCTGCAACTTTAGTATCTTGTTCAGTAACTCCTTCTTTAGCGTCTATCATAATCACACAAACTCGTGAACGTTCAACTGCCAATTTTGTTCTCATTATACTATATTTTTCTATCTTATCATTAACTTTACTTTGCCGTCTAAGGCCTGCAGTATCAATAAAATTATAATTTCCAAATTTGTTTGAAATAAATGTATCAATAGTGTCACGCGTGGTACCGGCAACATTAGAAACTATACTTCTTTCATAACCTGAAATATAATTTATAAGTGAAGATTTTCCTACATTTGGCTTACCTATAACTGCTACTGGAATACTTTCGCTTAATTCTTCAAAATCAGAATTCGGTAAAAACTTAGATATCTCATCAAGCAAATCTCCTGTACCATGGCCATGAACCGACGACACTTGTATAGGATCGCCAAGTCCCAAATTGTAAAATTCATAAAAATTGCAATCTGCAGCCCCAATAGTATCCGCTTTATTTACGCAAAGTACAACAGGTTTTCCCGATTTTTTTAACATATGTGCTATTTCTAAATCCGAAGACACCATTCCCGTTTTAACATCAACAACAAATACCACCACATCAGCCAAATCTACTGCAAGTTCAGCTTGCCTACGCACTTCTTTGGAAATAATATCATTTGATTTTATTTCTTCAATACCACCTGTATCTACAATAGAAATTTTTCTATTTTTCCACTCACATTCACCATAAACTCTATCTCGAGTAACTCCTGGAGTATCGTCTACAATAGAAATACGCTTACCAATTAATTTATTAAAAAGCGTAGACTTTCCAACATTCGGTCGTCCAACCAGAGCCACAACAGCATTAGCCATTTTTTCACATCCTGATATAATAAAATAAATACACTTGAAGAAAATAGAGAAGGATTTCTCCTCCTCTAATCAATTGTTACTATAATGAACTAAAAATTATGCTCCCTTTTTAATAACTTCTCTTCCCTTATAATAACCGCAAGATTTGCACACTCTGTGAATTAACTTCAACGCTCCGCACTCTTCACATCTGCTGAAAGCCGGAACTTTTATCTTCCATACGTTAGAACGTCTTGTGTTTCTTCTCGCTTTAGAATGTTTTCTTTTAGGTACTATTGCCATTACTATGGAACCTCCTTATTAAACACAACAAAAAATCCGTTTGCAATTCGGTATAGTCATTATAAAATATTTCTACAAGTTTGTCAAGAGCTTATACCGTTTTTATTTTTATAATAAACGTTTCATAATCTTTATAATTTTTTTACTAAATTTATAAAAATTCAAATCAATATCCAGGTTTATCTAACAATCTAAACATATTAACTTTATATTCCTCCACACCTGGCTGATTGAATGGATTTACATTCATCAAATATCCTGAAACTGCGCAAGCTTTTTCAAAAAAATAAATAATATAACCCAACCAATATTCCGAATAACTATCAATTGTGATGATAATATTTGGTGTTCCACCATTGGTATGAGCCAAAACAGTAGCTTCGAAAGCTTTCTCATTTACGTAATTCAATTTTTTACCTTCAAGATAATTTAGCTCATCTAAGTCATTTTCACAATGAGGTACAATTAAACCTTCATCAAAATTTCTTGCTTTTATTACAGTTTCAAACAATATTTTATTTCCCTCTTGAATAAATTGCCCCATAGAATGTAAATCAGTCGTAAAAATAGCGGTTGCAGGAAAAATTCCAGTACAATTTTTGCCTTCACTTTCACCAAAAAGTTGTTTCCACCACTCAAAAAAATAACGAAGTCTTGAATCGTAACCTGCAATTAATTCAATGTGTTTTCCTTTTTTATAAAAAATATTTCTCAAAACAGCGTATTTATAACAATCATTAATTTTTAAAGACTTATTCAAATTTTCTTCATAAGAATCACGAGCACCACTCAATATCTCATCTATATTTGCTCCGCTAACTGCTAACGGAAGTAGTCCTACAGCTGTCAAGACAGAATAACGCCCACCTATATTTTGCGGTATTTCAAAACACTCATAACCTTCTTCACGAGCAATTTTCAAAAGTGAACCTCTATACGGATCAGTGGTACAGTAAATTCTATCTTTCGCTTGTTCTTTCCCATATTTGTTTTCCAGAAATTTTTTGAAAACCCTAAATGCTATAGCTGGTTCGGTGGTTGTGCCCGATTTTGAAATAACATTAATTGAAACATCTCTTTTTTTACAAATTTCTAAGATATCTTCCAATTCTTGAGAATTCACAGAATTTCCTACAAAAAAAATCTTAGGAGAATTTTTTGATAAGTAGTTATAATTTGGAGATTTCAAAAACTCTATCGCAGCTCTCGCTCCCAAATACGATCCACCAATTCCAATGACAACAAAAATATCAGAATTCTCTCTTATTTTTTTTGCAGAAGACTTAATTTTTTCAAGTTCCTGAGTATTAATTTTTATAGGTAGATCTAGCCACCCTTTAAAATCATTTTCATTTTCGGAAACAAAATGTAAAGCATCATGTATCTCGTTTATCTTAATTTGAAATCCTTCAATTTCTTCATCTGTAACAAATTCACTCAAATAACTTGTGTCAAAATTAATCATCAGATATAACCTCTCGGAGATGTACGCTCTTAATTGAAATACAGTGTGTCCTAAAGATCAAGAATTCTCGGACACACTACTATGTTAACTATTTAATCATTCCGGCAACTTCTTGAGCAAAGTTATCTTCTTTCTTTTCTATTCCTTCACCCTTTTCGAATCTTACAAAAGAAATGATTTTTATACTTGTTCCCAATTCTTTGGAAATTTTTTGTGTATACTGTTCGATACTGAGGTTTCCGTCCTTTACAAATGCTTGATTCATTAGGCAAACCTCTTTATAGTATTTTCCGATTCTTCCCTCTACTATTTTTTCAGCAATATTTTCCGGTTTTCCATCACCAACAATTTGCTCTTTTAATATCTTTCTCTCATGAGCTATTACGTCAGCCGGTATCTCTTCCGGAACAAGATAAAGCGGATTGATTGCTGCGATTTGCATCGCTACATCTTTAGAAAATGCTTTGAAAACATCGGTTTTGGCAACATCTTTATTATCTACATCAAAATTTACCAAAACACCAATTTTTCCAGCTGCGTGAACATATCCCGCAACAACACCTTCAAAACGTTTAAAACGTCTGATTTTTATATTCTCTCCTATTGTAAGAATTTTTTCTTGTAATATTTCTTCAACTGTTTTACCGTTTTCTGCCTTTAATTTCAATAACTCTTCAACAGATTGCGGATTTTTTTCTATGACAATTTCACCACAAAGTTTAACAAATGATTGAAAATCGACATTCTTTGCCACAAAATCCGTTTCAGAGTTTACCTCTATAGCCACACCAACACTGCCGTCCTCATTTGTATAAGCCATCGCTAATCCCTCTGCTGCTACTCTTGAAGATTTCTTAGTTGCTGCCGCTAAACCTTTTTCTCTCAAAAAATCTATAGCCGCTGCCATATCTCCATCGGACGAAGCAAGTGCTTTTTTGCAATCCATCATGCCGCATCCTGTTTTTTCTCTCAGTTCCTTAACATCTTTAGCAGTAAAACTCACGCTAATTCCTCCTGAATTCAAATTAATACAATCAAGTAAGCCGAATTTCAATCAAACTTCATCTATAAATTCGGCTCCTGCATTCACAATTTACTATTCTTGTTCTGATTCAACAGTTTCAACTTCACTAAACTCTTCTTCGGAAACTTCTGGAAGAATCTCTTCTTGAATTTCTCCTTCTTTTCCCTCTATTACTGCTTGTGCCATAGCCCCACTTATAAGTTTGACTGCTCTGATAGCATCGTCATTTCCGGGTATTACGTAATCAACTGCATCCGGATCACAATTTGTATCAACTATTGCAACAACCGGTATGTCAAGTTTTTTAGCTTCTGCTACAGCTATACGCTCCTTTTTCGGATCCACGACAAAAAGTGCCCCCGGAAGTTCTTTCATATCTTTTACGCCGCCTAAAAACTTTTCAAGTTTTTCAATTTCCAGACGAAGCTTTATTACTTCTTTTTTCGGGAGAAGTTCAAATGTTCCGTCTTCTTCCATGGCTTTAAGTTGATTTAAACGACTTACTCTTTTACGTATTGTAGAAAAGTTAGTAAGCATACCGCCAAGCCACCTGGCATTCACAAAAAATGAACCGGATCTCAACGCTTCAGATTTTACTGATTCTTGAGCTTGTTTCTTTGTTCCCACGAAAAGGACAGATTTTCCTTGTTCAGTTACTTCTTTGATGAAATTGTAAGCTTGGTCAAGTTTTTTTACAGTTTTTTGCAAATCGATAATGTAAATACCGTTGCGTTGAGTAAAAATATACTCGGCCATTTTTGGATTCCATCTGCGAGTTTGGTGTCCGAAATGCACACCTGCTTCTAAAAGTTGTTTCATCGATACTACTGACATTAAATATTCCTCCTTGGTTTTTTCCTCCGCCGAACTTTAGCCTTTTGGCCACCTGCGTATTTGTATTTCTTTTCGGCGTGTGTATTTCAACTGAACTAATGTACCACAAAACGATTAAAATTGCAATAATTATTTAATTAAAATTTTAAATTATTAGCATTGCATCACCAAAACTGAAAAATCTATACTTTTCTTCAACTGCGGTTTTATAAGCTCTCATAATAGTTTCATACCCTGCGAATGCCGAAACAAGCATTATAAGTGTACTCTCAGGAAGATGAAAATTTGTTATAAGTCCATCTGTTATCCCAAAATTGTAGCCTGGTTTTATAAATATGTCTGTAGAACCTTCAAATGCCTTGATCTCACCGAATTTATCGTATACGGATTCTACTGTACGGCAACTCGTGGTTCCGACACATATAACTCTATTTCCTGATTTTTTTGCGTTTTTTATCACTTCTGCCGTACTTTGTGGAACTATAAAAAATTCTGAATGCATTTTATGATTTTCAATATTTTCTTCTTTTACAGGACGAAAAGTTCCCAAACCCACGTGCAACGTCACAGAGACCACATTTATCCCCTTATCCTTTATTTTTTTCAAAAGTTCGGGAGTAAAATGAAGTCCTGCGGTAGGAGCGGCGGCTGAACCCAAATCTCTGGCATAAACTGTTTGATAACGGGATTTATCTTTTAACTTTTCTTTTATGTAAGGCGGAAGGGGCATTTGACCGATTTCTTCAAGTTTACTAAAAAAATTTTTTATATCTTCAAACTGAATCACTCTGTTTCCATCCGGCAATATTTCTGTTATTTCAGCAGTCAAATGTGTACCTTTTTCATCTCCGAAAATAAATTTAAATCCACTCTTAGCTTTTTTCCCAGGTTTGACTAATGTTTCCCACATGCCAGAACCTAACTGTTTAAGAAGTAAGAATTCTACCATATACCCTGTTTCGACATTTTTTCCGAAAATTCTGGCAGGCAAAACTTTAGAATCGTTTATTACCAGGCAATCTCCAGGATTAAGATATTCTACCACGTCATAAAATTTTTTATGAATAATTTTTCCACTTTGCTTATCCACTATCATAAGCCTTGAAAAATCTCTCGGTTCAATCGGATGCTGAGCAATAAGATCTTCAGGTAAATAATAATCAAACGTACTTTTTTTATTAAAATCAATATCCAAATTTTATTTCCTCCAAATTATTTTAGACTACCATTATAACAAATAAAATTCTTAATGGAAATTATCAATAATCAAATTGACTTATTTCTCAATACAATGGTATTATAGAGTTTTGAAGTAATAAATAAAGGCGGTGAAAAGAGCAAATGATTTATTACATCATAAAAAACACGTAAAATTAAAATCATAGGCTCAAAACATTATGAAAAAATATAAAATAGGAATTTTGGGTGCTACTGGGACCGTCGGGCAAAAATTTACGGCCCTTTTGCAAAATCACCCTTGGTTTGAAATCGAAACACTTGCTGCCGGTCCGAATTCCGCCGGAAAATCTTATAGTCAGGCCGTTGAAAACAGGTGGATTATGGATTCTCCCATACCATCAAAAATAAAAGATAAAATAGTTTATGATGCAGTCAGAGACATAGAAAAAATTGCAAAATCCGTTGATTTTGTTTTTTGTGCCTTAAATATGAACAAAGATGAAACCCGGAAGTTGGAAGAAAGATACGCAAAAGCAGAATGTCCGGTTATTTCTAACAACAGCGCAAACAGAGGAATTTGCGACATTCCGATGATAATTCCTGAAATTAATGCACATCACATGGACGTCATCCCATATCAAAAAACAAGATTGGGAACAAAAAAAGGATTTATAGCCACAAAATCAAATTGTTCAATTCAGTGTTACGTTCCTGCGCTTCATCCCCTTTTTGAATTTGAGATAGATAAAATACTTGTATGTACATATCAAGCTATATCCGGTGCCGGAAAAACTTTTGAAACCTGGCCTGAAATGAAAGATAATATCATACCATTTATACAAGGAGAAGAAGAAAAATCCGAACAAGAACCTTTAAAAATTTGGGGAGAAGTAAAAAACGGAGAAATAATTCCCAACAAAAATATAAACATTACTTCTCAATGTTTGAGAGTACCTGTTACAGATGGGCATACAGCAGCAGTTTTTGTGTCTTTTAAAACGCAAATATCGCCGAAAGATGCCATTCAAAAATTGAAAAATTTTAAAGGACATGAAAAGAGCAGAAATTTACCCAGTTCAACTTCACAATTTATAAATTATTTTGAGGATAATTCAAGACCTCAAATCAAGATTGACCGAGAAATAGAAAAAGGTATGGGAATTGCAGTCGGAAGAATGCGAAATGATTCTCAATATGATTTAAAATTTGTATGCATGAGCCATAACACGGTGCGAGGTGCTGCCGGAGGAGCTATTCTTTTGGCCGAAATGCTTTGCCGTGAAGGATACATATCATAATTGGAGGCTATTGATAATGAAAAAAACAATTTTCAAAGGCGCAGGAGTAGCACTCATAACTCCTATGAACAAGGATGGTTCCGTAAACTATGATGCACTTGGTCAATTAATAGAATTTCAAATAAAAAACGGAACTGACGCAATAATTACTTGTGGAACTACTGGAGAATCAGCCACACTAAGTTGCGAAGAAAAAATAAAGGTCATAAAATTTACCGTTGAAAAAACGGCAAAAAGAATTCCAGTTATAGCAGGTACTGGATGCAATGATACGGAAGCTACTCTTAAATCTTCCTTAAAAGCTCAAGAGCTGGGTGTCGATGGATTGCTTATAGTTACTCCATATTATAATAAAACATCTCAGTCCGGGCTTATAAAACACTATACATACATAGCGGACAAAATTGATATTCCCATTATTCTTTACAATGTTCCATCCAGAACAGGCGTAAACATAAACCCCGAAACTTGTGCTGAACTTTCAAAACATCCAAATATTTGCGCAATAAAAGAAGCAAGCGGATATATTTCTCAAGTAGCCAAAATAAAAAATTTGTGCGGAGAAAATTTGAATATTTATTCCGGAAACGATGATCAAATTGTACCCATTCTTTCCCTCGGAGGCATCGGAGTTATATCAGTATTTTCAAATATTTGTCCCAAAGAATGCCATTTGCTTGTTAAAGAATATCTCGAAGGAAATATTGAAATTGCTTCAAAAATGCAAATTAAATATTTAGAACTGATGAACACCATGTTTTGCGACGTAAATCCGATACCGGTTAAAGAAGCCTTAAATATGATGGGATATGGTTGTGGAAGATGCCGCATGCCCCTCGATATTTTAAGTGAGGAAAATTACAAAAAACTTGAAAAAACAATGAAAAAATTTTCGTTAATATAATGTTTAAAAAGGACGGAGAAAAAGCACGAATATGAAAATAATAATTTGCGGATGCAACGGAAAAATGGGAAAAGCTATAATCGAAGCAGTTGAAAAATCCGAAAATTCCTTTGTTGTGGCGGGAGTAGATATAAATCATTCTGAAAATGGTGAATTTCCTGTTTTCGAAAGTATAGAAAAAATAAATTTACCTGCTGATGTCATAATAGATTTTTCACACCCTTCTGCGCTTTCATCGGTTTTAAAATACAGCAAAAAAAATAAAATACCCGCAGTAATTTGTACTACGGGTCTTTCTTGCGAGCAAATTGAAGACATTAAGAAAACTGCTTGTGAAGTTCCAATTTTTTATTCCAGGAATATGTCTTTAGGAATTAATTTACTTTTAGAACTCTCTAAAACCGCTACCAAAGTTCTCGGAAAAAATTTCGATATAGAAATAATAGAAAAACACCACAATCAAAAAATAGATGCTCCCAGCGGTACTGCTTTGATGATTGCAGAAAAAATTTCCGAAACTTTAAATAATGATACAAAATATGTTTTCGACAGAACTCAAAAGCGATCACCAAGATGCAAAAACGAAATAGGAATACATTCTGTGCGAGGCGGAAGCATTCCGGGAGAACATGAAATTATTTTCGCAGGAAAAGATGAGATAATAACGCTTTCTCATCATGCAGGTTCAAGAGATATATTTGCTTTAGGTGCACTTCGTGCAGCAGAATTTACCTCTGTACAAAATCCCGGACTTTATTCCATGGAAAATATGATTAAAAATTCATAATCTTATTTGGAAATTTAAAATATCTTCGGGAACACTATACCTAAAACAATCTTTTGCTATACCTTTTATCGATTCAGATACATATGCGTCTTTTTGTGCAATAACAAAAACAGGAACGTCATTAGAGTACGCAACTCCCGCCTCTACCCCTATTCCTATACTAAGTTCAGAAGCATCAATTACAAACGCATCAGAACGTTTTATTTCTTCAAAAGCAATGTCCATAACTTCTTTTCCTGAAAGTTTACAGGGTCCATAATTCTGAACGTTACGAGCAAAAGCAAATACAGTAATGTTTTTACATTCAAACGAAGAACAGATTTTTTCTATCAAATTTTTGTTTCTCATATCTTCGTAATATTTTATAGCTAAAAATATTTTCATAATACCCCTCCCAAATTCTAATACAATCATACAACAAATTAAATAAATTTTAAATCGGAGAAATTTATGTATACTTTATTAAAAAGAGAAATGAATGCCAGACTCGGAGAATTTAAAACTCCCCACGGAATAATAAAACTTCCGGGATTTATGAATGTTGCCACCTGCGGTGCCATAAAAGGAGGGTTATCGGCAATAGATCTAAAAAACATAAAGTGTCAGGTAGAATTATGCAATACGTATCATCTACATTTAAGACCCGGCGATAAAATAGTAAAAAGTCAAGGCGGAATAAGAAATTTCACTTCGTGGGAAGGTCCGGTTTTAACCGATAGCGGAGGATTTCAAGTCTTTTCCTTAGCCAAACTGCGAAACATAAAAGAAGAAGGAGTAGAATTTTCTTCACATATTGATGGACATAAAATATTTATGGGCCCTGAAGAAAGCATGCAAATTCAATCAAATTTAGCTTCAACAATCGCTATGGCTTTTGATGAATGCATTGCCAATCCTGCAGAGTACTCTTATACAAAAAATTCTTGTGAACGAACCGTGCGTTGGCTTAAACGTTGCAAAAAAAAGATGCTCGAACTGAATTCACTTGAAGAAACTTTAAATAAAAATCAAATGCTTTTTGGTATAAATCAGGGCAGTACATATAAAGATATCAGAATTGAGCACATGAAAAAAATTCGAGAACTTGATTTAAACGGATATGCAATAGGTGGACTTGCCGTCGGAGAAACGGCCGAAGAAATGTATGATATCATTGAAACCGTAGAACCGTATATGCCTTCCGACAAACCTCGATATTTGATGGGTGTTGGTACTCCAAGAAACATCATAGAAGCAGTGGCTCGAGGAGTAGACCTCATGGATTGTGTCATGCCAAGCAGAAATGCGCGTCATGGAAAAATTTTTACATGGAATGGTTCAATAAACATACTCAATGCAAAGTATGAAAAAGATTCCACTCCTTTAGATGCTCAATGTGATTGCCCCACGTGTAGGAATCATTCAAAAGCATACGTTCGTCACCTTTTAAAAAATAAAGAAATGCTTGGTATGCGTTTAGCTGTAATGCATAATTTGTATTTCTACAACACACTAATGGAAAAAATTCGTGAATCACTTGAAGAAGGCACTTTTGAAATGTTTTACGAAAAATATATAAAAATATTTAATTGATTATTGATTTTTGAAAAATATGTTATATAATCATAACATATAAAATCATAGAGGTGTAATTTCATGAATAATCAATCAGTTAAACTTGTTCCCATCCCACACATTTCTAAAATTAAACATAAAGGATTTCATCCTTTAAATGAGAAAAAATTAATAAAATCAACGAACAAATGCATACGTGATTGTTATGATGAGTTTCTAAAAAACGTTGTTAAAACTATAGAAAAATACTCAACGCAATTTTCAAAATATTCTCAAATTGAATTTTATGATGCGACTGGTAAATCAAGTTCTGATTTCGATGCACAAGAGTACTACTACAAATTAATTTACAGTAATTCAATAACTGTTTTTAATAGTATCATCAAAAATATGAAATCAGAAATTGAAAAAGTAGCAACTACGAGCAATGAAACTTTGGAAGATAAAAAAATAAAAATTGATAAAATAATCGCACAACAATCAAGTTATATTATCAATTTTTGTGAATATATAAAATATGTGTATAAAAATTTATGTGCAACTTATTCAAATATATCAAACCAATTTAAAGCTTTAAACACTAAAGTTATAGCATTGATAAATTCGATCATATACGATGAATTCGGAATTCATAAACTATACTTTTTCACTTATATGGATGAATTAGCACAAAAAATTATTCCATCACATATACAGGAGGACATACCGCCCTATTGTATAGATTGTTCTAAAAAATTTGGTCAAATAATCACATCATATTTTTCAGAATATCTCAAAAAACCAAATGAATTCAAAAATAAGTATAGGGATCTAAAAAAAGAATTTAAGGACATAGAATCTGAAATAGAAGAGAAATTATATACTACTGTGAAAACAACGATAAACGAATACGTAGAACACCATTTAAAAGCAGATATGTTTA
The DNA here is from genome assembly GCA_900552265.1 of uncultured Oscillospiraceae bacterium. GTDB lineage: Bacteria > Bacillota > Clostridia > Oscillospirales > Acutalibacteraceae > UMGS1491. The sequence continues at coordinate 25,746 of URZE01000006.1, forward strand.
AAAAACAGGAACGTAAACGCAAACAACTTCGAAGTGCCATAGGAAAAGCTTTAGATATCATTCATCATCTTATTCCGGAAAAAAAATCACAGCAAATTACGGATTTAGAATTTGCTTTATTGGAATTGAAAAAAATTTTAGAAATGAAATCAGGAGTCTTAACAGAAGAACAAATAGAATTTATAGATAAATCGTTTGGACCTTATAGAATGTGGTATAAAAAGGAAATTTCAGAATCAGAAACAAGTTATTTAGATATCATAACTAACTCCAAGACAGCAAGAATCATAATAAATTTATATGCACTAATTACGGATACAAATGGTAACAAAGATATACCATTCTACGTGAAATCTTATATTGATAAATATGTCTCTGTCACTCCGAAAGTGTACAATTGTGACAATTTGCATGATCAAATTGAAGATGGGCTAAAATTGTTAAAAAATAAAAACAATACTAATGAATTTAAATATAATTTAAATTCTATAGAAAAATTTTTAGAAATTTTTGAAAAAATTTTAGAGGGAAAAAATAAATTTTTAACGACAGAATCTATAGATATCCTGTACAGTATATTTAAACTGAAATTTACTCCATACACCCCAACAAACAACAACGAAACAACTAATTGTAAATTTATTGTCTCCATCAAAGGAACTCAATATGAAATTGATGATAAAGATATGCAATGTTTAACAAAAGAATTTCTCGAATTGACTAAAAATGACAAAGAATTTATTGTAAAAAAGTTAAAAAATTATTTAAAAAATTGAAGTATTAACTTTTTAATGTCCTTTATACAGATAGATGAATTTGCATTAAAATAAACCTTTAAGTATTTCTATTGCCTTTTTTTCAATTCGCGAAACATAAGAACGAGAAATTCCAAGCTTTTTTGCAACTATCCTCTGTGGAAGTGGCGAGTTACCATTGAGCCCATATCTTAAGCATATTATGGTTTTTTCTCGATTTGTAAGTGATTTTTCAATGTATTTGTTCAATTTTTGTATATTTATTTTAGTATCAATTTCATCAACTACGGAATCATCTGTAGCAATCGTATCCATAAGCGTCAACACATTTCCGTTTTTGTCAGTTTCTATAGGTTCATCCATAGAAACATCTAATGAAGTTTTTTTGGAATTTCTAAAATACATTAATATCTCATTTTCAATACATCTGGATGCATAACTTGATAAGCGTATACCTTTTTCAGGTTTGAAAGTATTTACAGCTTTTATAAGTCCGATTGTACCTATTGAAATAAGGTCATCGGGATCACTTTTATTAAAATAATATTTTTTGGTAATATGTGCAACAAGCCTTAAATTATGCTTTATTAGCTTATTTTTAGCATCCTTATCCCCTGATTTAAGTAAATTTATGTACTTTTTTTCTTCTTTTGAGGACAAAGGTTTTGGAAACGAATGTGCCGATATTACATGAAGTACAAAAAACGGTATGGAGGATAAAATTTTTACAAACTCTAAGAACCACAATGCTATCACTCTTTCAATGATTTAATGTATAAAAAATTTATGCTTTGACCGTTTGTACTTATCACAATGTTTTAAATTCCTTCGAATAAAGCTAATGTGCTTATCGAGGGAATAAATACTATTCTGAACTTTTTACAGATGACGGATTCCATTCTTTTAATTTCTTAAGTATCTCAGAATATTGTTTATGACTCAAATCTTGTAAACTTTTAATTTCATATGTTTTTAAAATATTAGCTAAAAGTTTTTCCGGATTATCAAAGTTATATATAAATTTATATAAATATTTAATATTTTCATCTGTTTCTTTTTCAGACTCAGGTATGTCTTCTCCTGCGTAAATATAAAGTCCTAATCCAAACATAGAAAGATTTTTCACAAGGCATCGCATAATGGTTTTATTTATATCAAACATTGTTGCAGCTTCTACCGGGATATTTTTTCTATATTTTGTATCATAAGTATATTTTACAGATTTCATTGTTTTATTAGCTCCATCCATTACCGGAAGCCACATTTCATGAGTAATGTCGTCAATTGTAACAGATGTAAAAACCATATATCCTGTATTTTCATCATAAACGTATGGTAAACTTTTTTCTCCAAAAAGTTTTATTTTATAGGTAGCGTTCGGAAAAATTTTTTTAACCTCAGCCCACGCATATGGCCATGAAAGATAACTCAAACCGTTCTTTTTTTCTATATGCGATCCCACATTTACATTGGATAATATTTCAAATATTGAATCATTTTTTTTAGACATAAAATCACTTCCTCACCTTTTATTTTTAATTATTAATTTTTTTAAGCTTATTATTCATTTTTAAATTTTAAAAATTCAAATTAATGTTGTTAAGTATTTTTTAATTGATTTTAATATAAAATAATGTTATAATTAATTTAAGATTTAAATTCGTCAAAGGAGAAAAATATAATGAAAAAGTTATTTCCAAAGGAGAAAATTTTAGCACTGGTTTTAGTATTTTTATTCATTTTTCCCGTGAATTCTCAAATGGTTTCTGCAACAAAAACGCTCAAATCTTCGACAACTTCAGCAAAAGCAGAAAAGAGTATTCATGGTTTCTCTTTAAAGAAGGATTGCTTATTTGATAAACACAGCATACTCGAATATCAACACGAAAAATCAGGTGCTTGGCTTATAGTAGAAAAAAATAACAACATAAATAAAAAATTTGAAATCATTGTTAGAACTCCGGCAGAAAACGACAAAGGAACAAATCACGTAATCGAGCATTGTGTACTTAACGGAAGCAATGAATTTCCTTGTAAAAGTATAATTTGGGAGCTTCAAAAAATAGCCCATGCAACTCTGATAAATGCTTACACTTGTCCGTGCTTTACTGCGTTCCATACAGCATCTACCGATAAAAACGATTATAATTCTTTAGCTAAAATATATGCCAGTAGCGTATTCCATCCGTCTTTTTTGAAGAACGAAAACATATTTAAAAAAGAAGGAATTAGATTTGAACTTGATAAAAATGGAAATATTACCCCGAATGGTACAGTATTTAATGAAATGCAAAAAGGTGTGAACGGAAATACAACCAATCATTTGCTAAAAAATATTTTTCCGGATACTCAATCTAAGAATTTTTCCGGAGGATTACCTGAGAAAATAATGAATCTTACATATGAAGAGGTTTGCAATACTTATAAAAAATATTATCATCCGGCAAATATGATAATTTATATCAGCGGGGACGTTGATTATGAAGAAATGATGGATTGGCTTAACAAAGATTATTTACAACACTATAATAAAGATGACTTTAAAGGTGTATCATATTTAAGCCAAGATCCTCAAAAAGTAGCTAAATATAGCTCATTTGATTATTACAAAGCAGATGCAAAAGAAAATTTAAAAGAATCAGTATTTAGCAAAATACTTGATTGGGAGACTTACAAAACCCATAAAAATCGAATAGATGCTGCTATTTCTATATTAAATGATCCCAATTCGGCTCAGAACAAGTACCTCAAAGAAAAAGGTTACGTAAATGTTATTTTTTCATATAATGAGATGTTATTTGATCCGTTTATTACAGTTAATGTAGAATCTTTGAATAAAAATTTGATTGAGTTTAAAAATTTCTCAAATATACTGAAAGAAACTCTTGAAAAACATCCTATAAATCAATCATCACTTAAAAATTATGAAAATGGAAAAAGTTTTAAAGATAAAATTTCAAAGAAGTCACGACTGTATGAAACTAGATTAGATTCTAAATGTTTTATAAATTCATTTATAAGGTTTGGCGATCCTTGCTCTGAAAAATATTTCTTACAAAAAGATACTTCTGAAAAAATTGAAGAACCCATTGAAGAAACTGTAAATAAAATTTTTCTAAACAATGATTATATTACTACAGAATTTAAAGCGTCAAATAATTTAAATTTGTGTGATTCAAATAAACTTAAAGAAAAAATTGAGTCCTTAGATTCACGCAAAGAAGAATTAACAAAAAATTACAAAGAACAAAAACAATGGGCGGAATCCCCAAACGACCCAGAAAATTTACAAAAACTCAAAAAAATGTTTAAAAAACTTTCTGATATAGAAACACCAAATTTTAAATGTCCTACAGATGTAACTAAAGATAAAAATATAAATTATTATTTTTCTAAGCAAGATATTGGAAATTTTATATCTTATAAGTTTGTATTTAAATTTGATAAAATTTCTGATGATGAAAAAAAATATATTGATTTATTAATCAATTCATTGAATTCCAATGACACAAAAAATTATTCACGAGAAGAACTCAAAGACAAAGAATCTGATTGTTGCGAAACAAATATATCTTTTAAGGCATTCAAAAAAAATAATAAAGATGAGTCATTCATAATCGTCGATACAATATGTAACAAAAAGAATTCGGAAAAAGTTTTCGACTTAATAAATGAAAGAATAAATAATGTTAAGTTCAACGATAAGAAAAACCTAAGCAATTTCACAAAATCTATAGCCGCATCCTACAACAATATTTCTACGGTAACTCTTAAATTTATGGATGTAATTTTAAATTTAAGTAACAAAAGTTTTCAAAAACAACTTGATATTCAAAACTTTTATAATAAACTTTCTTCAAATTTAGAAAACCAAAAATATGTTGAAGAATTATCACAAAAATTAGCCGCAATGAGAGATAAAATCTTTAATATAAACTCTATCGAAGGAATCGGAATAACCGCTTGTGAAGAAAACAAAGATTTTGCAATGGATGTAGCTAAAAAATTCACAAACACCCTGAATACAACTTCTGATAATAAAACTTTTGAAATAAACTTTGTAGAGGTACCTAAAAAAAACATTGCTTTTATCGAACCTAATTTAACAAATAATCAGGTATACGCAGTAATTGAATCTGAAGAACTCAGCAATGATCCTACTTTTGGAGTGACATGTAAACTTCTAAACACTTTATTTTTGAATCATGAAATCCGAGAAAAGAGCGGTGCTTATGGGGCTTCTATTGTCAATCTCAGGAATAATAACAAAGTTATGTTATGTTCTTACCAAGATCCCAATATTAGAAAAACTATAGAAATATTCAAAAAAATTCCTGAATTTATAAAAAATTATAATTTTAATTCACAAGAAATAGACGATGTCGCAAAAAGTTTACTTGGAACATTATTTGTAAAAAATAAATTAGCACTTTCTAACAGTCAACTTGAGAAAATTATTTGCGAAGAAAAAGATTATTGTGAAATTATCAACAAAAACATAGAAGAAATTAAAAAAATGTCACCTGAACAGATCAAACTACATGGTGAACTTTTAGAAAAAGCACTTAAAGATATGAAAGTATATGTCTTTGGCGGAAAAGTTAACGAAGATGAAAAAAATATTTTCGATGAAATCGTAAAATAAGTAAAACTAAAAAAACTCCTCAGATGCTGAAATTTTGGCTTCGAGGAGTTTTAAATTTACAAAGTATTTCAAAAAATTTATTTTATATTAATCTCTAAAAATTGTAACTGTTATCTGTCAGTATTTCAGAACGAAGTATTCCTTGTAATATTTCTCTAATTTCTTTCCGTACGGTTTCTACTGAACAATTTTCTGCATGACTTTCATTTATAAATCCCCATAATCCATAACATAAAAAACTTGATATTTTTTTTATGCTATATTTAGGTTTAAGAAAATTACTGCGTTTTTGAGTGTGAATTTCAAGATACTTCAGTATATACTTATAGAATGAAAAATTTAGATAGGGATTTTCATTATTAGAAGTGTGAGAAAAAAATTTTATATTTTTATAATAAATATTTAGAATGCAATCCAAAAAATTGCAATAACTTATAACTGAATCTTTAGAAGGGTTATTTTTTTTCTGTAAATTTTGATATTCTTCTTGCGCCATTTTTATCATATCTTCCGAAATATCATCGACAAGATCATATTTATCATCATAGTGCGTGTAAAATGTTATTCTGCTAGTACGAGATTTTTCACATAATTCTTTGACTGTAATTTGTTCAAAACTTTTTACCGACAACATTTCTATGAACGTATCTTTTAAATTTTTTTTCGTTTTTAAAATTCTTTTGTCCATTGCTTATACACTTCCTTTAATATGTATAATTAAATTTACAATATTTAAAATTTGTACTTCTAATTAAATATTTAATAATTTATAATTATAACACTTGTATAAGTAAAAATCATCTAAAATCAGGAGATGCTAAAGCGTGAATAAATATATTTTAAGTTGTTGTTCTACATTTGATCTCTCTAAGGAACATTTTGAAAAAAGAAATATCAAGTATGTATGCTTTCATTATTCTATAAATGGTAAACAGTACGATGATGATTTAGGTCAAACCATACCTATTGCTGAATTTTATAAAATAATAGAAAATAAAAATGTTGATTTAAAAACTTCTCAAGTAAATTCTGATGAATTTATATCATATTTCACACCATTTTTAGAAAAAGGTATGGATATATTGCATTTATGTGCTTCTTCAGGATTATCGGGCGTGTACAACTCCGCTTTAATAGCAAAAAAAGAACTTGAAAAAATCTTTCCTGAAAGAAAAATTTATATAGTAGATACTTTAGGTGGTTCTTCAGGAGGTGGATTAATAGCAGATACCTTAGCCGATATGAGAGATGAAGGTGCAAGCATTGATGAACTATATAATTGGGTTGAACAAAATAAATTAAGATTAAATCATTGGTTTTGTTCAAGTGACTTAACTTTTTATATACGAGGCGGAAGAATTTCTAAAGCTTCCGGATTTATAGGTAGTATGCTTAAAATTTGCCCCATAATGAATGTTAATAATGAGGGAAAACTTATCCCAAGATCCAAAGTACGCACTGTAGATAAAGCTATAGAAGAAATGTTTAACAAGATGGTAAAAAATGCAGAAAATGGAATAAATTATTCAGGAAAATGTTATATTTCTCAATCTGCTTGTTATGATGATGCTAAAAAATTAGCAACTAAAATAGAACAAAATTTTAAAAATTTAAATGGAAAAGTACTTATAAACGATATAGGAACAACCATTGGCAGTCACACCGGACCAGGAACTATAGCACTATTTTTCTGGGGAAATGAAAGAGGAGAATAAGATAAACACTGCATTTGATACACAACGTAAAATTTATCTTACTCTTAGCTGTACACTAAATGTACAAAAATTAATCGTAAAATATTCAACCTAATCCACTTTTTAAACAATTTAGTTTTGAGTAATTTTCTACATGCTTTATCATTCAATTTTTATTCTTCTACATGGTACTTATATGATGCACTCTGCATTAAAATTTTTTATTTTCATTTATAAAGTTTAATTCACTGAATTGAATCGTATAAAGTTACGATGTTTTTATTTTTTAAATGTTCAACAAAAATTTATTATATTTTTACTATCTTAAGACATTGTGTATATTACACAATGATTTCTATTTTTACGCAAACAAAAACCATTTCTAGCAAACAATCAAAAACTTTTTTAAATTTAAATCATATTTTTATGCTTTAAAATTGCCCAGGTTAAAAACATTGACACTCCTGATAGAACAAAAGGAAACCACCAGTACTCCATGAGAGGTATACCCGGATTGTTCATTCCGTAAATACCTGAAATTATGGTGGGAATTGAAAGAATTAAAGTTATAGAAGCAAGAACTTTCATAACTACGTTCAAATTGTTGGAAATAATTGATGAAAATGCATCCATAGTTCCTGTTAAGATGTTAAGATAAATTTCGGACATTTCAAGAGCTTGCTTGAATTCTATCGTAACATCTTCCAGTAGTTCAGCTTCGTCTTCGTTTATCTTTATGTATCTGCCTCTTGAAATTTTGCCGAGCATAATACCTATAGATTTAAGTGAAGCAGAGAAGTAAACGAGAGATTTTTCAATTTCCAAAAATTGAATAAGTTCCTTATTTTTCATGGATTTTTTGAGTTCTTCTTCAACGTGTTGAGTAATACGATTAATTTGATTTAAATATTTAAGATATTTTCCTGCCATACGAAGCATTATCTGAAATACAAAATATTTTCGGTTTTCGGGACAGGCATTTTTTATTAATCCTTCTGAGAATTCTCCCAGTATGGAATTTTCTGTGAGAGAAATTGTAATTAAATTTTCCGAAGTTAATATCATGCTGAGCGGAGTAGTGTAGTAAGTAAGATTTTTACCGCTTTTATTTACAACAGGACTGTCAATAATAATTAAAGTAGTTCCATTTTCATCATCAATATGAGAAGATTCTTCCTCGTCAAGAGAAGCTCTTACGAATTCGGGTTCGAGTTTAAATTTTGAGATAAGGAAATTTATTTCTTCTTCCGTGGGGGATATGCAGTTAACCCAGCATTCTTTTTCGCATTTACTTATTTCCGTTGTTTTTCCGTTTACGGTTTTGTAGTAGCTTATCATTTTATTCATCCCCTTTGGAGTATTTAGTGTATTTATGAGCGCATAAATATATTTTAACATATTTTTCACTTTTTTACACTAAATAAATTTGATGTTTTTTATTGATTTTCGTATTGTTTTAATTTATAATACCATTGTCGTATGAGAATATAAGTGGGTGTGGCGGAATTGGTAGACGCGCCAGGTTTAGGTCCTGGTGGTAATTCCGTGCAGGTTCGAGTCCTGTCACCCATACCAGTTTGATACTTTGCAGTATGGTGTAGAGTTGTTTGTCGGTGTGTTGAGTATCATCTAGCGATTTTTTGCTTTTTTAATTTATAAATATACTTAATTAACTGACATTTTTAATTTTAATATGCAAAAACGATGTGCAACTCATTTATTCTATTAAAAAACGGCACATACCAATCGATGAAACTTGTTCGATTTTTTATCAGTTTATAAATTCTGTAGTTCCAGTCGTAGTATCTTCTACGAAAATTTGAAATAAAAAGTCCGGTTTATCATACTTCTTGCGTTATTTTTGATGTAATAAAATTTTCTATGTGTTGTGCAAATTAATCTCAAATGTGATTGTAGTTAAAAACATTTCAACAAACCATGGAAAAATTTTCAGAGATTTTTTCCATATGTTATCAATAACTTATTATCAAAAACATATCAGAACTAGAAATATAATTGAAATCAAAATATTCTGATATTAAAAGATTTTCATATAATTTTAAGTTTTTATATCATCAAATGTATATCTACATCTATTTTTTTTCAATTCTTGCCTCAACTTTTCTAAATTATTATCTTATAAATTTTTAAAACATATCACGAAATAGATTGTATCCAAGCTCTTTACACCCTGTATCATTTCTTAAGTATAGTTTTTACATTTTTTGAATCATTTTTACCAACAAAAATTTTGTATTTTTTATGATACGAACACTAACTTTTGATTAATATACGCTAGGAGTAATTATTAATTGCTATTTTTAAAAATTTTTTTACACTTTCTAAGTCACTATTACTTAGGACAGGAATTAATTTATTTATTTCTTCAACAGGTAAATCCCACCATTTTAAACTTTCCATCAAATCTATAAGTTCTTTATCAAATCTTTTTCGAATCAATTTTGCGGGATTTCCGGCAACAATAGAATAAGGTTCCACGTCTCTGCCTACTACACTATTCATCCCTATTATGGCTCCATTACCGATATTAACTCCTGGCAAAATCGTAACATTTTGACCGATCCACACGTCATTACCCACAATCGTATCTCCTTTGAATGGCATTTCTGACAAGGTAGGAACTTCTTGCTCCCAACCTTCTAAAATATAAAAAGGAAAAGTGGAAACAGAATTCATTTGATGATTAGCACCATTCATAACAAAGTTAACTCCAGAAGCTATTTGACAAAATTTACCTATTATTAATTTATCTCCGTAAAAATCATAATGATGTGTTACGTGTTTTTCAAAATCCACATCTCCAAAATATGTAAAATCACCAACAATAATATTTGGATTTTTTACAGTAGGTTTCACATATGTTACTATATTAATTCCTGGAATCGGGTAAACTGTATTAGGGTTAGGTATTTTATTTATCAAACTATCACGCTTTCATTTATGCTTTTTATTCACAATATTTAAAAGTATACTTGTAAAACAACACCTGAAGTTTATTGTAATTTAAAATAGCTAATTATGTCAATTACAATTCTCAGAATATCTATAATTTTTATTTTTTAATATATTTTGGTGCTGAAGTTATTTTATATTCCATTTACTAACTTTTTTAACAATAAAAAATTAAATCCGTATATACTTAAATGTTTAATTAACTCCAAAACTAAAATCAACTTAATTAACATATGTTATAACTATAAACATGATTTAAGTTATATTTCAACAAAGCATCACTTGTTTACATCAAATATTACTTTTTTAACTGCTTAAACTTTACTACCTACTTTGTGACTTTGGGAAGTATAATAATATTTAAATGAAACAAAAAACTCTCAGTATGTACCCATACCAAGAGTTTATTTCGTGTGTTATATTTTATCAAAATCAATGACAATATTTCTCTTTTAACTTCAGCAAACGACTTACAGACTCGTTTATTTGCTTTTCAGAAATCTCATTATTATCCAAAGCACATTTTAAACTTTTATAAATAGCATCCAATTTATAAAAATCTTTCTTGCTTCTTAATTTTGTAGGCCTGCACACCATATCTGCACCTGCTTTTATCGCTAACTTCACAGCTTCCTCTTCTCCAAAATTTTCCGAAATAGCTTTCATATTCATTGCATCAGTGACAATAACACCTTTAAAATTCATATTATTTCTAAGTAAACCAGTTAAAACTTTTTTAGAAAGAGTGGCCGGAAGAAAAATTCTTCTTCCATCTTTTTTAGAAATTACAGTACTATCTTCGATCTTAGGCAACTCAATATGTGCCGTCATTATCAAATCAACACCTGAGTCTATCACTGATTTAAAAGGTTTCAATTCCATATTTTCGAGCTCTTCTAAACTTTTATTGACTCTTGGCAGCCCTACGTGAGAGTCTATACAAGTATCTCCATGACCCGGAAAATGTTTGGCAGTTGAAATAATATTCTGTGAATGAAGTCCATCTACAAAACTTTTTCCCAAAGCGGAAACAATATCAGGATTACTTCCAAAAGAACGAACATTAATAATCGGATTCATTGGATTACTGTTAACGTCAACAACCGGTGCAAAATCGCAGTCTATACCTAACTCTTGCAATTCCTTTCCAATAATCTGACCTTTTTCAAACGCTTCTTGAGGAGTTTTAATTTCGGAATTATCTTTTAATCTTTTTCTGTCAAATGCAAATCTTTCAACTTTTCCACCTTCTTGGTCAACGCAAATTATAAGAGGTGGGTTACCTGAATCAGTGGCCGCTTTTTTTAGATCGTGAATTAGCTTTTTAGCTTGTTCCTTGTTTGCAAAATTTTCTGAAAATAAAATAACACTACCAATATGATAATTAGAAATAACTTCTTTAATTTCAGGAGTTATTTCTGTGACCGGTTTTTTCACAGAATCAACGTACCATAATCTCAAATCCAAACACATCATCTGCCCTATTTTTTCGTCTAACGATAAATTTTCAGGACAAACTCCACCTGCTGGGTTTAAACCAAATCCCAATGTTAGAATCAATGCCGATATAACCGAAGTAAGTCTCTTAAACATAAACTAAATCCTCCTATTAATGTCACTAACAGTCAAAAATTATAATAGCATTTTGATGTATATGCAAGCATATTTTTCCTTAAAAAACGCAAAAATACTACATAAACACATTATCAACAAAAATATACAAATGTATAAACAAATTATATAGAATGTATCAATACAATTTTTAGAGTAAATTCAGCAATATCTCTAGTAAATCAAAATAAATTTAAAACTATTATATCATAAAAAGTGCCGTAAAATAAGTTAAACTATGGTAGTCAAAATAAAGAATATAAACAATGTAAATTATTTAATTTTTTTTTGATTACTAATCTTTTTTTAAAGCACATTAAGAAGCACAGAAAGCAAAATAGAAAAACTTGACAAATTTAAATCTTAATGATAGTGTAAAAAGTGGAAATTTTAAAAAAATTTATTTTTAACAGTAGGATAATTGAAAATAATATTAGTTTAGAATAGTATTTGTTGAGCTTTTTAATTATAATAATGTTCTCCATTTTATATTTTATACAGTTTTTTAATAAAATTTATCTATAACATCAACACAGGAGGTTAATTGAATTAATGAAAAATACTCTTAAAAATTTAATGGTAGTACTCTTATTTATGGGAGTTTTTGTAATAGGCTTTCCCATAAGCAGCGTGAGCTCTTTAACTATTGTCTTAGATCCGGGTCACGGAGGCAACAGTTCCGGATGTTGTTACAAATATCATAACGATACTGTAAAAGAAAAAGATTTAAATTATAAAATAGCTTCATTTATGAAAAATGAATTGTCTAAATATAAAAGCAAAGACGGCAAAAAAGTAAACGTTCATTTGACGCACAACAACCTTAGTAATCCAACAATATCAGAGAGGATTGATTCGGCTGTTAAAGTCAAAGCGGATGTATTAATATCTTTACATAACAACGCATCACCTTCAAGTGATTGTAATTATAGAGGAGCAATGGCATTGGTAACCGGTTCCAATTTTAATAACAAATACAAAATAGAAGAAAAATTAGCAAAATGTATATTAAATGAGTTAAATAAAATTGGACTGCAAATTCAAAGTAAAGATAATATATTAGGAAAAGCAAAAAATACAGGTGGACTACTACGAAGACTTTCCGATGATAAAACAACTTATCCAAACGGTGATACTACAGACTGGTACGGAATTGTTAGACAAGGTATATTAAAAAACGTTCCATCGATACTTATAGAACACGCATATTTAAGTAACGAAAAAGATTATACAGAGTTTCTATCTACAGATAATAAACTAAAGTTAATTGCAAAAGCAAATACTACTGCTCTTGCTAAATATTATGGCTTAATTCTTAACAATGATTTGACTGATAAAAAATCCACGCTCAATCAAGCAAAGGATCGCAGTTTATAATCCTTACAAGAAATGCGTGGGTTATGGTAGTATATAAAAAAAACGCAGCTTAGATTTATATTATCAAAACATAAACTGTTAAAATTTTTTCAGGTATTTAAATTACCTTTTTTGCGTGTAGTACAATCCTATCATTATCGTTTCCGGCACAAGTAGACAGCGTTAAAATGCTGTCTTTTTTTGATACATTTGTTTCGAAATTTTTTATACTTCTGGACTTTATAGTTTTTAAAAATTTTTCAAATTCACTATTACTGCTGAATTCTGTTTTTATATAATAGCTTTCTTTTTCAATTTGATAAACTGAAAAAACTTTATAAATACAGTTTTGATTCTGCGTAATAAATATTATATCGTGATTTTTTTCATCATTATACCAACCGGAATTCAAAACATTTCTCAAACTCCCAAACATAGATCTATCTTTTCTGTTATGTCCATAAACTACAATATTTTTATCAGTACCATCAAATTTATTTCTGTAATCGGCAAAGATCCAACCTGCCATATTACTACTTTTATCAAAACTGTGATCTAAATAAAATTCATTATCTTTTGATTTTACAATTGGATATTCAATATTTGTGTTGTTTACTTTAATCCAAGCAAAAGTATCGGCGTTTTGTTTTTTTAGAGATTTAAAATCTATTGTATATTTTTTTTGGCCATCTTCAGTAATTACAGATTCTGCTAATTTTTCTTTTACAGTATTGTTGTGATTATTTTCTTTTTGCCATTTATAAATTTTAGTCCCCGAATAAACAATCAAAAATGACAGCAATGTATAGATAACACTGCTTAAAAATAATTTTTTTGCGTTTTTTTCTTTTTTCATAGGACTTATTCCCTTTCAAGTGCAAAGACCGGCAGTTAAAAGCCGGCCTTCACATTTTACAAAGTATTATTTAATTTTTCTTTTGTTTAATACCGGTAAAGCACCCATACCCATTGAAGAAACTGCAAGGAGTATTGCTGCAAAAGTAATTCCGTCTCCGGTTGTTGGGTTGTCTATTAATTGTTTGAGCTCGTCTTCAGGTGTATCTTCCAATTCACCATCCGAGTCTCCTTCAAGACCTTCTCCTGATTGAATTTCGTCAGAGCCATTTGTAGCAATTATTCCATACTGACTCAAGTGTGTTGTTTCGAAAATTACATATCCGTCTTCATCGATAACAGCAGGTAAAATTTCTTTTATCTCACCATTCTCTATGTAGGCAACTTTATAATATTGGTAACCTCTGAGATCTTCCGGTACTTCTATTTTGATTTTCATTTTATTATCGTCAATTTTGAATATTTGTGAATTGCCATCAAGTAAATTAATATCTAACATAAATTTTACATTTTTATTTGCTAATTCTTCTGAAACTTCTACTCTCTTTACATCAAGTTTACAGTCCTGGCTTATTCCTTGTTCAAACTGGATACTTCCTTTTACTTCGCTGTCGCTTCCGGTTGAAACGTCCTTTACGTCTTCTTCTGTTGTCGTATCGGATAATTTTGTCCACCTGGCATATAAAGTAAGATATCCGTTATAATCAGAGTCAGGTAACTTTTCTATGTCATATTCTTTATCATTAGCCCAGTCCCTTTGATTAATATATTTACAGTCATTTCCCGAACCATCTTTCTTACTGTTCCATCCCTCAAATTTATATCCCGCTCTTTCGGGAACATACTGAAATATCTTCATACAAGAATCGGGATCCTCATATCCTGGGAGATAGTCGCATTGTTTAGAGTCCTCTCCATCTATTGTACCTCCGTTAGCGTTTAAAGTAAGTACACGAGACTTTTCAGAAGTTCCTTGTTTGTTACCATCTTTATCTAAACCACAAAAGGTATCGCTTTTGTATACGGCACTAACTGTAACAACAAAATCACTCTCAGAAAAACAATTCTTATCTATAGAACTTATTAATGCACCATTATAATCCCAACCACAAAATGTACAACCTTCTCTTTCGGCTTTATATGTCGACAAATCAACGGTTTTAAATTCATCAATATTACTTTCCATGGTAAGAATAGCATTGCTGCCTTTAATTTGGCCACCAAAAGGATCTAAACGAAGATAATATTTTCCTTTTAATCCTTCATTTGAAAACTGTGCATATATTCTTAAACCGTTTGTATATGAAACATCTCCCATTTTTCCGCTCTCAATATTAAAATCGCCCTTTTTAAAGGTTTCTCCAACATCTTGCTTACCGCTTTCATCCATAGTCCATTTGGAAAATTTAGTTTTTCCATTAAAAGCTACTGTTTCTTTTATTAATTCAGCTGAACTTACTGTATCTTCTTTTTCACCAAAATTGAATTTAACAACTTTACTCGGAAGGCCCTCAATAGTAGCACCTTCGCTTGAGGGAACCATAATAAGGGCGTATTGCCCGTCATCTTTAATTTCAATTGCACTTGCTTTGTTTAAAAATACTAACGGCAAAGAAAACATCATTGCAATAAATAATAGTAATTTAAATTTCTCTTTCATTAATAATCCTCCTTACATTTCCTTACTTCTTAGTAGATTTTTGACGTTTAAATACTATCACGGTTCCTAAAACCATAAGCGCCAACGCAATCAGTAAAACATATTTTAATATATCATCTCCAGTCTGCGGTATGTTCATAGAGTCATTGCCGGTGCCATCACCAACAATTTGACTATCCATTTTACTTGCTACCGCATAATTTGAAAAGCTGGATGTTTTAAATGTAACCGTATTTGATGAAGCATCATAAACCGTCGGTATCATCTCATAAGTGCCATCATTTTTTTCGTGAACCACAACAGCTTCATTGCCCTCCATACCTTCTTCAAGGTTAAGAGAAACAGTTGCTTCGTTATTGAGTTCTTTTAATTGATTTGACCATACGTCGTCAGCGGTGCCCTTGTACAATACCTGGTCCAAACTTATATTCAAATACGATGAAATTTTATATCCATCAGCTTTTTCTTCAAAATTAGATACCTGCTCTTTTGACAAATCCGCATCACTTACGGAAAGTACAACAGAACCTGAATCTACTTCTTTTCCTCCGAGTTCAATTGTTCCATCTTTTACTTTATCGGATTCTACTTTGACTTTGTCCTCAACCTTTTCAAATATTCCACTGAAATGAATATTTGTATCCGGCATGATATATTCAAAAGTTGACTGTTCTTCACCTGCAACTAAATTTTCATCATTTATTTTTATAGAAGTTAACTGATAACCATAGTCAGGTTTCAATCTGAAAGTCACTTTCGAACCCGGTATTATTACTGCCCTACCTTTATTTTTTTCTGTATCTTGATTTACACATTTCATATCTTTCGGATTTCCATCCGGATCTTTTATCGAAAGTATTTCTACAGTACCATTTTTTAACAACTCATTTTCCTTAAGAGAAGGATTGTCAGCTTTATCTGAAGCCCATATTATAGTTCTCGGTACATTAGAATTGTCTTCAGATTTTTTAACAACTATGTTATATGTTGTAGATGGGGCAACCTTAAATTCCAACGTATCGGTTGTTCCTTCAGGTATATTAATCTCTTCTCCGTTTACAGTAATACTTCCGATATTTCCACCTCCGAATGTAATCTGAATTCTAATTGAGTTAAACACGTCACTACCGCTTGCATATCCTTTTCCTGTGGCAGTTATATTAGCAACTTCTTCCCCAATTCTCTCACCGTTAAATAAAACATCCATTCCAACTCCGTCAAAAGTTGCACTTATAGGAATTTCAACAAAATCACTCTGTTCATCCTGCTTTTCTTTGTACTCTATATTTAAATCGCCATTAAATTCGTCTGATTTAAGTTCAATTTCTTCACCTACAGACAAATGGTAGCATCGTGTACCGATATACAAACACCACTCTTTTTCACCGACAGCTCTGCAATTCAATATGCTCAAACAATAATCTTTTTCACTCAAATCAATTTGCATTCCATTTGACAAATTTCTACAAACTTCGTATCCGTTGTCATTTTGTTTTGCTTTTAATTGAATTTCTACCATGTTACCATCGGAGATATTGTCAGAATAACAGACTTTGTCTGTTTCTACATTTCCATCTTTAAAATTTAACGTAACTTTATTTTCTGCACATACGTTAACCTTAAAAAGTGGAAAAAATACGTTAAACAACAAACAAAAAGTGCATAAAATTGGTATAAATTTCTTGGTTTTCATAACATTCCTCTCTTTCTTATATTTTTATACAAGGATATTCTATCATAAATCAATTTGATTTTTTATATTCTTTGTATAGAAATTTTAGCTTGTTTTTTGTTATATATCACAATAACACAAATTATTCGTTGATACCTCTATTTATAAAAATACGATAATCTCCCTAAATTTATAAAACTACGGAGGAAATAAAATTTATGAAAAACAAAATTATAAGCATAACAAAAAATATATTAGGAATATTTTTAATATTTTAGGATTTTACATGACTTTTTCTATAGGAGTTGCACCGGGAATCTTTATAATGCTGTCGAGATTAATCTTGTTGCCGCCAACATTCTATGAAAAACAAAAATAAATAAAAAATGTAAAATACATAACATTTATTTTATCTATAACCCTGACAATAACAGGAATTCTTACGTTTTAAAAAATATTACTATAATCTCAAATATGGAGAAAAAATTGTATAAAATAACTTTAGATCAAGCAAAATCTTCAGGATTAAACCCCATGTAAAAAGTGTGCACATTAAAACAGAGCCCATATAAGGCTCTTTTAATTTTATTTAATATTTCACATATGAACTAATTACAAAATATAAAATCTAATATATTGAATTTCCTGAATTTATCAACAGTAATATAAAAAGCTTTCATTAAGCCATATTGTTTCGGTTAAAACTATTTTTTAGTTTTATGAGATATTCTACTGAATAAACCTCTATGACTACGTTTACCGTCCTTGGGTGGTGAAACATTTTTCTGTACAAACTGTGCTAAATTTACACGATTTGAAGATTTAGCATAAGTTGTCCAACATTTTCTTACAATATCCGTCTCAGCTTCTGTCAAATATTGAGCATATAGATCATACGCAAGATCAACCTTTGCTTTACCTGTTTTATGAATGGATAATATCACATTTTCAATATCCTTCACCTTTTTTTCACCCAAACTTTTTCTAACATTTTCGTCAAGTATGTTCGGTAAAAAATACAATACATGCTTACAAATCTTGTCCTTACCTTTGCCCACATCCATCACTATTGATTCTTCTATGTTTTTAACACAAGATAACACTTTTAACCTATAAATATTTGCCATAGTTTTACTCCTCCTATCTAAGATTTATAACCAATTATATAATATATATCTGTATTATGTCAATGTTTTTATTTAATTATAATATATTTTATTTAATAATAAATACGTTTAGCATTATGTAATTTATTAAATAAAGAAAAACTGACCGCACTCACTAGAGTACAGCCAACAAACTAAACTTCAAAACTTATTAAACTTGCATAGTTTACTTTATTTCATTACAAGGTTTCCCCTTTAAACCTTCTTTTCCATTACGTCCACCACTTCCGGGAATTATCCAGTAATGAGGATTGATCTTTCCAGCCTTTCCACCATATCCTCCATTACCACCTTTTAATTTACTATTTTTATCAACCTTTACTTTACATTCACTACGATAGATATACACCGCATGTCCACCATTACCGCCGTTGCCACCGTTTCCTCCATTTCCTCCGCAAATCAACCAATGACTCAAGCTTTGGTACCTTCCGTTACCACCATTTCCACCATCGCCACCTCTAATTTTAGTATTACCTAAACTGAGTTTTCCTGATATAATCTCTACAGGAGAACTTGGAGTTTGTCCATCTTTTCCATTATAATTTTTCCAAGAATCTTTTACACCATCTTTACCGGAGAGACCCTTCTCTCTAATTATTTTACCATTTTTTATAATTACGTTAGTGTTATCTGAATAAGCGTATATCTCTCTGTAGCGTATTTCATCCTTCGGTTCATGCCAAACATCATGCCAATCTGTAACCCTTTTAGTATGAGGATTAATATACACCCACTCACCATTTTCATTTTTTTTATGTCCCCCGGGAATATGAATGGTTCTTTCTATAGGCTCAGACTTATAATATCCCCTGTGATGAACAACATACTTCTCATTTCGAACGAATATTTTATCACCTATTAAAATAACTCCGCCATCCTTTACTGTTATGCGATGATTATTCAAATCTAAACAAATAGAGGATTTGATATTTATTTTACTGTCAACAAATATATCTCTTTCCAGAACTAACTCGTCTCCATCTTGAGCCTTAGATGCATATATTTCAAGTTCACGAGAATCTTTCACACTGAATTTCTTGGAATCATTCCTATTTTTAGTCTGACTCTGGCACTTATCACTATCATAAAACGTATCAGAATCTGCCAACACCCCTGGTACTATAACAAGTGAACCAACAAAGGCTGCTGAAATTAATGAAATAGCCTTTTTTAACACACTATTCTTATACATTTCAAATCCTCCAAGATTTTTTAAGATACTCTTATTATATCACTTTCCGAACTCTTTTTCAATACTTTTTTAATCTTTTTTTAAAAAACTTTCCAATTCATCCATGAACGCCTGAACATCTTTAAATTTTCTATATACAGAAGCAAAGCGAATATATGCTACTTCATCTTTATTTCGCAGAGCTTCCATGGAAAGTTCACCAATATAAGAAGATTTTACTTCTCTATCCATAGAATTTTGTATTTTAATTTCGATATCATCAACCATTTTTTCGATTTCTTCCAACGAAATGGCTCTTTTCTCCGACGCACGCATAAGCCCGTCAAATACTTTCTTTCTTTCAAATTTTTCCCGAGAACCGTTTCGTTTGATAATAATTATTGGTATATGTTCCACAACTTCATATGTTGTAAATCTCCTAAAACACTGTACGCACTCTCGTCTTCGACGCACTTTAGAACCGTCTTCAGCACATCGAGATTCTATAACTTTACTGTCTGCATGACCACAATAAGGACATTTCAATTACTTTCCCTCACCAACATCTATACTATGTTTATCTTCACCGGAAACCAATTTCAACTCGGGATTTGCCACAAGACAAACACTTCCGATATTAAATCCATCATTTTTTATTATCGCAGATGAAATTTTATCTTCCACTTCTTTTCTTATCAAATTTCTTAGATCACGAGCTCCACTCGTTCCTCCAATAGATTTTTCCACAAGATTTTTAAGAGCGGATTTTTCATAGGTAAGTGTAATTCCACGTTCTTTCAAGATTTGAACATACTCATCTATCATAAGAGCTGCAATTTTAATATAATCATCTTTTTTAAGTTTATTAAACACAACTATGCCATCAAGTCTACTTATAAATTCAGGACGTAAAAATTCCTTTAAAGCTTTTATCGCTTTCTCTTTTACAAGTTCATTCTGAGTCTTTCCGAAGCCCAGAGAACCACCTTCTCTGTTACTTCCCGCATTTGACGTCATTACAATAACAGTATTTTCAAAATTTACCACTCTGCCATGAGAATCTGTAATTCTTCCCTCATCCAGCACTTGCAAAAGAATATTTAACACATCAGGATGTGCTTTTTCTATTTCGTCAAACAAAATTACACTATACGGACGCTGACGTACCTTTTCTGTAAGCTGTCCCGCCTCGTCATATCCAACGTATCCGGGAGGAGAACCTACTATTTTTGCAGCGGAATGTTTTTCCATATACTCCGACATATCTACTCTTATTAATGAATCAGGATCGTCAAATAATTCATTTGCCAAAACTTTAACAAGCTCTGTTTTTCCAACTCCGGTAGGACCTACAAATATAAACGATGCAGGTCTGCGACGAGGACTTATTTGAATACGATTTCTCCTTATTGCAGCCGAAACTTCTCTTATTGCTTCATACTGTCCGATTATTTTTTCGTGAAGCTTGGTCTCAAGATTATCAAGTTTTCGGAATTCATTTTCAGTAATTTTTGAAGAAGGTATACCCGTCCATAATTCTATTACTTTGGCAACATCATTTTCCGTAACTTCACGTCCTAAAGCCGAACTTTTAAGAGATTCACAAGATTTTTCATGTTTAGCTATATCACATCTGATTTCTGCAAGTTTTTGATAATCTGCTTCTTCTCCCGAAGCTAAAATTTTTTCTTCTTCTGATTTTAATTTTTCTATTTCGGAAATAAGCTTATCATAAAGAGCCAAATCTTTATTTTCAAGTGCCGCACAAGTACATGCTTCATCAAGCAAATCAATGGCCTTATCCGGCAAAAATCTATCAGTTATGTACCGTTCCGAAAGAACTGTAAGGCGATTTATTAACGTATCGGGAACCACTACACGATGATGATTTTCGTAATAATTTTTTATACCTTTCAATACTTCGATAGTTTCCTTTACGGAGGGTTCCGAAATTTTAACAGATTGAAAACGTCTTTCTAAAGCTGAATCTTTCTCTATATATTTTCTGTATTCGGCAAAAGTTGTAGCACCTATAACCTGTATTTCACCTCTCGAAAGTGCCGGTTTAAGTATATTTGCGGCGCTCATAGATCCCTCGGAATCTCCCGCTCCGACAAGATTATGAACTTCATCAATGAAAAGTATTATATTTCCCTCTTTTTTAACCTCATCTATAAGTCCCTTTATACGACTTTCGAACTGCCCTCTAAACTGTGTACCTGCAACGAGTGCCGTTAAATCCAAAAGAAATATTTCTTTATTTTTAAGTCTGTGCGGAACATTCCCTTCAGATATTTTTATTGCCAATCCTTCCGCTATTGCAGTTTTTCCCACTCCCGGTTCTCCTATCAAACACGGGTTATTTTTCGTTCTTCTGCAAAGAATTTGAATCGTACGATCAATTTCTTTTTCACGACCTATAACTCGGTCAAGTTCATTATTTTTTGCTTTACCTGTAAGATTAGTACAATAAAGGTTTAAATTTTTTCGCTTTGATTTCTTTTTTGATTTGGATTTATCCGCTTTATCCGATTGTTCAGACGATTCCCCTGTCAAGTTATCCTTATTGGAAAAGAGCATATTGGAAAAAAGCCCTTTTATAAACGGAAAAGTCGCAGCTCCTCCTTTAACAAAATTTTCCTCATCACCATCTTTTTCAGAATCATCATATTCTGGTTCTTCACTGGCATTTTCCAAAATTTCTGAAAATTGTTGACTCATCTTCTCCATATCATCTTCAGACATACCAAATTTATCTATTATATTTTCAAGTGGTTTTATGCCGATTTCTTTCGCACACGGAACACATAAACCCTCTGTCTCCGTACTGTTCTTTCCGGTAGACACAAAAACCACCGCCGGTCTCTTTTTGCACCTTGAACAAAGCATATCAACACTTACTCCTTAATTAGTTTATATAGTTTATACTTAAATAAAATATCATTATTTATTCTGCTATTCTGTCACTTTTTATCATAGAAACAAAAATTTTAAAATATCTCCACATTGCGTATAGCATAAATCCTGCTGTTATAACCATAAGCGTAATATCAACTGTTTCATTGTCTATACCAAACATTGCTTTTAATCCTATTATCACAAGCACAGATATATAAAAAACCACTGTTGCAGCTTTTCCAAACCATTTGGCTGACGTGGGAGTCTTTTTTCGACCCAATAAAAACACACTCGCCATTAACATTATTACTTCTTTTGAAATCAGTAAAATCATAAACGGATATATCTTAGGAAACTTCATTCCTACGCAAATCATTACAGCCATTAAAGTAAGTTTATCCGCCGCCGGATCGAGCATTTTTCCAAGACGTGTCACTTGATTGAATTTTCTCGCAGTTATTCCATCAAACAAATCACTGAGTCCGGAAACCGCCAGTATTATTCCCGCCCAAACATATTCGTTCCTTACGACACTTACCACAAATGGCCAAATAAGTATTATTCTTATTACAGAAAGAAAATTCGGAACAGTTAACAAATCATTTTTTATGCATGACTCTTTCATTTGTAATAAAATCCTCACTAATTAAAATTACTCAAAAATTCATAAATAGGATTATGATTATAAAGTTCTCTGAATATTATACTTGATGATATCGATTCCGGTGAAAATATATCGGGAATTTTACTCCAAAACGGAACAACCGTTCGTAAACAACACATGAATATCAAAACAACGATATAACCTTTCAAAAAACCAAAAAAGCCTCCCAAAATTCCAAAAGCTCCTTTTAAAAGCGAAGAACTGAATATTTTATAAATATATCTTGAAACAGACTTCGCAATCACCGACAAAACCACAAATGCACACAGGGCAAACAGCGACTTTAAAACACTCAAAATTCCCGGTTTGATTATCTGAGATATTCTCTGGGGAATTGCGGAAGATACGCTATTATTCATAATATGGTTTAATTCTTTTGGTGTTATTCCCCGAGCTTCCAAAAAGCTTACAATAAATCCCGGAATTTTATGAAAAATTTCAGAAGCATTTAATCTGCTTTCCGACATCAATTTTTCTATAGTTTTCTCTATATAGGGATACAAAAAATTATCATATACAAACAAAGAAATTTTTTGCGCCACAAACACCGACAAAATCGAAACAAATATCGAACTTACAAGTCCTAAAAAAGATTTAAATGCTCCTTTGCGAAAACCAGGTATCCCAAAAATAATTAAAACCAATATAACAGCTAAATCCAACATCAAACTGTTCAAAAATTTCACCGCCAAAAACCAATAAACAATTATTTATTACAAATATTAATATATCACAACTACTTATTATAAACAACATTATTGCCATGAACTTTAATTATTAAAAAATTTATCTATTATTTAACTATATTATAACATATTTTACGACATATAAAAATCCGCTTAACCGTATCGTGCTCGAGATAACCTGCAAAAGATAGCAGGTGGGTGTCCTCCCCGTAACCTCACGCTCCCTTCGTTCGACTTAAAGTCGAGAGGTCTGCAATCAGCTACAGGAGTGGGGCTCCCGATTAAATAATGTAGGGTTATATGAACACAGTCCGCGAATTAAGCAGATTTACTTATTATATACGCTTTATATACCTTAACTCAACAACAATTAATAACTGTTGCCCAAGCGTCTTTCGAATTCTTCAGACAAAGAATCAAGTAGCTTATCATCATCTACTTCAACTAATTGTTCTTCTCCGTTTTCTTCGATTATTTCAAATATAAAATAAGTTTCTTCCTTATTCAACAACTCATCTGACAGCTCAAAATTTGGCATAAGAGCATAAAATCTTCCTTGAGTGTTTTCTATAAAGTCCAACACTTCAAACTCTCTTTCTACTCCTTCGTCATCTACCAAGGTAACGATATCTGTGGGTAAACTGTCTTCCATTAGGGGTCCTCCTATTTAATTTATGGTCTGTAGGTATCATTTTAATTACATTATACGAAAGAGTCAACAGGATTATTTATATTTTTAATTTTTTAAAATTTTTAAAATAAACTATATTAACCGTAATTCATACCGTAATACAATCATTAATATACTAATATTTAAAAAAATTTATATTTTATATAAAAAACATTGACTTTTTTAAGCAAAGATATATAATATATATCGAAATTATTTTTAAGGAGGAACTGAAAATGGATGAAGTAAAATTTAAAAAATTAATGGAAAATAAGGAATTTGTAAAAAAGATGTTTGAAACAAAAACCCCTGATGAATTAAAATCAATTTTTTTAAAAGAAGGTTTGGAAATTAACGATCAAGATCTAGATCAAATTCTTAAGGCAATAGCTCCGCTTATAAAAACATCTACACCACTTGAAATTAAAGATCTCAAAATATCAACTCCTATTCCTGTATCACCTGTATCAGATCAAATTTCTGAAAACATAACCGGAGGAATTAATATGCCTGATTTTGCCGCAGGAGCAGGAAGTGCAACAGCCATTTCTCTTGCAATAGCCGGTGGTGTTATGCTTTACAAAAAGGGAATACGAGACGGTCAAAAAGAACTTTTAGAATTATATTATAAATTCAAAAACCTTAATGAACACCGTACATTAAAAAAGTAAAAATAAATTTTTTATTCTATCAAAAAAGGTTTTTCTTTTTTGATAGTTTTTTTCTGTTAAACTTCTCTCGAACTGTTGTAAAATCTCTTTTTGAGAAGAATTGAGATTTCTTGGAACTTCTATATGAACTTTAACAAATTCATCTCCACAACCTCTTGCATGGAGTTTAGGTATACCTTTTCCTCGAAGTTTGAATATATCTCCGTTCTGAGTTCCTTCATGAATGTGGTATTCGGCCTTTCCGTCTATAGTAGGAACAACTATATCCGCTCCAAGAGCCGCCTGAGAGTAAGTTATAGGCACTTCACACCACACGTCACAATCTTTTCGTTCAAAAACAGAATGTGGAGTTACGTTTATGTAAACGTGCAAATCTCCTGCCATTCCTCCGTTTTTACCTGCATCCCCACGTCCTGAAACATTCAAAATCTGCTTATTATCGATTCCGGCGGGGATGTTTATTTCTATCTCCTTATGAACTCTTACTTTGCCTTTTCCGCCACAATGTGTACAAGGATCTGATATAACTTTTCCGCTTCCCAGACACGAATCACAAGTACGTGTTGTTTGCATCACGCCAAAGGGAGTTCTCTGATTAACCACTACCTGTCCAGAACCGCCACAAGAAGAACATGTTTTCGGAGAAGTTCCTTTTTTAGCTCCGCTTCCAGAACATTCAGTGCAATTTTCTATATGATAATACGAAACTTTTTTTGTACATCCTTTCGCAGCTTCAAGAAAAGATAGTGTAAGCGTTACTTCTATATCGCTTCCACGGCGAGGTGCATTTGCGTTTGAACGATAGTTTCTGCCACCACCGAATCCACCGAAAAAACTACTGAAAATATCCCCCAGATCAATATCTTGACCAAAAGGACTTCCACCATAATAACTATATCCTCCCGAACTTCCGCCGCCATATCCGGGATCAGTTCCTGCATGACCAAACTGGTCATAACGAGCTTTTTTAGTCTTATCGGAAAGTACATCATAAGCTTCATTAACTTCTTTAAATTTCTGTTCTGCGCTTTTATCACCCTGGTTAAGGTCAGGGTGATACTTTTTGGCAAGTTTTCTGTAAGCTTTTTTTATTTCATCATCCGACGCACTCTTATTTATGCCCAATACTTCATAATAATCACGTTTGTCTGCCAAGGGATTCACCTCTTAATTTAAATTAATTCCCCTGCCCCTTGAGGCAGAGGAACACAATTTGATAATTTTTTTATTTATTTTCAGGGTCTACATCTTTGTAATCTGCGTTATATACGTTTTCTGAACCCTGTGCAGAGCTATCGGCTGTTGACTGTTGCTGTCCTGCCGCATCTCCCTGAGGAGCCGACTGTTGATAGAGTTTTGTGGAAACGTCATACATATTTTTTTGAAGTTCTTCCATATCTTTTTTAATATTATCCACATTTCCGGATTTTATTGTTTCCCTCAGTGCAGTAACTTTCTGAGTAAGGCTGTCTTTATCGGAAGCATCAATCTTTCCTTCACTGTCTTTAATAAGTTTCTCAACCGCATAGCAAAGATTTTCAGCTTCGTTTTTAGCATCTACCTCTTCACGACGTTTTTTGTCTTCAGCTGCGTAACGCTCAGCATCTTTAACTGCTTTTTCTATATCCTCTTTTGACATATTGCTTCCTGAACTTATGGTTATATGTTGCTCTTTATTGGTTGCACGATCTTTTGCACTTACGTTTACTATTCCGTTGGCATCTATATCGAATGTAACTTCAATTTGAGGAATTCCTCTCGGAGCCGGTGCAATTCCGTCAAGTCTGAAAAGTCCTAATTGTTTATTATCTCTTGCAAACTCACGTTCACCTTGGAGAACGTTAACCTCTACTTGAGTTTGACCATCTGCCGCAGTGGAAAATACTTGACTTTTCTTCGTCGGAATAGTTGTATTTCTTTCGATTATCTTGGTCATAACTCCACCCATGGTTTCAATACCGAGTGAAAGAGGTGTTACATCAAGAAGAAGTAGACCTTTTACATCTCCACCCAAAACGCCGCCTTGAAGTGCAGCTCCAATCGCAACACATTCATCAGGATTTATTCCCTTAAACGGTTCTTTTCCGATAAGTTTCTTAACTGCTTCCTGAACTGCCGGAATTCTCGAAGAACCACCAACCATTAAAACTTTATCAATTTTAGAAATATCAAGTCCTGAATCTTTGAGTGCTTGACGAACCGGTACCATTGTATTCTCTACCAAATCTCCGGTCAATTCGTTAAATTTGGCTCTGGTTAAAGTAAGATCTAAGTGTTTCGGACCTGTAGCATCAGCTGTTATGAAAGGCAAGTTTATAGATGCTGAAGTCATTCCCGAAAGTTCTATTTTAGCTTTTTCAGCTGCTTCTTTTAAACGTTGCATCGCCATTTTATCCGACTTGAGATCTATTCCGTTTTCTGCTTTGAATGAAGAAACCATCCAATCGACTATTCTTGCATCGAAATCATCTCCGCCAAGGCGGTTATTTCCTGCCGTTGCCAAAACTTCCTGGACTCCGTCTCCCATTTCTATTATTGAAACGTCGAATGTACCTCCACCTAAGTCATACACAAGGACTTTTTGATCATTTTCTTTGTCGATACCATATGAAAGCGCTGCTGCGGTAGGTTCATTAATTATACGTTTAACTTCCATTCCGGCGATTTTTCCTGCGTCTTTTGTTGCTTGACGCTGAGCATCGGTAAAGTACGCAGGAACTGTTATTACAGCTTCTGTTACTTTATCTCCGAGATAACTTTCGGCATCAGCTTTAAGTTTTTGAAGAATCATAGCCGAAATTTCCTGAGGAGTATAAGATTTTCCGTCGATAGTTACTTTATAATCTGTTCCCATTTCTCTTTTTATGGAACTTACTGTTCTGTCCGGATTAGTTATTGCTTGACGTTTTGCAACTTGACCAACCATTCTTTCACCTGTTTTTGAAAAAGCTACTACCGATGGGGTTGTTCTTGCACCTTCAGCATTCGGAATTACTACCGGTTCTCCACCTTCTATAACCGATACACATGAGTTTGTTGTACCTAAGTCTATACCTATAATCTTTGCCATAAAAAATTCCTCCAATTATTTATTATTTTATTTCATTTATGTTTTATATTTTAATTTGTAACTTCAACCATTGCATGTCTTATGATTCTGTCGCCCATCTTATATCCTTTTTGATATACGGTTGAAATAAAATTTTGTTTTTCTTCATCAGTATCTTTATGAGCTATTGCATTATGAATATTTGGATTGAAATCATCTCCGGGTTCTCCGAAAACCTCTACTTTCAAATTTCTGAAAGCTGAATCAATTTGATTTTTAAGAAGATTTATACCTCTTTTATATTTTTCATCTTGACAATCCAAAGATTTAACCGCTGCATCAAGACTATCAGCAACAGGCAAAATACTCAGAACCGTCAATGCTGATGCATCCGAATAAATAGAATCTTTTTCACGCTCTGAACGTTTTCTGAAATTATCATATTCAGCTGCGGTGCGTAAAAACAGTTGCTTAGTTTCTTCCAATTCCTTTTTTAATGATTCAATTTCTTTTTGTTCCTTATTATCCTCCGGTTTATCTTCCGAATGACAGCACTCCTTGCAACCACATTCTTTTTCTTTATGATTTTTTTCATGTTTTTCTTTTAAACCCACTTATTAATCCCCTTTCACAAAATAAACTAATTATTTTCAAGTATCCTTCCGAGCAATACACCCACCAGCGCCGAAACATATTCCAACTGAGAAGCAACCATCCCATAATCCATTCGAGTTGGACCTATAACAGCTGCTATTCCTGATTTTCCACCAACCGAATACTTCGTTAGAACTACACTGGCAGATTTGAGTTCCTCGTAAATATTTTCTCCACCTATTATGAAATCTATGTTTTTACCAGCAGAATTAAGCAATCTCAAAACTTTATCTCTGTTTTCAAGAAAATTAAATATACCACTCACTGATTCTGCCGTAACATCAGGAAGCGAGAGAAGGTTTTTACGTCCGTAAATCTTTATTTCCACTTCGCATGCCTCTTTCGCAGCCTGCATTAGAACATCCAAAACCGGAAGAAGCATAAACGCTGTTTCACGATTACCTCCCACGAGAAAATTTACGCACTCGGGAGTAATTGATTTTAATAACTCACCTCTGAATTTCTCATTTAAAATTTTGCCAAGCATTCCAAGTATGTCCTCAGTCAAGTCATAATCACATCTGAAAAGCTTATTTTTAACCATTCCTCCCGTTGTCATAAGCACTATCATGGCACTGCGTCTTCCGATTTTTACAAATCGAATATCTCTTACGCACGTTTCACCTGCCGGAGGAGTAGTAATTAAAGCTGTAAAATGTGTTATCTCAGACAAAACTTTCGCAGCCTGTTCCAACAAACTCTCAGGGTCTGTCGCAGCTACGCTTAGAACACCGTTAATGAGATTTTTTTCTTCACTGAAAAGTGGTTTTTTATTCATTAATTTGTTAATATAGAGTCTATATCCCAAATCTGAAGGCACTCTCCCTGAAGAAACATGGGGCTGAAACAAATACCCGAAATTTGCCAGGTCAGCCATTTCACTTCTTATCGTTGCAGACGAAAATGATGAATTCAAGTCTTCACATACAGCTTTCGAACCCACCGGATCTCCGGTAGAAACATACCTGTCAACTATCGCAGATAAAATCTCAAGCTTACGACCAAGAAGTTCCAGTTTATTTCACTCCTGTTTTTTATTTCGTTAGCACTCTTTACCTTCGAGTGCCAACTAATTAAACTTTACCACTATTTTCATTCCCTGTCAATACTTATTTTAAAAAATTTTCATTTTCTCAAGAAAGGTATTTTTACTATGAAAATATTAGCAATAGATCTTGGAAAAGTCAGAACCGGACTGGCTATGTGCGACAAAGATGAAATTTTAGCCTCTCCTATAGGTACTTTAACCGAAAAAAATTCGGAAATACTCATTGAAAAAATTATCAGCAAAATTAACGAATATAAAATCGAAACAATTGTAATAGGTTTTCCCAAAAATATGGACGGCTCAATCGGAGAAAGTGCTCTACGAGCTCAAAAATTCGCTGAGATACTTGGTGAAAAAATAAATATTCCCGTAAATTTATGGGACGAACGAAAAACAACCGTTACCGCTCATGAATATCTAAATGAAACAAATGTACGAGGTAAAAAAAGAAAAAATATAATCGACACAGTAAGCGCTTCTATAATACTGGAAAATTACATGCAATTCAGAAAATCACACTTTGGATAAAAAATAATCTATTTATTAATAAATTTTAATTTTTATACTTTAAGCAACATAAAAGCCACCGACAAAATACCGGTGGCTTTTTTACCAATTTAGATTTAGCTCAAATATGAGTAGTTTTATCGAGTTTCTCTTTGTAGTCCATCTACACCAGCTTGCACTACACCAAAAATTCTAATTATTGCTAAAATTTTTACCGCTGTCATGTTCACTATATCCTTTTCCCGGAATTATTTAGATTCAGGGTTCTCATTGTACTACATTATTATCAAAAATCAATCATGTTCCAATAATTTGCAAAAAATTTTATTTTTATCCATACAAATAGATGTATATAGTTTGATAAAAATATCTTTTTTAATTTCAAAAGTCAAATTACTTAACAATTTATACATATTAATAACAATTTTGGATCAATAGAGTATCTATTAAATCTAATTTAATTTGATAATGTCATACAATCTTTAAAAACACAATTTGGTCAGCATTAATAATATTTATTTTAAATTAAAATTTATAATATTTTTTAATTTAAATATACAATATTGACATTTTTTCTAATATAGTGTATGATATGAAAAAAATTTATAAGGAGTGAAATGATTATGCCATTGTCAGACGTTGCAAAAAGAATTGTAAAAGGTGTAAAAAACGGTGTAGAAGGTGTAAAAGATAGTGTAATCGGTGTAAAAGACGGTGTAATTGGTGGTACTTTACACTCACTGGGAGAATCTCTTGTAGGTGATAAAAAATCTCTAAAATATATACTTGGTGAAACTTCATCAACTTATGAAGCAAAAAAATTTTTAACTAAAAAAGAAGCCAAAGACATATTAAGAATTTTGGAAGAATTCAAAAACAACAAAGATTTAACAAAAGCTATAGATGGATACGTTGGTGGATATCTCGCATATACTTCTTCAATCATAAAAAGATTTACATTACTTCTCAAAAACTATATTAAGTTTTGGGGTAAATTTGAAAAAAGTATGCAATCAATTCCGGAGGCACAAAAATTTAAAGATGACCTGAGAAGGTACCTGGAAATAATACGAGACGCAGTTAAAAACAGTGATGCAGATAAATACAGTATGAATTCAGTAGTAACAGCAGCAACAAAAAAAGGAGAAAAACCAAAATCAAATGCTGATGGTCACATGACTGTAGTAGATTATCTTTGGTTTGTTCTTCGTGCTACAGCCATTGTCAGTTTAGATAATTTGAATAAAAACGATCCAAACGAATGCGCAATTTTTATTGGAGATAATAATGACGAAAACGGAGGTTTTAAACTTAATTATTCTTTACTTGGCATGCACGAGGAAAAGGTAGTAATTAAAAAAGGACTTCCGACAGTAGTAGATAAAAAAGGAAAATTGGTTGAAAAAATTAGTAAAAGCAACATTGGAATTTTGAAAAAATTACGTGATTCCAGTGGTGAAAAACTCAAAAAAGCGGATGAAATACTAAAAAAAGCTTTGGATAAACTTGCGGAACTTAATAGCCATACGGACGCAAAATTAAGGTCTGACGAAATCAGTGAAAAAATTAATAAATGTGAAGAAATAAAGAACAACATTAACGCAAATGTGAATGGTGCTGGCGATACATTAAGTTTGCGTAATTTGTACCAAAGTTTGAATAAAACTAACAATATTCCTAAATCTCAGAAACTATATGAAGATTTTATAAAATGCTTTGAAAAAATAGAGATATTTTACAAAGAAATATTAAATTTATATAAAGAAACATTGGATTCCATTAAATCTTTTGAAGAATTTATGCCTACCGCAAAAAAACAAAAGAAAAATGCGACAAAAAAATATATTCCAGTAATTGAAGCTCCAAATCAGATTAATATATTGAGATTAAATCCATCACTGAAACTATACTACGACCTATCTAAACTAACACTCGAATTTTTTAGTGGCGGAGCTATTCCCTATATGAATAATGATTTGTCAAAAGAATTGAGTGCATGCAACAAAACTGATAGAGAAACTAAACTTAAAAGTTCCTACGAATTTATCGAAAATTTATATAATGTAATTCTAAAATTAAAAAAGCTTTATGAAACTTACACCCGTATTGGAGCTAAAAGATTTGAAGAACCGTATTATAAAGTAATAAAAATATTTACTGATAAACTATCCAATTTTAAATCTGAGGATGTTCTAAATGGTAATTTGATAAGCGTGGTCGAAGAGGAATTAAGAGAATCGAAAAAAGATTTAGCTTATATTGACAAATATTTTGACGAAAAGAAAAAATTAGAAAATTGTGCAAAAAAACATAAAAAAATGAATGAATATAGTAAACTTATCCTTAACACAGAAGATATATCAACATATGATAGAAAAAGTTTTAGGGAATGTTTGGACAGTGTATATATCATTTTTTCAACAAAGGCAGAAGAATGGGAAAATGAATATAAAAATAAAAGAATAGAGGGATTAAATAGTAGCAAAAATCCATTAAAAAAACTTGCAGGTAAAGCATTAGGAAGACTTTCGAGTAAATCTGTCAAAAAAAGATCTGCTAATGAAAGGTAGCCAAACAATTTTATTTGAATACTTTTGTATTATCACGTAACACTTTTGTTTATAGTTCTACGGTAGTTTTAGCCGTAGGCTTTTTTTATGTTCCAGTATAATATCTCCGTGTATGGATTACACAGAATTCACATATCAAACGAATCTTAGACATTTTTAATGACATGTCCAATATATAGTTCATTACAACACAAATTTTTATAATTCTTAATTAACTATAATTTTTTAGACAGTATAGTAAAAAATTTTTTGTTTTTCTACATCTTAATAAAATATAAACTTTGAATATTCAATTTGATTGCATTGTTAAATAATTATAACTAAAATCAATACATTTGCTTAAAATGTTTCCTATCAAGATATCAGTTTTTCTTCATCAAAATGTGAGTCTTAATGTTTAAATTTGTGTTGATTTAGATTATTTTAAATGATAAAATTAATTAGTAAAAATTTAACGGAGGGATGAATTTGGAAAATATAAATATGATCTTGGAATGGATAAGTGATAAAATTTATGTTTATCTTATTCTGGGGTTATTAGTTTTATGCGGAATTTATTTCACTATAAAGATGCGTTTTGCACAGATTAGATTGTTTCCTGAATCTATAAAATATTTGAGAGAAAAATCTCATAATGGAAAAGTTTCTTCTTTTCAAGCTCTTATGACATGCACTGCTTCAAAGGTTGGGACAGCAAATATTGCGGGAGTTGCTACGGCCGTGGTGGTTGGAGGACCCGGGGCAATTTTTTGGATATGGCTTATGGCGGTAATAGGTTCAGCTTCATCTATAGTCGAGGCTACTTTAGCGCAGATGTACAAGGTAAAAAGTAAAGAAAATGGTTTGTTTGTGGGAGGTCCTGCATATTACATAAAAAATGCTTTAGGGAAAAAGCGTTTAGGAATTATTTTTGCAACATTATTTGTCTTTTGTTATATGTTTGCTTTTAGTGCGCTACAAGCTAACAATATGTCTACTGCTTTTGAAAATTTTATTCCATCGTATAGAAATACGGCATGGCCATGGATTATAGGGATTATTTTTACTTGTTTGATAGCGGTTGTTGTTTTTGGAGGAATATATAGAATAAGTTTTGTATCCTCTTATTTAGTTCCAGCAATGGCGACCGTATATCTTTTGGTGGGGATTTACATATTTTTTACAAACATAAACCGAATTCCCGAAGTATTTTCGTTAATTTTCAGAGATGCATTTGATTTCAAAGCCATAACAGGTGGATTTTCAGGAAGCGTAGTTCTTTTGGGAATTAAAAGAGGATTGTTATCAAATGAAGCCGGAATGGGTAGTGCACCTAACTCCGCTGCAACAGCAGATACTTCGCATCCGGTAAAACAAGGAATAATGCAAGTACTGTCGGTTGGTATAGATACATTTTTTATTTGTTCTACTTCTGCATTTATAATTTTGCTTTCAAAAGTTAAATTAAATTCTGAAATGCAGGGAATTCCTCTAATGCAAAAAGCGGTTAGTTCTCAAGTGGGTGCTTGGGGAGAGTATTTTATAGCTGTATCTGTGGTGTGTTTTGCGTTTTCCGCAATAATAGGAAATTTTGGAATTTCGGAGCCTAATATATTGTTTATTAAAGAAGATGAAAAATTTGTAAAATGCCTGAGAACAATATGTTTGTTTGCGGTAGCCGGAGGATGCGTATTAAGTCCAAAGTTGGTGTGGAATTTAGCCGACATAGCTATGGCTTTATTGGCAATAGTAAATTTAGTAGCCATAACAATGCTGACTGATAAATTCATGATTTGCTTTAAGGATTACTTGAAAAAAAGAAAAAGCGGAAAAGATATTGTATTTAATGCGACGGAATGTGATATAGATGATACTACGCTTTGGAAATAGGATTTAAATTTTAAATTGAGCATTTGCATTTTATTGTGAGTGCTCAATTTTTATGGAGTTTATTTACATAAAAATGTATTTAAAGTCTTATATATATACATTTATGATTATTGACAATAATATTAATATGTGGTAATATTCTAGATGTCGTGTGAATGCGGTCATGCTGGAATAGGCAGACAGGCATGTTTGAGGGGCATGTGTCGCAAGACGTGCGGGTTCAAGTCCCGCTGACCGCACCATATTTTTTAATAAAAATCAAAGCTCAGTATTACTGGGCTTTCTTTACGTTTGGACACAAATTTCATGTTCAAATTTTCATGTTGTTGAATTTGTTTAAAAATTAAATTCGAAAAAAATAAAGCCTTGCTGGCTGAAGTTCCATTTTTCTATAAATTATCTCAAGAGAGTTGTATGCTTTTACACGGTTAAGGTTGGATAGGTAGTTATAGCTATAACTTTGCAAGAGATTATTGATCGTATAAGTTTTTGTAAATTTTATTATTTTTCAAAAGTTTCATATGGTATGAGTTTAGATTTTTTGTATTTTTTGATTATTCAAAACAAAAATCTTATTTATGTTTTTATAGTGGACAATCTATGTGCTATTGTTGTTTCTATTTTTTGCAAATTTTTTAAGAATTTTTAGATAAATTTTTCACTTTTACTATCTAGATCTGAAATTGCTTAATCAAAAATTAAT
Source organism: uncultured Oscillospiraceae bacterium (assembly GCA_900552265.1). Classification (GTDB taxonomy): domain Bacteria; phylum Bacillota; class Clostridia; order Oscillospirales; family Acutalibacteraceae; genus UMGS1491. The sequence continues at coordinate 61,296 of URZE01000006.1, forward strand.
ATCGGTACATTTTCCAAAAAATCTCTCGCAATTGCAATACATGTTTTTGATTACCCAATAGTTTTGCACCCCGTTCGCCGGCTTGTTTTTGATATCCATTTTCGAATTTTAATGTGAACTCATCTGCGTATGGTTTTTTGCTGCTTCGAAAATTTCCTTATTCGTAGCATTTAACGATCATATCGAATGTTTTTTACTATTGTGTTTAAAAACAGGAACCCATCCAATAATTGTACAAAACTTATGTTACTGCACAAATCCCTTTTAATTTATAGTTTTATAGGTATGTTATTTAATAAAATTTTTCCATTTATAATACCATAAAATCTAGTAATTAAATTACAAATACAGGGTTCCAAATCAAATGGATAAAAAAATTTTAATATAAAGCTATTTCGATGTTGAAATTTGATAAGTAAGAACTGGTCTATAAGATTTATTTGAATGAAGATAACATTAATATGACTTAATATTTTTATTTGCTCAGTATTAAATTAACAATTTTATGGAAATAGCGGATGAAATATATAAGAAAGAATATTAAAAGAAATTTTTTAAAAGTTGAGCAGTAGAGTATTAAGCCAGTATATTAATACATTTGGGATTTTCTATAAAAAAATAAAACCAAACTCATAAAATTTAATTATCAAAAAATGTCAGAGCAACCTTTTTCTTTGATACAAGCCAAATTTCAATAGTCGCATTTTTCCTTAATTCTTCTAATTTACTTCTTTGTGAGCCTTTATTATAAAGTGATTACAGAAGAACGTTGCAAGATAGGCTAATAGGAAGAAGGTAATTCCCAAAATATTTTTTACATAAAAAGACAAATACAAACATGCTACAAATATACCTCGGACGAATAGCATAGCCCAAACTTTTAATTGTAACGAATTTATTTGACGGTTATGGTCATGCATCATACGGTAAAATCTATATGTGTTTATATAAGATGTAATAGCTAGTATGTATGCAAAAAGCAAAAATGGATGATTATAGCCACCTTTACAAATGAACACAAAACTAACTGACAGTGTAAGGATTGTAATAATAACGCTCCAAATGGTTATCAAAATCTTTAGCAATTTAATATGGGATTCACTTAGATTGTAATTCATTTCAATACCTCCGATAAATTCATATCACTCCAGTAATAAACATAAGCATCGATCCAAAACAATAACTGCAAAAGCTGATATGAGTGCGTAAACACTGCCTGCTGTATCCGCAACCACAGTAACTTCATTGGCACCACCTGAGTGCGGCGTCCACAACGGCTTTGCTGAAAATAATAACAGATGCTACTGCAGTAACAAATACATTGCCGAGGATTTCTTGTAGCCCGGCCATAACAGCTGGACCATCAGCAGCTAGGACTTCTGCCGCAACTGTTTAGGATAATCAATAAGTGAATTGAAAAAATTTGTAATAATCCGAATCCAAGTCAACTACAATGTTTATAAATTCAATTACTGTGTTTTTTGCTGTAACAGTATTACATCTAAAACCTTAAGAACATTTTCCGCATCTTCAATATTAGCAAATCTAGAATCCTGTGGCTGTGGACTTGTAAAAAGGCTTTTCAATAAATATTTAAATGAAATACGCCATGGTGAAATTTTACTTGTTGCGGATAAGGTGCCGTTACAATACTTAGTATTAGAAATTCTATTTTCTGAAACATCGACTAAATCAAATGTTGTAGACTTATCTGATGTTTCTATTTTTAAGGTTAGTTCATCAAAATTTTTACATAGATCAATGTTTATCACTGTATTAACTCCACTCAAAGTTTTCGAATTCAGTTGTATATCGTTCATTAGAACTTGTGTAGTACTTTGAAATGTAATATCACTCAAATTCTCTTGAAAATTTAGATAATTTAGTAGATCAATCATATGAGGAAGTATGGAATACAAAACTCCACCGCCTAATTTATAATTATCTTTCCAAGGCTTATTTGGTGGATCTTGATTGAATTAGTATTACACGTAATTGTTATGGATTTGACATCATTATTTTTTATAAACTCTCTAATTCTTTCTACACAAGGCAAAAATCTTAACGCATAATTTACTATAAACAACACCTGATTTTGGCTTATTGATTTTTTTATCTGATCTATTTCAGATGTAGATAGTCCAACAGGTTTTTCACACAAAATGTTCTTACATGTTCCAGCACAACCAGATCGTTTGTTTTTGATAGTTCTTCTGAGAGATGTATAAATTCAATACTAATATTAGGAAATCCTTCCAACACAGGCTTGTGCAACCTAGTAGCTATTCCATTTCCAGTAAGGTAAACTTTCGTGTTTAGTAAATCAAGATCTTTAGCGTCTACAATTCCAAAACTACCATATAAAAAGCAAATGCACGAAATAAAGATAAATAAACGTTTAATTTTAATCACAAAACACTCTCTCAAAATAAAAACAACCTTTTCGATAATGTATGGTACCGGTGGCCGGACTCGAACCGGCACGATATCGCTACCGAGGGATTTTAAGTCCCTTGCGTCTACCTATTCCGCCACACCGGCAAACTGTTCTCGGTAAACATATAATCGAATTTCTTAACACTACCTACATATCCCATAATATCGATAAAATTCGATATACCTCGAACTACACTCCAATTATAATCTCAACTAAAATAAAAGTCAATATATCTTTTTAAAAGATTTAGTTTAGTAAACTTAAACTATCCAATACACCGTAACCAGCCCGCTCAATTACTTTCATAGTACCGTCATTACCAGAAGATTCATATTCCTTTCTTGTTTGACGCTCTATTTCCCATGCACTTTTTTCATCAGATTTAGCCCTATCTCGAATTTTAGAAATTACGTAATAAAGTGAGTTTTTTGATTTTTCATCTTTATATGCTGTTTGATTTAAATATTTTTCCGAAGAAAATCGGAAAGCTTTCATTAACTGTGCAAATTCCTCTCCTCCAAAATGTGAGTTCTGATCTCCCATAGTCCTACATTTCATTATCATTGGAAGTTCTTTTACCCTACATAAAAAATCACGATACGCTTGTTCAATTTCAAGCAAAAATTCCGTAAAACACCGTTCATTTGATGCTAAATCGTCTCTACTTTTCAATTGTTTCAGCACCCTAAACATTTCTTTCACAATAGCGTTATTCCACAAATGTCTTTCCCCATTTAAAAAATTTATTTCCAAAATAGTTTCCACCGTATAATCTCCTCTCAATCTATTTTTATTCCAATTCTTTCCATTTTTCAATTACGTAATCAGCTATGCTTTCATAATCATCATAGCTCCACGATGATTTTGTAAAATATCTTTCTATTAGGTAACGCCCCATTCCGTCGTTGCACCATTTTTCAGGAGCTCCCAAAAACGCTCCGGAAATAATTTTACCTTCAGAAATATATTCCAAAAGTGAACGAGAAAGCGGATTATCTACTACACTTGAATCTTTTATATCATATGGAGTAAAACCAAACTTAGGAATAACATACTTTTGCGCAAGTTCGGATGTTCTTATCCAAGTTAAGAAGTCCTGGGCTTTTTGTTTTTCTGTTTCACCAGATTGTGCATTTATACAATAATATCTCGGAACATATGCTGTAATTGATTTATTAATATTTTTTGCTATGTCTTGCGAAGAAGTTATTTCATCTTGTGAAAAAGGCATTTTTATGGGTATAAATACAGATCTTTTTGCAACCAATGAATTAAAAACAGAAAGACTCTCGTAATCTTCTGTGCTTGCGAGTAAAAACAAGGCTTTACCGTTTACAAAATTTTTCAATGATTGACTTACACTGTTTTGAGTGTTACTTACCATCTCCAGACCTCTTTCGAGCGGACCGCTCGGCCCAGACATATTAAGAGTTATATAATCCAAAGCTTCAGCAAATTTCATTAAAGGGTTCTTTAAATTTTGAATATTTTCGTCGGTTGCGATGTTGGCAGCAGCAGGAGATTTAAAAATAGTAGAAAGTGCAATATTGCTAAGATAAGAACCTGAGTACTTCGAATTCCCGGCAGCAAATGAAAACACTCCGTTGAGATTTTTCCCAAGTTCACCTTTATTGTAAGAACAAGTGTATTTATGTTTATTTATTGAAATTTCGTATCCTCCCACACCATTTATATATCCTTTAATAGCTTCAACAAAATTCAAAAATTCTTCATAACTGCAAACTTGGAGATCACTGATAACCTTTCTATACTTGTCCCCGCCAAATATAGAAGCTATCATTTTGGGATCTACCAAAAAACCATATCCTTCAACAGTATATGGTACGCCAAAGTTATCCGTAGTATTTGAACTAAGACGCAACTGCTCCGGAATTGAGTTAACCATATTTTTAAAAGATTCTTCGGTAGCATTACTGAAATCCCAAATTTGAGAATTGTTTTTAAGCAAATTCAACTCTGAAATACTCTCAACAGTAAAAATATCAGGAGGATGCTCTGAATTAAGGTAATTTTTCAAATTCTCAAAATTATTTTCCGACTCCGAAGGAGTTACCGTTCTTATTATAATTCCGGTTCTTTTGGTGTACTCATCACACATTTCTCGGAAATCAGAACCAATATTTTCATCTCTGTTATATATATATATATCGTAATCTTTCTTACCGGAAGAAGAAGCCTCTTCATCAGTTTCAGATTTTTTACCACATCCGGAAAGTAACATAAGTAAATTGGCACACAAAATTAAAGAAGTAATCTTCAAAATATTTTTCAAAAAATCATCTCCAAAATCTTACGTAATATCAGTTTATATAAAAACAAAAAATCATAAATAAATAATATATTATTTTTCTATATAAATCAATAATTATTTAAACCTTAAATTTATTTTTTGTTCTAATGCAAAAACGTTGTCCATATCTATTACTATTATGACAAGGACAAGGAATGAAAATAATATGGATAACGCAAACCGAGCAAAAAAATTTGAAGATACGATAAATTATTTGTCTCCAAAACTTAAAACAATTCTCAATAATATTCCCAAAAATATAAAACCTTTCGTTCAGGAAATTCGTCTTAAATCAGGTAAAATTCCGCACGTTATATATAAAAACAATACCTATGTTGTAAGTAACGATAAAAATAACACTATAAACTTAGTATCACCCCAAGACATTAATCAATGCCTTAACATAATGTGCAGTTACTCGATATACAGTTTCCAGGAACAACTCAAAGAAGGATTTATAACAATAAACGGTGGAAATCGAGTAGGAATTTGCGGAACCGCAGTTATAAAAAACGGAAACATCGAAAACATAAAAAATATCACGTCGCTTAACATAAGAATAGCTCAAGAATTCAAAGGATGCTCAAAAGAAATCTTTGAAAATATAAAATATCAAATCGGCGGAACTTTGATATCGGGGCCACCCGGATGCGGAAAAACCACAATACTGCGTGACCTTGCAAGAATTATTTCAACAGATTCAAAAATTCCGAAAAAAGTTACCATAGTCGATGAACGAATGGAAATTGCCTCGTGTTTTGAAGGAAAAGCTCAAATGGACGTAGGTCTGAGCGATATACTATCCGGGTTTCCCAAAGGCGAAGGAATACTGAGAGCCGTAAGGTGCTTATCTCCGGAAGTTGTTATATGTGATGAAATAGGTTCCGAAAAAGATGCAGATGCAATAATACAAAGTTTAAACTCGGGAATATGCGTTATTGCGAGCGTACATGCAAAAAGTAAAGATGAACTTATAAGAAAGCCTCAAATAAAAAAACTTTTAAATTCAGGTGCGTTTGAAAAAATAATTCTTCTGAACGACTTTCCTTGTAACGGGGTAATCAAAAATATTTACAAAGTATGTGATATAAATGCTAAAGACAATCGGTCTGATTATTTTAATCTTATCGGGGACTTTGAAAGGAGTTACAGTATCTGAAAAATATTCAAAACGTGTTCGATTTTTACGTTCTTACATTGATTTTCTTATTCATCTTAAAAGCCAAATTTCGTATTCCGAAAAAACACTTTTTGAAATTTTAAAAAATTATTCTTGTCCCCAGATTTTAAAAACTCGATTAAATAAATGTTTGCAAAATTTTGATTCTGATTCATTCGAAAATTTATGGAAAAATGCTTTTTTAGACGCTTATATCGAAACCGGAATAACTTCTGAAGAAAATTCAATGATAATAAATTTCGGAAAAGAAATCGGAAAATACGATGTCTCAGAACAAATAAACTATATAAACTACTCTCTCGATTTTTTTCAAAATCACATTAAAGATGCACTGGACAATTTAAATTCAAAAGGAAAACTTCCGATAATCATAGGAGTTTGCCTTGGCTTTGCAGTCGCTTTGATATTAATGTAAAAATGACTTTCGGAGGAAATTCAAATGAATATAGATTTAATTTTTAAAATAGCTGCAGTAGGAATTATAGTAGCGGTTTTAAATCAAGTTCTCATCCGCTCAGGACGTGAAGAACAGGCTATGATGACTACTTTGGCAGGATTGATTGTCGTACTTATGATGATTATTCAGCAAATAGACCTTCTTTTTAAAACAATAAAATCTGTATTCGGATTATGATAAAGGAGACAAAAAATGAACATACCAGCTTTGGCAGGAATAATATTGACCGCAGCAGTTATATCCGTATCACTAAAAAAATATGTACCCGAATACTCCATTATAATAAATATAGCTACAGGAGCTATAGTCATAATCGCAATTTTATCCGGAATTTCCCCCGCTTTACGCAAAATCAACGATTTAATATCTTATGCAAAAATTCCAAATCAATATACATCCATACTTCTTAAATCTTTGGGAATATGTTTTGCTGTACAGTTTGCCTCAGATTCCTGCCGAGATGCCGGAGAAAATTCCATGGCTTCCAAAATTGAGTTTGCAGGGAAAGTAGGAATTCTTATTACCGCTATCCCACTGTTTGAAACGATTATACAGACATCTTTAAACTTTATCGGAGTAAAATAAATACGATGAAAAGAATTTTAACATTTTTTATACTGATTTTACTCATGAGCTTTTGTAAATCCGTTCACGCAGAAAATAATAACTCGGAAATAAACAGAGTTTATGACGAACAGTATAAACTCATGGAAATGGAAAAATTAAACCAAGCTATTCCCAAAGACGCACTGGATTCAATGAAAAACATAGGAATAGAAAATGCCGGATGGGAACAGCTGTCAAAAATAGATATGCAAAGCATACTTAAAGAAATATCAAAAACTTTTTCTAAGAAAATTTCAACATCTGTTTCATCCATCACACCTATACTCGCAGTAATACTTCTAAGTACAATTATGCTGAATTTAAAAACTTCTTTCGGAAATAAAAATATTTCAGACATAATGTCATCAGTAAGTGTTTTATGCCTCTGCTCCTCTTTAATCAACCCAATGGTAAGATGTATATATCAATGTTCGATAGCAATAAAAAGCGCAGCGGGATTTATTTTATGCGAAACTCCAATTATTGCTGCAATTATGGCAATTTCCGGTCATCCTATATCGGGAGCATCATCGCAAACGCTCATTATGGCCATGGGGCAAATAATTTCTTATTTTGCGAGAAATTTTCTCGTACCGTTTATGAATATTTTATTGGGTATTTCACTTATTTCTGCAATTTCTCCAAAAATAAACTTAAATGGAATTTGCTGTGCGATATATAAAACTTCAAAATCGTTGTTTAAATTCACAGCATCTATTTTTACTGGAATTTTAACTGTTCAAAATATAGTTACTTCGTCTGTAGATAATTTAAAAACCGAAACTGCTAAATTTACAATAGACAGCTGTGTCCCTATTGTAGGAGGAGTCATAAGTGATGCCTTTTCTACTGTTCAAGGATGTCTTAAACTTTTGAAATCTGGTGCAGGTGCTTTTGGAATTGTTGCCCTGGGAGCAATTTTTTTACCTATGGTAGCCGAATGTTCCGTTTGGATAATTATTCTTAATTTAAGCAAAGGAATAAGTGACATTTTTCAAATCAAAAAAATTTCTTTTTTACTCAAATCAATCGGTTCGGTTATGTCAGTAATGTTAGCAGCTCTGATATTTATAATGATGATTATGATAGTTTCCACCGTACTTTTGACTATAATCGGAAGGTAGTAAGAAAATGAACATGATAAAAGAATGGTCTGCTTTACTTTGTATAACGGCAATAATATGCACTTTAATCGAATTTTTAATACCTCCGGGGAAAATTGAAAAAACTCTAAACATGGTCCTCGGGACCTTTATGGTATGTGCTTTTATAATGCCTATTTCAACACTGAAAAACAATTTAAATTCATCATTTGAGGGCATTTTTTCAAACACTCCGACTTTATCACAAAAAGCCACACAAGAAAATTTAAATAATCAAGTTTTTGAAGAAACCAAAAAAAATGTAGAAACAGTTATAATGAGGTATTTGAAAAATAGGCAAATCATTCCTGAAAAAGTTGAAGTTTTAATGGATATTAATAAGGACAACTGCATAGTAATGATTAGATGTAAAATTTACATATCAAAAAATTATGAAAATTTAAAAGATTCAATAATTTCTTCTGTGGAAAAAGATTTGAATATAAAGACAGAGGTGATTGTTAATTAAACAAAAAATCAAAGAAGAAAAATATGGAGGAAAAATATATGGACGAAATAAAAACAAGACATACCGAAATAACATCAAAAATAAAAGAAATGTTTTCCTCTAAAAATCACGGAAATACAATTGTAATCTTAGGAATAATAGGACTAATTCTTATAGCTGTTTCAGGATTTTTCAAACCTCATTCAAAACCTACCGTAAACGCTTCAGCCTCCGTGGAAACACGTCAGCAAAAACTTCAACAAAGTCTTGAAAGCATTATATCCGGAGTAGAAGGAGCAGGAAAAGCAAAAGTGTTGGTAACATTTGAAAATTCCGCAGAAACTGTTTACGCAACCGAAGAGAAAAAAAACAAAGAAGCATGCGAAGATAAATCCGAAAGCGGAGTCACGCGAAAAAAAGAAAGTGACGACTGCGAAAAAAAATACATAACCGTTAAAGACAGTCAAGGCACTGAACATGCTTTAGCTGTAACAGAAATAGAGCCTAAGGTAAAGGGTGTGATAGTCATTTGCTCAGGAGGAGAAAATCCCATAGTAAAGCAACGAATCGCAGAAGCAGTTACGACAGCTTTAAATATCCCCTCTAAGCGTGTTTGCATAACAAAATCGGGATAATTAAAACAATCTTTACTTTCTGAATTTAAAAAATATTGGAGGAACAAAAATGAAATTTCACAAACGTCAGTTAATATTAGCATCATTGGTAGTTGCTTTGGGAGCAGCCGTATATCTAAATTGGCAATTTTCCGAAGACAAAGGACTTAACTCCACAGGAATTCTCGAATCTACAAAAGAGCTTGGAGAAGCACGTTACGTGAACACTTCACACGTAGAGGAAAAAAGCGAAGAAACCGCTCCCACTGCTGCAGCTCTTTCCGATGAAACAAAAAAATATTTTGCTCAAGCACAGTCAAGCCGACAAAAAGCACGTGAAGAAGCCGAAGAAAAACTTAAAAATCTTGCTTCCTCTTCAGAAATAAATAACGAACTAAAAAACGATATTAACACTCAACTTGAATCTATGACCAAAAATATTCAGCAAGAATCAAATATAGAAAATCTTATAAAAGCTAAAGGATTTGGCGAATGTATAGTGTCAATTCAAAACGGTGAGTGTAGTGTAATAGTAAGTCCCGGAAATCTTAATGAAAATTCAGCAGTAATAATACGTGATATAGTTTCAGGTCAATCCGGAGTACCGTACGATAAAATAAAAATAACAGAAGCAAAATAAACTAACGATTGCTCGGACATATGTCCGGGCTATTGCTTTTTTCTAAATATAATTTTACTATTATATTATAAAATATCTATAGATAAAGGGAAAATATTAGAAAATGGAAAAAGTTCAAACACGATACTCGCTGATAACCGATAAATTTCCAAGAGAATTCATTCTTTTGCAAGGTAAAGGATGCTTTTGGAAAAAGTGTAAATTTTGCGACTACTATAATGATACAAGTACTAATCCTTTTGAAATAAATTCACACGTAATAGACAAAATCACTGGTAGATTTGGTGTAATTGATGTTATAAACTCAGGTTCAACCATGGAACTCGACAGTTTAACCCTTAGCAAACTGATAAACAAAATAAATGAAAAACATATAAAAGAAGTATGGCTTGAAGTTCACTGGGCTTACAAAAATATTCTTTCGGAATTTGCGAAAAAATTTAGAAATTCCAAAGTTAAATTCAGAACAGGTATAGAAACGTTTGATTCTAATCTCAGAAATTACTGGAATAAAGGTATACCCGAATCTATCACGCCTCAAGAAGTAGCAAAATATTTCGACAGCGTATGCTTACTTGTAGGGACTGAAAATCAAAGTTTTGATAGTGTAATTTCAGATATAAAAACTGCAAAAAAATATTTTGAAAGGTTTATGGTAAATGTTTTTGTTCCGAACAGTACCTCTATGCGCAGTAATCCTCAACTTATAGAAAAATTCATAAAAGAAATATATCCCGAAATAAAAGATGACCCCACTATCGAAATATCTTTAAATATCACAGATTTGGGAGTAGGATAATTAAATGAACGAACTTATTTTCACTGTAAAATTTGAAAATCAAGGAGAAAGAATAGATAGATTTCTATCATCAGTCGTAAATGAAATATCACGTTCTTATATCCATAAACTTATTCAAAATGGAGATATAAAAGTAAACAATTCCGTTACAAATAAGAATTACAGACTAATGGAAAACGATCAAATAAAAATAAACATCCCTGAACCTCAAATCTTAGAAATATTACCTGAAAATATACCTTTGGATATTGTTTATGAGGATAACGATTTGTTGGTAGTAAATAAACCAAAAGATATGGTAGTTCATCCTGCTCCCGGTAATTACCATGGAACCCTCGTCAATGCCCTACTTTACCACTGCAAAAATTCTCTTTCTGGAATAAACGGAATAATTCGTCCGGGAATAGTTCACAGAATTGATAAAGATACAAGCGGACTTCTTATAATAGCCAAAAATGACAATTCCCATAAAAATCTCGCTGAACAAATAAAGAATCACAGCTTTACTCGAGAGTACGAAGCTGTGGTTTATGGCAACATAAAAGAAAATGTAGGAATAGTAAATGCAAATATAGGCAGGCACAAAACAAATCGGAAAAAAATGGCCGTGACTCCTTTGTGCGGAAGAAATGCAATTACCCACTATAGCGTATTAGAAAGATATAAGGGTTTTACACATTTGAAATTGAAACTCGAAACCGGTAGAACTCATCAAATACGAGTTCACATGTCTTATATCGGACATCCTGTTGTAGGAGATGAAGTCTATGAAAATCCAAAACACAATCCATTTAAATTTCTTAAAGGTCAATGTCTTCACGCCGGAAAGATTGGTTTTTTACATCCTGTTACCGGAAAATATATGGAATTCAAAAGCCCTTTACCAGATTATTTCATAGAGGTGTTAAAAAAAATATCAAATTTATAATTCTTTATGAAAATAGTTATATATCCCCTCGGCCACACTTTTTGTGATTCCCGGAATAAGCATTAATTCTTCACTGGAAGCTTCAGAAATTCTTTTTACCGAACCAAAAGTTTTTAGAATTTTGAGTGCTCGTTTATCCCCTATTCCAGGTATTTTTGTAAGTTCTGATGTCCTAACTCTTTTACTCCTGAGTTTTTTGTGATACCCAATTGTATATCTGTGAACCTCATCTTGAATCGAAGTTATAAATGAAAAGACTCTCCTGTTACTCTTTATTTCTATTTCTTCACCCGATGTAGTAATAGCTCTGGTTCGGTGTTTACTGTCTTTTACCATGCCAAATACAGGTACACATATTCCAAAAGAATTAAGTACATCTCTTACCGCAGCTGTATGCGCAATTCCACCGTCAACAAGAATCAAATCAGGAAGCTTTGAAAACCCTTCTTCACCTTTTTTCTCATCTCCAATGTAGTGCCTGATTCGTCTTTCTACAATTTCTCTCATCGAATTGTAATCATCCTGACCTGAAACTGTTTCGATTTTAAATTTTCTATAGGCAGATTTTAAAGGTTTACCATTCTTAAATACCACCATCCCACCAACATTGTCGCTTCCTCGAAGATTTGAAATATCATATGCTTCAATATAACTCGGAATTTCTTTTAAATTTAACGTGTTTTTTAAATCTTGTAAAACATCTTCGTATCTATTTTTATGTTCTTTACTTCTTAAAAGTGCCTCATATGCATTATTTTTACACATCTCAACAAGTTTAAGACTATCTCCTTTTTTAGGAACAATTATATTGATGCTTCGAGATTTTTCATGATTCAAAAACTTTTTTATTAGCTCTTCATTTTCAATATCTCCATCTATAAAGATATCTTTAGGAACATAATCTTTCATCATATAGTATTGCTTTATAAATTCAGTTCTCATATCTGTATGAGTTCCGTTTAGTTCAATTATAAAATTTTGACTTTCGTATAAATCTCCATCTTTAAATCTAAAAATTTCAAACGAAGCCGTAGAATCATCAAATGCTACCGCTATCACGTCACGAGTTTGGCCTTTATCAGATACCACTTTTTGACGGTTTCGAATTCCTTCAATAGCCTTAATTCTGTCACGAAGTTCTGCAGCATATTCGAAATTAAGATTATTTGATGCATCTTCCATTTTTTTATTCAAATATTTTAGTGTTTCAGAAATTCCATTTTTAACAAATTTGGATGCCTCATTTATAATTTCCATATATTTTTCATAACTTACAGCATTTATACACGGAGCACAACACTTATTTATATAATAATTAAGACACGGCCGTTTATATGTTTTAGAAAGATTCCTCGAACATGTAGGTAATTTAAATATTTTTATAATTTCTTCTACTGTCTGCTTAACTGAAAACGAATTTGTATATGGTCCTATATAAAGAGCTCCATCATCATCTTTTTGCTTTACATACAAAACTTTAGGCCACGTTTCTTTTGTTATTTTTATATAGCTATAACCTTTATCATCTTTAAGCAGTATATTATATTTGGGTTGATGTTTTTTTATTAAACTACATTCCAAAACCAAGGCTTCAAACTCACTGTCGGTAATTATATATTCAAATCTTTTTATTTTTTCAACCATTTTCCTTACTTTTTGGCTATGCCCCGCATCTGTAATAAAGTAAGATGATACTCGATTTTTAAGATTTTTAGCTTTACCTATATAAATTATTTCATCTTCCGAATCTCTCATGATGTATACTCCAGGATTTTTAGGAAGTTTCAATACTTGTTGCTTAAGACTTAACTCATTCTTCATTTTCTTCAACCTCATAATAATTTAAGCTCCCTACTATTATATTAAATAATTTTATTATGCTCAAATTTCAAAACAGTATTTGTACTATGACGTTGTTTAAGTCAATAAAAAATTCATATATCATTTTTAAAATAAAATATTGACATATCAATTTCTACCATGATATAATTTCAATGCATTCCAATGGAGGGGTGTCCGAGTGGTTTAAGGAGCCGGTCTTGAAAACCGGTGATTCCTGTAAGGGAACCGTGGGTTCGAATCCCACTCCCTCCGCCATTAAAATTTAATATATTTTTGGAGAAGTACTCAAGTGGCTGAAGAGGCGCCCCTGCTAAGGGTGTAGGTCGAGCGATCGGCGCGAGGGTTCAAATCCCTCCTTCTCCGCCAGTAGGGAACCCTGTAACACATAATGTTACAGGGTCTTATCATGTCTTATCTTAAGAAAATGACATTCTTCGATTTTTTTAAATTTGTCTTCCAAATACATGGGTAAATTAAAGTGTAAACGTTATTGTATTGTTATGTAAACAATATAGACTATTCTACAATTTAAAGTTAATATTTACACAAAAAAGAAGATGGTATCACTATCTCTTTAATTTTTAGCTACATTTTTGTCAGCTGCAACTTTGGTTTCAAACACACAGGCACTGTCAATGCAGTAAAAACATCGCAGACCGAGGCTCAGGAAAAGATTAGCTATTTCTGAAATTATTACTGTGCAACCACAGGTAATTAATAATGGAAGCAAATAAGGTGTATAATCATCTTCTCGAGAATTTGCGACGTGCCTATATCGTATTAAAACACCAACGTTATAGTACATATTCTTTAGCAGACAAAAAAACACCGCGCATTACCCACAGGATGTTGGAAGAATCATGTGAAATGAGTATACAAAGATTGAATTAAAAGGTTCGTGTACTACGAGGCATAACTAAACATGTACCGGGATATGTAAAAAGCCATAAAAAAGAGAAAATCAAGATTAGTTATATGTGCATTAACAGTGTATTCAGATATGCGTAATGTGAAAAAAGAATTGAGAAAATATATTTTCAAAGATTATTTAATTTTTATATTATATATTCCCAATTTCTGTTTTTCATTTACAGAAGAGTCTAATGAATTTGATGTAAACTATGTACCGATAGAGTAAATGAATGGAGAAGTGATAATATAATATTATAATGGTGAAAAAATGACTTACCGATCAATAAGGAAAACATTATAGATAATAATATTTACTAAAATATTGAAATAAATTTTAAATTATTTTATGATATAGTATAAATATACTTTATATTAAAAAGGAGATTTATCGTGAAAAAAACACTAAAATTTTTAACTACGTTGCTGTCAACTATAACTTTAATTTCAAACGCAGGAATTGCCAATGCAACAGGCAGTGGAGACAATCCGATACCGATAAACTGGGATGAATTAACAGAAAAAATAATGGTAGATCCGAATCTTTTGAAATATTTTGTTGAGTTAGAGAAACAAATTTCGATTGAATTGAAAAAGGTGACAATTTATCGACTTATTGTTGAGAGTCTGCGTTTGGCCTATACCGACTGCAGATGCCGTAGTAGTGTTAACCGTTATATCTTAGAAAATAGGGAAACAGTACATATTACCCGCCATATTCTGGAAGCATTACGTGATAGTAATATAATAGAAGAATTTAATTCAGATGTTCGTATCTTACAAAATGTGGCTACACGTTATCCACATACTCTTGAGGGTGTAGTACACCCTGCAGATGAAACCTCAGACCAGTTATATGCTTTAGCTGTGTTTTCGGACACATATGTGTCGATGAGATTAGGATCAGGAAATGTTGCTATACCTAGAGACTATTTGATTCGTATTTTATCTATTGCAAGGCAAGAAAAACCTCAACCTGATGAATTTTATGTAAACAATGTAGAAATATCGTATATGAATGGGCGCATGAAAATAACATGCCGTAATGGTGAAGAAATAACTTACGAAGCAGTAATAGGAGAATATTATAAATAACATTTACTAAAAGATTGAGATAAATCTATAAATATTTTAATTTGACTTTAAACTAATGTTATGGTAAAATGAAACGCACTTTACATTAGAAAGGAAATTTGTCATGAGAAAGATATCTAAAATTTTAGCTACACTGTTGTCAGCCATAACTTTAGTCTCAAGCGCAAGCATTGTCGGTGCAATGGACAGTGGAAGCAGTTCAAAACCAACAAACTTGGATGAGTCAGCAACAACAGGTCCAGGTCTTATGGAATGTTTTGTTGAACTAACTAAGTTAACGCAACAAATGTCGAGAGAAATGGCAAGAATGGAACTTTTTATTCAAGGTGTGCGGTTGGCTTATACCAAATACAGACACGTTGAGAATGTTGCCCATTGTACCTTAGAAAATGGGGAAACAATGCATATTACCCACCGTATGCTGAAAGCATTACGTGAGGAGAATACAGGAACACTTGAGGAATGTATTTGTGATTTACAAAGTGTGATTGCAACACGTATTCCTGAGAGTGTAGTGCGCCCTGCAGATGAAACTAAAGATCAGTTATATGCCTTGGCTATATTTTCACGCATGTATGCGGACATAAAATTAGGAGGAGGTGTTGCTATACCTAGAGACTATTTGATTAGTATTTTGTCTATTGCAAAGAAAAAAATATCTCAACCTGATGAATTTTATGTAAACAATGTAGAAATATCGTATATGAATGGGCG
>URZE01000007.1 GCA_900552265.1 uncultured Oscillospiraceae bacterium
TTACTCGGTACGCCAAAGAACACGGTTTTAGAAATGTAAAAGTTTTTATTGATGATGGAATCTCAGGAGTTACATTTAATAGGTAAGGTTTTAAATATATGTTTAAATTTATTGAAGCTGACCAAGTAGGAACAAAGATTTTAAAAAATGAAAAAATCCTTATACCATCTATATATGCTTATAAAAAAGGTTACAGAAAACCGGCAATTAAAACTCCTCGAAATGAATATCTTTGGACCGTTGAAATAGTAAGAAAAATTTTTTCAAATCAATCTTATGTTGGAGATGTAGTGAATTTTAAGACGTATAGCAAATCATTTAAACTTAAAAAACGCATTGAAAATGATAAGGAAAATTGGCAAATACACAAAGACGTACACGAACCAATTATAAGCCGTGATAAATTTGAAGAAGTGCAGAAGAGCTTTGGAGATACGAAATATCGTAAGCCAAAGCATATCGAAAAAAATATGTTTTCAGGCTTTCTAAGATGCTCAGATTGCGGGGCAAACCTAAATTACAAATATACTCACGATAACCCTGATAATCATTATTTCTCGTGCAGAAATAGCAGAGCCGGAAACGGACTTTGCAAGAAACCGCACCACATAAGAGTTGATGTTATTACAAACTTAATAAAAAATGACATTGCCAACATAGTAAAGTTTGCAAATGAATTTGAAGACGAGTTTGTAAAAATAGTTGTAGACGAAAACTATAAACGAGTGCAAGCCACCCAAAGAAAAAACTTTGGGGCATTTATCAGAGGAAAGATTTTTAAAACTATCCGGGAAATACGAGGAAGAACAATTTGAGCTTAAATCAAAAATTAAAAACATGAAAAAAATAGTAGCAGAAGAAAAAATGCACGAGCTCAACGCCGACGAATTTCTAAAAATCGTCAAAAAGTATTCTGAAGTTGAAGAATTAACACTTGATATTCTGCAAGAGTTTATTGACAAAATTATAATTCATCATCACGAAGAAATTATGGGAGAGACTATTCAGAAAATAGAGATTTACTACAAGATGATAGATCATATTGAAATTCCACATATAACAAAAATGGAACATCAAAGTCTAATAAAAAGTTTTGGTAGAAAAAAAGAAGAACGTATTGCATAAAACAATACATTCTTTGAAAAAGGATAACCAGAAGAAAGCCAAGTCCCTAATGGTTATCCAGAGTGGTACGCCCGGAGGGATTCGAACCCCCGACCTTTTGGTTCGTAGCCAAACACTCTATCCAGCTGAGCTACGGGCGCACAATCACATTGCTACACTAACAGTCTATCATAATAGAGGAAAAAGTCAAGAAAAAATCTTTTAGATTAAATCACAAAATATTAATTTTTTATACATAAATACAAAAAATCATACTTTAAAAATGTAATATCTTACACTTTATTTTATTAAATTTATTTTTTTATGGTAATACTTATTATAATATGATACTATATACTGGTGTTATGCTCAATAAATTTATACTGATGGAGTTGAATTTTGATATGGAGAAAACAAAACCAAAAAAAAGATGGATTATCGTTGTATCCGGTGTTATAATTTTAGGTGTATTCGGACTCGTATTATTTTATCAAAAAAACGTACCCACCGTTTTTACTCAAAGTGAATATATAAAAGAAGTAATAATACAAAATCAGAGCTTTAACGATACTTTAGATAAATTTTTAGACGAAGTAACTTCATACAGCGGCTCTAAAGAAGATACGGAAAAATTAGAAACTACTGCAAATAAATTGAAAAATTTTGTAAACGAACTTGAAAAACAGTTAGGACCCAAAGTACCCACATCTTCTAAAGAACATTATCAAAAAATGATTGAAGCTTACAATATGTATCTTGAAGGTATAGAAATGTATAAAAAAGCTGTACCTAAAAATTTGGGAGAAGAACGAAATATACAGATAAAACAAGCACAAGATAAAATTTCTAAAGCTAAAAAGACCATGAAAAATTTGAAATAGTTAATTATTTCACACCAAAAGGAGAAACAAAATGTGTTTTTAAACAATTCAAATAATTTAGATGTCATTTTAATAAATATGATGTTAATGATAATATGGCATCTTACAGTTTTAATTATATGTATGGTTTTACCACGTTCTTTCTTCGAACCTACCAAAAAGCTTTACGTTACTCGAAAATGGGAAAAGAATGGTAATCTGTACATTAAAAATTTTAAAATAAAAAAGTGGAAAGACTACCTTCCCCAATTCGTTGCAAAAGGTGGTTTTTCTAAAAAACATTTGCCGTCCTCAAAAAATGTTGACGCAGGCTATTTGAAAGTTTTTATATCTGAAACATGCAGAGCTGAGTGGAATCATTTGATGTGTTCAATGTATTTTATAGTTTCTTTCTGTATAAATTCTGTTGAAAACGCAGTGATATTTTCACTTATACCTATAATTTGTAACTTCCCTTTTCTTATCATACAAAGATATAACCGCATAAGATTACTAAAACTTGAAAAAAAATATACTCGACAAAGCCATTTATCTATTTAGTTCTTTAATAGTTAAAAATATAAATTTTGAGTGTTTTCTTTAAATAACTTTTATTTAACCAAATTAAAAAAATATATTGATTTTTTATTTTTTTTCTGGTACAATATATCTTGTTATTGAGTAAGTTTTGGAGAGGTGTCCGAGTTGGCTTAAGGAGCACGATTGGAAATCGTGTAAGTCGTTAAAGCGGCTTCGGGGGTTCGAATCCCCCTCTCTCCGCCAGAGTTTTTTTTATATGCTGTATTTAGGTTTGGTGATTCCAGGCTGTTTTTTATTTATGGAAGATCGCATAATGATCATGTGATTCAGCAATAGATTAGTTTATGAAAAAATTCGAATGAAAATATCAAGGGACGACGATAATTAATCTACTACGTATGATAGAGTATTTTATGAAAATAAAAGTAACAGTAAAAAATTACATGAATGTAAAGAATTTTGAATGGTAATTATTCACTAAATACCAACTGAAACATATTTTTGTGAGTAAAATTTTGTTCGATAACAGGATTAATACTTACATAATATAAAAATATTTTTTATACTTCAAAAACATTGTGTATTTGTCATATTTACATCATATGGTTATGTTTTAGTGTGTAAGGATAATCCTATGTTTGAATATTATGAAATTGTGAAGAAATTTTCGAAAAGATCTTTTTCTGGAAATTTTTGTGAAACAATAAGTTGGAAAAGAAAGTTCACGGAGGAAGATATTAGAAGAGTAAAAATACAAAAATTCAACATCTTGTGAATGTTTCTAATAATTCAAATTTTTTAAATCTCTGACAAAATTGTACGTTGAAGTACGTCTATGGGAGGATCAAGTTGTAAAAGATTTGGGTATAAGAAATGATAAGATTATTCCATTTGTTAATGAATTTTTGATAAAATTAAGTGCAAAAATTCTCAAAGACGAAGAAATTCAGCGTGATATAAACATGTTGACAACTAGTTTAGTATTTTTGATAAAGGTATGGATTGTGTGTGCCATCTTGTGCACAGATATAGAACTCGTGTTTCCACATTAGTAGGAATATATAACATGTACTAATCGTCTAAATCAGCTGATGTTCTTTTTACTGTACGAAAAGTCTCAAAATTATGCAATAGCTTTGGGACAAATGCATGATATATTGATTAAGGAACCTAAAAGGGTAAATCTTTTTATATTTGCGACAGGTGAGAAAATTTAAAAAAACTTTGTTTAAATTTAATGTTATTTGGAAGTGGTAAAACAAAAATATTCGTAATGACGGTAGTTGGTGTAACTTTAATTATATTGAGGGTTTAGTTTATACTCCATGTGTGAAATATTATGTTTTTTACAATTGTATACTGTTTCATATTTCACAGATATATTTCGCAGTTTTATGATATCGGATGCTACAGTTGATTATGATATATTGATGAGAAAGATTAAATTTGTGAATTTTCCTCGGCTAGTTACTGATTTTTTAAAAAATAAAAATGATTATACAAGCGTAAATTTATTCATTTATAATTCTGCATTACAATTGTTTAGTTTTTGTTCAAATGACACCTTTTGCATCTCGGTTATTGGATTTGGTTACTGTGTGATATTGGGTTTTATTTTGCGTAAAAAATAGCCGATTTTTTTCGGCTCTATATTATGGCTTTTAATTTTGGTGAATCACTTTTTTTATAAATCAGTAATTGTTGTGAAGTGTCTATACAGGCAAGTAAGATATCTGATAAATCGGTTATCCCTCTTCTTTGCATCTCAGATTTAAGCCATTTTGAATCTTTTCCGATATTTTTCAAATTTTTTTCTTTTATTTTTCCGTCTATTATTATGTTTGCGCACAAACCTTTGTATTGAGTTTCGATTCCCATGTCTTGAGGTGTAAGAGGTGAGTTTTGAGGTTTCAGTTGTATACTTACTTCACCGTTTGTTTCTAAAATTGCAAATTCAACTTCTGAAATGTTAAATGCATTCTTTAGACGGCATTCTTCCAACAGTTCGTCTACGTTTATTCGAGTTTTTTTTAGATTATTTTCTATTATTTTTCCGTCTTGAATAAGTATAGTAGGGGCTCCATTAAGAATTTTTCTTCCCTGTGGACTTTTAATGCTTATCAATGATAAAATTATAGGGAACACTCCGTAAATTATCATGCTTGCTAAAAATTCAGGAAAATCTATATCCATGTCGACTGCAAATGCGGCTGCAATTGATCCTATTGAGATTCCGCTTACATAATGAAAAAAGCTGAGTTGAGAAATTTGCTTTTTTCCGGCGAGTCGTGTGAATATAAAGAGCATAATTATGGAAACCAGGGAATGAATTGTTGCTTGTATTAAATTTTCTTGCATAAAAATATTCTCCAATTCTATATATTTTCTAATATTTTGTGTAATTTTGTAACAAATATACGTTGAGCTGAATTGATACTTGGAATTTTAACAATTTATAATATGTATTGGAGCATGCAAGATAGGTAAAAGATTATGATGTTTATCAAAAATAATAGTTTTTATTAGGATTAAAGAATTTTTATAAATCTTCAAATGAAATATGTTATACAAAGTGATATAATTAAAACGAAGATTGTTGCTGTATTGAAAAATTCTTTAGTAATAGGTACAAGTAGCAAAATGCATTAAATGGAGTGAAATTTTTATGCGAATGAGCAAAATGGGAATTAAAACAAGGCATCACAGAGGTAATGATGAAGCACTTTCACAGGAAATATTATTTCAATCAACTCAACTTAAACGTCATGCAGCCGGCATATATGGTTTAGGTAATTTGTTAGTACGTGCGAGAAATAATATAATGAACGTTATACGCAAAAATTTAGAGAATTATGATTGTTCCGAAGTATCCTTGCCTGTGATACAGCCTAAAAGTATTTGGGAAGCTTCAGGTAGATGGAGTACGTATGCTGAAAACAAACAAATGTTCACATTTGAAGGACGCAATGGAGAATATTGTTTGGCTCCGACAGGAGAAGAGATCGTATTGGATTTTATCAGAGAAAATATAGCTTCATATAAAGATTTACCTGTAAATATTTTTCAAATTGGTAATAAATATAGAGATGAAATACGAGTTAGGGGAGGACTTTTGCGCAGCAAGGAATTTTTAATGAAGGATGGATATAGCTTTCATGCAAGTAAAGAAGATATGGTAAGAGAATACAACTGTATGAGAGAATGCTATATGAAAATTTTTTCTGAATTGGGTCTGAATGCAATTTCAGTCAAAGCTGTAAGTGCAGATATGGGAGGAAAAGTTTCCGAAGAATTTATGTGTCCGTCACCTGTAGGAGAAGATAAAGTACTTATGGATGAAAATACAGGTATTGCTCTCAACACCGAAGTTCTTGATTATCCGGAAATGCTTGAAGAGATAAAACAAGATAATCCTGAATTTGATATTAACAACTTGAAAGAAGTTTCTTGCATTGAATTAGGACATATATTTCAATTGGGAAAATTTTACTCAGAAAATATGAATGGATATTTCGTAAATGCTCAAGGGAAAAAAGAGTCTTACTATATGGGATGCTATGGAATAGGGGTCAATCGCACCTTGGGAGCAATATGTGAAAATAATTGTGATGAAGAAGGTCTGGTTTGGCCTGAATCTGTAGCACCGTATCAGTGTGTGATAATTTCGACGCCTGAAAACATAAATGATGCTGAAAAGTTGTATTCTGAGATGAAACTTAAAAATATAGACGTAGTTTTAGATGATCGTGGAGCGAGTTTTGGTTCAAAGATTAAAGATGCCAAACTTTTAGGTTTTCCGTATATGATAATAGTAGGAAAAAAATATATACAAGAAAAGCTGTTTGAAGTAGAGGTTAGAAGAACTTCAGAAAAATTATTTTTAAATTTTGAAAAATTGATTAGTCTTATTAAAAACTGAGTTTTAAGTATTTTTACAGGGTGGATGACATATTTTTGACAAACACTTAATAAAAGTAAGTAAATCTTAGTGGTGATTAAAAAATTTTATTCGAACTAAAACAAGTACCCTACTAATTTATTGACACAGAGAAATTGATTACCCTGAAATGTATTTAAATCCAGGTAACAGCCTCATAGGTCCATCTGCCGTCTGGATGTTTTATTACTTTCAAATAACCTTTTCCAAGTTTATTTGCTGCGGCAGCTTGGTAAATTTGAAATTTTGCAAACATCAAACCTCCGTTGACAGTCCTGTTTTCAAATCTTATCCATTCCAACTCATGACGTATGTGGTAATCACCTGTAACATGCCAAACGTCATTATTTCCGACTTTACCTTTGTAAACGCTTTCGGCGTTTACAACAGAAGATAATGGTAGCATTGATATTAAAGTGATGCCTATGGTAGCAGCAATTTTTAAAAATTTTTCTTTCATTCCATCAAATCATTTCAAAAAATTTTTATGCCATCCACTGTAATTGGTCAATTACTATTGGAAAAGAAAGTAATTTTTTGATGAAATCATTTGTTATTGACTTAAAAATTTGTAAAATTTTTCTTTTAAGTGGAATATTTAGAATTTTAATTAAGGCTAGACAATAGATTAAAAAATATTGTTAATTAACTATAAATAGTGAATTTGTTTTGTGATAATGTACAAAACGTAATTTTTGTTACAAATCTGCGGTAGATTCGAAATAGTATATTGCAAAAAATTAATTAATTGTATATAATTGATAAAAGAATCACTCATTTATGTACATGTAGAAAATTTAAATGTGATAATAATAAAAAGAAAGAGGTATACTATGTCTAACAGATTATTCCAAAACATAATTCATCAAACAGCTGATGTCATGGGAAGAACTGTAGGAGTTATTGATGATTCGTGCATAATACTCGCTTGCAGCGATCCTATAAGAATCGGCGAAACAATGAATGCAGTGAGATCGGATTTGATTGAAGCAGGAGATGTTTTTATAGCTGATAATTATACTTATAAACCTTTCGGTTGTTCATCTCATTCTGATTTTGCGGTTTTTGTTAGTGGTACAGATGAATCTGCTAAAAAGGACGCAACCATTCTTTCTGTAGCAATGAATAGTGTGAAAGAGCGTTATGATGAAAAATATGATAAAGTAAATTTTATTAAAAACGTATTACTCGATAACATTTTACCGGGAGATATATATCTTAAAGCCCGTGAACTTAAATTCAACTCAGATGTAAATAGGGTTTGCATGATTGTGAAGATAACATCTAAATCGGATGCTTCTCCGTACGAAGTCATTCAAAATCTTTTCCCTGACAAAACTAAAGATTTTGTTATAAACATAAATGAACGTGATATAGCCATTGTGAAAGAAGTTCGTAAAGATACAGACACCAAATCTCTTGAAAAGTTGGCAGCTTCCATTGTTGATACTCTTTCTGGTGAATATTATACACACAGTGTTGTGGGTGTGGGAAGTATAGTTACAGGAATAAGAGAACTGGCACGTTCATTCAAAGAAGCTCAAGTATCGATAGAAGTTGGAAAAGTATTCGATACAGAAAAAAATATAATTACATATGATCACTTGGGTATAGCTCGTTTAGTTTATCAGCTTCCTACTACGTTGTGCGAAACATTTCTTAAAGAGGTATTCAAAAAAGGCTCGGTTGAAGCCATGGATCAAGAGACTTTGTTTACAATTCAGAAATTTTTTGAAAACAGCTTGAATGTTTCTGAGACTTCCAGAAAATTATTTGTACATCGTAATACATTAGTGTACAGATTGGAAAAAATCAAGAAAATAACCGGTCTTGATTTGCGTGAATTTGAAGATGCTATAGTATTTAAAGTAGCGCTTATGGTTAAAAAATATTTAATGTCAAATCCTGTTAAATTTTAATAACTGACGTTTTATACTATAATTTCAGATAATTCGGGTAAACGGTGACAGCAGGTATAGAATTTTGTGATTGCCCTTTTTTTAAAATAATTAAATTGTGTTGCCGAGCCTTACTTGGCAACACTTTAGTTTTGTCTGAAGAAACGGAGATATTATGATAGAATTTAAAAATGTTACAAAATGCTATGAAAATAACTGTGTTGCTCTTGATGATTTGAGCCTTACGATTCCAGATGGTGAATTTGTTTTCATAGTGGGTCCTTCCGGTTCCGGTAAGAGTACTTTTTTGAAGTTGCTTACGAAAGAAGAAGAGCCAACTGCCGGAAATGTAATTGTTAACGGCGTTAATCTTTCAAAAATGAAAAAAAGAAAAATACCATACTTGAGAAGAACTATGGGGATAGTTTTTCAAGATTTTCGTGTTATTGAAAAGATGACGGTTTTTGAAAATGTAGCGTTTGCAATGCATGTGGTGGGAGCCAAAGGACGTGATATAAGGAAACGAGTTCCTTATGTATTGAGCTTGGTAGATTTGAGTGATAAAGCTCGCAGAAAAGTTTCAGAACTTTCAGGTGGAGAGAAACAAAGAGTAGGTTTAGCCAGAGCTCTTGTCAATAATCCGGATATGATTATTGCGGACGAGCCTACAGGAAACATAGATCCATCTATGTCATATGAAATAGTTGATCTTTTAAGTCAGATAAACAAATGTGGAACTACAGTTGTTATGGTAACACATGATATTTCTATAGTTAAAAAGTTCAATTTTAGAGTTGTGGAAATATCTGGCGGAAAGATTAAAAATGATATCAAACCCGGTGGTGAAATTAAATGAATATGGAAACTTTTAAATATTTTTTAAGAGAAGGATTTAAAAATGTGTGGATAAATGGAGTCATGTCTGCGGCATCTGTCTTGGTAATGGTTTGTTGTATGATTTTGACGGGCGGGGCAATGTTATTGTCGCTTAATTTGAACCAAGCATTGAAGTCTATTGAAAATCGAAATAGTATAACGGTGTTTTTGGAAAGAGGAGTGTCCATAAATGAAGCTATGGCTATTGGAAAAAAGATAGAGCAGACTAATAATGTGCTTCATTGTGAGTATTATTCCAGTCAACAAGCTGCCGAAAAATATAAAGAAGCTTTGGGAGAACTGTATGAAGTTGTAACTCAAGAAGAAAATCCTTTCCCAGAAGCTTTTCACGTCACTATGAAAGATTTGTCGCTTTACGACGAAACTATTTCTGATTTGAAATCTTTGGACAAAGTTGAATCCATAAGTGATAGAAGTGAAACTGCATCAAAATTATCAAATTTAAATAAATTAATTTCTCAAGCAGGATTTTGGATTGTGTGTTCTTTGGGAATTGTTTCACTTTTCATAATTTCGAATACAATAAAAATTACCATGCATAGCAGACGATTTGAAATAAGTATAATGAAATCTGTGGGTGCAACAAATGGTTTTATAAAAGCTCCGTTTATTATTGAAGGTATCATAATAGGTTGTATTGCTGCTGTTCTTTCCACTGTAATTTTGAATTTGGTATATGATAGTTTGGCAAATGTAGTGGGAGGAATAATTCCATTTTACGGAATATCTTTTAAAAATATTTTTTGGCAAGTTTTTGGTTCTTTTATTGCAACAGGAATATTTTTTGGAGTTGCGGGAGGTATGATCTCCTTGAGAAAATACCTTAATAAAGAAGGAGGAGATGTAGTTGCATGGTAAAAAAAAGCGTATTTTGAATTTAATTTTTTTAATTCTGTCTATCGCTTTTTTTTCAGGTTATTCTTTTTTTCAAAATGTTATTTCTGCGAGTTTGGCAGAGAATAGAAACTCTAAACTACAACTTCAAAAAAGAAAGAGAGAATTGGGCAAAGAACTTCAAAAAGCTGCAGAAGAAGTAAAAAAAGAAGCTCAAAATAAAGACGCACTCAGTAAAGAAATAAAAATAGTACAAAATCAAATAGATGTTTCAAACGGATACATAAATGCTCTTGACAAAGAAATAAAAGAACTCGAACTTCAAATAAAAGAAATTAAAAATAAAATGAAGGAAAAAGTAGTAACTTTAAGAGAATGTTTGTACTGCCTTTATCGAGCGAATGATACTTATACATTAGATATTCTCTTGAAATCTAAGGATTTCGAAGATTTTTTGGACAAAGCCGAAATGGTTCGTTCTGTAAGTAATACGATAAAGAAGTTAATAGATGAACTTAAATTGGATTTGAATAAAGTAAATCAAAAAGAGCAAGATTTAATAAAAGATAAAGAAGAACAGGAAACAGAAAATAAAAATTTAGAGGAAAGTCGTGAAAAATTACAAGATTTACTTGATAAAAGTGAAAGTTTGCTCTCTGATCTCGAGAAATCTGAACAAAAAGTTAAGCAAGAATTAGATGAGAATGATGCGGAAATAAAAGCTATTGATTCGCAGATTCAAAAGTACTATGAAGAACAGAGAAGAAAAGAAGAAGAAGCCAGAAAACAAGCTGAATCAGGTAAACCGCAAACTCATCCGGGAAAGCCTGGTGTTGTCCACAAAGGTGGATACGTGTGGCCTGTTCCGGGATTTACAAGAATATCTTCAGGATTTAACGATAACGAAAATAGAGCTCACAAGCATGGTGCCATAGACATAGCCGGACGTGGTATTTACGGAGCTAAAGTTGTTTCTTCAGGTGCTGGAAAAGTCATAATGGCCAACACTGACGGAAAAGGTGGCGGCTATGGAAATTATGTTGTTGTAGACCACGGTAATGGATTTTCCACTCTTTATGGTCACCTTAGTAATGTGCTGGTAAAAGTTGGACAAACTGTTGACAAAGGTGAACAAATAGGAAATGTAGGTAATACCGGACGTTCTACTGGTCCGCATTTGCATTTTGAATGTAGAGAAAAAGGAATAAGAGTAGATCCCAGTATAATAGTCGTTTATTAAAAATCGAGAGGAAGTGGAGTGCTAAAATGAAAATATTAGATAAAAAAATACCGCTTGTATATGCATTAGCTGCGTTATTCTTTTTTTGTGCACTGGTACATTCTTTAGGTTATAAAGTTGCGATGGACAAGTTTAATAATGTGGTGTCCTATGCTTACGAGAAACAAAAAATGTATTCCACTTTAAGCGAGGTTGATTATAATATTAGGGAAGATTGCGTTTGCGATATTAAAAATTCAGATATTTTGACCGAAATTTGTAAAGGATACGCTTTTGGAGTTGACAGTGAAAATTGCAAATTTTTTAACAAATCAGAGTATAAAAAATATTTAGAAAATTCTAACAAAGACGTATCTGATATTAACTTTGATAAATTAGATAGTGATATTTTATATATAAAATGTAATGCTATTTTTGAAAACGCAGCTAAAAGTATAAAGGAAAATATTACTAAGGCTTTGTCTGACGGTACAAGAGGATTAATAATAGACTTGCGTAATTGCAGTAAAGCAGATTCGTCTGAAGTTTTTAAAATTATTCAAAATATAGTTCCAACGGAAGATATTGTAAAAACTTTAGATAAGAAAGGAAAATCTGAAATAGCTTGTAAATCGGAAGGTACGGGATTGAATTTGAAAATTTCAGTTATCGTAAATTCGGGTACGTCAGGTGCATGTGAATTGATAGCATCTTCCTTAAAAGATAAAAGAAATGTAACCTTGGTTGGAACGAAAACTGCTGGAAATACTGTAAGGCTTAAAACTGTTACGTTAGCAGATGACTCAGTACTTATTTTCCCGGATGCATATTATTTGAATACAGATGGAGAAAATTTGTTTAAAAAGGGTGTTTTACCGAACGAAGAGGTATTGGTAGATGAAAATAATTCTGAAGATTTGCAACTTCAGAGTGCTATTAAAAATTTGGATTAGTGATTTTTATGATAAGAGAGTGGATTAAATGGATAATATCTTTGATTTATCCACAAAAATGTTTAATTTGTTCTAAATTAATTCATTATAATATGGATTTGTGCGATAATTGTAAAGATATTATAAAACCAATTTTTAAAATTAGAAGATTAGAGTATTTTCCCGGTAAGTTTTCTTTGTGTATATCACTATTTAACTATTCCGGTTTAATTAGAGAAGCTGTTTGTAAATTTAAATTTCATGGATGTATGGAAATTGCGAAGTATTTTACGCATAATGTTTCTCATAAAAATATAGAAGATTTAATTAAATGTAAAATAGATTATGTAACTTGTGTACCACTTTCTAATGAACGACGAAAAGTTAGAGGGTATAATCAAGCGGAATGTTTTGCAAGAAGTTTAAGTGAAAAAATTGGTATACCGTATAAAGATTTTCTTGTTAAAATTTTTGATAATCCCCCTCAACATGAACTTTCTGTAAATGAAAGGGTTAGAAATGTGTGTGGAATGTATAGAATTATAAATGATTCCGACATTAAAGGAAAAAATATATTACTTTGTGATGATATAATAACTACCGGAAATACAATGAAAGAATGTATAAAAACCCTGAAAATTAATGGAGTAAATACTGTATTTTGCTGTACTATTGCTTCTGCTTAAAGATTTTAATGAAAATAAAATTACCATCTCAGTATAGAGGTGGTATTTCATTGTTGAAAGAGTAAATATTCCCTAGCTAAGTAGGAAATTATTTTTTTTACGATCAAAATTCTATAATACTAACCGCCTCTCTAAAGGAGGCTAATACGGTTTGACACTTGCGGAAAGATTGGTACTTGCTACCTTAAATGAGTCTGTACTCATAAATGTTAATTGTTCTCTCAATTCATTTTTTTAACTGATTTTTGATTTACTCCCTTAATTTTACTGCATTTTTTCCTGCTGTATCTACATAATATCCTCTACACCAAAATTCTCAATTCCTATATGCAAATTTTATGCTTACAAACCTTTAAAATATCATTAAACTGCTTCTTTCCTTTAGCAGTTTCCAGACCGCTATTATATTCTACATCAAAAGGAGTTTTTATTCCGTTCTTACATTGCTTAAGCTATTACTGAACCACGCGACTATGGCGTGGTTTTCTGCATACAAAAAGCCGCCCCTATAAAAGGGGCGGTAAACAATTGTTTTATAATCAGCCGCCGCAACCGCAGCCACAGCCATTACCGCAACCGCAGCTGTCATCTCCGCCGCAGCAACAGCAGATGATAAGGATAAGAACGATTATGAAACAACAGTTGTTTCCGCCAAAAAAATTATTACACATATATGAATTCCTCCTTTTAATGTTTACATTAACATACTATTTAATCGAGCGTAATTTGGTTACAATTTTAATATTTATATATTGATTTTTTAAAATTGTAAATTATAATATATACTATATACTACACAATAAACGGGTTGTAATTTTTAAAAATATTAAAATAGTAAATGAGGTGGAGCATTGTGAACAATAATATTGAAAAGTTGGTAGCTGAAATTTTAGGTAATGAAGAGTATTGCAAAAAGCTTTACGAACTTTCATCTCTGGAAGAAGTTTACAATTATTGTTTATCCATACAAGACGGTTATACTATCGAAGAGTTCGAAGAATTTTTGGAAAACATTGATGTTGATGAACCGAAAATTTTTGAAGATGAATATTTAGATTTAAAAAATGTTTCCGGAGGAGCGTTTTCTAATAGGTATGTAAAAGTTATGGCATGTTCTTTAGCTGCTTTAACTGCGACTTATCCGGCTTTCCAATATACACATGCTGCAGGGAATCAAGTAACTGATACTAAACTTCATGAATCTGTGAAAAAATCAAATAAAAAAGGACCAAGTTTTTGGCAAAAATATAAAAAATATATAGTAAAAAGTACTATGATTGGAGCCACTATACTTGGGATGTTTTTATTGTATTATAAGGTAAAAAATGTCAAAATAGAAGACACACCTAGTGAGACATTAGATCACCAGGATCATAATGAAGACGATCTTAGTGAAGAGGAACAAGTGTTAGATGAAAAAGACAAAGGTTCTAATAAAAAAGTAAAAAAGTCATTGAATTTTTATACTGAGTTTAAACAACGTGTTAAAAAAGCTATTTTGCCGGATTTAGCTCCATTTGAAGGTGTCGGAGATATTATATCAGATCTTAGTTCATTGGCTCGAAAAGTTACCTTCATTAGTGCGGCCGTGTGGCCAGCTAGGCAACTTTGGAATCAGTTTTTAGATTTTAGAAGATATTTAGATAGAAAGTTAGATAGCAGAGAGCTACCATTGGAGCAATCTTTCGAAAATCTTGATTTGCTTTTTGCTGAGGTAAGGGGGCAGAATGAGGCTAAAAAGAGAATAAAAAGCAAAGTATATGATATTTTGCATATGAAAAATCAAGCTAAGCTTACAGGACAAAAATATGAGCATGCAGATGTACTTTATTTTGCAGGCCCCTCGGGTGTGGGTAAAACGTTGATGGCACGAGGTTTGGCTAAGTATAGAATTCTTACTGCCAATACAGAGCCTTTCTATGTCTCTGCTTCTGATGTTGATAGAGAAAGTTCAGAGAGTGTTATAGAACAGCTTTTTGGTTTGAATAAATATTATGGGGGAAGTTATGGTGGATATGGTAGTTATAATAAAGAGGAAAGAAATGTTATTGTAAAACCTAAGAATCTTGTAAAATACATTAATGAAAATCCAGGTGGAATAATTATAATTGACGAATATGATAAATTGCGTAGTAACCATAAATCATATGATGGTAATAAGCCGTGTAGTAATGCGATGGATGAGGTGCTCAGAACGGCTATGGATAATGGACGTATAACTATTAAAGGTCAGACTTTAGACGTTTCTGGAATGACTTTCATCATAACTTCTAATGAAAGTAAAAAATCTTTGGAGGGAGGAAATCAAGATTTCGAAAAAGATAGTGAAGCAGATGACGGAACAGGTTCAAGAACTATAGTTAAGCATGATAAGTCATTTATTAATAGGGTCCAACCGATTGAATTTGAAAACTTATCATCTGCAGAGTACAAACAAATTATAGAAAAAGAAATTCACCAATATTTGGTAGATTATTGGTCTAATCCGGAAGTTAAAGGTTTAGAAGTAGTGATAGATGATAAATGTCTTGAAGCGATGGCTAAGGTTGTTGAGCGTAAGAATCAAGGAGCAAGGTATATTACTAAACTTCGATCTGACCTTTTCCTGGATATATCGGTAAAAGTTTTTGATGGTGAAGTTAAAGAAAAAGATTACTATCGAGGAAAGAAATTATTCGTTCACTTTGACCCTGAATCTGAAAAATTCACAGTAAGTGATGATTAAAAGTTTGTAAAAAAAGAGCCATGATCGGGCTCTTTTTATTTTATGTATTTAATTTTATAGAAATAAGATTTTGATTTGTAAAGTTAAAAAATGTTATTGTTTTTAGCAGTTAATAGAATTATTAAAAAACCACTCTGTTATTAGCAAACGAGTGGTAAATAGATATAATTTGCAAACTTCTGTTAAAGAGATATTTTCTTGTAAACTTTTTTACCTTTTTTAATAACAATGCCTTTTTTTATTGATTCATTGTCTACAATATACGCCGTATCGTCAATTTTTTTTCCATCAATTGAAATTCCTCCTTGAGAAATTAATCTTCTGGCTTCGCTTTTTGATGATGCAAGACCTGATTCGGTCAATACAAGTAGAAGTTCGGTGGAATTTTCTGATAATTTTTCTTTTGGGAATTTAAATAAGGGTACTTCGGAATTTAAATTTTTGTTTCCAAAAAGGGAGCGAGCGGTTTTCATTGATTTTTCGGCTTCTTCTTCTCCGTGGACGAGTTTTGTTATTTCGTATGCAAGCTTTTCTTTGGCTTTGTTAATATCACTTCCCGATAATTTTTCATATTCTTTTATTTCTTGTACGGGAATAAAAGTTAACATTTTCATACAATTTGTAACGTCCTTGTCGTCAACGTTTCTCCAGTATTGATAAAATTCGTAAGGAGAAGTACGGTTAGCATCAAGCCAAAGAGCACCTTTTTCGGTTTTACCCATTTTTTTGCCTTCACTCGTGGTGAGAAGTTTAAATGTAAGACCGTAAACTTCTTTTTTATCGCATCTTCTTACAAGTTCTACTCCGCCTATAATATTGCTCCACTGGTCATCTCCTCCCAGTTCAAGTTTGCAACCGTATTCTCTGTTTAGAACTAAGAAATCGTAACTTTGCATTATCATGTAATTGAGTTCAAAAAAAGTCAATCCTCGTTCCAAACGCTGCTTATAGCACTCGGCTGCCAACATTCTGTTTACTGAAAAATGAACGCCTATTTCTCTTAAAAATTTTATGTAATTCAAATCCATAAGCCAGTCGGCATTGTTTACAACTAAAGCTTTACCCGGATTCAAATCCAAAAACTTTGAAGCTTGCCTTTTAAAACATTCCACATTGTGATTTATAATTTCCGGAGTAAGCATTTTTCTCATGTCGGTTTTTCCGGATGGATCTCCTATAAGTCCGGTACCGCCGCCGAAGAGTATTATAGGAATATGTCCGGCCTTTTGAAGTCTTGCCATGATCATAAGCTGGACAAAATGTCCTACATGTAATGAATCGGCAGTAGGTTCAAATCCGATATAAAAAGGTACTTTTTCTGTATTTAAGAGTTTTTTGACTTTTTCTTCATTTGTTACCTGGGCGATAAGTTCTCGAGAGGAAAGTTCTTCATAAATGTCCATAAAACGTCACCTTTTAAAAAAAATAAATAAGAAAATGCTCTAAATATCTTACAATTTAAAATAAAAATATTTAAAGCATGGATTTTACTTGACACACGCTGTAAAATGCGATAAAATACTATACTGCATTGTAATATGTATAACATATTAAAATCATTCCTATGGTATCACAGGTTTATTGTAAAATCAAGTAAAATAAAACAAGTGAATATAGTTGGGAAGTGTATTAACTGATTCTGGATTAATACATTTTTGTGCTGTATTTGTGCATGAATAATTGTTTTATTTGGTTTGTTTTAATTCAAACGTTAAAAAAATGAATGGAGTGTTTTAAATCTATGGTAAATGTCAAACCGCTGCAGCTTGGGAAGACAACCAGAATGAGCTTTTCCAAAATCGACGAAGTAATAAAACTTCCGCACCTTTTGGAAATTCAAAAAAATTCTTACAATTGGTTTTTGCAAGAAGGTTTAAAAGAAGTTTTTAAAGATGTGTCCGGTATAACGGATTACACGGGAAATCTTGTTTTGGACTTTACCGATTACACCATGGATGTTAATCACCCTACTTACGATATAAATGAGTGCAAAGAACGAGATACTACATACGCTGCGGCCTTGAGAGTTACCGCACGTCTGCTCAATAAAGAAACCGGTCAAGTCAAAGAATCAGATGTTTTCATGGGAG
Organism: uncultured Oscillospiraceae bacterium; assembly: GCA_900552265.1. Classification (GTDB taxonomy): domain Bacteria; phylum Bacillota; class Clostridia; order Oscillospirales; family Acutalibacteraceae; genus UMGS1491. Next base: position 17,723 of record URZE01000007.1, read on the forward strand.
AGTTCCCCATAATGACTGACAGTGGAACTTTCATTATAAATGGTGCTGAACGTGTCGTAATTTCGCAGTTGGTTCGTTCTCCGGGCGTCTATTTCAAAATGGAGTACGATAAAACCGGTAAAGAACTTTTCAGTTCAACGATAATTCCGAACCGCGGAGCATGGTTGGAGTACGAAACCGATTCCAATGATATTTTGTATGTAAGAATAGATAAAAATAGGAAAATACCTCTTACAACTTTCATAAGAGCTTTGGGACTCGGTACTGATGCTGAGATAACGGAGTATTTCGGTGAAGATGAGCGTATTTTGGCAACTCTCGAAAAAGATGCATGCAAAAACATGGAGGAAGCACTTTTCGAGGTATATAGAAAACTTCGTCCAGGTGAACCGCCTACATTGGAAAATTCTCAGGCACACATAAATTCTTTGTTATTTGATGCGAGAAGATATGATCTTTCACGTGTGGGAAGGTATAAATACAATAAAAAGCTTGCCATTTCTCACCGTATTAAAGGTCAAGAACTTTCCAGACCGATTCCGAATCCGCTTACAGGTGAAATTATTGCGGATGTTGGAGAAATTATTTCCGAGGAAAAAGCTTTAGAAATAGAAAATGCCGGTATTTGTATGGCATACATCAAAAAAGACGGAAACGAAATAAAGATTATATCTAACGGAATGGTTGATATAAATGAGTTTTTGGACTTTGATGCAAAAAAAGAATGCGATATCAGAGAAAAAGTAAGATTTAGCATTTTGTGCGATATTCTTGAGTCATGTGAGACCGAAAAAGATCTTAAAATTGCGATTAAAAACAGAAAAGACGAACTTATTCCAAAACACATAATAATAGACGATATATTTGCCTCGATAAATTATATGACTTGTTTAACTCATGGTGTAGGAGTGACTGATGATATTGACCATTTGGGAAACAGGAGAATACGTTCTGTAGGAGAACTTCTTCAAAATCAGGTAAGAATAGGATTTTCAAGACTTGAAAGAGTAATAAGAGAGAGAATGACTCTCCAAGCTCAGGATCTTGAAGTAATTACTCCTAACGCTCTCATTAATATCAGACCTATAGTTGCTGCGATAAAAGAGTTTTTTGGTTCATCACCGCTTTCACAATTCATGGATCAAACGAATCCTCTTTCTGAATTGACTCATAAACGTCGTTTGTCGGCTTTGGGACCGGGAGGACTCTCAAGAGACCGTGCCGGATTTGAAGTTCGTGACGTTCACTACAGTCACTATGGACGTATGTGCCCGATTGAAACCCCAGAAGGCCCGAATATAGGATTGATTTCCTATCTTTCAACTTTTGCAAGAGTAAATGAGTACGGGTTTATAGAGGCACCGTTCAGAAAGGTTGACAAGACAACAGGAAAAGTTACTTCCGAAGTAGTTTACATGACAGCCGACGAAGAAGATGATTATATAGTTGCGCAGGCAAATGAGCCTTTGGATGAAGAGGGACGTTTTGTTCATGCAAAAGTAAACGGAAGATACCGGGATCAATTTGTAGAAGTTGAACGTTCGCAACCGGATTATATGGATGTATCTCCGAAAATGGTAGTTTCTGTTGCAACTGCTATGATTCCTTTCCTTGAAAACGATGACGCAAACCGTGCATTGATGGGTTCAAACATGCAGAAACAAGCTGTTCCGCTTTTAAAAAGTGAGGCACCCATAGTGGGAACCGGCATTGAGTATCAGGCCGGAGTGGATTCAGGGGTTTGCATTTTGGCTAAAGAAGATGGAGAAGTTTTAAGTGTAAGTGCAGATAAAATAGTTGTCAGATATAATTCAGGTAGAAATGAAAGATTCAATCTTATAAAATTTGCTCGTTCGAACCAAAGTACATGTGTAAATCAGGTTCCTATTGTTTCAGTAGGCCAGAAATTTGTAGCTGGAGAAGTTCTCGCAGATGGTCCTGCAACAGATAAAGGTGAGATAAGTCTTGGAAAGAATGCCTTAATCGGATTTATGACATGGGAAGGATACAACTACGAAGACGCAGTATTAATAAGTGAGAAAATAGTAAGAGAAGATGTTTATACTTCCATTCATATAGAAGAATATGAAATGGAATCGAGAGATACCAAACTTGGCCCCGAAGAAATTACACGTGATATTCCAAATGTCAACGAAGATTTGCTTCGTGATTTGGATGAAGACGGAATTATAAGAGTCGGTGCTGAAGTTCGTGCCGGAGATATTTTGGTAGGAAAAGTAACTCCGAAAGGAGAAACAGAGCTTACAGCAGAAGAAAGATTGCTTAGAGCGATTTTTGGAGAAAAAGCAAGAGAAGTGAGAGACACTTCACTTCGTGTTCCGCATGGTGAATATGGCATAGTTGTTGATGTTAAAGTATTTACACGTGAAAACAGTAAAGATGAACTTTCTCCGGGAGTAAATAAAGTTGTAAGATGTTATATTGCACAAAAGAGGAAGATTTCCGTAGGAGATAAGATGGCAGGACGCCACGGTAATAAGGGTGTTGTGTCGAGAATTCTTCCTGTTGAAGATATGCCATTCTTGCCTGATGGTACTCCGCTTGATATAGTTCTTAATCCGCTTGGTGTTCCTTCACGTATGAACATCGGTCAGGTTTTAGAAGTTCACTTGGGATATGCAGCTAAAGCACTTGGATGGAAAATTGCCACACCGGTATTTGATGGAGCTCATGAAGATGATATATTCCAATGCCTTAAAGATGCGGGATACAGTGAAACAGGAAAGATGTGGCTTAAAGACGGTAGAACCGGTGAATATTTTGACAATCCTGTAACTGTTGGATATATGTATTATCTTAAACTTCACCATTTGGTTGATGATAAAATTCATGCTCGTTCGACAGGTCCGTATTCTCTCGTTACGCAGCAACCTCTTGGAGGTAAAGCGCAGTTCGGAGGTCAACGTTTCGGAGAAATGGAAGTTTGGGCTTTAGAAGCGTATGGAGCTGCATATACATTGCAAGAAATTCTTACAGTTAAATCTGACGATGTTGTTGGTAGGGTTAAGACTTACGAAGCAATAGTTAAGGGTGAAAATATTCCTAAACCTGGAATACCTGAATCTTTCAAAGTTCTCATAAAAGAATTGCAATCAATGGGACTTGATTTGTCTATTCTTGATAAAGATAACAACGAAATAGATCTTAAGAGAGATTTTGATGAAGAAGAAGATACAGGTCTTACCATAGAGAAAGATATTCTTGGTCCTGAAGTAATGACTAATGATAGTAAGGAAAGTTATGGAATAGAGAATTCCGAAGGGGAGAGCCTTGAAGAGGACGATATTGATTCTGATTTTGAAGAAGATATCGATGACGAAGAATTTTAATAATATCGAGAATGAGGTGCCGTCAAAGGCATTCTCATTTTCGTGGTGTTTGTCAAAAATGCATGTTTATAATAAATCTTAAGGGGTTGCGGTATGGATTTTAATATTTTTGAATCAATAAAGATAGGCTTAGCCTCTCCCGAAAAAATCAGAAGTTGGTCATACGGAGAAGTTAAAAAGCCCGAAACCATAAACTACAGAACGCTAAAACCTGAAACCGACGGGTTGTTTTGTGAGCGTATATTCGGACCGCAGAAAGATTGGGAGTGCCACTGCGGAAAATATAAAAGAATCAGATATAAAGGTAAAGTTTGTGATAGATGCGGAGTAGAAGTAACGAGGTCAAAAGTGCGCCGTGAACGCATGGGTCATATAGAACTTGCTGCACCTGTATCTCACATTTGGTATTTTAAGGGTATTCCTTCAAGAATGGGTCTTGTTCTTGATATGTCTCCAAGAATGCTTGAAAAAGTTTTGTATTTTGCACTGTACGTAGTTATAGATTCCGGTAATGTCAGGGAGCTTAATGATCAACAATTCTTAACTGAAAAAGAATACAGAGATATGCGTGAAAAATATGAAGATGACTTCGAGGCCGGAATGGGAGCTGAAGCTATTAAGAAGCTTCTGGAAAAAATAAATTTGGAAAATTTGTCAAACGACCTTAAAGAAGAACTTGTTACGGCGAGTGGTCAAAAGAAGATAAGATTGCTTAAACGATTGGAAGCGGTAGAAGCTTTCAGAATGTCAGGAAACCGTCCTGAATGGATGATTTTAGACGTTCTTCCGGTAATTCCACCGGATTTGCGTCCAATGGTTCAGCTTGATGGAGGAAGATTTGCGACTTCCGATTTAAATGATTTGTATAGACGTGTAATAAACAGAAACAATCGTCTTAAAAGACTTATGGATTTGGGAGCGCCCGATATCATCATAAGAAATGAAAAGAGAATGCTTCAGGAGTCAGTTGATGCACTTATAGACAATGGACGTCGGGGCCGACCTGTTACCGGTCCGAATAATAGACCTTTAAAATCTCTTTCGGATATGCTTAAGGGTAAACAGGGACGATTCAGACAGAATTTGCTCGGAAAGCGTGTCGACTATTCAGGAAGATCTGTTATAGTTGTAGGACCCGAACTGAAAATATATCAGTGCGGACTCCCGAAGGAGATGGCTTTAGAGCTGTTTAAACCTTTTGTTATGAAAAGACTTGTTGAAATTGGAGTAGTAAGCAATATTAAAGCTGCGAGAAAAGCCGTAGACAGATGTCGTCCGGAAGTTTGGGACGCACTGGAAATAGTAATTAAAGGACATCCGGTATTGCTCAACCGTGCTCCTACTCTTCATAGACTTGGTATACAGGCATTTGAACCTGTTTTGGTTGAAGGTCGTGCACTTAAATTGCACCCACTTGTATGTTCTGCTTATAACGCCGACTTCGACGGAGACCAGATGGCTGTTCACGTTCCTCTTTCGGCAGAAGCTCAGGCTGAGGCAAGATTTTTGATGCTTTCGTCAGGAAACCTTTTAAAGCCTTCGGACGGACGTCCTGTAACGGTTCCGACGCAAGATATGGTTTTGGGTTCATATTATTTGACTTTGGATAAAGCAGGAGAACCCGGAGAAGGAAAAGTTTTCAAAGACTTTAATGAAGTTTTGATGGCATACGATGCCAAAGATGTCGGACTTCACGCAAGAATAAAAGTTAGACGTAATTTCAAAGGTAGAGTCAGATTAATTGAAACGACTCCGGGAAGAATAATATTTAATCAATCTATACCGCAAGATTTAGGATTTGTCGATCGCACTGATCCCGAAAAAGAAGCGGATTTGGAAATAGACTTTTTAGTAGGTAAGAAACAACTTGGAAACATAGTAGATGCTTGTATAAAAGTTCACGGCACTCAAGTCACATCTGAGATACTTGATAAAATCAAAGCATTGGGATATAAATATTCAACCCGAGGTGCGATTACAATAGCAGTAGGTGACGCAGTTATACCTCCGGCCAAAAAGGACATTTTAGCGGAAGCTGAGAAAAATATAGATTCGATTGTTAAAGATTTTAGACGTGGTCTTATGTCTGACCAAGAAAGAAAAGGTCACACTCTTAAAATTTGGGAAAGAGCAACTGATGACGTTTCGAGGGCGTTGCAAGCAAACCTTGACAGATACAATCCTGTATTTATGATGGCTGATTCCGGAGCTCGTGGTTCTATGAGTCAGATAAGACAGCTTGCCGGTATGCGTGGACTTATAGCCAATGCCTCAGGTACTACTATAGAAATTCCTATCAGAGGTAACTACCGTGAAGGTCTTAATATATTGGAATACTTTATTGCATCACGTGGTGCAAGAAAAGGTTCTGCAGATACAGCTTTGCGTACAGCTGACTCCGGATATCTTACACGTCGTCTGGTTGACGTTTCTCAGGAAATTATTATCAGGGAAGACGACTGCGGCGCAGTTAAAGGTATTACCGTATTTGAAATCAAAGATGGTAAAGAATCAATTGAAAGTCTTGAAGAACGCTTGATAGGAAGATATTTGTGTCATGATTTCGTTGATGCAAATACTAAAGAAGTTTTGGTTTCGAAAGATAAACTTATGGATCATAAAGATGCCGAAATTATAATTTCTAATGGAGTACAAAGAATTGAAATTCGTTCAATTCTCAATTGTAAGTCCAAACAAGGTGTATGTAAAAAATGTTACGGTTCCAACCTTGCAAACGGTGCTCCGGTTGCAGTAGGTGAGGCAGTAGGAATAATTGCTGCTCAGTCTATAGGTGAACCCGGTACACAGCTTACGATGAGAACGTTCCATACAGGTGGTATTGCAAGTTCTGAAGATATAACTCAAGGTTTGCCACGTGTTGAAGAATTGTTTGAAGGACGTAAACCTAAACGTTTGGCTATTATAAGCGAAATAAAGGGAATTGTACGTTTTGAAGAAGTTAAGAAAAATCGTAATGTTATTGTTTTTGATGAAGAAACAGGTGACGAAAAGAATTATCTTATTCCTTTTGGTTCGAGAGTTTGCGTTGAAGAAGGTCAGATTATAGAGGCAGGAGATATGATAACCGAAGGTTCTGTAAATCCTCATGACGTTCTTGCTATAAAAGGACCGGAAGCTGTTGAAGCATATCTTATCCAAGAAGTTCAAAGAGTTTACAGAATGCAGGGCGTTGATATTAACGATAAACATATAGAAGTTATTGTCCGACAAATGATGCAAAAAGTTCGTGTAGATGAAGCCGGAGATACTGATTTACTTGAAAATTCTGTTGTTGATAAAGCTGAATTCCTCAGAGCTAACGACAAAATCAAGGCAAGGAAAGAAGCCGGTGAAACAGAACTTGAAGAAGCGTATTGTACTCCTATACTTTTGGGAATTACAAAAGCCTCACTTGCTACGGATTCGTTCTTGTCTGCGGCGTCGTTCCAGGAAACTACCCGAGTACTTACCGAAGCGGCTATAAAAGGAAAAGTTGATCCGCTTATCGGTCTTAAAGAAAATGTAATTATAGGTAAACTGCTCCCCGCAGGAACGGGAATTCATCGCTATAGAGATGTTCGTATAGAAAAAGTTAATGACAAAAACAAAATTCCTAAAGCAGAAGATAGTTTAAATTTAGCGGAATAATAAAAATAAAGAATCGGTATAAGTTTTTATACCGGTTCAGTTTTATGTTATAGGTTTGAAAAAATATTAATTTAAGGAAAGATTTTATGAATAAAAAAATTGGTATAATTTTAGCTGCGATATTTATATTTTTTAATATTGTTTCTGTAAATGCAGCAATGTTTTATGAAGAACCTCTGGATTGTGCTGCGGTTTACGTTGTGAATAAAAGTACAGGTATGCCTATAGTTGAAAAAAATATACACGAAAAAAGAAGTCCTGCTTCTCTTACTAAAATGATGACGTATATAATTGCCTCTGAAAGTTGTGAAAATCACGATATTAAAGTAAAAGTAAAAAAAGAAGTTCTTGATTTGGTTGATCCCGAAAGTTCAGGAGTTAAGCTCAAAGACGGTGAAGAAATTACACTTCATAATTTGTTTAACTGTATGCTCATATGTTCCTCCGGAGATGCGGCAATGGTAGTAGCGGATTACGTAGGTGGAGGGAGTGTGGAAAATTTTGTAAGTAAGATGAATGAAAAGGCCAAAGTTCTTGGTTGTACAAGTACTAATTTTGTAAATCCTGATGGTTTTTATAATAAAGATCAGTATACCACTGTTGAGGATATGTATAAAATAACAAAATTTGCGATGGAATTTCCTGAATTTATGGGTATCGTTTCAAAAACTGAATGTAATGTTTTTGGGGACGACAGAGACCCGATAATTACTACAAATAAAATGATAGATATAAAACGTGGCGGAGAGTATTATTACCCCTACGTAAAAGGTATAAAAACGGGATATTGTCAAGAAGCGGGAAGATGTCTGGCTTCATATGCGGAAAAAGGTGAAAATGCATATATAAGTATAGTAATGGGTGGTTCCACGATAGATGAAAATGGTATTAAAATAGAAAAAAATATGGCTATGTCAGATACAAAAAAGATATATTCATGGGCATTTGAAAATCTTAAAACTTTAAAACTTTATCCTAAAGAATTTCCGATAGCTGAAGTAAATCTCGAATATGTGTGGAAGCATGATAAACTTTTACTGGTTCCCGATTCAGATTTTTCGCTTAATTTACCTTTAACGGCAAAAAAAGAGGACATTTCAATTAAAGTAACTGCTCCCAATTCAATAAAAGCTCCTGTAGAAAAAGGTGATGTAATAGGTAATGCTGAGGTGTTTTATTTAGGTCAAAAAGTAGGAGAATTCAATGCTGTTTCTGATTCCACTTTTAAAAAAAGTTATATTCTGGTAATTTTTAAGGGTTTGGAATCGGTAATAAAATCTCCTGTAGTCATACTTTTGTTGATTGTGTTTTTAATATTTGTATTCTTATATGTTATTGCTCTAATAAAAGAAAATAAAAAAATGAGAAGAAAAAACAAAGTAAAAAAATTCCCGAAAAATCACAATCGTTAATTTTTAAATCAAAATTTTGCGATAAGAATATTACCCCGACGGTTATGCATATAAATTTGTATGTAGAATATAAACTGGAGGGCGTAAAATGATAGACTTTTGTCCTGAGGGACGGTTAACGGATAGTTTTGAAAATAAAAATTATTTGTCTTGTTTTGAAAATTTGTTGGAAGCTTATACGAATCAAGCCATAGTGGAAGCGAAAGCTATAGTTTGTGATAACAAACATAATCTTATCGTTGACTTGGGGTTTATGAAAGGAATTATTCCACGTGAAGAAGGTGCTATAGGGATAAGGGAAGGAACTGTTCGAGATATAGCAGTTATATCCAAAGTCAATAGACCGGTTTCATTTGTAATTACAGGTTTTGGGCACGATAATAACGGAAATGATATTGCAATCTTATCTCGTAGAAAAGCTCAAGAGATATGCGTGGAAAAATATATTTCCAAACTTGTTCCTGGGGACGTCATTACAGCTAAAGTCACTCACATGGAAAGTTTTGGAGTGTTTGCAGATATAGGCTGTGGAATAATATCGTTTTTACCGATTGATACTATTTCAGTATCTCGAATTTCTCATCCTAAGGAACGTTTTTGTGTAGGAATGGATATAAGAGCTGTGGTTAAAAGTCTTGAAAACGGTCGAGTCAATTTAACTCATAAAGAGCTTTTGGGCACATGGCAAGAAAATGCCGATATGTTTGCAATAGGAGAAACAGTTGGAGGAATAGTTCGTTCGGTTGAAGACTATGGTATTTTCGTGGAATTAACGCCGAATTTGGCAGGTCTTGCTGAGCCTCGAGAGGGAGTAGCTGAAGGCAGTAGAGCAAGTGTATATATAAAGAATATTGTACCGGAAAAAATGAAAATAAAACTTGTTATAATAGATGTATTTGAGTCATGTGAATCAACTCCAGGAGTAAAATATTTTTATAATGAATCTCATATGGATAAGTTTCTTTATTCGCCCGAAAATAGTATAAAAGTAATTGAAACAAATTTTTCTCATTGTCCCAGTTATACTTTGGTATAAAAAGTTCCCATCGATTAAACTATTGATTACGGTAGGCTTGGTAATAAATTTTTTATAAAAGTAAAAACCTCTCAGAAAAAATGAGAGGCTTATTTTTTATTAATTTGTTATTTTATTGAATCTTATTTCAGTTGAAAAAAATTCATTTTTGGAAATTGTAGGTTCGTGACTGTCGATTGTCAATGGGTTTTCGTTGACGCCATTTTTTTCAGGATTAAACCTAAATAGTTTCCAGTATCCGGATTCAACCGCTTGTTTTGCTGATAGAAGAGAATTTTTCATTCCACCTTTTATACCGTGATTTATGCACGGTGAATAAGCGATTATTATAGATGGACCATTATATTTTTCAGCTTCGATAAAAGCTTTTAAACATTGATTGTAATTGGCTCCGAGAGCAACCTGTGCAACATATACATATCCGTAAGTCATAGCTATTGCAGCTAAATTTTTTTTCGGTGTTGATTTTCCTGAACATGTAAATTGTGCGATTGCTCCTTTTGGTGTAGCTTTTGAGGCTTGCCCGCCGGTATTTGAATATACTTCTGTATCAAATACGAGTATATTAACATTTTCTCCTGAAGCTATTACATGATCAAGTCCACCGAATCCTATGTCGTAAGCCCATCCGTCTCCACCGAACATCCATATGGATTTTTGAGATATGCTGTCCTCATTTTTTTTCAGTTCGGAAACAATGTCGGTAGGAAGTTTTTCTTTTTGAGTTTTTATTAGATGTTTTAATTTTTCGGCATGTTCATGATTTTTACTGAAGTTATTTAAGGTTTGAAGATAGTTTTTACAAATATTTTTTACTTCTGAATCGAGAGAAACATCATAAAGTTTTTCAACTAATTTTGATATATGTTTTTTTCTTGCTTTTTGAGCCAAAGCCATACCATAGCCAAATTCCGCATTGTCTTCGAAAAGAGAATTTTGCCAAGCAGGACCTTTTCCTTTTTCGTTTACGGTATATGGCGAAGATGGGAAAGAACCACCCCAAATTGATGAACATCCTGTTGCATTGGCTATATACATTCTCTCTCCGAAAAGCTGAGTTGCCAATTTAGCATAAGGTGTTTCTCCGCAACCGGCGCAAGCTCCTGAAAATTCGAGTAAAGGTTTTTTAAATTGACTTCCTTTAATGGTAGATTCTTTGAATTTTTCCAAAATTTCAGGTTTTGATGGTAACTTTATAGTATAGTCGAAAGCTTTTTGAACAGGGAGTTCATTTTTTGCTTCTTTCATTTCGAGAGCTTTATTTTTTCGCATTCCCGGGCACACAGCTACACAGTTTTCACATCCTGTACAATCTTGAGCCGATATTACGATTGAAAAGTTCAAATTTGGAAAACCTATCATTTTCTTGGATTTTAAAATATCGGGTGCTCTGTCAAGCTCCTCATTACTGAGGGCTATTGGTCTTATTACTGCATGGGGACATACTAAAGAACACAATCCGCACTGAATGCAGTTTTCGGGAATCCAGTGAGGTATAAAGCTTGCGGTTCCTCTTTTTTCGAAAGCTGCCGATCCGAGAGGGATAGCACCGTTGACATAATCAGAAAAAGCTGATACCGGTAAATCGTCTCCTTTGCGTGAAGTAATGGGTGTGAGTATATTTTTTACGAATTTTTTAAGATTTTCTTTTCCGTTTATATTTTCGAAATTAGAATTTTTATTTTCTAAATTTTTCCAATATGTCGGTACTAATATTTTTTTCAATTTTTTCATACCTTGTTCCGCTGCAAGATGATTAAGTTTTACTACATTTTCACCCTTTTTTGCATAAGATTTTTCTACAGCTTTTTTTATCAATTCAAGAGATTTTTCTTCATCGAATATTTTCATAATTTTGAAAAATGCTGCCTGAAGAACAGTATTTACTCTTCCACCCAGTCCGAGTTCTCTGCTTATCGATATCGCATCTATGGTATAGAAATTTATGTTGTTTTCGGCTATATATTTCTTAACTTTTGCAGGTAATAATTTTTCGAGTTCATCTTGACTGTGTCCACTGTTTAAAAGAAAATTTCCGCCTGGTTTTAAATCTTTGAGTATATCGTATTTGTATATATACATGGGAGTGTGACAGGCTACAAAATCTGCTTTGTCAATATAATAAGTTGATTTTATCGGAGAATCACCGAATCTTAAATGAGACAAAGTGACGCCACCGGATTTCTTGGAATCATATGAAAAAAATCCTTGTACATTTTTGTTTGTATTGTTTCCAATAATTTTTATGGTATTTTTTGCTGCTCCGACGGTACCATCAGAACCTATTCCCCAAAATTTACAACAGCATGTATCTTTGGGAGTGGTGTTTATCTCATTTTTTACGGAAAGTGATAAATTGGTAACGTCATCATTTATTCCAACGGTGAATCGGGTTTTAGGATTTTCCGAGTCCATATTTTGGAATACTGCCAATATTTGACCCGGAGTTGTATTTTTTGAACTTAGACCATATCTGCCGGAATAAAGTTTTTCTACTTGTACATTAGATTCTTTAAGAGCTGCCAGAATATCCAGATATAGCGGTTCAGCTATTGAGCCTGGTTCTTTTGTTCTGTCGAGAACGGATATGGCTTTTACACTTTTTGGAAGAACTTTTATAAAATGGTTTACTGAAAACGGACGATAAAGATGAACTTTTATAAGACCCACTTTTTGATTTTGAACCATGAGATAGTCAATGACTTCTTCTGCAGTTTCACATACCGAACCCATTGCTACGATTATTTTTTCCGCATTTGGTGAACCGTAATAGTTAAAAGGTTTGTAATTTGTTTCGCATTCTTTGTTTATCATATTCATGTAATTTTCAACAATATCAGGGATATTTTGATAATAGGTGTTGCATGCTTCACGATTTTGAAAATAAACATCATCATTTTGAGCGGTACCACGTGTAGATGGATGTTCGGGATTCAGGGATCGATTTCTAAATTTTTCCAAAGCTTCTTTGTCGATCATTTTTTCAAGTTCGCAGTAGTCGATTAATTTGACTTTTTGAATTTCATGAGAAGTCCTGAATCCGTCAAAAAAGTGTATAAAGGGTACACTTCCTTTAATTGCGCTTAAATGTGCTACACATGCAAGGTCAAAAGCTTCCTGAGGGTTGTTGGAAGCGAGCATTGCGTATCCTGTTTGACGGCATGCATATATGTCAGAATGGTCACCGAAAATCGAGAGTGCATGAGCTGCTACAGTTCTTGCAGCTACATGGATAACACTCGGAAGTAATTCTCCGGCCATTTTATACATATTGGGAATCATTAAAAGTAAGCCTTGAGAAGAAGTAAAAGTTGTTGCTAAAGATCCGGCAGAAAGTGCTCCATGAACAGCTCCGGCGGCTCCTGCTTCGGATTGCATTTCAGTTATTTGAACTTCGGAACCGAAAATATTTTTTTTACCCGCAACCGAATATCTGTCTGTGACATCCGCCATAACTGAAGAAGGAGTAATAGGGTATATGGCTGCGACTTCTGTAAATGCGTAAGATGCATGAGCTGCTGCTGTATTTCCATCTATTGCCGAAATTGATTGATTTTTATTTACCATGGTTGTAACCTTTCCGAAAAACAATGTTTTTGTAACACTGCTTTGTTTAAATTTTTATTTTGTATCTTTTCATATATTATTATATATTACGATGGATATATTTCAAAATTGTTTTTAAAAGTCAAACATGAGATAATGTGAGTAAATCATATAAAAATTAAAGAAAAAATGAGATTCAACGTATATAAATCAAATTTTTGTTGACAATATGTAACATGTGGTGTTATTATGTAGAGGTTGGATTTTAAATAATAGGAGGAAGAAAAATGTCTACATACATGCCGAAAAGCGGCGAAGTGGAACGCAAATGGTATATTTTAGACGCAGCGGGAAAACCTTTGGGACGAGTCGCTGTAAAGGCTGCGGATTTGCTTCGTGGAAAGGTTAAACCGATTTTTGCCCCACATGTTGACTGTGGTGACCATGTAATCATTATCAACTGCGAAAAAGCTGTTTTAACAGGTAAAAAATTAACTCAAAAGTACCATTATCATCACACTGGATATATCGGACATCTTAAGAGTGTAAGATATGATACTCTCATGAAAACTCACCCTGAAAAAGCTATGCATATGGCTGTTGAAGGAATGCTTCAAGATAATGCTCTTGGTCGTAAACAAATCGTTAGATTGCGTACGGTGGTCGGTGCAGAGCACAAACATTCAGCTCAAAAGCCTGAAATTTGGAATGATGCGGAGGGAAATAAATAATGTACGATAAAGCTCCATTTTTTTACGGAACCGGAAGAAGAAAAAGCTCTGTTGCCAGAGTAAGACTTTACAAAGGTGCCGGAAAAATAACCGTAAACGGAAGAGATATAGATGAATACTTTGGACTCGAAACTTTAAAAGTTATCGTTCGCCAACCTCTTGCACTTACCGAAACCGAAGAAAAATTTGATGTAGTGTGTAATGTTAACGGAGGCGGAGTAGCTGGTCAAGCAGGAGCCATAAGACATGGTATTTCAAGAGCTCTTTTGGAATTTGACTCAGAAAAACTTAAACTTGTTCTTAAAAAAGCCGGTTTCCTTACACGTGACCCGAGAATGAAAGAACGTAAGAAGTACGGACTCAAGAAAGCAAGAAAAGCACCTCAATTCTCCAAGAGATAGTATTTTTTCGAAAGGTGATGAAAAGAGCACCGAATTTTTATTCAAAAGGAAGATTAAGCTCATACTGTATGAACGATTATGTAATACTAACGGATTCAACTTCAGATTTGCCGGATGAAATTGTTAAAGAATTTGGAATAGAAGTTTTGCCGATGAAGTTCAGCATTGATGGAAAATCTTATGTTGACGGTGAAATGAGTGCTGATGAGTTTTATGAAAAAATAAAAAATAAACTTTCAGCTTCTACATCTCAAATTAATCCCGGAGAATTTGAAGAGTATTTCGAAAAACATCTCAAATTAGGTCAAGACATAGTTTATGTGTGTTTTTCGTCGGGGCTCAGCGGAACTTATAACTCCGCTTGCATTGCGGCAAAAGAACTTTCTCGACGTTATCCTCAAAATCGTGTAGAAGTTATTGACTCTTTGTCGGCTTCTCTTGGTGAAGGTTTGCTTGTTTATAATTTGGCTTGTATGAAAAGGCTTGGTTTGTCTATAGATGATTTGGTGAAGTGGGCGAACGATATTAAACTTAAGATATGTCACTGGTTTATAGTTGACGATCTGCATCACCTTCAACGTGGAGGAAGAACATCCCATGTTGCAGCTATTTTTGGTAGTATGGTGGGAATAAAACCCGTACTGCATTTCAAAGAAGACGGAAAGCTGTATTTGGTCGAGAAAGCCCGTGGTCGTGAACGAGCTATAGATGTAATGATTTCAAAGATGGAAAAGTTCGGAGTCAATATATCGGATCAAAGAATTTTTATAAGTCATGCAACTTGCGAAAAAGATGCTTTATACCTTGCAGAAAAAATTAGAAATAAGTTCGGTGTAAAAGATATCACTATAGGCACTATAGGGCCTATTATAGGATCGCATACCGGATGTGGAACATTGGCGTTATTCTTTTTAAGTGATAGAAGATAAAAATAGAGGGAGGAAATATTCATGCCAAACATTAAATCAGCTAAAAAAAGAGTGAAAGTTATATGCACGAAAACTCAAAGAAACAAAGCATACAAATCTGCTCTGAGAACAGCTATAAAGGCAGCTTTAGAAGAAAAAACTGATGAATTGGTTAAAGCAGCTCTTAAAAAGCTTGATCAAGCGGTTTCCAAAGGCATTCTTCATAAAAATACAGCGGCAAGAAAAAAAGCTGCAGTTGTCCGTGTTTGCCGAGTTAAATAGCAAAAAATTAACCTCTCGATTTGAATCGGGAGGTTTTTATTGTATGTAGAAAACCACGCGATAGTCGCGTGGTTCAGTGGTAGCTTAAGCGATGAACAAAAAAGCCTAATGTGCTAAACTAAGAATTAAGCCTGGCAGCTTAGAAAGGAAGCACATTAGGAGGAATTAAGATGCAAAAGCAAAATAATCCAATGAATAGTTTAGCACATACGAAATGGAATTGTAAATATCATATAGTATTTGCACCAAAATACAGAAGGAAAGTGTTTTACGAAGAAAAGAGACGTGAAGTAAGAGAAATCATAAGAACGTTATGCCAATGGAAAGGTGTAGAGATAATAGAAGGAGAAATATGCCTGGATCACATACATTTACTAGTAAGTATACCTCCAAAGATGAGTATATCGGGGTTTATGGGATATTTAAAAGGGAAAAGCAGTTTGATGATATTTCAAAGATTCGGGAATATGAAATTTGCATATAGGAATCGAGAGTTTTATTATGTGGATACGGCAGGGAAAAACACGAAAGCGATAAAGGAATACATAAAAAATCAGTTAAAACAAGATCGAGAGAATGATCAATTAAGTTTATTTGATCCAAGAGACCCTTTTAAAGGGTAGCAAGTAACAAATGCATGGCTGTCAGGCCAATAAGGAAGCCACTTGTGGCTTGCCAGCAGTATTAGGGCTATGCCCGAAAAGGAAATACCACCCGCTATGCGGGTGGATCTTTATTGTATGCAAAAAACCACGCGATAGTCGGGTGGTTCAGTAATAGCGTAAGCGATGTAAGAACGTAATAAAAACTCCTTTTGATGTAGAATATAATAGCGGTCTGGAAACTGCTGAAGAAAACATCAAAAAGAGGACATTCAAAATGAATGATACACATAGCTTATCACATACAAAGTGGAACTGCAAATACCATATAGTATTTGCACCGAAATATAGAAGGAAAGTATTTTATACAGATAAGAGATTAGAAATAGGAGCGATACTGAGAGAGCTATGCAAATGGAAAGGAGTAAACATAATAGAAGCAGAGGTATGCCCTGAGACCATGTACATATGCTTTTAGAGATACCGCTAAAGATGAGTATATCAAGTTTTATGGGATTTCTCAAAGGGAAAAGCAGGTTGATGATATATGAAAAGTGGGGAAATCTTAAATTCAAATATAGAAACCGAGAGTTTTGGTGCAGAGGGTACTATGTAGATACAGCAGGGAAAAATGCGGTTAAAATAAAGGAGTATATCAAAAATCAATTAAAAGAAGATGAATTAGGAGAACAATTAACATTTAATAATGCCAACCCATTTATGGGTAGCAAGTAACAATCTTTTCGCAAGCATCAGACCGTATCAGCCTCCTTTAGAGGCGGCTAGTAGTACAGGGCTTCGCCCGTTAAAGAAATACCCCCAGCCTAGCTGGGGGATGTCTATTATATTTAAGAAATTTCATATTTTAACTTAATTTGGTATACAGTTTACATAATTAATTCGAGAAACGACGATATCAGCTAAAATATCTTATTTTTCAACATGATAAGATAAACACTATTAGAGTAATAAATAAAATAAAAGCATTATTTTTAACAAAATTTATGACTTAATTTATGCTATTATTACTAAATTTAAAATTTAAATTGTTAATTTTCCACATTTATATTGACATTATTAAAATATAATGATATCATACACACTAAATTATGATATGAGGTGACATAAATTGCAGAAATTGTCAATATTCAGGAGAATAATGTCGTTTTTAGGATTTGTTTTATTTGTACTTTTCGGTGCGATAATTGTATTAAACGTCACTATAATCATCAAAGGAGTTATGAATCCCGAGGTCCCGCCCTCAATATGTGGAATCACACCATTAGTTGTCCAAAGTGGCTCAATGAGTGGGGTTCAAGAAGGCCATATCGAATTGGGTGATTTGATATTTAGCGAAAAAGTCAATCCGGATTCTTTAAAAGAAGGAGATGTAATTTCATACATACAAGGTTCGGTTGTAATTACCCACAGAATAGTGCAAAAGAAATCAAATTCCTTTGGAAAAACAGTATTTATTACAAAAGGCGATTTGAATAACGAAGTTGATAAATCAGAAGTTACATATGACAAAATTATAGGAAAATACAAATTAAGAATTCCCAAAGTAGGCGACGTTTCTATGTTTCTGCAAAGCCCACTTGGAATGGGAATATTCATAGGAGTTCCTATGTGTACGATTATTTTATATGACATTGTTAAAAACATCGTCAGTAAGAAAAAGGCCTCCAAAAAGAAATTTGAGGCCAATACCGATACAGAAGATTTTCGAGAAGAAGAAAAATCTGTTTCGGAATAATAAATTAATTTGATATTTCCTATTCTTTCGTAGGCCACATTACAGAAGAATGGTGAGATATATATGAGCCGAATATTCGTGCTCGAAATAAAAATTTTTAGGTACAACCAAAAGGAGGATAATTACAATGGAAAAGAAGAAAAAAAAATCGAGAGGACTTGCAGTCTTAGCCGGACTTACTTCAATTACTGCATGTTTATTGGCAGGAACACTTGCAAGGTACACAGTATCGGGTCAGGCAAACGGTAGTGCGCGAGTAGCAAAATTTGGAGTTGAAGTTTCAATGACGGATAATACCGCATTTGAAAAAAGTTATAATCCAAACACAGATGCAGCTACCGAGGCAGGTATAACAGCAACCGTAGCATCTTCAGATGGAGATAATGTTGTCGCTCCGGGAACCGGCGAAAAAGACACAATAGTTTTTTCCATCAAAGGTAGGCCTGAAGTCGGAGTTTGTATACAAGCCGAAATGAAAGAAAAACAAGATATTTACTTAAAAAAAGGAAGCTATAAAGACTATACAGTAGATGCTGAGAAAGCTAATTTCACTTTAGAAAATGATTATTATCCCGTAAAATTTGCATTAACAAAAGCAGGAACAGATGATCCGGTAGCAGTCGGAACACTGGACGACATAAACAATTATTTGAAAACCAACGTAGCACAAGATAGTTGCAATCCAAATACTGAAATTAATGAAACATATTCAATTTCTTGGGTATATGCACTTACCGGTAATGGAACAGCAGATCAAGCAGATACTTTACTCGGTAACTTATCAGCAGATGATAAATTCAAAACAAATGCAAAATATACACCCGGAATGGCAGATACTGACGGTACTTTCAGTGCTGTCGAAAAAGACACTGATTATTCTACAAGAGTAGCTTTTTCATTAGGAATAAGCGTTATTCAGACTCCTTATTCTGAAGCTTCAAAAATTTAACACTACATATGATAAAGCAAGAACCCCGCTATGTGGCTGGAGGGGTTCTCTCTGCTTTACATGAACGCTTCGTTATGTGCTACGTTGATGTAAGGTAAAGAAAAAGCAAAACACCTTTAGAAAGAGAAGAAATGTAGATGAATATAAAAAAAGTTGTACATAAATGGATTTTTCCATCATTTTTCACTTTGTTCATATTGGAATGCATAATCTTACCATCTATGCTCGGAATGACTCAGTGTACAAATAAAGGAATCCCGGAACACATTCTTACATACACAACCGGAAGATTAATATGGGATATAAACACGAAAATAGATTCTTCCGGTTCTGCAAAACTATCACTTTTTGAAAACAATTATGGTATATTAGAAGGAACTGATTCGGTACCGATAATACTTCCCGGAATGGATAATAAGTGTTTTGTACACTTAAATAATTCTACAAAAAATGACGTTAATTACACCGCAGTTTTATGCGAAAGGAAATCTGAAAATTTGATATATCTCAAAACACGCATGAATTGCAGTAATTCTGTTGATACAAATGATTATAAACTTCCCGATACAGCTTCAGATTGCAAAGTTATAAAAGCCATTACAGGAACATTATGCGGAAAAGAAATACAAAATTTCGACATTGAATGCTTTTGGGATTATCAGGGAAAAAGTGAAGAAGAAATCGAAGAATCGATTACCACCGATTTAGATTCAATATCAGTTTTAAATCCGGGAGAAAGTATTTTTGTTGGATTATATATAACCATTGAGGACAACGGAAAAACTGTTTTCCCCCAAACCGGAGATACTATGTCGGTTTACAGTGTTTATACAATTCTCATAGTTTTCAGTTTTTTGGCTTTGGGTGTACTATGGATTATTTTACGTAGGAAAAAGAGTGATGAAATTGATTAAATTTGATAATTTAAAAAAATTTTTTAACTGTCTTATAAACACATTAATTCTACTTTTACTGTGCTTAAATCTATATACGATACTTGCGAAAAAT
Organism: uncultured Oscillospiraceae bacterium; assembly: GCA_900552265.1. GTDB lineage: Bacteria > Bacillota > Clostridia > Oscillospirales > Acutalibacteraceae > UMGS1491. Next base: position 37,352 of record URZE01000007.1, read on the forward strand.
GTGTTTCATATAAAATATCCAACAATAATGGGATATTATTCTGCTGTTGTTGTTTCAGGTAGTATGTCGGGAAGCATTGAAGTCGATGACATGGTTATAACCCAAAAGCAATCCGAATATAGGGTTTCCGACATTATAACGTTTGTAAATTCAGGTACTGCAGTTACTCACAGAATAATTGGTATAGCAGAAAATGGTTATCGAACCAAAGGAGATGCAAATAATACTGAAGATTTAGGTGAACCTGTTAAATATGATTCAATTGTGGGAAAAGTCGTGTTTGTAATACCTAAAATAGGTAAAGCAGTGAGCTTTCTTTCTTCTCCGTTTGGTATTATGTGCCTAATTTTCAGTATGATTTTGTTTATTAAATTGCCTAAATTTTTTGAAAATAGAAACAATGTTCAAAATAAAGTTTCGGTTAAGAGGGCGGATGAAGTAAAGTGAGATTTGAAGAAAACTATAAAAAATATAAATCAAATCGTTTTATTTATTTAATCTATCTTTTTATTTTTTCATTGATGCTTTCGGGTGCAACCGTTTCACGATATGTGATAAATTCTAACATCAGTGACTCTGCTCGTGTTGCATATTTCGGAGAACTCTACATTACGGACGGTAAAAATCCTTACGAAGAGGAAAACATTAATATTGTACCGGGCATGGAATACGAAAAAAATGCAACGGTAAATTTTGACGGAAGTGAAGTAGAATCATGCATTTTTCTTAAAATAAATTATCCCGAATGGGTTTATGACAATGTAAATAGAAGTTTTTCGTATATGTGCAATGACAAAGAAATGGTTTTTTGGAACATCTGCAAAGAATGGAATTATTTAAAAAAAGATGAAACGGGAAATATTTTTTACATATTTATTCCATCTAATACAAAATTTTGTCAAAGCATTATATATGATAACGTAATGAAAGTACCGTCAGAAATTACAAATTCAGATATTCAAGCTGTTCCCGAAGGTGCAAACCTTAAATTTGAAGTTTTTGTTACTCAAGTAAATGATTCCGAAACAGATTATAGTAGCGACAATATATCTCAACAGAGAGCTTGCTCCACGTGGAATATTTTAAATGGATTAAATTAAAAATTTTAATAAAAAGGTGAGAAATATGTTTCATAAAAGAAAAAATCAAATATGGATAATATTTTTAAATGCTGTTTTATTATTTCTTTATATAATGATAAATTTAAATATTGAGAAAAAATTTAATGATGAAGAATTGACTTTTTACATGGGAAATAATGAAAAAACCACAACTAATACTGTTACTTCAGATGCAAATTCAACTTACGGAAATTTGAAAATAATACGCCAAAACTGTAGTGATGAAAGCAATGGTACCCAAATTTTTATTTATAAAATAACCAGTCTTCAAGACGAAAACAACGTTATTTTTGTTTCGATTCCAGGTAATGGAAGCGCCACGATCAACGAACTTTTGTGCGGGAACTATAATGTGCAACAATTGAATGAATGGTCGTGGAGATATGAAGGAGAATCGCAAAATATAAATTTGACCGAAAGTGGTTCTGTTGTCACATTTGAAAAAACCTCTAATAATGAAAAATGGCTCAGCGGGAGTGGAAACGTAATTACAAATTCCAAAAAGAGGTGAAAAATAATGAAGTTTAGAAAAAAATTGGTATTAGTAACATTAATTTCTGCGTTGACTTTGTGTGCTATCGGTAAAACTGTATCATTTATGATGAAGCATTCAAAAGTAAAAGATATCTTTAAAAAAAGTAGTGTTTCTTGTGCTGTATATGAAAAATTTGATAATTCTGAAATTACAGGAAATAACAAAAATAAAAATAAAGGTGAAACAATAGGTGAAATAAAACTCGAAAATACAGGAAATATTCCTGCATACATGAGGTTTAAAATTATATCTTACTGGGAAGATTATGACGGGAATATTGTTTCTGAGCCATCAGAAATTCCAAATATAGTTTTAAATGAAGAAAATTGGATAAAAAACTCCGAAAATACTTATTATTTTAAATCTGTAGTAAAGCCGGGAGAAAAAACTGCAAACGCATTGCGTGAATCATTTACACTTAAAAACAAAAAAATTGAAGATGGTTCATATATTTACCAGGTTGTTCAGATAATTCCCGAAGCTATGCAGTACATTGTTAAAGAAGAAATTTCAAAAGTTTGGAACGTAAATTTCAAAGACGATTTGATTGTATCTGTAAATCAATAGTATATATTGATATTAATGGTAATTAAAAAAGTAAGTACATATGATTAATTTATATCGTCTGTAAAATTTCATGATTTAATTTTAAGATTTAGCTATAAAAATTTGTTTATAAAGTAGAGTATAATTTTCAGAAATTTTAAAATTAAAAAATTAGTAATTAAATATGTGAAAATGTATGACATAAATAATTGTTGTTTATGGATTAAGCAAATGCTCTTTAAATTTAACTTTTCTGTAAAATTTGTTCTGAATGATTAAATTGTTTTATTAGAATTTTAAAATGCAAATAATTTTGTATTATGAGTAAAATTTAAATTATTTTTAAAGTTTATCTTGTTAATCAATTATTAAAATTTTTAACATTTTGTGAAAGGTGTTAATAAGCTGTGAATTTATTTTGAATATGTGAGTTTATGATTTTTATTTTTTTATGTTGTAAGGGAAATTTGAAATTTTTTATCAAAATATACAACACACAGCTGTATCAACAACTGTGTGCAATTTTTAAAAATTTGTATGGTATATATTAATCCAGACTTAGATTTAGATCCTTTTTTGAACGTTTTTTAATAATTTTTGGTTGATGGAGTTTTGCATAAGCATAATTAACTATATCATCTATGTTATTTGATGATAAATTTGCATGACCTTGAGGTGTATCTAGTGTCATTGGATAGATTTGTTCTGATTTTTCTTTTGGTAAAAATTCTTTTAAAGATCGTAACGTATTGTTGTATTCATAAACAGATTCGAAAGCTTTGGTTGTACAGATGTTTAGTTTGTTCAGTAATGGGAGAATTTTCTTTTTTAAGGATTTTTTTTCAATTTCTTCAGCTTTTTTAATATTTCTTTCATGAATTTCTTTAATTTTTCTATTTTTATTTTTTAACTTGTCTAAATCTTTATCAATACCGCTGTCTTCTAGAGAACCACTGCTTTTTGTTTCTGATAATTTATTGTATTTTACAGCTGTATTATTATATTCTTCCACGTTTTCATTAATTTCTCTATCTGTACCAGGAGGTGTTGGAATGGGCTCGTTATCATTTTTTGCCAGAGCATTTTTTACCCATTTTCTTGGTAATAATTTTATACCACATTGTAATTCTTGCGCCATATTGGATTCATTGTTATAAATTCCCTTACAGATTTTTTCCGATAGAGCTGTATCATCGTTAGTTGGTTTTTTTGTTATGTCATCAAGAGAAAATTTACCCAAGTCTCTGAAGGAAAATTTTGTTTTATGACTTATATATCGATTCTTACTTGCGTGTATTCCGTCTTCGCTTACTTTTAGTAGTGGTTTTTTTACTTTTATTTCAGTTGGTTTAACATTTTTTGAAGAAGTAACCGCTATGCATAGACGCTTTCTGTAATTTAAACTTGAAAATTTTGAAGAATCAACGGGTAAAACTATTGTTTTTCCTCCTTCTTCACCCAAGATAATTACCATATCGTTTTCTCCATAACAACTATTCGGTTTTTCCGCAGTAACCATTTTGAAAATACATTCTTCAGTTGCGAAATCTTTTCCACGTCCTAACATATTATATTTCCTCCTTTTGATATTGTTTATAATTTAATTATACAAAATTTAAAATATATATCAAGTATAAATATAATTTTTTAAATGTTATCTAAAGGTGTAGGTTAAATTTAAAATATACCTGAAATTTTTCCATCCGAGTCTATATCAATAATATTTGCTGCGGGGACCTTAGGAAGCCCGGGCATTTTTAGTATATTTCCCATTAACACTACAATAAAACCTGCTCCATTTGATAAAGTAATATCTCTGACTGTTACACTGAAATTTTTTGGACATCCCAGTTTTGATGCATCGTCGGAAATTGAGTATTGAGTTTTTGCAATGCATATGGGTAAGTTGCTTTTTTCGAGTTTTTCTATTTCCTTTATTGATTTTTCAGCTTCAGGAGTATAGTTAACTGAATCAGCTCTATAGATTTCATGTGCTATTTTAAAAATTTTATCCTTAATTTTACTTTTTTCAGAATATAGTAAATTAAAATCAGAATTTTCGTTACAGGCTTTAAAAACTTCTTTGGCTAAATCAATACCTCCCTTTCCTCCATTCGAAAATACGTCGCATATAGAGAATCTACAATTTTTATCTTTACAATAATTTTTGATATAAACAATTTCTTTTTCTGTATCGCTTTCGAAGCGATTGAGTGCTACCACGACAGGAATTCCGTATTTTTTCATATTTTCTATGTGAATACCCAGATTTTCTATGCCTTTACGCAAAGCATTAACATTTTCAGATTTAAGATTGTTTATATTTTCTCCACCACTGTATTTTAGAGCTCTAATTGTAGCTACAATTACTATGCATGAAGGTTTAATATTTGCGTACCTGCACTTTATATCGAAAAATTTTTCTGCACCCAAATCTGCTCCGAAACCGGCTTCAGTGATACAGTAATTAGCAAGTTTCATTGCTAATTTGGTGGCTCTTACAGAATTACATCCGTGAGCAATATTGGCAAATGGTCCACCATGAATGATAATGGGTGTACCCTCTGTGGATTGAACTAAATTTGGATTGATGGCGTCTTTGAGAAGTGCAGCCATTGCTCCGTGCACTTTTAAATCTTTGGCATATATTGGAGCGTCTTCAGAAGAATAAGCAACTAATATATTTCCGAGTCTGTATTTTAAATCATCTAAATTTTCTGCTAAGCAAAGTATTGCCATTACTTCAGTTGCAACAGTTATTATAAATCCGTCCTCTCTTGGTACACCGTTAACTTTTCCACCTAAACCTATTACAATATTTCTTAAAGAACGGTCGTTCATATCCATGCAACGACGAATAAATATTTTTCGAGTATCAATCTTAAGTTCGTTTCCCTGGTGGATATGATTGTCTAAAGTTGCACAAAGGAGATTGTTAGCACAGGTTATGGCATGCATGTCACCTGTAAAATGAAGATTAATGTCTTCCATTGGAAGAGCCTGAGAGTATCCTCCTCCGGTTGCGCCGCCCTTGATTCCAAATACAGGACCCAAAGATGGTTCACGTAGAGTTGTGATGGCATTTTTTCCGAGTTGATGCATTGCTTGACCGAGTCCTATTGTAACTGTGGTTTTTCCTTCTCCGGCGGGAGTAGGGTTGATGGCGGTGACAAGTATAACTTTTCCATCAGGATTATTTTTTGTTTTTTCGTAAACACTGTTTTTAATTTTTGCTTTATAATTTCCGTAAAGTTCTATTTCGTCGTGACTTAATCCCAATTTTTTAGCTATTGTTGTAATAGGTTTTAATTTTATACTGTTTGCGATTTCTATATCTGTAAGCATTATAAAAACTCCTTTTAGGTTATAGATAACATATTTAAATAATTTAATGTTGAATAAATTGTGGAATATGTGAAAAAAGTTAAAATGTTTAAATGAATATATTTTAAAAATTATTAATTGAAAATTATAAATAATTATAAAAACTTAATTTTAAATCCATTCAAACATTTTCGTTCAAATGGATTTTTTGCTATTCTTTTATAAAATTTTTCATAAGGTTGAAAATATTTTTTAGAGAATCGGACTTATCAAAATTAATACAGTTATATTTCATTGCTTGAAGTTTTTCGGGATCAGAAATAAGTTCGCTTACAGTTTTTGAAATATCATCAGACGAACTCAATTTCACTGCCATATTGTTACTTACAAGGAAATTTGCATTTTCCTCTTCTTGTCCGGGAATTGCATCATAAAGAGCCATTGGAAGATTGCAAGCTAAAGCTTCACTCACTGTAAGGCCACCGGGTTTAGTTAATATCAAATCAGATACGCTCATGTATTTTTCTACTTCATTAGTGAAATAGATAAGTTGTGTGTTTTTATGATATTTATTACTTTGTGTTTCGCTTTGATACTTTTTTATAAACTTCATACGTTTAAGTTCGGGAGCTTTTTCTGAGATTTTTGCAAGAATTTTGTCTCGTATATCAGTCTTTTTACCTGAAATTACATTTTGCATATTTTCATAAAGTTTTTTGTTTTTTCCTGTAATTATTATTATCTGAAAATCCTGTTTTATGGATTGAAGTTCATTGTAAATTTTTTCTATGTTTGTTAAACCACAGCTTCCCGCCATTATAAGAATAGTGGGAATATTATTTTTTAAATTAAGTTCTTTTTTAAGTTTTTCTCTGTTTTGTGTGCTGAAAAAAGCATCATCTACAGGTATTCCGAAAGGAAATATTTTATTAGATTCAACGTCCATTTTAATCATTGGCGTAATCATATTTTCGTTAGCCACTATATATGCATCTACATAAGGATTTATCCAAGTTCTGTGAGGAGCATAATCAGTCATTATGCAGATTAGCGGAACGTTTGTTTTTTTGTGTTTTTTGAGTTTAGAAATCATTTCTGTGGTGAAAGGATGTGTTGTTACTATTACGTCAGGATCATTGGATTTTAGAAGTGGAATTAGTTTATTACTTATAAGGCTGTTGGTTTTTCCAATAATACTGTTGACCGATTTTTTATTTGATGACTTATACATCATTTTCCAAAGGATAGGATTTTTTGTAGCGACATATTCGTACACTTCGGTAACCGTTTTATTAAGTAACGGACTTATATATTCTATTGCGTCTATAACTACGGCTTGTGAACCGTTTGAATCAATATAATCTTTAAGAGCATTTGCTGCGCTCATATGACCGCCTCCGGTAGAAGCGGACAGTATTACAACTTTCAAATTTATACCTCTTTAAATTTATTTTACCTATTTAAGTGGAATTAGTCCAAGAATTGTATTTGGTGACAACCTGTATCCTCTTGAAAAATCTCCGGCAGCCATTCTTTTTTTACCTTCTATTTGAACTTCAAGCAGCTGTAGCGAGGTGTTTTCTCCGCATCCGACAATAAGAGGGTCGGTGGAAATTATTTTTCCCGGTTGCGAAATTCGATATGTTGATACACGAGATTTATATATTTTAAAATTTTTACCTCTTAAAAGAGTGTGAGCGATTGGCCACGGGTTGGAACCACGTACCAAATTATGAATTTCTTGAGCGGGTTTGTTCCAGTCAATATCGCCTGTTATTTTGTCGAGAGGCGGTGACAAAGTAGCTTGACTGTCATCCTGCTTGATTCTTTCGAGTGTACCGTTTTCAAGTTCTTTCAATGTTTTTATGAGTAGTTCTGCTCCAATAACGGATAATCTTTTTTTGAGTTCTTCCGAAGTTTCGTCATCATTTATCGAAACCTTGGTTTGCAGTAAAATATCACCTGTGTCAAGACCCTCGTCCATAAACATTGTAGAAATTCCGGTAACTTTATCACCGTTTATAATGCTCCATTGAATTGGAGCAGCACCTCGATAATGAGGCAAAAGCGAACCGTGAACATTAATACATCCGTATTTTGGCATATCTATGATGTTCTTGGGAAGAATTTTTCCGTAAGCCACGACAGCTATTGCATCGGGCTTTAAGCTTTCTATTAAATCTGCGGTTTCTTGTATTTTTAATTTTTCCGGTTGAAAAACTTTCAAACCGTGTTCCAAAGCAAAAACTTTTACAGGAGGTGGTGTTATAATTCTTTTTCTTCCCTGAGGTTTGTCAGGTTTCGTAAAAACGCCACAAATTTCATAATTCTCTTCTATAAGTTTCTTTAGCGAAGGCACTGCAAATTCAGGAGTGCCCATAAAAATGATTCTCAAAATTTTACACCTCGGTAATAAATTAATTTTTTTCCGATTTTGATTCGTAATACTCTTCCATTGTCAATTTGTTGGAAGTAAGATATTCAGCAAGTTCTTCTCCGACGTAGCGTATATGCCACGGTTCAAATTTCATACCGGTTATTGATTCTTTTCCTTTTGGATATCTCAAAATAAATCCAAATTTTGGTAGAACGGAGTGTAACCATGCGGTTTCTTGATTTATATTTCCGTTTTCATCAGGAGCAATTCCGGCCCATTTTCCGTTTCTGAATATATCGCAATCCATGGCAAGCCCTGTGTTGTGTTCCGAGTAACCGGGTAAACAAGCGCTCTTTTTGGCAAATTCAATACCTTTTTTTCTTACGAAATATTCATATTTTACTCCTTGCTGTTCAGGAGATAGGTAACCGCTGGTAATTCCCAAAATAATTCCGTTTTCACGAGCAAAAACTCTTAGTTTTTCAAATTGTTCCGCTGTTTTTTTCTCCAAAAAAGTAGCATTTTCCTTTATTCCGAAAGTACGGTAAACGATTTCGTTGTTTTTTATGGGGTCAACTTTTACTATTTGAGGTACAATCGTGTTTTTAAGATACTCGTCATCCAATTTATGAGTTTTATTTATTAAAATTTGATAATCCATAACAAAACAATCTCCCTTCATATTTCGTGAATAAAAAATATTATTTGAAATCAATAATATTATATTTTTAAAATAATTTCAACAATGATGCATAAATGAATTTATTGGTTTGATATGTACTATTGGTTTGTAGTATAATAAAAAATTGGTAAAAAAGCTGTGAGAGGATGTTTTATATGTTCAGTAGATTGGAATCTGCCGAAAAAAGATACGAAGAAATAAACCAAAGTCTTTGTGACGCCGAAACAATAGCCGACCAAAATAAGTACAAAATACTTATGAAAGAATACAAAAATCTTACGCCTATAGTTGAAAAGTACAGAGAATACAAAAAAGAAGAAAGTAATTTAGATGAAGCCAAAGAAATTTTATCTGAAAGCGGTTCTGATAAAGATTTGAAAGAAATGGCCGAAGCTGAAATCGAGTCTGCAAAAGAAAAAATCGAAAAAATTTCAGAAGAATTAAAAATATTATTGCTTCCCAAAGATCCCAATGACGAACGCAATGTAATAATAGAAATAAGAGGTGGGGCCGGAGGAGAAGAAGCTGCACTCTTTGCAGGAGCACTTTTCAGAATGTACAACATGTATGCTCAAGAACGTAGATGGAAATCTGAGATACTCAACTCAAACGAAACTCAACTTGGAGGATTTAAAGAAATAAGCTTTATGATATCGGGTGAAGGAGCATATTCACGTCTTAAATTTGAAAGTGGAGTTCACAGAGTTCAAAGAGTTCCCGATACCGAAGCTCAAGGCAGAGTACACACTTCTACGGTTACTGTTGCAGTTTTGCCTGAAGCTGAAGACGTTGAAATAGATATAAACCCCGCAGATCTGCAAATCGACACTTATCGTGCAGGTGGAGCAGGAGGACAACATGTTAATAAGACGGAATCTGCGATAAGAATTACTCATATTCCTACCGGAGTTGTAGTTGAATGTCAGGACGAAAGAAGTCAGTATAAAAATAAAGATAAGGCAATGAAAGTTCTCAAATCCAGACTTTTAGAAGCAAAACGTGCTGAGCAAGATATGGCTGTGGCCGAAGAAAGACGCATGCAAGTAGGCACCGGAGACCGGTCTGAAAGAATAAGAACATATAATTATCCTCAAAGCCGTGTTACTGACCACAGAATAGGTCTTACGCTTTATCGTTTGGAAGATGTTCTTAACGGGGATCTTGATGAAATAATTGACGCACTTATAACCGCTGACAGAGCCGCAAAACTTTCGGGAAATTCCTGATTTTATAATGCAAATTCATATAACCGAAAGGAATTTAATGTGAATACTTTATATTTGGATAAAACTCAAACAAGTAAAGCAGCGGATATATTGAAAAACGGTGGTACGGTTGCAATTCCGACTGAAACAGTTTATGGACTTGCTGCAAATACTTTTGATGAGGAAGCTGTTAAAAATATTTTTAAAGCTAAAGGTCGCCCATCGGACAATCCTCTTATAGTTCATATATCTAAAATTAGTGATATATATGATGTAGTATCGGAATTTCCGGAAAAAGCTAAAAAATTAGCTGATAAATTTTGGCCCGGACCTCTTACGATGATACTCCCGAAAAATAAAAATATTCCTTACTGCGTTACATGCGGAATGGATTCGGTTGCAGTTAGGTTTCCCTCTCATAAAATTGCTCGTGAAATCATAGAAAAATCGGGAGTACCTCTTGTTGCTCCTTCAGCGAATATTTCCGGAAGACCTAGCCCGACTAAATTTGAACATGTCGTGAATGATCTTTCGGGGAAAATTGACGCTATGCTTGACGGTGGTGATTGTACGGTAGGGGTTGAGTCAACGGTTTTGTCGTTGGTAAACACTGTGCCTGTTGTACTTCGTCCGGGACTTATTACTCAAAAAGAAATTTCCGATGTTATCGGAGAAGTCGAAATAAGTCCTTTTGTTATGAAAGCTCCTAAAATAGGTGAAGAAGTACTTTCGCCGGGTGTGAAATATAAGCATTATTCTCCTAAAACTGATGTCGTTATGGTTGTGGGCTCTCCTAAAAATTATTCTCAATATGTTAACGGTAGAATTTCGGAAAATTGCGGGGCTTTGTGTTTCGAACAAGACATACCTTTTTTGAAAGTACCATATATATCTTATGGGAAAATAAGTTGCCCTGAGGAGCAAGCGAAAAATTTGTTTGATGCGTTAAGAAAATCGGATAATTTAAATGTGAAAACCATCTATGCTCATTTTCAGAAAAGTAATGAAGTATCTGCTGCAGTGTGTAATCGTTTGATAAGAGCAGCAGGATTTAAATGTGTGGAAGTATGAATTTTCGGAAAATAAATCTCTTGGGAGGAGAGAATTGCAATAGTAATTAAAATAAACAAGACTCTTACATTTACAATTTTTGGATTTATTACGTTTGGTTTATTGATTTTTTCAATAGCTGGCGGATATGAGAGGTTAATGAAATCGTTTTATCCGATAAAATATAAAACTGAAGTGGAAGAAGCATCAAATAATTATGGAATTGAAAAAGAACTTATTTATGCTATAATAAAATGCGAGAGTGGATTTGACAAAGAAGCGCATTCTCATGCCAATGCAATTGGTTTAATGCAAATAACTCCAGATACTTTTAAGTGGCTTCAGCTTTATACACGTGAAAAGGGATTAAGTGTTGAAAGTCTTAAAAATCCAAGGATAAATATAAAATACGGTACTCTTTTTATTTCTCTGTTGCGTAAACAATATAAGAATGATGAAGCGGTATTGAGTGCGTATAATGCAGGAGATAGCGTGGTGAAACGCTGGATGGCAGATAGAAATATATCGTCTGACGGAAAAAGTCTGGATATTATTCCATATAAAGAGACCAGGTACTATGTAAGGCGAGTTATTTTTGCGAAAAAATTTTATAAAAATTTATATTTTAAAAGATAAGGTGGGTAAATTTAATGAACGAGAATAAAAGTGAATACAAATCTCTCAAGAAAAAGCTTTGCTATGAAAGAAAAAACGGAGCTAAAGTTTTAACTGATGAAGAGTTGAGAGTGTGCGAAGAATTTAGTATTGGATATAAAGATTATCTCAATAAGGCAAAAACAGAGAGAGAAAATGTAACCTTTGTGCTGAATGAGGCAAAAAAACATGGATTTACGCAATTTGATAAAAATCGCAAATATAATCCCGGAGAAAAGGTTTATGTTGTTAATAGAGATTGCGTAATAGCTTTGGCCGTGATAGGAAAGAACGGTGTAAAAGACGGTGTTAATTTGTCTATAGCTCATATAGATGCACCAAGACTCGATTTAAAGCCAAATCCGGTTATGGAGTCTAATGATTTTGCTATGTTTAAGACACATTATTACGGAGGAATAAAAAAATATCAGTGGACTGCTATTCCTCTTTCTTTGCATGGAAGAATAGTAAAGAGTGATGGGACTTATGTTGATGTGTCAATTGGAGAAAACGAGGATGAACCGTGTTTTTGCATTACCGATTTACTTCCACATCTTGCCAGAGAACAAATGACTAAAAAAATGTCTGAAGCAATAAAAGGTGAAGACCTTAATGTCATGATTGGAAGCAGACCGTTTAAAGATGATGCAGGATCTGAACTCGTGAAACTTAACATACTTAAAATTTTGAATGAAAAATACGGTATAACCGAAGAAGATTTTATATCTTCAGATTTAGAACTTGTTCCGGCAATGAAATCACGAGATATTGGATTTGACAGAAGTATGATAGGTGGGTACGCTCATGATGACCGTTCCTGTGCTTATCCGTCATTCAAAGCTATTTTTGATTGCGATGTTCCGGAAAAAACAGCTGTCGTCGTTTTGACTGATAAAGAAGAAACCGGAAGCGATGGAAATACAGGTATGCAGTGCCGTTTTGTTGAATATTTTATTTCTGACCTTGCTGATTTGGATGGTATGAAATGTCGTGATGTTTTGAGTAAGTCCAAGTGTTTGTCTGCGGATGTTAATGCTGCATATGACCCAACTTATCCGAATAGTTATGAAATTTCAAACAGTTCTTTTATAAATAGAGGAGTGGTTGTGGAAAAATATACCGGAAGCGGCGGAAAATACGGAACATCAGAAGCTTCTGCGGAATTTACGGGCGAGATAAGAAAGTTGTTAAATGAAAAAAATATAATTTGGCAAAGTGGAGAACTTGGAAAAGTTGATACCGGTGGAGGCGGAACTATAGCTAAATATGTTGCCAATTTAAATGTTGACGTAATTGACATAGGTGTACCGGTACTTTCGATGCATGCACCGTTTGAAATAATTTCAAAGATAGATTTGTATATGACGTATAAAGCAGTCTTAGCTTTTTTAAATAGATAGAATTTTAATTAGCTCTCACATAAAGTGAGAGCTTTTTTATAGATATTTATGATACGTAAAAAAATAGATGCTGACCATATGCGGTTAGGCATCCATCTTTATTTTTGTTAACTTGCGGATTTTAACTGTAATCTCAATTTATCGCTTATCATGGCTATGAATTCAGAGTTGGTGGGTTTACCTCTTGAATTGTGAATGGTGTATCCGAAATATGAATTTAATACATCTATATCGCCACGATCCCATGCCACTTCTATTGCATGGCGAATTGCACGTTCGACTCTTGATGGAGTTGTTTCAAAATTCTTTGCGACATTGGGATAAAGTTGTTTGGTAACTGAATTTATTATCTCAGGGTTATCAATAGACATCATTATTGAACTTCTAAGGTAATGATAACCCTTTATATGTGCCGGAACACCGATTTGATGAAGTATTTGAGTAATTTTTATTTCTATATTTGAGCTTTCGGAAATATGTAGCGGATAATTTATCTGCTGGTTTGAATTTCCTGAAAGTGAACTGCGATAGGTTATTTGAAGTATTTTTTCTATAATATCCGAGTAATTTAAAGGTTTTAGTAAGAAATATGAAGCTCCTGCTGACATAACTTCACGTTCGAGGGTAGGACGTCCAAAATTTGAAGCGACCATGAATGTTGGCATTTCTATTCTGTGGTTTTTGCGAATGGTTGTGATAATTCCTATCGCATCAATTCGGGGCATAAATAAATCCATGATAACAATGTCTGGACATGAATTTTCAATTATTTCGATTATTTTAAATCCGTCTTTGGGCAAAAATGACAGATCCATTGAATAGTGTTTAAACATTTCCAAAGCCTCTCTGTCAATCTCTGCACAGTCCTCCGAAATAAGAACTTTTAGCCTATTTTCCATGTTTTTTCCTCCTGTAAATATATCTTATGATATTAATATTTACATATATTACCAAATATGTCAATAGTTTTCAAACAAAGAAATAATATTCAGTTGATTTGTCAAATCAAGGCAATTTTTAGGAAGCCTTTTTGTACTCGCAATCAAAAAGTCTGTTGGAATTTGTCATCATTGTTTCAGCAAATATAGCATATCCTTTAGAAGGGTTATTTATAAAAACGTGCGTAACAGCACCGATTAACATGCCGTTTTGAATTATGGGACTTCCACTCATTCCTTGAACTATTCCACCAGTTTTTTCGATAAGAATGGGGTCTGTAACTGTTATTTTTATGTTTTTTGTAGGGCAGTTTGTGTTGTAATTTATGGAATCTATATTTATATCGTAGTAATAAGGTTTATCACCGTCTACAGTGGTGAGAATTTTAGCCGGACCTTTCTTTACGTGTTGTTTCATGCCTATATTTAGCGTTTCAGAGCCCTCTACGGAACCTTTTATTATTCCGTAAAGTCCTATATTGTTGTTATCATAAAGAGTTCCCATTGATTCTGAATTTATAAAATGTCCCTTGAGTTCTCCGGGGAATCCAACTCTTCCTCGTTTAACGCTGGATATGCACGCTTTTACAATTTCTCCTTTTGCAACTGGTAAAACTTTGCCGGTGTCTATATCGCATATTCCGTGGCCAAGCCCTGCAAAAGTGTTTGTTTCACTGTCAATATAAGTCAGAGTGCCGATACCTGCAGAACTGTCACGAACCCAAATTCCTGCACGATATTTTTCATCATCGCATGACTTAATGGGTTTTATGGAGATATTCATGGGTTGTTCGTTTCTTATAACTGATAAATTTATATCATCGCAACCATATTTTTGAAAAATTTGTTCTAAATCTTCATTGCATGAAACAGATTCACCATTTATTTTAGTTATAATGTCACCTTTTTGGAGTCCTGCATTTTTTGCGGGGGAAATTAATCCTTCTGCTGTCATTACATCAGAAATTTCTATTACAATTACTCCTTGTGTATAAATTTTAACACCAAACGGAGTGCCGCATGGTATTACTGCTTTTTTGGGACTGACATTTACTTGAACTGTTTTAATGGGTAAAATATTTAAAAATTTTAACTTAGCTGTGTAATTGGTTTTTGAGTCTGATTGGTAAGTATTTTTATCATATATATTTAAGTTGGTGCAATACGTATTTTGTGAAGTGCTCACCGAAAAAGGAAATATATTTAAAAAAGGACTGTCACCTTCCAGGATAGTGAAAGTTTCAGGCAATACGGAACTGTAGTACGAAGTAAATGCGGCAATTGCGACGATCAAAACAAGTAATGCTGTTCCAAAAAATTTAACTACTTTTTTCAACAAGATTCGCCTCCCAGTTTTAAAAATATTTAAATTTAGTTCAATATAGTCTGTCGAAATACGCTGACAGTTAATGATTTAAAATCCGTAAAATTGAAATTTGTAAAAATAAGGGATATTATGTTTAAATGTGGTACGATATTTATTATTTGCATTTTGATCAAATTTCACAAAAGAAAATCTTGGTTAATTAAGTGACAATTTTTAATTTTTATATTAAAATGAATTTAACATTTTAAATTGGGAGTGGATTATTTGAATAAGAATTATTTTGAGGTATTGCGTGACTTGATATGTAGCGACACTGATATGGAAAAATTCAGTATTTCAGAAAAAAGTAAAAATGAATTGAGTGTAAACGGAAATTCGGAAATTTATAAGATTAAGTATGATGAAAGTAAAAAACTTGTAATTTTGAGTTCTGCATCTGGTGATAAAGAATCTGAGTTATCATCATGGCTTCTGGATAACGAGACAGCTACTCAGAAAGATGTTGCTTTAATTGCAAAAGATTTTGTCGAAACAATTTCAGGAAAAGATAAGAACCGAGTAAAACAAACAAAGAAAAAAGCCAAATCTTCAGATGAAAGCAATATAACGGGTTTATTTTTTGCCAATAGAATGGCAAGTATTTTCCCTGAACTTAAACCGGAAATTCAAAAAGAAAAAGAATCATATTCAGAATTTCGTGCAGCTAGCTTTGCGAGTGAAAAAATTTTACCGAGAATTCAAAGTTTAGCCGGAAATTCTTCCGAAAAATCCAAACTTTCAAAATTCGGTAAACTTTTAAGTGACCTTTATCAAAACGGTACACTGGACACTCGCAGCATAATAACTATGGGAATTCTTAATTTTATATCCGGAGATGAAGAGATTCAAAATTTAAAAAAAGTTTTTAGTCCTGAACTTGTTCAAGCGTGGGATGCGGCTCTGAAATATAAAAATAAGAAAATAAGCCCCAAGAAAACCAGTAATAGGAAGTCTTTACTTTCAAGAGCGTTAGAAGTTCAACAAAAAGAACAGTAAAAATGTGCCCCGCCTTTGTACTAATTTGACGAAGGCAGGGCATTTTATCATATTTGTAAAAAAACTTTCATAATTATCTTTTGTATTGAAATTTAAGATGTTGAAATTGGGAGAGTAATTATGAAAAAGGTTATAAACAAAGTATCATCGTTTTTAGATAAGTATGAAATAATAAATTTCGGAAAAAACAATAAAACATTCATATTCTTGATTTTATGTATGATTTTTGGAATGGTGTTGGGGGCAATTTCTGTGAGCACCATAAGCATGGAAATTGTACATAAACTCGATTTTTTGTTTTTAAATGATTTTAAAGAAAGAATACAAAGCAGTGGTCTTGATATATTTATTTCATCATTTTCGTCATTGGTAATTTTTGCGATAGTAGTTGAAATGTGTGCACTTTCATTTTGGGGGAGTGCGGTTATTCCGTTTATTAATTTTTTCAGAGGATTGGGTTTGGGAATTACGTCAGGATATTTGTATTTAATTTACGGTCTTAAAGGAATAGCGTTTTATATCTTAATTTTATTACCCGGGATATTCATTTCATCAATAGGTATGATTATATTTTCTGCAGAAAGTATAAAATTTTCCGTTAAATTTGCGGGAAAGATTTTACCTGCGGGAAATTGTGATTCACTTTGGGATGAATTAAAAAAACATATGAAAAGCTGTGGATATTGCATGGTGATATTACTTGTTTCGTCTTTAATTGATATGGGATTTATGGCGATGTTCTCGAGGTTTTTTGAATTTTAGTCTATCATGTTTTTATAAAAATCTTTAACGAACCATATTTTTTCAATCGGAATTTGTAATTCTTTATTGTTTAAATAATCTAAGATACCTGCATCTTCTTTGAAATTGAATTTTAGTTTGTACGAACATAAAGCTTGATATTTATATCCAAATTTACGATTTAATGAATTTTTTCCGTATTTTCCGTCACCCAAAAGAGGGTGTCCTATTGAGGCCAAATGAGCTCGTATTTGGTGAGTTCTTCCCGTAAGAAGTTCAACTTCTGTTAAACTGAAATTTTTGCCGGATTCTATTGTGTTATATTTTGTCAAGATAGTTTTTGAAGAATTAGTTCCGGAATTGGTTTTTTTGATATAAACCTTAT
This sequence comes from uncultured Oscillospiraceae bacterium, assembly GCA_900552265.1. Lineage (GTDB taxonomy): Bacteria > Bacillota > Clostridia > Oscillospirales > Acutalibacteraceae > UMGS1491. The sequence goes on from URZE01000007.1 coordinate 54,672, forward strand.
TTAATTTATCGTTTTTTTCGAGAAATCCTTTTAGAATGTCGCTCTTTTTTTGAAAATTTCCGCATGTTATACATATGTAACTTTTGTGAATTTCACGAGATTTCATTTTTTGATTCAAAATTCTTAGAGATTCGGAATTTTTTGCAGCAATCACCATTCCGCAAGTATTTCGGTCAATGCGATTGACAAGAGATGGAGCAAAAGCATTTTCTTGTAATGGATTGTACTCGTTTTTTTCGAATAAATAATTTTTTATTCTGTTTATTAAACAGTCTGTTTGGAAATTATCATCCGGGTGGACAATCAATCCTGCTTTTTTATTCACTATTATAATATTTTTGTCTTCGTAAACGATATCAAGATTTGTTGGAGCTTTTTTGAATTCATCTTTGTAAGAATCCGTTGTAAAAAATTCGTCGTTGATATATAAAGCGACCGTGTCATTTTCTTGAAGTTTGTAAGAACATTCAGATTTTTTTCCGTTAACTTTTATTCTTTTTTTTCTTATATATTTGTAAATGAGAGCTTGAGGTAGTTTAGGGAAAGATTTGGTTAGAAATTTGTCTAATCGATTAAAAGAATCGTTTTTGTTTATAATAACTTGTTTCATTTTAAATTCACTGCCTGTAAAAGTTATTTGAAATTTAGGTTAAAATATGGTAAAATAACAAAGTATGACTTAAAAAATAAATACAAAATCGAGAGGAGAATGGAAAATTGCACGACGGTCGTCGTTTAAGAATAAGGAAAAAATTTATTTTAAATGGGTTTGATAATTTTGAAGATCACGAAATACTCGAGTTAGCTTTATTTTACGCTATTCCTCGTAAAAATACAAATGTTATAGCACACGAATTGTTGGATAAATTTGGAACTGTGGATGCAGTTTTCGATGCTCCCATGAATATGCTTAAAGAAGTTGAAGGAATAGGAGAATCTGCTGCAGTATTTATAAAAATGATTTCCGGATTGGCAAGAATTTACATGGAGAGAAAGTTCAAAAATATTGAAAAGGCGCCAAATATGTCAGATATAAATGATAAAATAACTTTTAAATTTATCGGTAGGACAGAAGAGCTGGTTGTAATAGTTTTGTTGGATGCAAAAGGAAAAGTCCTGTATGAAGGAGTTGTAAATAAAGGTACCGTAAATGCGGTGGATATTTATGCAAGAAAGATTATAGAACTTATCGTTCTTTACAATGCAAGTTCCGTAATAATAGCGCACAATCATCCAAGTGGGTTTGCTGTTCCGTCTGTAGAAGATATAGAGTCAACTTCTAAACTTAATAAAGTGCTGAAAAGTATGCATGTTGAATTGCTTGACCATATAATTGTTGCAGATGGAGATTATGTTTCGCTTCGTGACTGTGGGATGAAAGATATTTTTGAATAATTTAATAAAGAAAATCGTAAAAAAGTCCTCTCACCATTATTTTTTGATGAGAGGAACATTTTTATGTAAGTATTGCTTATTACTTCCCAAAAACATGGAAATACAGCAGCATATTTACAAGTATTACAATTAAGAAAAATCCGATAGATATTACTCTTGTCCATCTTTCCAAAAATGCATCTATAGAACGAGACTTATTTTTGGACAAGAAAGTTTCGGACTCTGCACCCGTTATTGCTCCGATACTTTTTTGCTGTCCTTCTTGGAACAACACAACTGCTACTACTGCTATTGCGAATATTATTAAAACAACACCCAAAGCAATTTCCAAATTACTCAATTTTCAGCACCTCACAAAATTTATTTTTAATTATAACATTTTTTCTGATAAAGCTCTTTCCAACCAAATGTTAGCAATGTCCAACGCAGCGTACAAACCGGGTTTTTCACTGATTTTAACTATTTTTTTAGTATTATCATTATCTGAAGCTGTGTATATCATTTCAACATTTACTAAAGTGGAAACTTCCAAATCTGAGACCTTTTTTACTTCCTTGGATTCAATTTTTACTACATAAGGTTCGCTCATACTTCCATAGTATAGAACATTACCGCACCTTACCAGGGGTTTTCCTTTGTACTTAAAAAAACCTTTTTTATTTTTTGGTTGTGTGTTTTTCATGTAAACTCCCCAAATAACAATTTTTGTTTCTCAGATATTAATATTATCATGATGATTTTAAATTTTCAATACTTTAATCAGTAATTTGTTTAAAATTTTGAGCGAATAAATATTGCTATGTTACTCAAGCGATATATTTCTTGACATACATCTTTGTTCCGTAATAAAATTAAGTTGTATTTTTGTGTTACATACGGAAATTAATTTTATTAAAGGTACTTTGAATGTTAAAATGAAATTTTTTAAATAGCGGAACTGCGGTTTGCGAATTTGTTGATTATATATTGTTTTTATGGAAATGAATTAAACTACAAAATTTTCTTTTAATCGGGAAAATATGATGCTATATTGATTAAAAAATGGATTTTAGCCTTTAAGGTATACTACTGGGAGGTTGCAATGCATTTGGACTTAAAAATTGTGGCAGTAATAATTTTATGTATGCTGATAGCATTTGCTCTGGGAATAATTTGCAGAAAACTTAAAGCCGAGAAAACAATTTCTTCAGCAGAAAAAGAAGCTGAAAAGATAATAATTAACGCTAAGGAATTGGCTGAAACTCGTAAAAAAGAAGTTGTTTTGGAGGGAAAAGAAGAAGTTCATAAATTTAGAAACGAGACAGAAAAAGAGATGTCTGAACGTCGGAGAGATCTGCAGCGTCAGGAAAGAAGAATACTTCAAAAGGAAGAAAATATTGATAAAAAGACCGAAAATCTTGAAGCGCGCGAGTTATCTCTTGAAAAAAAATCTAAAGAAATAACTGATAAGTATAATGAAGTTGAAATTTTGAAAAAAAATCAATTTGATATGCTTGAAAAAATATCCGGATTTTCGGTAAATCAAGCAAAAAGTTTTCTCATGGAAAGTCTCCAAGACGAGCTTACGCATGAAAAGGCTTTGAAAATAACCATGTTTGAACAAAGGCTTAAAGAAGAATGTGAAAAAAAAGCACAGGATATTTTGTCTGTTGCAATACAGAGATGTGCTTCCGATCATATTGCTGAAGCTGCGATATCGGTTGTGCCGCTTCCAAGTGACGATATGAAGGGTAGAATAATAGGGCGTGAAGGACGAAATATTCGTTCCATTGAAAATTTAACCGGAGTTGATTTGATAATAGACGATACTCCGGAAACTATTACTCTTTCTGCGTTTGATCCAGTGCGTCGTGAAATTGCTCGGGTTGCTCTCGAAAAACTTATTGCCGACGGAAGAATTCATCCTGCAAAAATAGAAGAAATGGTAGAAAAAGCTCGTCGAGATGTGGATAAAGAGATAAAAGAAGAGGGACAGCGAGCTCTTATAGAATCAGGTGTGAACGGAGTTCATCCTGAAATAGCCAAGCTTTTAGGTAAGCTCAAGTACAGAACGAGTTACGGACAGAATGTTTTAAATCATTCTGTGGAAGTTGCCAATTTGTGTGGAATAATAGCATCAGAATTAGGTCTCGACTCATCTCTTGCAAAGAGAATAGGTTTGCTTCATGACATAGGTAAAGCGTTAGATCATGAAATTGAAGGTTCACACATAGAATTGGGAGTTAATGTGGCGAAAAAATATAAAGAAAGCGAAGAAGTTATTCATGCGATACATTCGCATCATGGGGATGTTGAACCCAAAACTCCTTACGCATTTATTCTTCAAGCTGCCGACACTGCTTCTGCCGCGAGACCGGGGGCAAGGCGTGAGAATTTGGAAAATTATATTAAACGTCTTGAAAAACTCGAATCTCTTGTATCCTCGTTTGGCGGTGTTCGTGGGTGTTATGCAATACAAGCCGGTAGAGAAGTAAGAGTTATGATAAAACCCGAAGTCGTAAATGACGAGCACATGATTCCCCTTGCTCGAAACATTTGTAAAAAAATAGAATCAGAGCTTGATTATCCCGGTCAAATAAAAGTAAATATCATAAGAGAGAGTCGAGCGGTTGATTTTGCGAAATAATATATTCAAGTGGTGAATAAAATGAAAGTTTTGGCTATAGGTGATGTAGTCGGAAAAGGTGGAACTGATTTTTTAAAGTTCAAATTAAAAAGATTTAAGTTTGAACACGATATTGATTTGACTATTGCAAACGGTGAAAATTCGGCTGAGGGAAATGGTATTTTACCCGATTCGGCTCGTAAGATATTTGAGTCGGGAGTGGATGTAATTACAAATGGAAATCATACTTTTAGGCGTAAAGAAATTTTTACGTTCATCAATGAAAATTCAAGAATAATTCGTCCATATAATTATCCGTCAAAAAAAACTCCCGGTTCAGGGATTTGTAAATTAAAAGTAAAAGACACTAATGTCGCAGTCATAAATATTTTGGGAGTAGCTTATCTTGAGTGTATGAAGTTACCGTTAGATGCCTTGGATGAAGCTTTGAAAATTTGTTCGGACTGTCAGGTGAAAATTGTTGATTTTCATGCTGAAGCTACTGCTGAAAAAAGAGCTTTCGGTTATTATGCAGATGGAAAAGTTTCAGCAGTTTTTGGAACACATACTCACGTGCAAACATCTGATGAAGAAGTTTTTCCCAAGGGCACAGGTTTTATTACCGACGTAGGAATGACAGGTGCAATAAATTCAGTGTTAGGTGTAAAAAAGGAATTGTCAATTAGAAGAATGAAAGACAGAATGCCGGTACGATTTGAAAATGCTTCCGGTCCATACAAAATGGAATGCGTAGTTTTTGATATAGATAAAGATACATTCAAAACAAAATCGGTGGAAAGATTTCGAATAACTTGATATTTCGATAGTGTGTTCATAATTACGGTGATAACCGAATTATATAAATAAAACAATACAATTTTTTAAGGAGCTGTGTTCAATTGATAAACGGTTTGTGCTTAAAAAACGCCATTATTTCAGGTGCAAATAATATTTTAAAACATAAAAATCATGTTAATGAACTCAATATTTTCCCTGTTCCGGATGGAGACACAGGGACCAATATGTCAATGACAATTTCTTCTGCGGTCGAAGCTTTGAAAAAAGTTGATGACAATGCATCTGTAGGGGAAGTCATAAGTGCTTTTGTTCCGGCGTTGTTGAGAGGTGCCAGAGGAAATTCAGGAGTTATTCTTTCAATTCTTTTCAGAGGATTTTCTCAACTGTTCTCCGATTGTAAGTCAGAGCTCAGCGGATGTGATTTGTCCAAAGCTTTGGATGTGGGAGTCAAAGCTGCTTACGGCGCAGTAACCAAACCTACCGAAGGAACTATGTTAACTGTTGCGAGAATTGCTTCTGAAAGAGCTCAAAAAGCTTCCAAAATAAATAATGATGTTGTTTATGTGTGGTCTGAAATTTGTGCAGGTGCACAGGAAGCACTTAAAATGACACCCGATTTATTACCTGTTTTGAAAAAAGCAGGAGTTGTTGACGCAGGAGGAAAAGGTTTATGTCTTGTATTTGAAGGAATACTTTCGGTGTTAAAAGATGGTGTTATGATAGATTCTGAACCTATTGATTCAGATTTGAAAGAAAATGATGAGTTCCGTAATGCTGCTGCTGAATTTGATGCAGATATTACTTTCACATATTGTACTGAATTTATAGTAAAGCGCAGTGCTCTTTGTAAGCTTAGTCCGCTCAAACTTAGGATGCGTTTGCAAAAAATCGGAGACTGTGTTGTAGTGGTAGACGATGAAGAGATAATAAAAGTTCATGTACATACTGAAAATCCCGGAAAAGCTCTTGAAGAAGGAATTAAATATGGTCAATTCCTTACAGTTAAAGTGGAAAATATGAAAGAACAGCACCGTAAAGCAGCCGAAGAAAAACTGTCAAAAGAAAAATCTTCACAAATTTTTGAACCAAAAGAGCCGGAAGAAGAAGTAGGTTTTGTTTCGGTAGGAGCGGGAGATGGTGTAATTGCACTTTTTAAAGATTTAGGTTGTGAAAATGTAATAAGTGGTGGCCAAACCATGAATCCCAGTACAGATAAAATTGTGGAAGCGGTTCTTGCGACTCCTGCAAAAACTGTGTACGTATTTCCAAATAATAAAAATATTATTATGTCTGCTCAACAGGCAGTTTCTCTCGTCAAAGACCGCACTGTGGTTATAGTGCCTACAAAAACAATTGCTCAGGGTGTATCTGCAATTTTAGCTTTCAGTTATGATGAAGGTATTGAGGGAAATATCAAACTAATGGCTGAGGCAGCTTCGAGAGTGAAAACCGGTCAAATTACGTTTGCTGCACGTGATTCGGAATTTGGTGGATTTAGAATAAAAGAAGGGGAAATTTTAGCTCTTTTGGATGGGAAACTTGTATTTACGGAATCTGATCCTGTAAAAGCCGCTGCTCGTCTTACAAAGTCGATGATTTCCTCTGATTCTGAGTTTATTACTGTTATATATGGCGAAAACATAAGTGACGAAAAAGCCGAAGAAGCAAAAAATTTAATAGAGTCTTCAATGAAAAAGCCGTTGGAAATTAATTTGGTTAAAGGTGGTCAACCTATTTATCATTTTATTATTTCCGTCGAATAAATAATTACGGAGGTGCCGTTTATGGCATCTTTATTTAAAATTGATATACAAAAATTAAAAGGTGTAGGCCCCAAAAGTGCGGAACTTCTTCGCAGACTTGGAGTCTGCACTGTTGGCGATATTATAAAGTTTTATCCCAAAGAATATGAAGATTGGGGCAAAGTTCAGAGCCTAAGTCTTGCTAAAGGTAAAAAAAATCAATGTTTAAGGCTCAAAATTTTGACCAGTGTAAGGAAAAGTATTCTTAAAAGCGGTAAAACTTTGTATAAACTTGAGGCAACAGATGGTCTAAATTTTGCAGATATTGTATTTTTTAATAATGGATTTGTAGCTCAAAAGTTGTTAAAAGATCATGAGTATCTTTTTCGAGGAAATGTTACTGGTAATCTTTTAAGGTTTGAAATTGTTTCACCAAAAATAAAAAATATTGATGAGTCTCATAAAATATATCCTGTTTATCGTCAAACCAAAGGACTTACTTCGGCAAAAATATGCAACTTTGTTGAGAACGCTTTTAAGCTTTTACCGAAAGAAATATCTGATACGCTCCCTGAAAGCATTCGAGAAGAAAACGATTTATGCTCTCTTGATTTTGCTCTGAGAAATATACATTTTCCGAATTCTCGACAAGCTTTAGAGGAATCACGTAGAAGAATTGTTTTCGAAGAATTTTTTTTATACCAACTCGGAATGTGCTTTATAAAGAAGCGTGCTCGGCAAAAAACCGAAATAACACTAAATGAGGACTATTCATCAGAATTTTCATTATTTTTACTGTTTGAATTGACTAATGCTCAAAAAAGAGCGATTTTCGAATGTGTACAAGATATCAAAAGTGGTTTTTCAATGAATCGACTTCTTCAAGGAGACGTGGGTTCGGGCAAGACTGCAGTTTGTGCCTCGCTTGCTTATACCATGGCTAAAAATGGTTTTCAAAGTGCCATTATGGTTCCTACAGAAACTCTTGCGGTGCAGCATTATCGTACATTCAGTAAATTTTTTAAAGATACCGGGATAAAAGTAGAAGTGTTATATAGCTCTATGAAAGCAAAGGAAAAGCGTAGAGTTTTACAAGATATTTCTTTTGGATTCGCAGACATAGTAATAGGAACTCATTCCCTTATTTCGGACGGAGTCGCTTTTAAAAATCTTGGTTTAGCCGTAACTGATGAACAGCACAGGTTTGGAGTCAATCAAAGAGCAAAAATTTCGGAAAAAGGAAATTATCCCCATGTTTTAGTTATGTCGGCAACGCCTATTCCTCGAACTTTAGCTATGATTTTATATGGTGATTTGGATATTTCTGTTTTGGATGAATCCATTCCGGGACGCCAAAAGGTTGATACGTTTAGAATTGATTCTGCTAAAAGATTCAGAGCCTGGAATTTTGTAAAAAAGATAATAGCTGAAGGCGGACAGGCGTATATTGTATGCGCTTGTATAGAGGAAAACGAAAACGATATAGTTGATGTGAATACTTATCGAGATGATATGATAAAGAATGGATTTGATGAGAAAGACGTAGCGATATTACACGGAAAAATGACAACAGCGGAAAAAGAATTCATTATGCACGAATTTACGGAAAATAAAATAAAAGTACTTGTATCAACGACTGTAATAGAAGTAGGTATAGACGTTCCCAACGCACAGATTATTATTATAGAAAACGCCGAAAGATTCGGAATTTCTCAACTTCATCAACTGCGAGGAAGAGTAGGACGAAATAGTAAAAAATCTTATTGTATACTTGTATCGGATGCCAAAGGGACAGATTCTCAAAAAAGATTTTCTGCTTTGGTAGGTTCGGGAGATGGATTTTATCTTTCGGGAGAAGATCTTAAAATAAGGGGACCTGGAGATTTTTTCGGTACAAATCAGCATGGAGTTCCCAATATAGGCATACCGACTTCATATGATGATGTAGCGATAATGAAACAGGCACAGTTGGCTACGGAACGGCTTATGAACCATAATCCGCAAATGGAAGGCTCTGAGTTTAAATTTATAAAACACAGTATTGAAAAGACTTTTAATAAAAATGATGAAGTTCAAAGGATAATATTTTAGTTTGGATGTGAAAAGATGTATTCTGTGGGATTGGATATGGTAGAAATTGCACGAATAGAAAAATCAATGAAATCTCCGAGGTTTTTAAAAGTTATACTGGGAGATTCCGAATACAGTCAACTTGAAGAAAAAAAATTTCCGAAGCAGAGTGTTGCTGCAAATTTTTGTGCCAAAGAGGCGTTTTCCAAAGCTCTCGGTACGGGTATGAGAGGACTTAATATGAAAGATATTCAAATTTTAAGAGATTCTCTCGGCAAACCTTACTTTCTTTTAAGTGGAAGTGCAATAAATGTTTCAAATAAGAAGAATTTGGATTTTTCACTAAGTATTACTCATACCAAAGATTATGCTTGCGCTGTTGTTGTGTGTTATCAAAGAAGTAGGGAGAAATAATTATGGAAAAGTATGAATATTTAAGAAAAATTTCGTTTGAAGAAATAAAAGAAAAATTACCTGAGCGGTTTCCCGAGTCCCACAAGGGTACTTTTGGGAAACTTTTGTGTATTTGCGGAAGTAAAAACATGCCTGGAGCGGCTTATTTTTGTGCTGAATCGGCTGTTAAATGCGGAGTAGGATTGGTAAAAACAGTAATACCTGAATCTATATATGTAGCAACTTCTAAGAAAATATCCGAAACAGTATTTTTTATAGCAAAGGAAGATAATGAAGGATTTATTTCTGAGAGTTCTCTTGAAGATATCCTAAAAGAATCTGAAAATTGCACCGCAATTTTAGTTGGATGTGGTATGGGCTGGAATTCAAATACGCAAAGTATAGTATATGAGCTTATACGACATTCTGAGGTTCCAATCATAATAGATGCGGATGGAATAAATGTAGTTTCAGAGAATATAGATGTATTGAAAGAAGCCAAATCTTCTATTGTCATAACTCCGCATTTGAAAGAAATGTCACGGCTTGTGAATAAGGATGTCGAATTTATTTCGGTTAATAAAGCAAGTTGTGCAAAAGATTTTTCAAAAAAATACGGAGTTACTACAGTTTTAAAAGGGAATAAAACTATAGTTTCGGATGAAGAAGGAAATTTATACATTAATGAAACAGGAAATGCAGGAATGGCAAAGGGCGGAAGTGGAGATGTTTTGGCCGGAATGATAGGTTCTTTTTTGGCTCAAAAATTGTCTGCAATTGATGCTGCGTTATGTGGTGTTTTTATTCATGGTATGAGCGGAGATGAGGCAAGAAATAAAAAATCAATGATTGCTATGACTCCTACAGACATAATAAATGAGCTTCCTGAGGTATTTTTAAAATTTGAACAAGGGTGATTTTTTGAAAAAATTATTGTCATTTACAGTAGCTGCGGTAATGGGATTGTGTTTTACGGGATGTGAAAAGAAATTGATAAATTCAGTTCCAATAGTCAATACTTCTATAGACAGTAAAGTCAAAATTGAGAAAGATGGTGAGAGTTTTAACTGTAATTTGGTTCATACTCCTGAAGGTATAAGTACAGTAAGATTCATAAGTCCAAAGAATCTCGAAGGACTAACATTTTTATGGGAAAACGGAAATTATAAAGTAGAGATGAAAGAATTATCCGGAGAATATAATTTAACTCCGTGGCTTGAAAATTCAGATATATCGTATGTAATCAAAGTGTTGGATACTTTAAACGATTCGGAAACATTGAAGTCGATATCCAAAGATGAATCGGGACAAATTTTTAAAGGCACCGCAGAAAATTTTGAATATGAGGTAAAATTGGACTCAAAAAATAACATAATGAGTATTTGTGTGCCTAAAATAGGTTTAAAAGTAAGTTTTGTAGGAAATTAATGGTTATAAAACACAAAACAAATTATAAATCGAATTAAAAATGTTTAAAACGTAAAACCGTAAAAAATATATTGACAAAGATAAAGGTATTATGATAATATAAAAAAGCGCTCGAG
>URZE01000008.1 GCA_900552265.1 uncultured Oscillospiraceae bacterium
CGCGAGCTGGGTTCAGAACGTCGTGAGACAGTTCGGTCCCTATCTGTCGTGGGCGAAGGATATTTGAAAGGAGCTGTCCCTAGTACGAGAGGACCGGGATGGACGCACCTCTGGTGCACCAGTTGTCATGCCAGTGGCATCGCTGGGCAGCTATGTGCGGTTCGGATAAACGCTGAAAGCATCTAAGCGTGAAGCCGGCTCTTAGATTAGATATCCCTCTCAACTTCGGTTGAGGTAAGACCCCTTGTAGACTACAAGGTTGATAGGCTGTGTGTGTTAGCATGGTAACATGTTTAGCTTGACAGTACTAATTGGTCGAGGGTTTGTCCTATTTGATTTCTTTACTTTTTGTTCTTTCTTTGCTTTTTGTTTGTTCAGTTTTTGAGGTACTCTTTTCCGAGGTGCTTCTTTTACCTCGGGTTTTGTTTGTGTTTAATGGAGTTTTTAGATTTTTTGTATGTATGCACCATTAGCTCAGTTGGTAGAGCACCTGACTCTTAATCAGGGTGTCCGGGGTTCGAGCCCCCGATGGTGTACCATTACATTAGCTTCACACTAAAGATTGTGTGAGGTTTTATTTTTTATTAAATTAATTATTAGTAAAGATAATAAAAGTTGAGGATCTAAGTTATTGGATTTTAATTGTAAATCAGTTATTAGTAATTTTTTTAATGAATTTTTTATTTGATTTGTTTTTATAGTAGAGCACATTTTTAGTGAATTTTTTAATCTAAATTCTTTATTTTTATAATTATAAATATCAGATATTTCTGATATGGATTTTCCGTTTTTATTAAATATTTTTAAACGGAACAAATCTATGTAATCGGAAGCTATTACTGATAAAATTGATATGGGTTCTTCGCCTTGAGATAACAAATTTATCAATATGTCTAAAGATTTTGGCAGATTTTTTAGTTGTATTGTTTTAGGCAGTTCAAATATATTTGTTTTAGAATTAGATTTTATTAATATTTTTAGTGAGCTTTCAGTTATTGTATCTGATTTTTCAAATTCACATACTTTTTGTAATTCATTTTTTATAGATTTTATAGTTTTTCCGAAACAAATTTCTTGAATTTTTTCGGCATAGTTATCTGATAAATTTTTATTGTATATTTCGCTAGACCATTGAATCAGTTGTTTTTTTAATGAAATATCTGTAGTTGAAAATTCACATGTTATTCCGTAATTTTCTACAAATTTTTTTATTTTTTTAAATTTTGATAAATTTTTAGTATTGGAAAATTTTGATATTTGAGATATTATTATATATGCAAATTCAGGCAAATCTTTTAATATTTTTAAAAAATCATCAATTTCTTTTATATCCCATTGCTCATATGGTAAATTATGTATAATTATAAGTTTATGTTTTGTCATAATAGGAAATGTTTCTGTTGATGAAATTAGTTTTTCTAAGGTTATATTTTCTTCATTATACAAATTTAAATCGAAGTCGCTATAATTATTACCCAATAATTTATTTTTTATCATTTTTTCAGCATTTTCTATAAGATATTCATCTCCCTGAAAAAAATATATTTTGGGGAAATTTTCAGAAGAAATAATTTTTTTAAGATCATTATAGTTTGCTTTTGACATTATTTTAACCTCCGTATATTATATTTTCCTTTTGAATTTAAGTTTATATGTATGATTCCTTGATGCGGAAGAGAATATAACAATGAATCTGGTTTTGATAATTTATAAATACCTATTTTTGCACGAGCCATATTGGTACTTAAAATTATATTTTTAGATCTTATTTTTTGGCAGTTTAAAGGGATACCCGAAAGTATTAAAAAATCACATTCTTTCCAACTTTCCGGTAATTTACTTGCATCACCACCATCTTGAATAACTAAAAATGAAATATGTGGTGATATTATTTTTATAAAAATTTTGTTATGAATTTCTTTAAATTCACAGGATATATTATCCCAAAATTTTGAATTTAATTTATCTTCAAAATATACTGATTTTACATTATAATTTAAATCTTTAAATAGATTTTCTTGTGCAATAACATCGTGATTATTTACCGCTATAGTTTGAGGGTTATAGTTTTTAGCAATATTCTTTACTACGTACTTTTTAGTGCTATCAATCGAAGAAATATATAAATAATCAAGACAAAAAATATTACATTTTGAAAAATAATTTTGAATATTTTCAATATTTGTTTTTTCTTTTAATTGAATAAAAGCAGCAGTATGTTCATTTTTAGAAATAATTAAACTCAATCCATCTCCGCATGGAATTATTGAAAAGCATATAGAATTTCGTTCATGAATTTGGTAGGAAAATATACTAATAAATATTAAGTTGAGAGAGAGCAGAAAAGTAATTTTGGAATATTTTTGTGTTTGCGTTGAACATAAAGCCAATGAAAAGAGTATCAATATACATAATAAACAAAAATGAAATATTCCATAGTCAGTATTCAATGAAGCGTAGGGTATTTTAGAAAGGAATTCAGATATTTTGATTATTATTTTTGCAGATGTTCCACAAATATAAGCAGGAAATTCTATTAAAAATATTGGAGAATTTATGGAAAAAAGAAAGTTTACATATGTTGCACCAAATATTATTATAATTGCTAATGGATATACTAAAATGTTGGATATTACTGATATTATGGCTATTTTTCCGTAGTATAGTACTGTGAGAGGGGTTGTAAAAATAATTACTGCTAAACTTAATGAAATACTTGATGTTATGTAATTTATTAATTTATATAAAAATTTTGATTTAACATTAAATTTTAATTTGTTTTTTATAGGATTGTATAGAAATATTATTCCTAAAGTTGAGAATACACTTAAAAGCAGTCCTACGCTACAAGCGTAATTTGGATTAATTAAGCACATGATAAATACGGCAATTCCGAGTGAGTTAAGAGCATCTGATTTGCGAGCTATCGCCATACCTAAGAGATAAATTATCATAACTGTTCCGGATTTGGTGGTGGATGGCGCAAACCCTGTAAATACTTCCAAAGAAAATATTATTATTGCACACAATACGTATGAAAATTTATTTTTTAACTTGAATTTTTTAAAAATCCACAAAAGAGTTTGAGCAAGAATGGAGATATGTATTCCTGATGTTGTTAGTAAGTGATATATTCCTATTTTGTCAAAGTTAATTTTTATTTCATAAGGAATAGAATTTTTTTCTCCTAAAAATATAGCATTTATTACAGAAGAAATTTCACTTGTAAATATTTTTCTAAAATTAGATGAAAATTCTTTTCTAATGTAGAGTATGTAATATTGCAAAGATTTCGATTGAGGAGTTATATTTGAATTATCCATATATTCATAAAAAAATGCTTGAGCATAAATATTTCGAGATTTACAATGCATTTTGTATGCTTGCGATATATTATTTTCAATGGAAGAAATATGTACATGTCCCGTAAAAATATCGCAAATGTCACTGTTTAATGATGAATGAGAACGTAAAATAATTTTAAAAGGTTTTATTTTTTGTTCATTAATTTCATTAATATTTAATATGTAATTGTAGTTATTATTTTTTTTATAGGGTATGTCACAAATTGTTCCAGATATTTTTATATCGGTTTCATCCAAATTTTTAACTTTATCTGCAATTATTCCGGAATTTAAAACATACGAAAATGTTGCCGCCAAACAGCTCAAAAACATTATGCAGAAAAAATTTTCTACATTTCGAAATTTTTTAATTAAGAATGATATTATAAGTGCGATAAATAAACCGCACGCTACAATTATTATGTTGGAATCAGGTATGTAGTTAAGTACTACAAGAGTTATAAAATAGGAAAAACCAATTAAAGCTAAAGGTCTTTTCATCGTTAAAAAAGTAAAATTTAATAAATAAGCTTTACTCTTGTCCATCCACCTTTCCCAAACAAAATAAATACTCCTAAGTTTGATTATACCTCAAACTTGGGAGCTGTGTCCATTTTATAATAAATTTATTTTTCAAAAATCGGTAAAGAATTTAAGAATATGATATCTTTTCGGTTTGCGGCATTTCCTTCAGCCAAAACACAAACTTTTCCTGTAATTTTTCCGGAAGCTTTTTCTATAAGATTTTCAACGGCGACTATAGAGTTTCCTGTACTTATAACATCATCAACTATGAGGACTTTTTTGTTTTTTATTTTATCTATATCTGTGCTCGAAAGATAAAGTTTTTGAGTTTCGGCTGTTGTTATGGATTTTACAGTTGTGTAAATAGAATCTTTCATATAAACTTTTTGAGACTTACGAGCTATGACATAATCTTTTTGACTTTGACGAGCCATTTCGTAACATAAAGGAATTCCTTTACTTTCGGCGGTTGCCAAAATATCAAACTCAGGACAAATTTTAAGAAGTTCACGTGCACATTTTACAGTAATTTCTACATCACCAAACATTATAAAAGCCGCTATATCCAGGTGTTCATTTACAGAGCAAATAGGTAAATTCCTTTTACAACCTGCAATCTCAATTTCAAAAGTATTTTTCATAGTTTTATCTCCTTTGACGTACCTACTGTCAGCTTGGATTCCATTCAAGCGGTCGGCCACCAAGAACGTGAAAATGTAAATGGTTTACAGTTTGGCCTCCGAATTTTCCACAATTATTTATTATTCTGAATCCTTCTTGTAAATTCAATTCTGTTTGTAATTTTTTGATAACTTTAAAAATGTGAGATAATATTCCTATATTATTTTCATTTAAATCCATAACAGAAGATATGTGAATTTTAGGGATTACCAAGACATGAATGGGTGCTTTAGGCTCTAAATCTTTGAACACCAAAACTTTATCGTCTTCATATACTATGTCAGAAGGTAGTTTTTTTTCAGCTATTTTACAAAAAATACAATCCATTATATTACTCCTTGCAATACTTATGATGTTAAATAAATCTAGGTTCTCATTATGTAATTTTTAAATGTTTTTGTCAATATAACCTTGCAAATATGTCAATATGTGCGTTAAAATTTCACATATTTCTATATATCGATATTTTTTGTTATAAACGGTTGATTTTTTTTTTTAGTTATTGTAGTATCATATCCAATAGTAAATTATAGTTACCTTATTTTGGGTAACGTGAAAAGGTGTGATTTTTATTGGGAGAAGTTAGTAGTTTAAAGAAAAGTAATTATATACGAGGGTTAAAAAATGGAATACCTATAGGATTGGGTTATATTCCAACTTCGATGGCTTGTGGAATAGCTGCAACAAAAGCTGGTCTTGGTTTTGGTTTATCTGAAATTATGGGATTGCTTATGTACACGAGTTCAGGTCAAGCGGCTGCTCTTAATCTCTTGAATGGTGGAGAAACGTCGATAATAATGTATGTTATAACATTGTTTGTGATGAATTGCAGGTACATATTGTTTTCTATGACCATTGCTCAGAAGTTTGATAATAGTGTGGGTACGTTGCAAAGGGTTGGATTTGGACTTTTCAATACAGATGAAATTTTTGGAGTGGCGATGAAAGAAAAAAGACAGTTAAGTGCGTCGTACCTTTTCGGACTGGCTACAGCTCCTTATATAGGATTTGTCTTAGGAAATACTCTTGGTGCGTGTTTTACAAATTTGCTTCCGGCGTCGATAACTTCCGCATTGGGAATAATGCTTTATGCAATGTTTATAGCTATTATTGTACCCCCGGCAAAAGAATCCAAACCTGTTTTGATTGTGGTTTTGATTGCGTTGATTTTAAGTTTTGTGCTTGAGTGTATACCTTTTATAAAAGCAAATCTTACATCAGGTTGGACGATTATAATTTGTGCCGTTATTACCTCTTTAATAGGTGCGGCTGCGTTCCCTGTGGAAGAAGCGGAGGAAAATGCCGATGAGTAATCAACAATTTTTATATGCTGTTTTTGGTATGGCAGCAGTAATGATGATGTTTAGAGTAGTTCCACTGTTGTTTTTCAAAAATAAAATTAAAAATAAATTTTTGAATTCATTTTTAGCATATATTCCATATGCAGTGCTTACATCCATGGTATTCCCGGAAGTTTTTAGGTCAACGTCAAGTGTGTTGTCTGCGACTATAGGCGCCATTGCTGCGGGTATTCTTGCGTACTTGGGTCAAAGTCTTATAGTTGTTACACTTTCGTCGAGTGCAGTGGTATTTGTAGTCGAGCAAATTATGAGAATGTCTGCCAAATAGAGTTAAACGTTTATGTTTATCCTCTCGGTTTTACGAGAGGATATTTTTTTTGAAAATAAAACCTGTTTGACCCTTTGTTTTTTGTGATGTATAATATTCTTATGTTTTTGACTTCAAAATAAATTTGTAAATACAGAGGGAGATATAATTTTGGCTAAAAATAAATACAATAATGAAAGTATATCTTCTCTAAAAGGTGCAGATAGAGTAAGGAAACGGCCGGGTGTTATTTTCGGTTCTGATGGAATAGAAGGGTGCGAACACTCGGTTTTTGAAATACTTTCAAATTCTATAGATGAGGCAAGAGAAGGGCACGGAAATGTTATTAAGGTAACCAGATATAAAGATAATTCCGTGCAAATAGAAGATAAAGGAAGAGGGATTCCTGTTGACTATAATTCTAAGGAAGAAAAGTTTAACTGGGAACTTCTTTTTTGTGAACTTTACGCAGGTGGGAAATATAACAATTCAAGTCAAGAAAATTATGAATATTCATTGGGGCTAAATGGACTGGGACTTTGTTCAACGCAGTATGCTTCTGAATATATGGATGTTGAGATAAAACGTGACGGTTTTATATATACACTTCATTTTGAAAAAGGAGAAAATATCGGTGGACTTAATAAAGAATCATATAATCGTAAAGATACCGGTTCGAAAATAAAGTGGAAACCTGATTTATCGGTTTTTACAGATGTGAATATACCTTATGAATATTTTGAAGATGTTTTAAAGCGTCAAGCAGTAGTAAATTCGGGTATAAAGTTTTTGCTAAGATATCAAAATGATAATTCGGAATTTACTGAAAAAGAATTTATTTATCAAAACGGAATAACAGATTATGCTTCCGAACTTCTTAAGAACGAATATTTGACCCCAATACAAACGTGGAGTCTTGAAACCAGAGTAAGGGATCGTGAAGATAAGCCTTACTACAAATTGAAAGCTGAAGCAGCAATTTCATTTTCAAATAAAGTTCATTTAGCTGAATATTATCATAATTCCAGTTTTCTTGAACATGGTGGTGCTCCTGAAAGAGCGGTTAGGAGTGGTTTTACCTCTCAAATAGACTCTTACTTAAAACACAGTGGAAAATATACTAAAAATGAGAGTAAAATAAATTTTTCCGATATAGAAGATTCACTTACAGTTATAATTTCTTCATTTTCCACAATGACGTCCTATGAAAACCAAACCAAAAAATCAATCACGAACAAGGGAATTCAAGAAGCTATTACAGAAATGCTCAAAAAAAACTTAGAAGTGTATTTTATTGAAAACCCTGATGATGCAGAAAAGATATGTAATCAAGTATTGATCAATAAACGCAGCAGAGAAGATGCGGAAAAGACTAGACTTAATCTGAAGAAAAAACTTACAAGCAGTATGGATATGGCTAGTCGTGTTGCGAAGTTTGTGGATTGTAGGAGTAAAGACGTAAATATACGAGAATTATTTATTGTGGAGGGAGATTCAGCGCTTGGAGCGTGTAAACAAGCGAGAAATCCCGATTTTCAGGCTATTATTCCGATCAGAGGGAAAATACTCAACTGCCTCAAAGCAGATTATAACAGAATATTCAAAAGCGAGATTATAACTGACCTCATAAGAGTTCTTGGTTGCGGAGTTGAAGTTAGAACATCAAAGACCGCTAAAGATTTGTCATCTTTTAATCTAAACGCTCTTAAATGGAATAAGATTATTCTTTGTACTGATGCGGATGTGGATGGATTTCAAATAAGAACGCTTCTTCTTACCATGCTTTATAGGCTTACACCTAAGCTTATAGAAGCTCATAAGGTTTTTATAGCGGAATCACCATTATATGAAATAAATACCAAAAGTGAAACTTATTTTGCTTATAATGAATCGGAAAAAGATGAGTTTATTAAAAAAATCGGAGCGGAAAAATATACCGTTCAGCGTTCTAAAGGTTTAGGTGAAAATGAACCTGACATGATGAATTTTACGACAATGAATCCTAAATCTCGCAGACTTATAAAGGTTATGCCGGAAGATGCTGAAGCAACTTCAAAAATGTTTGATGTTCTTCTTGGAGATGATCTTTCGGGGCGAAAAGAATATATAATAGAAAATGGTTATAGATACGTTGATAATTTAGATGTGAGTTAGAGAGGTGAAAAAGTACCGTGGCGTCTAAAAAAAGAATAAAAGAAAATTCAAATAAGTCTAATTCTCACGTTAATGGTTTTATATATAACGCAGGAGAAGTTGTTGAAGAAAAAATAGTAAACACTTTGGAAAAAAACTATATGCCTTATGCGATGAGCGTAATAATGTCACGTGCTATTCCGGAAATTGATGGTTTTAAACCATCTCATAGAAAACTTCTTTTTACTATGTACAAGATGGGTTTGCTGGGAAGTAACAGGACAAAATCAGCAAATATAGTAGGTCAAACCATGAAGCTTAATCCGCATGGCGACAGTGCTATTTATGATACTATGGTTCGTATGAGTAGGGGATACGAAGCTCTTTTGTATCCTTATGTTGATTCCAAAGGAAATTTCGGTAAGTTTTATTCACGTGATATGGCGTGTGCTGCTTCAAGATATACAGAAGCCAAACTTGAAAATATTTGCAAAGAACTTTTTAAAGATATAGACAAAGATACAGTTGACTTTGTTCCGAACTATGATAATACTTTGGAAGAGCCCTCGCTGTTACCATGTACATTTCCATCGGTGCTTGTGAATTCCAATACAGGTATAGCGGTGGGCATGGCTAGCTCTATTTGTCCTTTTAATCTTAAAGAAGTTTGTGATACGACTATAGCTTATATAAAAAATCGTGAATGTGATATTTCCGAAACACTGGTGGCTCCTGATTTTCCGGGTGCAGGGGAAATAATTTACGACAAGGAAAAAATAGAAGCTATTTATAAGACCGGACGAGGCGGGATAAAGGTTCGTTCTCGTTATAGATATGATAAAAAATATAATTGTATAGATATAGTAAATATTCCTCCCACAACTACAAGTGAAGTTATAATAGAAAAGATAGCAGAGCTTGTTAAAATAGGGAAAATTCGTGAAATTTCCGATATACGTGATGAAACGGGACTTGAAGGATTAAAGATTACAATTGATCTTAAACGAGGTACAGATCCTGATAAATTAATGGCAAAACTTTTTAAATTAACTCCTCTGGAAGATACATTTTCTTGTAACTTTAATATATTAGTCAGTGGAACGCCGAAAGTAATGGGTGTTCGTGAGATACTTGAAGAATGGGTGGCATTTAGGGAAGAGTGTATCAAGAGAAGAACATTTTTTGACCTTAATAAAAAGAAAGCTAAGCTTCATATTTTGAGAGGTTTGGCAAAAATTTTGCTTGATATAGACAAAGCTATTGAGATAATCAGAAAAACTGAAGAAGAGACAAAAGTTGTACCGAATTTAATGAAAGGTTTTTCTATAGATGAGATTCAGGCTGAAAGTGTAGCCGAAATAAAACTTCGTCATTTAAATAGGGAATATATTTTAAAAAGAACCAATGAAACAGATGCACTTGTAAGAGAAATCGAAGAACTGGAATGTATTCTTTCCGATAAAAACAAAATTTATAAAATTATAATTAAAGAACTTAGTGAAGTGTCGAAACAATATGGTAAACCGAGAAAAAGTCTTTTAATATATCCTGAGGATACGCAGGAATACGATTTTGGAGAAGTAATTCCTGATTATCTGGTGAAGTTTTTTCTTACGAAAGAAGGATATTTCAAAAAAATTACTCCACAGTCTTTTAAAATGAATTCAGAGCAAAAATTAAAAAGTGATGACGAAATAACTCAAGAAATTTCCGGAGAGAATCATTCTGATTTATTATTTTTCACAGACAAATGCCAAGTGTACAAAGCGAAAGGCTACACATTTTCCGATACAAAAGCAAGCGCTATGGGAGAATATATCCCGGCTGTCCTTTCTTTTGATAAAAATGAAAAAGTGGTTTATATGGCCGTTACAAATGACTATTCCGGATTTATGCTGTTTTTCTTTGGCAGCGGAAAAGTTTCCAAAGTGGAGATGAAGTCATATTTTACAAAAACAAATCGTAAAAAACTCATAAAAGCTTACAGTGATAAAGATAATATCATAGGAGCGTTTTATGTGACATGTGATCAAGACTTTATTCTTACATCATCTTCGGGTAAAATTTTGATTTTTAATTCGTCTATGGTGAACTTGAAACAAACAAAAAATACACAGGGCGTAGCCGTTATGAAGCAAAAAAAAGGTCATAAGCTCATAAAAGCGGAAAAATACAGTTCAGGGACATTTGTTGAAGAAAAAATTTACAGAGCCAAAAATATTCCTGCGGGAGGTAAAATTCCGTCGAGTGAAGAAACAACTTGCGAACAACTTACTTTGTAATAGAGGAGATTGTATTTTATGAAAAGAGTATTTTTAATTGTTCTTGACAGCGTAGGAATAGGAGAAATGCCAGATGCAGCTGATTACGGTGATGTTGGAAGTAATACTGTTAAGGCTTGCTTTTATAATAAAAATTTTAGTATGCCCAATATGAAAAAGATGGGTCTTTTCAACATTGACGGAATGGATTATGAAAAATCTGAAAAAAATCCGATTGCTTCATTTGCTCGAATGAAAGAGGTTTCAAAAGGAAAAGATACCATAATAGGTCATTGGGAAATAGCAGGAATTGAATCAAAAAAACCTTTACCTACTTATCCTAACGGATTTCCGAGTAAAGTGATTGATGAGTTTAAACGTAGAACGGGAAGAGATATTCTTTGTAATAAACCTTATTCAGGTACTGAAGTTATAAAGGAATACGGAAAAGAAAGTGTTGAAACAGGAAAACTTATAGTCTACACTTCTGCGGATAGCGTGTTTCAAATTGCTGCTCATGAAAACGTTGTTCCGATTGAAAAGTTGTATGAATATTGTCAAATTGCAAGAGAAATTTTGCAAGGTGATAATGCTGTCGGAAGAGTTATTGCAAGGCCATTTATTGGAGAGTATCCTGATTATACACGTACTGCAAATCGACATGATTTTGCCTTAGCTCCTTCTGAAAAAACTATTCTTGATTTTATAAAAGAGAGCGGAAAAGATGTTATTGCGGTTGGCAAAATAAGTGATATTTTTGCAGGCAACGGCGTAACCGAAAAAATTTTAACCAAAGGTAACGAAGATGGAATAAATAAAACTCTTGAGATAATGGACAGAGATTTTGAAGGCTTGTGTTTTGTTAATTTGGTTGATTTTGATATGCTTTATGGTCACAGAAATAATGTTGACGGATATGCTGAAGCTTTGTCTTTTTTTGATAAAAGTCTTGAAAAAATATTAAAAAAACTTCGTGACGATGATATTTTAATTATAACCGCAGATCACGGTTGTGACCCCACAACTCCGTCTACAGATCATTCTCGTGAATACACTCCGATGATTATTTACGGAAAAAATATAAAAAACGGAATAAATCTTCATACAAGAATCGGATTTTATGATACGGGAGCAACGATTTTGGATTACCTCAGAATAGATGAGAAAATCAGAGGAAAATCATTTTTAAAGGAGGTGATAAAAGATGGTAGAAGCGAAACGTAAAGCTGCGATTTTATACATGAAGAAAGTTATAGTGTGTACTGTCAGTCTTGCTTTGTTAGGAATAGGATGTGGTATAAATATTGTAACTTCCCTCGGAGCCGATCCTATAACTGTTTTTTATGACGGCTTGAGCAAAGTTACGGGTTTAAGCGTGGGGTTTACTGCCAGTATTTTAAATGCAATTTTGATAGTTACTGTTTTTTGTATAAAAAGAAAATATATAAATATAGGTACAGTTATATATTTATTTATTTTAGGAATTTTTATAGATTTTGGTATATGGTTTTATAATTGTTTAGAAATTCCTCAAACTTTTTTTATAAGACTTGTAGTTTCGCTTATAGGATGTTTGATTTGTTTTATCGGTCTGGGAGGGTATATGAACGCAGATGTTGGGATTGATCCTTGGACTGCTTTGGCAATTATAGTTAGTGAAAAAACAAACAAATCTTTTAAATTGGTAAAAATTTACTTAGATATAATAACATTAATTTTGGGATGGATTATGGGTGGAACTTTAGGAATTATAACAATATTCTGTGCACTTGTGGGAGGTCCTGTCATACAAAAATCTTCGGAACTTCTTGACAAAATACTTAATAAAATGCTAAAATCCAATTATAAAAAGTAAGTTAAGACACGGTAAAAAATGATAATAATTGTGCTTATAAACATTTTTTTAAAAAATGTTAAAAATACCGATATAAATAGCAGAAAATATTAAAGTAAATAAAAAATATAGTTGTAAGGTGGGTTTATTTCTAAATGTCACACATACCAACTCCGCATATAGGAGCTAATTTAAACGAAATAGCGCAAACCATTCTTATGCCAGGAGACCCTTTAAGAGCCAAATTTATTGCCGAAAATTTTTTAACGGATGTAAAGTGTTTTAATAAAGTTAGGAATATGCTTGGATTTACCGGTACATATAAAGGACAGAAAATTTCCGTTATGGGCGGAGGTATGGGAATGCCTTCCATAGGGATATATTCTTATGAACTTTTTAACTTTTATAATGTTCAGCGGATTATAAGAATAGGAAGTGCAGGAGCAATAAATTCCAAAGTTAATTTAAAAGATATAGTTATGGCAATGGGAGCTTGTACGGACTCGAACTACGGAAATCAATACAAGCTTAATGGTGTTTTTGCGCCCATTGCTGATTTTAATCTTTTGAAGAAAGCAGAAAGTTGTGCACAAGAACTGGGAATAAAGGCTTTTGTGGGAAATATTTATTCAAGCGATGTATTTTACAGTGATGAATCGGTTTTACCTGAGTGGGATAAAATGGGAGTATTAGCAGTTGAGATGGAGGCTGCTGCATTGTACATGAATGCAGCAAAGTCAGGAAAAGAAGCTCTTTGTATTTTGACTGTTTCAGATTGTCCGCTTAAAGGACTTTCTCTTCCTTCGGAAGAACGCGAAAAAGGGTTTTGTAATATGGTTAAAATTGCTCTGGAGACTGCGGTTAGATAACAATATTGTAAACCTATTAAAGGCAATTGCATAAATATTAATAACTGGTGATTAGTCGTATTTATTTAAAACAAGCTTCAATTTGGAGGAAATTATGAAAAAAATAATTTCAAAGGTATCGTGGATTGGTTTATCTGTTTTAATACTGGCAGGAATATTGTTTTTTGCCGTAAAAACGGGTTGTAAAATTGCAACCGGAGTTGACGATGACAAAAGATTTTTCACTGCAATGATAACCGACGGAGGCGGTATAAATGATCAATCGTTTCAACAGTCTTCGTGGGAGGGAATGAAAAAGTTTTCTAAAGATACTAATTCTCGTGTTAGTTATGTTGAGTGTCCTCAAACTTCTGATTTTTTAATTAATATAGATAAACTTGCCGATGAACATACCGATCTTATCTGGGGAATAGGATATAAGCTTGCAGATACAATTGAGTTGGCAGCAAAAACTAATCCGGAACTTAATTATGCAATAGCTGATTTTTCATTCGGAGACAAAACTCCGGAAAATGTCACAGGAGTGATTTTTAGATCTGAGGAATCTTCATTTTTGGTTGGATACATAGCAGCACTTATGACAAAGACGAATTCAGTAGGATTTGTCGGAGGAATTAAGGGTATGGTAATCGATCAGTTTGAATATGGTTACAGAGCCGGGGTTGCGTACGGAGCTAAACAGATTGGAAAGAATATAGATGTTAAAGTTCAGTACGCTGAAAGTTTTACTGATTCTGCAAAAGGCAAAGCTATAGCCATAAAAATGTTTGATGATTGCGATATAATTTTCCATGCAGCCGGTGGGGCAGGAGTGGGAGTAATTGAAGCCTCAAAAGAGACCGGAAATTTTGCTATAGGTGTAGATCTGGATCAATCTTATCTTGCTGTCGATAATATTTTGACTTCTGCGATAAAAGATGTAGGAAAAGCAATACAAATAGTCTCTACTAAAGCTTTAAACGGGGAAAATATAGGCGGCAAAACTTTTTCTTTTGGAATAAAAGAGGGATGTGTTGGGATGCCTGAAAATAATCCAAATATTCCAAAGAATGTTTATGAAAATTCGATGTTGATAAAAGATAAAATTTCTGAAGCAAAAATAATTCCTCCCGGTACTTTAGAAAGTTACAACAAATTTATGGAATCTCTTTCCGATATGAAAATATAAAAATATTCAGTTTCCTAAAAGGGGGATAACATTGGAGATTAATAAAGATTATGCGGTTCAAATGAGAGGCATAACGAAATATTTTGGTAGATTTTGTGCGCTTGATTCGGTGGATTTAGATGTAAAAAAAGGTGAAACTCATGCAATTCTCGGTGAAAACGGAGCGGGAAAAAGCACGTTGATGAACATTTTATATGGTTTATATGGAGCAGATTCCGGTGAAATTTATTTAAATGGGGCACCGGTTAATATAAAAAATCCAAGCTCTGCGATTTCGCATGGTATAGGTATGGTTCATCAGCACTTTATGCTTGTTGAAAAGTTTACAGTTCTCCAAAATATAATTTTAGGGAATGAGACTACTGATAAATTTGGGATCATAAATATGCGAAAAGCGAAAAAAAAAGTAGTAGAAATAATTAAAAAATATGGAATGAATGTAGATTTAAAAAAACGAGTTAGAAACATTTCTGTAGGAATGCAACAAAAAGTTGAAATTCTTAAAGCGCTATATAGGGGTGCTGATATTTTAATTTTGGATGAGCCTACAGCAGTATTAACTCCTCAAGAAATAGATGAACTTCTTGAAGTTATAGAAAATTTAAAAAAAGACGGCAAAACTATAATTATAATTACTCACAAATTGAAAGAAATAAAAAAATCTTCGAAACAGTGTACTATTATACGCAAAGGAAAGTTTATGGGATGCGTTGATGTTCAGTCGGAGAGCGAACAAAGTTTAGCAGAAAAAATGGTAGGAAGGAAAGTAAAATTACTGGTAGATAAAAGTAAAGCTTGTCCGGGCGAGACTGTGTTTGAAATAGAAAATCTCAGTGTAAGGTGCGAACGTGGAGTTGAAAGAGTAAAAAATTTATCCATGTCATTGCGTCGTGGTGAGATATATGGTTTAGCTGGAGTAGATGGAAACGGACAAAAAGAATTGTTAGAGTGTATTATCGGTAAAAAAGTTGCTGAAAAAGGAAAAATTTTAATTAATAAAAAAGAAATACAAAATACTTCAACTCGAAATATATTGGATAGCAAAATTTCTGTTATTCATGAAGACCGTCACAGATATAGCACAATACTTGAGATGTCTGTTGCGGATAATGCTATATTGGAAAAATATAGAAAAGAGCCGTTTCATAATCATGGATTTTTGAATTACGAAGAACGAGACAAATTTACAGAGCGTCTTATTTCTGACTATGACATAAGACCGGCAGATTGTAAATATAAACGAATACGTGGACTTTCCGGAGGAAATCAGCAAAAATTAGTCATTGGAAGAGAAATTGAAAATGATCCCGATTTATTAATAGCAGTACAACCCACTCGTGGATTGGATGTAGGTGCTATAGAATATGTTCATAAAACTCTTATAAATCTTCGTGATAAGGGTAAGGCTATACTTTTGATATCGTTAGAATTAGATGAAATTTTGGATGTGTCTGATAAAATAGCAGTTATATATGATGGAGCAATAGTAGGAGAGTTTATGCAAGAAGATGCTGATGAACAAAAAATTGGTCTTTTGATGGCGGGAGGTAAAGAAAATGACTAAACGTGTGGCAAAATTTTTGAAAACACCGTTTATGTGTACATGTATAGCTGTTTTTTTTGGCTGTGCGGTTGCATGCGGTATATTGCTTGTAACGGGTTTTAGCCCTTCACAATCTCTTGCAGTTATGTTTAATGCAATTTTTTCTCGTCCGAAGTTTGTAATTAATGTAATATTGAAAAGTACACCTATAATACTTACGGGTTTAAGCGTAGCTTTTGCTTTTAAATCGGGACTTTTTAATATTGGTGCCGAGGGACAGTACATAGCTTCAACAATTGCTTCCACAATAGTTGGAATTGTCTTTGATTTTCATCCTGTGATACAAATTCCGTTGGTTATTTTGTCAGGTGTTCTGGCGGGAGCTATGGTTGGAGGAATGGTTGGACTTCTTAAATCCAGATTTGGTATTCACGAAGTTATAACAAGTATAATGCTCAATTGGATTTTTTTGTATTTATGTAATTATGTAGCTAATTCTCAAATGTTTCATAAACCGGAAAGTGATGGAACTTATCCTATAAATCATTCAGGATTTACATTACTGTTTTATGATTGGAAATTTTCAGAAGAAGGACGTAATTTTCTCAAAGGAAACCCTGTTCTTAATGATATAATTTTAAAAACAGATTTTAATTTAAATTTTTTGATAGCTGTGATTATGTCGATAGTCATGTGGATAGTCATTTATAAAACTCGCAAGGGATATGAATTTAGGGCGTCAGGGCTTAATCCTGATGCAGCAGAAAATGCAGGAATAAATGTCAATAAAAATATATTTTATACAATGATTATATCAGGAGCTCTTTCAGGTCTTGCAGGAGCCTTGTCAATTACAGGTACGTCTTCGCATAACATTCATGTGTTATCGATATTTGAGAATTATGGATTTAATGGATTATCTGTAGCCTTGATAGCAGGAAGTTCGCCGATAGGATGTATTTTTGCAGGACTTATGTTCAGTGGCCTTATTTATGCGGGTCAGTCTCTTCAATTTAAGACAGGAGCCCCGTCAGAAATAGTCAATATAATGATAGGTGTAATAGTATTTTTTGTTGCACTTGTAAGAATAATACCGGTAATAGTCAATAGATTTCTGGAAAAAGAGGGTAGACACAATGCTTAACAGTATATTAATTGCCATATCTATAACGTTAATGTATTCTGCACCGTTGGCACTTGCAGCTATTGGTGGGGTTATCTCGGAACGTTCCGGAATAGTTAATATAGGAATTGAAGGTATGATGAGTGTTGGTGCATTGGCAGGGGCAACTGTGGGATATTTTTCTCATAATGCATGGCTTGGATTGATGTGTGCAGGATTTGCCGGTGGAGCTTTGGCACTTTTGCATGCTGTAGCTTCTATTACTTTTAGAGCGGATCAAACAGTCTCAGGAATAGCCATTAATCTTATAGGTCCCGGAATTGCGATGTTTCTTTCCCGTTATTTTTTTGGTGGTGCTACTACTACTCGCCCTGTTCCTACTAAATTACCTAAAATCATCGATCAGCAATATCTTCAGGGGACACCGTTTAGTAGCCTTAATATAGATGTAACAGTTGTTATAGCTTTGATGGTAGTTGTTGTAACATGGTTTGTTCTTTATCAAACCAAGTGGGGACTTAGAATAAGAGCGATGGGGGAGCACCCGGCAGCAGTTGATACACTTGGTGTTTCGGTATATAAGTCTCGTTATTTTTGTGTAGTTCTTTCGGGAATTTTAGCAGGTTTGGGAGGCGGAACTGTTACATTAGCAATTATTTCTCAGTTTACTCCTACGGCTATAAGCGGTCAGGGATTTATTGCACTTGCAGCGGTGATATTTGGAAAATGGCGTCCATTTAGCACTTATTTTGCTTGTTTGTTGTTTGGATTTTCTCAAGCACTTGTTATCATATTAGGAGGAGAAAATATACACGTACCGTCTACTATTTTGGCAATGATCCCATATGTTCTAACAATTGTGATGCTTATATTGTTTGTAGGACGTTCTTCAGCACCAAAAGCTTCAGGTGTTCCGTACGAAAAAGGTGCGAGATAATAAATTAATTTTATTGAAGGTGTACATAAATTGAATATAAATGAAATCGTTTCTAAGGTTGATCATACATTACTTTCACCGGAAGCTACTTTTTCAGATATAAAAAATATATGTGATGATGGAATTAAATATGGAGTAGCTTCTGCGTGCATAGCTCCGTGTTTTGTTGAAGAAGCAAAAAAATATGTAAAAGATAATTTGAAAATTTGTACTGTTGTTGGATTCCCAAATGGATATAATGACAAATCTGTAAAAATTTTTGAAACAGCCAAAGCATTGGAATGCGGTGCTGATGAAATTGATATGGTTATTAATATTGGTCTGTTGAAAGAAAAAAAATATTTAGAAGTGGCTTCAGAAATAGAAGAAATAAAAAACATATGTGATAATAACATATTAAAAGTTATAATAGAAACATGTTTATTAACAGAACAAGAAAAGATAGAAATGTGCAAAATAATAACACAATCCGGTGCAGATTTTATTAAAACTTCCACAGGATTTTCTAAATCAGGAGCAAATATTGAAGATATCATTCTTTTCAAAAAACATATAGGAAGCAATGTTAAGATAAAAGCCGCAGGAGGAATAAGGACTCTTGAGGATGCTGAAAATTTTATAAAAGCAGGTGCTTCTCGTTTGGGGACCAGTAAAATCATTAAATTGATAAAGGAACGTCAATAGTTTATTTTTGTGTTTAAGGTTGTGGTTGATGTGCGTGCGTACGACATAATAGAAAAAAAGAGAGATAATTTTGAACTTAGTTCTGAAGAAATAAGATTTTTTATAAATGGATACATTAATAATGAAATTGCCGATTATCAGATGTCGGCATTTTTGATGGCTGTTCATTTTAATGGAATGACTTTAAAAGAATGTGAAATACTAACAGAATGTATGCTTCATTCTGGAGAAGTTATGGATTTAAGTCCTATAAATGGAGTAAAAGTTGATAAACATAGTACTGGAGGAGTAGGAGATAAAACTACTTTAATAGTAACACCGATTGTAGCAGCTTGTGGCGTAAAAGTAGCTAAGATGTCAGGTAGAGGTCTTGGTCATACGGGAGGTACAGTTGATAAACTTTATTCAATTCCTGGTATGAATGTAGAAATTTCCAGAAATAGATTTTTCGATATAGTTAACACTGTAGGATGTTGTGTTATGAGCCAAAGTGGTAATTTAGTTCCTGCAGACAAAAGAATTTATGCTCTTCGTGATGTGACTGCCACAGTAGATAGTATGCCATTGATTGCTTCGAGTATAATGAGTAAAAAAATTGCTTCCGGTGCAGATTGTATAGTACTTGATGTAAAGGTCGGAAGTGGCGCATTTATGAAAACAAAAGAAGATGCGATTTCCCTCTCTAAAATTATGGTATCTATTGGGGAAAAATTTAATAAAAAAATTGTTGCGCTAATTACTGACATGGATATGCCGCTTGGACATGCGATAGGAAATTCTATAGAAGTTTGGGAATCTTGTGAAGTTTTAAAAGGACGTGGCCCCGACGATTTAAGAGATGTTTCTGTTTGCTTGGCTGCAAATATGCTTTATGTTGCGGGAAAAGGATCTTTGGAAGAGTGTACTGAATTGGTTAAAGAAACTATAAATTCCGGAAAAGCACTGAAAAAATTAAGAGAAATGGTTTTAGCACAAGGCGGTAATTTGTCTGAGTTTGAAAAATCGGATTACCTTGCGAGTTTAGAAGGGTATGAGTATAAAGTTTTTTCTGACGAAGATGGGTATATTTTTAAGGTAGATGCCGAGAAAATAGGTAAGTCCGCAATGATATTGGGTGCGGGAAGAGAAAAAAAAGAAGATAGCATAGATTATAGAGCAGGAATAATTTTAAATAAAAAGACTGGAGATTCAGTCAAAAAAGGAGAATTAATAGCAACTTTTTATTCTTCTGATAGAAAAAAATGTATTGAAGCTAAAGAAATGTTTAATCAAGCAATAGTATTTAGAAAAGAAGCGCCTGTAGCGTGCCCATTAATTCAGGCAAAGGTAACGGAAAGCGGAGTAGAAAATTACTAATAACGAAAAAAGGTGCCATATATGACGCTAAAAGAAGCTCGAATTTTAGCAAAAGAATATAAAAAAAGTATAGAGTATCATAATAAAAAATATTATGAAGAAGATTCTCCGGAGATAGATGATTACGAATATGATGCTATGGTTAGGAATCTCGAGGAGTTGGAATCGGAATTTCCGGAATTGATTACTGAAGAATCACCTACGCAGCATATCGGTGGAAAAGCTTCGAAAAAATTTTCTCCTGTACTTCATGAGGTGAAAATGGAGAGTCTCCATGATTCTTTTTCCTTTGACGATATGATTGCTTTTTATGAAAGGGTAAAAAAATCTGTTGTTGATCCTGTTTTTGTTGTGGAACCCAAAATTGATGGGTTGTCTGTTTCTGTAGAATATGTTGATGGAAATTTAGTGCGTGCTTCTACGAGAGGAGACGGGTTAGTTGGAGAGGACATAACGGAAAATATTTTAACTATTAAAAATCTTCCCAAAATTTTGCCTGAGAAAATTCCTTTTTTAGAAGTTCGAGGCGAAGTTTATATGTCTAACAAAAATTTTTTAGATCTTACTAAAAAACAAGAATTGGAAGGATTAAAGACTTTTAAAAACCCTCGAAATGCAGCTGCGGGTTCATTAAGACAAAAAAATGCTACAATAACTGCATCCAGAAATTTAGAAATATTTATATTTAATATTCAAAAAATAACAGGTATTCAGTTTAAATCTCATAAAGATTCATTGGATTATTTAAAAAAATTAAAATTTCCTGTTCCGCCTTTTTATAGTTCATATAGTGATTTCAGTGAAGTTTTAGACGAAATAGACAGAATAGGAAAAATAAAATCAAATCTTTCTTTTCAAACGGATGGAGCAGTTGTTAAGGTGGATTCACTCGAGTATAGAAAAATTCTTGGAAGTACTTCTAAATTTCCTCGGTGGGCTGAAGCATTTAAATACCCACCTGAGGAGAAAAAAACAAAATTATTAAATATTGAAATAAATGTTGGACGTACCGGAATTTTGGCACCTACCGGAATTTTGGCACCTGTTTTAATTTCTGGAACTACAGTGAGCAGAGTAGTTTTGCACAATCAAGATTTTATAAATGAAAAAGGAATTGGAATAGGTGATGAAGTAGTAATAAGAAAAGCGGGAGAAATAATTCCTGAAGTGGTTAGGGTAAATTCGCATTGTAAAAATTCAGAACCTTTTAATTTTCCTAAAAGATGTCCGTCATGTGGTTCTGAGGTTGTGAAAATAGATGATGAAGTGGCTATTAGATGTTTGAATACGAATTGCCCGTCTCAACTTTTGAGGAATTTAATTCATTTTTCTTCTAAGAATGCAATGGATATTGATGGTCTTGGAGAATCTATTATTACAGCTATGGTTAATAAAAAAATGATTAAATCTGCATCAGATATCTATAAATTGACCAAACAAGATTTACTTGATATGGAACGAATGGGAGAAAAATCTTCAAAAAACATATTGAAATCTATAGAAAATTCAAAAACTCGTGGACTGGATAAACTTTTATTTGGGTTAGGAATAAGACATGTAGGACAGAAAGCTGCTAAACTTATATCGGAAAAGTTAGAGAACATAGACGGTATAATAAATGCTTCAAAAGAAGATATAAGTTCTATACCGGGTTTGGGAGAAACTGTTGCAGAGAGCATTAATTTATATTTTAGTTTACCGCAGAGTATAGAGTTAATAGATGATTTTAAATCTCTCGGAATTTCTATGTATTATAAATCTAATATCAGTAATGATAAGTTTAAAAATATGATTTTTGTTCTAACAGGTTCGCTTGAAAATTATACTCGTGGAGAAGCAACAGAGATTATTGAAAGGATGGGTGGTAAAGTTACATCGAGTGTATCTAAAAATACGTCATATGTTTTAGTTGGTGATGAACCGGGGAATAAAGTTGAAAAAGCTCAAAAGCTCGGAGTACCTCTTATTTCTGAAGAAAATTTTGAGCGAATGATAAAAGAAAAGAGCACTGATTAGAATTAAATCGGTGCTTTTGACATATTTTGAATATAAACTTTTATTTTAATTTCTTTTCAGAAGAATTTAACATTTTACGTGCCTTTCTTATTTCAGATAAATTGCTTGAGACAATTTCATCCAGATGTTTCATAACGTCATCAGCATATTCTTGTGCAGATCTTCTTATTTCTTTTGATTGAGATGCTGCCTCAGAAATTATGTTGTTTGCAGATGCTTGAGCACTTTTAACTATCTCACTTTTGTTTACCATAGCTTTTATCTTTTCTTCTGAGACTTTCATCATGGTATCTACTTCTTGACGTGCATTTTCTAAAATTCTGTCATGTTCTTCTACGATTTTTCTTGCCTGTATTATTTCTTTCGGAAGTTGAAGTCTAATATCTTCAAGGATACGTCTGACTTCATTGGAATCTACAACTGTTCTACCTCCTGACATTGGTAAATGCCAGGAAGCTTCTATGATATCCTCAAGTTCATCCATTAAATTTTCTATACCCATAAATTTTACCACCTAATAAATAATTTTGTATTCAAATTGACGTATTATTTCTATACAAATTCAGTGATATGTTACCATATTTGTACCTTTTTTGCAAAGAAAAATCACCAACATTATTTTGTATATTTTGTGAAGATAGTGTTTCTGTTATTATCATACCGCTTGAATTTATGATTTTTGCTGCAAGTTCTAATGAGTTCTCCAACAATTCTACATCTTTATATGGAGGATCTATAAAAATTATATCTATGGGTATTCTATTGTTTTTCAGAAATTTTAATGCATCTGTTTGAAAAAACTCAATATTGTGTTTGTTTTTTATCTTAGATATATTTTTTTTAATAAGATTTGTATTATCTTTTTGTATTTCTACTATAATTACTTTTGCAGCTCCTCTGCTAAAAGCTTCGATTCCTACCTGACCTGTTCCTCCGAATAAATCCAAAAAAGTTTTGTCTAATATATCAAAATTTATAATATCAAATAATGATTCTTTTACTCTGTCCTTAGTGGGACGGAGATTTTCATTTTTACTGGATTCGAGTTTCAGCCCACGTATGGTTCCGGCAATAACTTTTATTTTAAACACCTCTTAAAATGATAACTATTCGGCATGATATGATTCAATTTTTATGGTTTTTATTGTAATAGGTTTCAAAGGTTTGTCATTTTGGTTTGTTTCTGCATCTGAGATTTTATTTATAATATCCATACCTTCAAAAACTTGTCCGAAAACTGTGTGACCTTTTTTAGGATTACATGTATTATAAAATCCGTCAAGATGGGGATTTCCACCGTTTGTTTCATATAAATTTTTTATGTCATCGGTTATTTTTGACATATCTATAGTTCCACCATAATTTTTGTTAAAAAACTCTGGATTTCGTTCGTAAACTTTATAATATTGATAAGATTGCTCCCAACCTTTGAAATTTTTGGGATCTTGATTATTTATAAAGAATTGACTTCCGTTTGTATTTGGTCCACGGTTAGCCATAGCGATAGATCCGGTTATATTGAATAATTTGCTGTTGAACTCATCTTCAAAATCTTTTCCCCAAATACTTTCTCCGCCTGTACCATCTCCTTTTGGATCTCCGCCCTGAACCATGAAATCTTTTATTACTCTGTGAAATATTGTATTGTCGTAATAACCTTTTTGGCTGAGTTCTGTGAAGTTTTCCACGGTTTTTGGAGCTTCCTCAGAAAAAAGTCGAATTTTAACAACGCCTTCGCTTGTGGTTATTACTGCTATTTTTTCTCCTTCAGATGGTCTTTCTAATTGATGTCCCACTTTTTTTGTGGAAGAAGTGGTATTTTCATCTTGCTTATTTTCGGAATTTCCGCATCCGGGAAGTGAAAGTAAAATACTGCTCATAGTCAAAACTCCTATAATTTTTAATAATTTTTTCATTTTAAAAATCCTCTTAAATTTAAAATTACATGCCTAATTATACTTTAACTTAAAATATTCTTCAATAATTTACCGTATTTAAGATTTTGTAATTAGTGAAGCGGAAGCACTTAAGAGAACATAAAGTATTTTGCGGAATATAATGTTAATGAGACCAATTTTAATACTAAAAATTTTGGTCTTAAAAAGGAATATATCATTAAATAAGGAGGTTTAATAAATATGTCATGTCCATATGAAAAATCATACAAACCCGAGCATGAAATTTGTCCTGCACTTGGGTTTCAAGATGTAAAGGTCGGAGTACCCGTAGAAATAAAACCATTTGCGAAGGTAGGAAAAGTTAAAACTGAATGTGTAGGTAAACCTATAATTGAGAGAGACGGAAAAATGTGCGAAGGAAAACCGAAAGAAACTTGTAAATTTACAATAAGTCAAAAAATAAGAGTGGAAGTACCGGTATTATTCGGGGCAAAAACAGAAGTAGGTGAAGCACTTATAGATTGTAGGCATCACAAGTTTCCTTGTGAAGAACCTCGTGAAGTTCATGAACTTAAAGAATATAAAGTGGAAGAGGAATCTTTTAGCGGAATGATAGGCTGAAAATTTAGTCAATTCAAAGAAATCCTCCCCATATAAATTAATTCGACCTTTTGAATTCTTAAAAAAGATGACAAGAGGTCGATTTTAATATTATGTGAAAAAACATAACATAAAACATGTTATAAAACAAAAAACTGAAATGCTTTTTTGTAATTAAAAAAGGTATAATTAAGAAATAATTTCGAATAATAAAAGTGTAATTTTACTGTTTCGGAAGTGAAGTATATGGGATTCATAAAGCTTTTTAAAGAAGTATATTTAAAATCGAACAATAAGTCCGATAATAATGAAAAACATAAATTTTTATCAAAGTCTCTAACGGAAAACTTAGAATATTTTAAAAGAGAGTTAAATGAAACTGCTGATCTTTCGATAAAATATATTGAAATATCAGGAGTGAGCAGTGCAATTATTACCATATCAGGCATGATAAGTAAAGACACTTTCACTCAAAGTGTGATGAATCCGATTATAAATGCAAAAATAAAAGGAGATACAGCTCAGGAAAAATATGAATATATAAGAGATACTGTGGTAATAGCGTGTGACCAGCTTCAAATTTCCACTTTTGAAGAAGCTTTTAATGCGGCTATGTCGGGATTTGCACTCTTGGCTATGGATGGATGCGATTGTATGCTTTCTTTAGGTGTACAGGGATTTCCTTTTCGTTCTGTTTCCGAGCCGTCTTCCGAAATTATGCAAAGAGGTTCTCGGGAAGGTTTCGTGGAACCTATAATGATAAATACTACTCTCATAAGAAGAAGGCTTAAAAGTCCAAATCTTAAATTTGAAACGATGGAAATAGGTTCAGAGAGTAAAACTGCTATATGTCTTTGTTACCTGGTTGATAAAGTGTCTCCGAGTGTTCTTGCAGAGATAAAAAATAGATTGAAAAACATTAAACTGGAAACAGTAATGGATTCCGGGTATATCCTTCCTTATTTGGACGACCAAGGGGATTTTTCTCTTTTCAGTGGAGTGGGAATGACGGAAAGACCCGATACAGTGTGTGGAAAAATTTCGGAAGGTAGAGTTGCTGTTTTAATAGACGGAACGCCCAATGCCTTGATAGTTCCGTATTTGTTTGTGGAGTATTTTCAACACTTAGATGATTATTCGATGCATCCTTACTTTGCTACTTTTACAAGATGGCTTAAATATTTTGCATTTTTTCTCTCAACACTTTTGCCGGGGTTATACGTAGGAATAAGTACGTTTAATCCTGAAATATTACCCGGTCCGATTTTCAATAAAATTGCATTGGCCGTAGGAACAACACCATTTTCTTTGATGTTTGAAACAATTTTGATTCATCTTATTTATGAAATAATGAGAGAAGCAGGTTTGAGAATACCTCGTCCTCTTGGTCACGCAGTGAGTATAGTTGGAGCATTGGTTATAGGGGAAACCGCTGTAAGTTCAGGCCTCATCGGAGCTCCTACATTAATGGTGGTAGCACTAACGGCAATTTCATCTTATGTAATACCTAATTTATATGAACCTATTTCCATACTCAAGTTCATTTTCATAATTACGGGAGGATTACTTGGGATATGGGGAATAATGATAGTCTTTACTGCAGTGCTTATAAATATATGTTCGAAAAACACATATGGAGTACCGTTTACTTCTCCTATTTCACCTTTTAATATTTTTGCTATGAGAGACGTTTTAGTACGTGGAGGGTGGAGTTTTCTTGCAAAAAAAAGTATAAAAATTCAAGATTTACCCGGTTCTGAGATAAAAAAACAATAGTTACGGAAGGTAAGATTTTTATGGAAAAGAGGCCGTCAATTTCCGTCGGACAAGTATTTTCGATGTTATTCATAAGTCGTATGGTAGTGAGTATGACGTACGGTACACTTCTTATAGGTGATTCGGAAATATGGGATCATATTGTTTCGGCACCTGTAGCATTTTTAATTACTTTTTTACTTATTTTACCTATTTATAAGCTTTTTTGCATGGATAAAAAAATGAATTTAATGGATAACGCTCGAGAGCTTATGGGGAGAATCGGTTGGGTTTTTATAATTTTTTATATTATATATTATCTGTTAATAAGTTTTCATACTTTGGCAATATTTAATAATTTTATCATAAATACAGTTAATCCTCCGATTTCTTTACCACTTTTGTCTGTGATATTGCTTGTCTCATCGTGCTATGGGGCATATAAAGGCGTGGAGGCTCTTGTCAGAACTGCTGGTTTTATATTTATGGCTACATTACTTTCGGTAGTATTTTTGGGTGCTTCACTTTTTTCAAGTGTGGAAGCGATAAATTTTATTCCTCTTTTTTATAACGGTTCAGAATCTTTTTTTGAAGGATTGGAATACATGATTTCTCAAAGTGCGTGTATACCTGCTTTGGCAGTGTTGTTTCCGTTGGCTAAAGGGAACCATAAAAGAGGTATAATATGGTGGAATTCAGGAGTTTATACAGTATTTGTAATAATTATAATACTCATTACCGGAACTATGGGAGATTTTGCATCTACACAACTTTTTCCGGTTTATACTGCAGCAGGAATCGGAAAATTTGGTTCTTTTAGACACCTTGATGTAGTGTATTTAGGAATATGGATGTCTGGTATATTTTTAAAACTTTCCCTGTTCTTACTTTTAGCAGGAGAAGGAATAAAAAATATAATGGGAGAAAAGTACAGAAAAATTTCTATAATTGTTTTTGGTGCTCTGATGGCTGTTTTTCCAATGTTTTATGAAAATTTTTCCATTCTTCGAGAACCATTTGTTACAGGATTTTTGCTTGTATATCTTTTGATTTTGACAATAGTTATACCTATAGTACTCATAATATTGAAAAAAATACCACCTAAAAAGGAGAAAATAAGAATTGAAAATTAAAAAACTCTTAATAATATTTTTTCCGCTAATATTTTTATTGCTTACGGCTTGCAGTGAACAACAGCAAATTCACCAAAAGCTCATAGTTCAAGGAATAGCTATAGATTATGTAGAAAATAAATATGCCCTGACTGTTCAAGCTTTGGATTTTCAAAATCCTGCCGGAGAGGAAGAACCGAATGTAAAGACTTTGAAAATATCAGGAAATTCCTTGGTAGAAGCACTGGAAAGCATTTCAAAACAAACGAATTTAGAACCTGTTTATTCTCAAAATCTTGTAGTTATAATTGGAGAAGAGATTGCGAAGATGGGTATAGACCGTTTTATGGATTTCTTCGTACGTCATTATGAAACTCGTCCGAAAGTTAAAGTTTGTGTTACTAAAGGAAGTGCGTCTGAAATTTTTAAATGTAAATCAGGCGGTAAACCGATTAAGTCTAAGAACATACATGATCTTATTCCTGAAAATTTAAATTCTGATATTCTTCATTTTGTGGCAAATTTAAAAAGTAATATATCAGACTCATATGCGGCGTGGTTGGACGTAGATTCAAGTGTAGATGAACCGGAAGTTTGTTTGAAAGGTGTAGCCTTATTTAAAAAAGATGTTCTTAAAGACTATCTTTATGGCGATGAGGCTATGGGATTTATGCTTTTAAAAGGTGTTTCAGATTTTGGTGCATGTAGTGTATCTGTAGACTCTTCTCAGGATGTTACATGTTCCATTAACGAAATTCATCCAAGCATTGAATCAGATTTTAGTACTGAGTTTCCGAATTTTACAGTAAATCTCCAAGGAAGTATTTCTGTTTTTGCTTTTGATAAAAAATTTGACGCATATTTTGATGAAAACATAAAAATTTTAATAAGAAATAGATTTTCAGAAAAATTAATAAATATATGTACCCAGTGTATAAGAAAATGTATTTCTATGGGAGCGGATTTTTTTGATTGGGGGAGAGTTTTGAAAAACTGTAATCCTCATGAATTCCGAAGGATTGAAAATAGTTGGAATGAATATATTCAGAAATGTAACTATAAAATTTGTCCTGAGATCAATGTAACAATTACAGGAAAAGAAATTTTATAATAAAATATACTAAATGTATATCGCATAAAATCTCTTTATAACAGATTATCTTCTTCGAATAATTTGTTGTGAATAGCATTGAGAGCGGTGTGCGTGTTATTTTGTTCAACTATTATGGAAACTCTACCTGTGTTACAGGCAACCATCTCTATATTAATTTCTGTTTCAGACAAAGCTTCAAATATAATAGATGCTATGTTTATGTTTATATTTTCTTCAAGATTTATGACTGATATTTTTGATTTGTTTTTTTCGTAGTAAATTTGATTTTCGGAATCATCATTAAAAAATTTTTCCAAGATTCTGAGAGATTCACTCAGCTGATTTTCAAAAACAGTAAATACAAAATTTTGTTTTGATGATGGTCCGATAGGAATTAAAAGGTTATCTATTGTAATTCCGCATGCTTTTAGTTCAGGTATAATTTTTTCATTGAATAAACAGTGGTCGAAAAAATTGCTTATTGTTATTTTTACAAGATTATTTAGTGATGATATACCTACGATGCAGTGACTTGATTTTTTAGGAATATTTTTTACTATTGTTCCGGGAATGTTATCAGACATGCTCGAAAGTACTTCAACTTCGACATTATATTTTTGTGCGGTTGAAATTGAACGATCATTAAGCACTTGAGCTCCGTATTTTGAAAGTTCAAACATTTCGTAATAAGATATGGTTTTTAATTTTTTTGCTCCTGATACTATTCTTGGATCAGCAGTATATACTCCGTCTACGTCCGTATAAATTTTGCATAAATCTGCATTTAAAGCGGCTGCAACTGCAACTGCACTGGTATCTGAACCGCCTCTTCCAAGAGTTGTTATGTCTCCGATTTTATCGATTCCCTGAAACCCTGATATAATTACTATATTTTTTTTAGCTAATTCTTTTTTTATTCTATCCGTGGTTATATCTGTTATTTGCGCATTGCCATGATAAGAATCCGTATTAAACCCAGCTTGCCATCCGGTTAAGGAGATAGCAGGGAATCCGATTTTTGATATCGCCATTGCGAGGAGAGAAGCAGACATTTGTTCTCCGGCGGACAAAAAAGCATCCATTTCTCTCAGAGGTGGGGTGCTATTTACTTCGTATGCACTTTCAAGAAGATGGTCTGTTGTGTCTCCCTGTGCCGAAACCACTACAACCACATCATTATTTTTTGAATACATGTCGGTTACTTTTTTTGCTACATTAAATAAATGATGAGCATCTGCTACGGAGCTCCCTCCGAATTTCTGAACTATAAGGCTCATGGAGAAAATCAGCCTCCTAAAAATTGTTTTGTGTAAAAGTTTATATGTTGTAATTTATGCAAATTAAAATCATAATGCTAAAAAATTATTAACTTTAAATTTTAGTTATTATTCCGAACGTGATTGCAAAGCTCGATTTTGAGATTCTTCAGAATTTTGAAAATTATTTAATTCCGAATCTTCTGTAGTTGAATTGTCATCGGTATCAGAATTATCATTGGAGAACGAACTGTTTTCTGATGAAGCACCGGAGTGTGCCGTGCAAGATCCCGGCATATTACTGCTTAGGTAGTACCCTGTTGCACTTGGGCAACCCGAATTTGCCAAATTTCCTGAAGCTTTACAATATGTGGCGCTAACGACATCTTTGTCGTAGTTATAATCAATATTTGGTTTTCCCTCGAGGTACTTAGTCATTATATTTTTCCAAATTTTTATAGCGGAAGCGGTTTCGTGAATACGCTTGGGGTTGTCATAACCAGTCCAAATTCCTGCTACCGCATACGGACTCATTCCAATAAACCAACTGTCATAATCGTCATTTGTGGTACCGGTTTTTCCAATAATATTCCATCCAGATATATCAGCTGCACGACCGGTTCCTTCCGGACCGATGATTACATTTCTCAAGAGACGATTCATTATTGTTGCAGTGGAAGAAGCTACCGCTTGGGTTGATATATTGTCTCTGTTGTCCAGTATTACTTTACCGTTTCTGTCAGTTACATAAAAATAAGTGTAGGGTCTGTTGAATTTTCCACCATTACCGAATATTTGGAATGCAGCAGTAATTTCTCGAGGAGTTACTCCGTAATGAGTACCACCTGTGGCCAATGCAGCTAAAGATTTAGCGTCACTACTGTCAAGACTGTTCATTTCGAGTTTCTTTGTTAAGAATTCATAACTCTTGAAAGGAGTTAATAATTTTACCATTTGTGCAGCAGGAGCGTTTGCCGATTTTTCTATAGCCCATTGAAGCGTAACTTTTCCTTTGTAACTTTTGTACCAGTTTTCGGGCCAATTTTTAATTGTATTGTTACCGTCTTTGTCTATTTTAAGGGGCTCATCGGGAATTAATGAAGAGTAATTGTAAATTCCCAAATCTATAACCGGAGTGTACGCAGCAAGAGGTTTTATTGTAGAACCTGGTTGTCTTTTTGCTACGTTTGCTCTATCATAGAGGAGATTTCCGGTTTTTTGTTTTCTTGAACCGAGTGTTGCTAAAATTCTTCCATTGAAATCCATCATAGTGTATCCGAGTTCCAAGTTTTGATCTTTGGGCATCACGGAAGAGTCTTTTAAAGTGCTCTCGGCTATTGATTGAGCCTTAGTATCCATTGCGCAATAAATTTTAAGCCCCTGAGTATAGATCATATCTTCAGCGGTTGATTTTCCAATATGATATTTTTCGCACAAATCGTTAGTGATATCCCGTATAAGCGTTTCTACATACCAATTTCTTACAGATGAAGAACTGTTGTTTTTATCGGAATCATTGTTTTCACTAAATACCATATTGTCCGATTCTTTGAGAGCTTCTTCGTATTCTTGTTTTGAAATTTTTCCTTGTTCTACCATTTCTTTCAAAACGGTTTCTCTGCGAATTTTGTTGTTCTCAGGATGATATATCGGATTGTAAGCGGTTGGATTTTGCGTTATTCCCGCAATTGCAGCACACTGAGCCAAAGAACATTCCTGAATATTTTTGTTAAAATATAAATTAGCTGCGGCCTGAACGCCTCTGCTTCCGCCTCCGAAGTTTACTTTATTCATGTATGATTCCAGAAGCATATCTTTAGAATATGTTTTTTCGAGTTCTATTGCTCTGAAAATTTCACGTAGTTTGCGTGTAATATTTACTTGATTGTCTTCTGTTACGTTTTTTACAAGCTGTTGAGTAAGAGTTGAACCACCGTAACTTTTAATGCCTCTCACAAAGTTGAGCATTGCACCGGTTGTTCGTATCCAATCGACGCCGTGATGTTCATAAAATCTTTTATCTTCGATTGCGATTATAGCATTTTTCATATTAAGAGGTATGTCCTGGAAATCCACCCATACACGATTTTCAAGATTGTAAACTTTCTGATATTCTTGCGGAATTCCATTTTCATCATTTACATAAATAAAACTTGTAAGAGCCATTTTTGAAGCATTTATGTCAAGAGCGATATCATTTTCAAGTATAGCCGATCTATAAATTATAAGTGAAATCAGTACAAAAAATCCTGTAAGTATGCTAACTGTAGTTATGCTTAGAAAAAATCTTCCCAAAATTCTTAATATTGAAGATATGCGACGTTTGTTAATATTTTTTTGTTTTTTTTTGAATGAAATTTTATTGTTTTTAAAGGAATTTCCATATTTGCTTATATCGGTTTTACGCATGTTAAACTCCCTATCTCTTTGATTTGTTAAAAAATAAGGTAACAACCAGAGATAAGGATATCACAAAAAGTATGATACAGTCAATAATTTGACTTTTTGTGTTAATGTTGCATGTTATAATTACTAAAAGATATATTGACGTTTAGTGAATTTTATGTTAATCGTTCTACTGCAGTAAATACTTTTGATATTTCATACCAAGTTGCATAATCTACTGTTCCCGTTGGAGAAAGCCCGAATATTTCTTGAAATTTTTTAACAGAGTCTACAGTGTTTTGTCCGAATACACCATCCACGGCAACTTTATTTATAAGAGGATAGTTGTTACTTATTGAATTCAGTTGACGCTGAATTATGCGAACAGATTCACCTGTGGAACCTGATTCAAGAGCTGTTCCAGGAAAAGATACGGGTACTCCCGTAACTTGAGTGGCAGAATCCAAATAAATTTCGGTTCCGTAATAACTTCTCAAAATGTCTATATATCCGGTACCATTTTCTGCTAAGTATTTTGAACCCCATTGTGAAAGCCATTCCGGACACGTTACATTTTTTCCGTCACAGTATTGAGTAAATAAAGGTTGTTTTATATTTGGTTTGGTTATGTAATTTGTAAATATATCATCTACGACTCTTGAAATTTCTTGAAAAATATTTCTCTGATAAACAAATTTTTGATCATATGCAGTAGAGGAGGTAACGGTAAAATTTTTACCACGGCTTCTGTACCATTCCGTGTACACACGATTGAGAGTAAATGATATTATTGCAAGTACGTTTGCTTTTATGGATTCTTCAGGCCAGGTTGCGTATATTTCGCAGCTGGCAACATTTTTTATGTAGTCTTTATAAGGAATCCAGTAGTCAGGAGCTGAAGTATCGTTGGGAACACCGTCATGAACTACTATATATTCGGGTACTACTACATCTTGCAAAACAACAAATCCGCTTGAGCGAGGCAATTCTTTTACGGCATCTTCGGCAATCTTGGGAGGATATTCTCCGTAAAGTGTATGAGCGGGAATATAAAAATCCTGATTTGTAATTTCATTTAGAGGTTTTTTCATAAAAATATTTTGTTCTGCTATAACGTCTGGTAAAATTTGAACATTTTGTATTGTAACTGTGTCAAATTCAGGATTTGTAACTGTAATGTTGTATTCACTGTAGGGCATGGGGGAGTTGGGCTCGAGAGAGTATTCAGTTGGCGGAGCTTCCAATACAACGGTATCTGATTGACCTGATTCATTTGTTATAAGTTCTTCTATTGTTTTTTCTGGTTGGTCTGATTTTGATATCGTTACTGTGGAATTAGGTGCAGGTTTTCCTATTGTATCGTTAAATACGCTGATTATGAGCCTTCCTGTACTCATTGATTGTTCACGCTCCATAAAAATTCATTTTACTTCAACTTTATGAAACAATTCAGATAAAAATTCCGTTTGAGTATTAATTTT
This sequence comes from uncultured Oscillospiraceae bacterium, assembly GCA_900552265.1. Classification (GTDB taxonomy): domain Bacteria; phylum Bacillota; class Clostridia; order Oscillospirales; family Acutalibacteraceae; genus UMGS1491. The sequence continues at coordinate 33,663 of URZE01000008.1, forward strand.
AATCATAATCTCTTATTACTAAACCGTTATTTTCAAAAAGGAAGCACCAATATTTTCCATCTGTTCCTTTTCCAAGACAAATTTTACAAGTATTTGGATTTTTTCGTGCCTGTTCGGGAAAGTGATCAATTTTTTTATATTCATCATAAAAATATTCGAATACTATTATTGGTAATACCAGCATTTTGTAAAGTTGACGTTCTATAGTTGCACTTTCGGAGTTTTTTGTATATTTAGATTTTCCGTCTACTATTTCTGTCAATCTTTCAATCATAAAATTTATGATTGACACCGCTCCTCTATCGCTATATTGTTTTCGTATGTATTCAAGTTGAATAAGCCAAGGTTTGAAGTGTTCAGGTGTTATTTCGTAGGCTTTTAAGTGTGAAATTGCAAAATTTATTAAAATGTATCCAATAGCGGCTACTTTAAAAAATTTTTTCACTAAGTTTGACATAATTATTACCTCCAAAAAAATTTAAAAATAAATCAAATCAGGCAAGCTTATACAAACTTGCCCGAACAACGATTATTTAGTATTTTGTTGTTTGTTTTTTTCTTCTTCTTCGTTATTTTTTCTTTGACTCATGCGAAGAATAATCCATATTAAAACAAAGCCTACTACGAGTATCAATATAACTGAAATAAATTCATGGTCAACCGCCCAGTCATAGGCTTTTGTGAAGTCTACATTGTTTATGCCTAAATTTTTATCTGCCGAAGATGATGAGTCTGAGGTGTTATCGGAAATTTGAGTACTATCTCCCGAAGAAGTATCGGTTGATGAATTGTTGTTTTCTGAATTTTCAGAATTGTCCATAAGGTCTCCCAGCTGAGACACAAGTCCTTCACCTAACAGAGATTTAAGTTCTTCTTCATTTTCAACTAAATCTGAAACTGCAATTTGCACGTCAGAGGGATTTTCAGAGTAATTGGGGATTTTTTTCGCTGCAATTCCGAACATACTGAACGAGGAAGTTTGAAACTGTGCTGTGTCTCCAACTATATTGACATCCAAGTATTCCATGCTGCCACTCTTTTTTTCATGAGCAACTACGATATTTTTGTATTCTGTCAAATCTGGAATAGGCATATTTACGGAGACTTTTTGTCCATAAGGAACTTCGTATTCCTGGTTGTTTAGTACGTTTATGAGTTGTATTTCATAAAGAGAGAGCAATGAACGCCTGTCCACTTTTGTTGCAAAAGCTTCCATTTTTTCTTTATCTTCATTTAAAGATGTTACGATAAGCTTAATATTCCAGTCTACTCCTACTATGCTGATTCCTTTTGAAGAATGATTGAGTTCGCCTGATTTTTTCTGAGCTTCTTTAAGTTTTGCGTTGTTGGTGACTTGAGCTTTTTCTTCGTCGCTCAGTGAATCATATGCAAGTGTAGCTTTTATAACGTCGTCGATGTCGTTTTCTGATGCTATTTCATCCGGAATTTTTACTACATCGTCGATTGTTACTTCTTCTGGATTTTTCTTAACATTTTTTACTGTTATAACAACATCATTTTGAATATTTGTTATGTTATACAGTCCGCCATTTTCTCCGAGTATTTTTTCGTCATTCAGCAGTACCAATGGAGACGATTGGTCATAAGCGTCCATAAGGGAAATTTTAAAATAAAAACTTCCACTGTATTCTACATTTTGAGGTTCTGTAAAAGGTTTGTTTTTCGCTGTTTTATAAATTACTCCTTCTGTGGGTTGAAATGTTGCAATATAAGAGTTTTTGGTTATATCAATGATTTCCACTATAGTATTCTCTTTGATAGAGTGCAATGTGTAGCTTCCGTCGGCATCGGGAGAAACAGGTGTTGAAATCCCTTTAATTGTGACAGTTGGATTAGATTTATTGTAAGCGGTATCAATGGAAAGTTTGAAATTATAATCGGAATTGTATGAGACTTCTGCTTGAGTTATTTCATTTCCATAGCCATCGAGACATTTTCCTCCTTCAACGACCCTGAACTCGATTTTACATACAGATTTTTTTACATTGAAAAGCGTCACTGTATGATTTGCATTTATATTTTCTATTGTGTAAATGTTGTTGGCAGAAAGAAGTTGATTTTGTGCCGAATTTATTTTATCACTTTTATCATATACTTTTAAATTTGAAATATCGTAACCTTCTTTAGCAACGATTTTGAAGCTAAAATTCGATCCATATGGAACTTCGGAAGTATTTGTTAGTTTTTCATTTTGAAACTGATCATAGTAATCTATTCCATCAATGGAAACCAAATTTATTTTGCACATATTTGGTTGCAATCCGGATACGTATATCCTAACATTTTCGGTTATTGTAATGTGATAAACGTCACTTTCGTCTTTGTAAGGTGTCGAGCTTTTTTTATTATCTATAAACTCTACCTTTTCTCCTGAAGATAAGTACTCTGCCTGTACTTTAATGTCGGAATTCGAATGAGATTCATCTAAAGATATCCTGAATGTATATTCAGTGCCATAGTCTACTTCATTCGTTTCGTTTAAAGGTTGACTATTTTTATCTTTGTACTCTAAATGTTCGTATTTGGTGAATGATATAGTATTTTTTGCCAAAGTTATATTTTTTGCTTCGATAGTAGTATTATCAGTTATTGATACTGTATATTTTCCGTTTATAAGACTTATTGGAATGTTATTTGCTGTAATTACTATATTACTTATATCGTAACCTTCTTCTGGAGTAACTGTAAACTGCACTTCGTCTTGATATGTTACCCAATATTCGTTGTTGCTAGACTTCTGTAGTAAATTTGATAAAATATTATACTTTATTGCATTTTTTTTGTTTATCGAAGGTATGTTGTAGAATAGTGTGTATTGAACTTTATTTCTACTCGAATAAATAGAAATATTTTCTCTAATGTTATAGAACGTGAATTCCAAAGTATTGTTTTCATTTTTTATATCAATTTTTTCAAAGGCATCAATAAATTTTGGCATGGAGATAGGAGATTTTATACTGGTTGATTCAAAGTCATTACTTGATAAAGTTTGGTATTGATTGTCTACTCCAATTGTAATTATTTCAGGAAGCGGTTTGTAGTATTCCTTGGATTGAAGTTTAAAAGAGAAGTTTTCTCCATAGGTCACAGTTCTTTCCAAAAATTGATCTTTATTTGAATCGGTGTAAATGTTCCCTTCGCCGTAACAACTAAATTTATATGATTTTTTATTTAAATTGGAAATAGAAATTGAAATGTTCGTTGCATATGGTTTATACAATTTGTAACATCGATAATAATAATCCTGATCTTCTTCCGTATCTATAGTCGCTGAAGATAGTTCTATCGATTTCTTTATTCCATAGCTATCGGGATAAATACGAATATAGGATGTAGCTTCTTTAGATAGATCATAGTATTTTTTAAACCTTACTACAAAATGATATGAGTTGTCTGAACCATCAGTTGGAGCCGAAACATATTGTGTTGTGCTGTTGAATTCATTTCCCAATCTAAATATTGTATTATTTTTATCGGGTGATATTGGATTTGCCTCAAAATAATTTACACCTTCGGGGGGATTATAAAAATTTACAGTTGCGTTTGTTGGAGTGTTTTCATCTACATGAGGTGTGATTGTAAGATTATTAAAATATACCAAATGCATAGTGCATCTCTTCACAAAGCTGTTATAGTCATTTATGTTCCACGTAGTAGTAGAAGTGGTTTTAAATGTTATATCAACAGTCTTTTTTTTGTTAGTAGAATTAGTAGGCACTGACACTTCGGCGTAAATGTTGACTGTTGCAAGGTCGATATTTATTTTTTCTGAGCTATTTTTTTTAGTAAATGTTTTTAGAACGAGGTCTTTAAAGGTAGCTTTGTCATTCTCTTCTTTCAGAGGAATTTTTTGAGTTAAACTTTTGTCGCTAGCTGTTATTGTGATTCCATCTAAACTATTAATGCTTACTCCATTATCAAATTCTTCAAACTCTATTTGCATAGAACAGGATTGACCCCATTCTACTGTGGCGTTAGTACCATCATTGTAATCTTTTCCGAATGCACCACTGTTGGCGTGGTTTCCGCCTTCGTAATGACCATGACCATGATTATTTTCTGTTGTATACATTGTTTCAAAATTTCCTTGTAAATAATAATTATTTACATCATTACCGCAAGGCAATTTAATCTTATTAATTTTGAATTTACGGCCTTTTGCGTTGGATTCGCTGTTAACTTTAATTTTTCCGTCAATAAGATTATACCAACGGTGTTGAGGGTATGCTACACCTTCTCTCGGACTAACAAAAGTACTTAAATTTTCATTATTGATTGTTGGTGAATTTAGGTTTACTGTTCCTGAATTATTAATTTCTAAGGAATTGTTAACTACTTGTATCTGTGTATCTTCGGAAACATTTTCCAAAGAGTAAATGCTTGATCCTACTGCGATAGGACTTATTTCTTCCTTGGAGTTCAACATAACAGATATATTTGAAATATCTGTTCCTTGAGCAGGTTCAACTTTGAAATTGAAATCAGAACCATATGCTACACTATTAGTGTGTGGTAAAGATTCTTCTCCTGAAGCAGATTTTATTTTTACTGAATTTTCATCAGAATTGACTGAAACAAATATTTCTTTTTGTTTTACTCCTGTTATTGCAATTTTTACGTCTTCTTCAACGTCAGACAATACATAATACTCTCCGGGATTTTGTGGAGCGGTTAATTTTGCTTTTCCGGATTCAATATCTACTCCTATTGTTTCGGAAGTCATTTCATATTTAAGGTTGTCCGAAATTTCAACGAAAAACTTAATTATGCCTGTTTTGTCTGTAATAAATCCCTGATTATTGTCGTATACGATTCCATATTCATTGCGACATACTGTTCCCAAACCGTCAAATGTTACCTTATGCTCACTGTCAGATATTCCGCTCATTGCGATTCCTATATCACTTGTTATATTTTTTACTGTGTAAATATTTTGTTCACGAGAAATATTAATTTCGGGATTGTCACACTCAAAATTCATTCTTAAAGTACTTTTTCCTTGTGCCGGTGTGACGGTTATTTGAGCTGACGAACCGTGGGTTACGGCATAAGTAGTGTTAGAAATTTTCTTAACAGCATCAGTTTCCGAAACAGCATAAATTCCGTTGTTTAAATTTTCAGGAAGAACCATTTTATAGGTGTTGAGATTTAAATTTTTTACTATTAAAGAAATTGGTTCTCTAACTTCGTTTATTGTAAAAATTCCCTGCAAAGAAGGTGTAAGGAGACAATTTTGTGATTCTGAAAGACTTTTTTGGATATCAGAATCGTTGTTTAATTTTTCAGTAGGAATTGCATAAACCATAGCATTATTTATTCCCTGAGTATATCCTTCAAGAGCACCTATTTTGAAACTGAAAGGATTTCCGTAGTTGACTTTTGCAAAATTTATCCTTATGTCAGATTCGTCAGTAATATACGCTCCGGAACTTTCTGGCGGGAGAGAAATTTCATATGAGGAGTCAATTTTATTTTTTATTGATATTGTTTTATTTTCACGTATATTTCCTAAGCGATATATTCCATTATAGGGTCGAACTGTTACTTCATTAACGGTAATTTCTTTTTCGTTTAAAAAATTTTCTTCGGTATTCTCTAATTTAAATAAGAAACTTTCTCCGTAAATTGCATTTAAGGTGCCAGAATTTATATTTTCGAATTCATTTTCTGAGTTTTCCTTTTTGTATTTGAACGATGTTCCGGAGTAATTTTCAAACACCAATGAATATTTATTTTTAGATATGTTATTTACTGTTATTTCATTATCTTTTTTAACTGCGGGAATTACTATGCTTCCGTCTTTTTCTGGGACCATTTCTTCTCCGTCTTTAAAAAATACGGGAGAGGATTGAGAATAAGCTTCTTGGGGATTGATTTGAATTTTTAATTTACTGTTTACTGTGATATTTTTTATAATGTATGAGTTATTTTCATGTGAATACTCGGCTGGAACTTTATCTTTGTTACCGTTTTGGTATGTTACGGTGATAGCTTCATTAACTGGATATTCGGAACTGTCGAGTTTTATGAAAGTGTCAAAAGTATCTGCAACAACGCCATTCATTTTAAAAATTTCGTCTTTGTAAACTGTATATGGTTGAGAAACATATGTTTGATTAGGGTTTATCAACTCGTCTTGTGAAGGGTATACAATGATAACGTTACCATCTTTATTGAGTTTGTAAACTCCTAATTTCAAAGATTTGTTTGAATCGGAAGTAATATTTACGTCTTTGACATGCAGTTTTTCGTAGTAATCAGGTTTTATTTTTACCAAAAAATTTATAGTTGAGTCAGTTTCTATTGCCACCGTTTCCTTGCCTGAAGTACTTCCACGGGGTGTACCGTTTACCATATACTCAATTTTTTCTATTCCTTCAATTTTTTGAGGGAGAGTAATTTTTTTTGTATTTGAGTCAGCATAAAAAAATTGTACTCCGGTGAATAATATGAGTAACGTCAGTATCGGAACACATACACCGATATATTTGGATATAAAATTTTTATTAAGCTTTTTTGGGGAAAAAAACACGTTGTGCATGGATAAAATCCTCCTCTTTGCATAAAATTCTCGTATTATTATGATTATACTAATTATAAAACTTTTTTCAATATATTTTATGTTTTTTCTACATATAAATATCTAAAGTTTTATATTTTATTCTTCTCATGAATACATATAATTTGATGAGTTTTTATGGGAGGTAAAATTATGTCTATTTTGTTGTCATTTGAGCACATGCGTAAAAAGCTTATAGATAATCTTGTTTCAGACTATAAATTTGTAAGTCATAGTGTAATAGGTAAAAGTGTATGTGATAGAGATATAGATTGCTTGCAAATCGGAAATGAAAGTAAAATGGTGCTGTGGGTAGGTGCTTTTCATGGAATGGAATGGCTGACTTCTTTTTTACTTTTGAAATTTTTGAGAACACTTTGCCGTGATATAGAAACTTTAAAAGATATTTGCGGAGTAAGTGTAGGTAATCAGCTTCAAAAAAGAGGGTTGTGCGTAGTACCGTGTTTAAATCCTGACGGTGTTGAAATATCTACAAGAGGAAGTTTATCTGCCGGAAAATATAAATATTTTATTGATCAAATTTCTGCGGGAGATACTTCTCGGTGGCAAGCAAATGCACGTGGAGTAGACCTTAACCACAATTATGATGCAGGATGGGAAGAATTACATCAATTGGAAATAGAAAACGGTATAACAAATCCAGGCCCTACTCGTTATGGCGGAATTCATTCCGAAAGTGAACCCGAAACAAAATTTCTTATAAAACTTTGTGAAAAAAATAATTTTGAGCATGCAATTGCATTTCACAGTCAAGGAGAGGAGATATATTGGAAATACGGAAAAAATATTCCTGAAAATTCTGAAGTTTTATCCAAAATATTTGCTATTGTCAGTGGATATAAACTAAGTTCTCCTGAAGGGTTGGCAGTTGGAGGAGGTTTTAAGGATTGGTTTATTTCGAGATTTAATAGACCGGCATTTACTGTGGAAATAGGAAAAGGAAGAAATCCTATTTTATTTTCACAACTTGATTCAATTTACGAAAAACTTGAAAAAATGATGTATTTGAGTACGCTTGTATAGATGAATCAGGTATGAAAAATATGAAAAGGTTATTCGTGTGAGGGACTAATTGCTGTAGCTTTTTCATCATCTAAAACGTTAGAAACCAAAGCTAAAAAATTTAATATCATGTTCTCTCTGTCGTGTCTATCTACCTTTAGAAGTAGGTGAACCTCTTCTTTTGTGCAAAGTAGGTAATCTTTTATTGATTCCGCAGGATCACTGCAATAGATTGCCCCAGGTGATAATTTTTCTCCCGGTAGAGGAACATATACATACAACCGCATCAAAATAAATTTGTTTTTTTTATCTTTGTTTAAAAAACTCACAATTCTTTGGTATGCTTCAGGTCTATAAGCGGTGCATTCTTGAATAGAAAACACAACTTTAGAAGATAAAATTGAAAAAAGAAATATCAAGGCTACATATATGTACGACCGTAGATGTTTTGAAAATATTTTTTTAATGTTCACATTTTATATTCCTTTCACTGATTAATTAAATGTCCTGTGTGATTGTAGCAATTTGAAAATATAATTTCAATCAAATTTCACAAATAAATAAAATATATAAAAACATAAAAGTATATAATATCCAATATTTTGTAAATTTGAGATTTTTTTAGAATTAATATCGGATTTGGTTTCGAAGTCGTGTAAAATTAAATACAAGCTATTAAGTCTGTAAAAGGAAGGATTTTTATGTGCTGCGAAAAATACAGAATTGAAAAGGATTCTATGGGAGAAGTTTTGGTTAATAAAGACAAACTTTGGGGTGCTCAGACTCAGAGAAGTTTAAATAATTTTAAAATAGGAATTGAAAAAATTCCGAAAGAAGTTATAAAAGCACTTATATGTATAAAAAAATCTTGTGCGAAGGCAAATTTCAAACTTGGTAAACTTGATAAAGAAAAATGTAATATGATAGTTAGATGTGCCGAAATTGCGGAACATGGTGACATTAGCAAACATTTTCCGTTAAGCGTGTGGCAGACGGGTAGTGGTACACAGACCAATATGAACGTAAATGAAGTTATTGCTAATCTGTGTAATAAAGAAAATTGCGATTCAATTCATCCAAATGACCACGTAAATATGTCTCAGAGTTCTAATGATGTGTTTCCATCAGCAATGAAGATATCAGCTTTGGTTGCTATTGAAAGTTATTTAATACCTGCAGCTCAAAAATTGATAGATACTTTAAAAAGACTGGAAAGTGAGAATAAAGATATTGTGAAAGTTGGAAGAACTCACCTGCAAGATGCTGTTCCAATCGGATTTTCTCAAGAAATAAGTGGCTGGAGAGTTATGGTTGAAAAACCGTGTGAATATATACTTAAGAACCTTGATTTACTGAGAGAGGTTGCGCTCGGAGCCACAGCTGTAGGTACGGGTCTTAACTGTCCTAAAAATTTTGATAAAACTGTTTGCGAAATTTTATCTGAAAATTTAAGTACAAAAATAGTTCCTGCGCAGAATAAATTTCATGCACTTACTTCTATGGATACTTTCGTAAATATTCACGGAGCGCTTAAATCTTTGGCTGCCAATTTGATGAAAATAGCTAATGATATAAGACTTTTGGCTAGCGGACCTCGTTGTGGTATCGGCGAAATAACGATTCCTCAAAATGAACCGGGGAGTTCCATAATGCCGGGAAAAGTGAATCCGACTCAATGTGAAGCTGTCACTATGATATCAGTGCAAGTAATATCTAATGATGTAGCTGTCGGTATGGCTGCATCCCAGGGAAATTTTGAACTCAATGTATTTATGCCCGTATGTATATATAATTTTATGCAGTCTGTGAGACTTTTGACAGACGGTATAGTTTCTTTTGAAAAAAATTGCGTAAGTGGTATAAAACCTGTTAAAGAAAAAATGGAATATAATTTGAATCGTTCACTTATGAATGTTACTGCATTTAATTCCGTAATAGGTTATGATAAATCCGCTAAAATTGCGCAAACAGCGTATCTTGATAATATATCTCTCAAGCAAGCAGCTTTGAAATTGGGTTTTCTGAATGAAAGTGATATTGATGATATTTTAAATCCGTATAAAATGATATAACAAAATTTTACTGAAGGAGAAAAAGTTATGGGAAGTAAAGCATTGGAATTACACAAAAAATTAAAGGGTAAAATAGAAGTAAATTCCAGATATAAAATAAAAAATAAAGAAGATTTGGCTCTTATTTATACTCCGGGTGTCGCCGATGCATGCATTGAAATAAAAAATAATCCTGTAGAATCATTTAACTTAACGAGACGTTCCAATTTGGTTGCAGTCGTAACTGATGGAAGTGCGGTTTTAGGTTTGGGAAATATAGGTGCAGAAGCTGCAATGCCTGTTATGGAGGGAAAATGTGCGCTTTTTAAAGAGTTTGCGGGAGTGGATGCTTTTCCGATTTGTATTGATTCTCAAAACGTCGATGATATAGTCAAGACAGTTAAACTTATTTCAAAAAGTTTTGGAGGAATAAATCTTGAAGATATTTCTGCACCAAGGTGTTTTGAAGTAGAAAAAAGGCTTAAAGAAATTTGCGATATACCTGTTTTTCATGATGATCAGCACGGAACCGCAATAGTTGTTGCTGCTGCACTGATAAATTCTATTAAAGCTACAGGAAAGAAAATGGGTTTAGTTAAAATAGTAATAAATGGTGCAGGAGCAGCGGGAATAGCAATTGCTGAGCTTTTGATTTATATGAAATTTGGTGACATTGTACTTTGCGATATAAATGGTATTTTAGATGAGAATGATAAATCTTTAAATAAAAAACAAAAAGAAATGTGTGCTATTTCTAATAAAAACAAAATAAAAGGAAACCTTAAGGATGCCCTTGTAGGAGCAGACATTTTTATAGGTGTTTCACGAGGAAATTTAGTAAATGCTAAAATGATTTCATTTATGAATTCTCCAATAGTATTTGCCATGGCGAATCCGGTACCTGAAATATATCCAGAAGAAGCATATAAAGGCGGAGCAGTGATTTGTGGAACCGGACGTTCGGATTATAAAAATCAGATAAACAATGTTTTGGCTTTTCCTGGAATTTTTAAAGGAGTATTGAGTGCAAAAATTAAAAAAGTTACAATGGATATGATGAAAAGTGCGGCTTATGCGATAGCAAACATGGTAACTCCTGAAGAAATAAAAAATGTAATAGTGATTCCGGATGCTTTAAATCCGGAAGTAGCTCAAAGAGTGGCGGAAGCGGTAATTAAAAATGTTTGAGTTTTTGATTAAATTGATCAAAAAATGTTTAAATAATTGTATATAATAAATCCTTGATTGAAATTTATATATTATTTATAATTGAATTGTTTAAATATTTTATTTTAAGGAGTTAATTTAATGAAATCATCACGTTTGTTTTTATCCATTTTGTGTGGAAGCATACTGTCGTTTTCAAACTCATTCATACCTACGATAGATGCTCTTTCGCCGGCTGGCTTTGTTGAAGTTGACAAACAAGTGTCACAATCGTCGATTAATGTAAAAAGCGAGATAGCTCCATTAAAGATAGTGCTTTTGCATCGCCCGGGAAAAGAATTGTTGAATCTTACTCCAAGTACACTCGAAAAACTTCTTTTTGACGACATTCCGTTTTTAAAATTAGCTCAACAAGAACACGACGAGTTTGCGAAAGTTTTGAAAGATAATGGTGTTGAAGTAGTTTATCTTGAGGATCTTGCCGCTGAAGCGATAAGTGTTTCCGATAAAGTTAGAGAAAGTTTTATCAACCAGTTTGTAAATGAAGCTTCTGAAGATAAAGATGTACGAGATGTTCTTAGCAAATATTTGAATGGTATAAAGGATTCCAAAGAGTTGATATTAAAAACTATGGAAGGAATTAGAGTGAAGGACGTAGCTGAATCCATTGAATCTATTGATTCTCTTCCCGAAAAAATAGCTTCTTTGAAAGATGATACTCTCCTTGCCGACCCAATGCCAAATCTTTATTTTACAAGAGATAATTTTGCATCAGTAGGTAATGGTGTAACCATTAACAAAATGTTTTCAGAAACAAGAAACAGAGAAGTAATATATGCACAGTTTATTTTTACGTATCATCCTGATTATAAAAATACCAAAAGATACTATAGTCGTGACGAAAAGCATCACATCGAAGGCGGAGATATTTTAAATCTTAATTCAGAGACAATTGCAGTTGGAATATCGCAACGCACCGAAAAAGAAGCTATAGAAAAATTTGCTCAAAATGTTTTTAGTGATCCTGAATCCGAAATCAAAAACATAGTTGCTTTCTACATTCCTCACAATCGTGCAATGATGCATCTTGATACGGTATTTACTCAGGTAGATAAAGATAAATTTACAATACATCCGGAGATAAGAGATGGATTAAAGATATTTGAAATTTCAAAAGATGACAAATCCGATAAAATTTTAGCAAAAGAATCTTTTGATAGTTTAGAGAATGTTCTTAAAAAGCATCTCAAACTTGACAATGTAACGCTTATTCCTTGCGGAGGCGATGATCTTATTGCGGGTCAGCGTGAGCAGTGGAATGACGGTTCAAATACACTTTGTATAGCTCCGGGGGTTGTTGTGGTTTATAATCGCAATGAGGTTACAAATGAAATTTTAAGGAAACATGGAATAAAAGTTTTGGAAATTTCCAGTTCTGAGCTTTCTCGTGGCAGAGGCGGTCCAAGATGTATGTCAATGCCACTCTTAAGAAAAAATTAATAGTATAATTATCCGTTCGGTTAATCCGAGCGGTTTTTCTTTTTTGTATATTTGATAAAAAAATAAGATTTATTGTAATATGTCGATAAATTTCATTTAAAAGACAAATTTTTCAGAGTTATACTTCAGGTTGTTTGAATTAGCATAAAGTATGTGATAAAATTTTTACTCGTGATATGTTAATAATGTTCGGAAAGGAATCTATAAAGTGAACGAAGTGAAAAAAACATTTGAAAATTGGCTTGATAATGTTACTGAAGTTGAACTTTTACAGGAACTTAAAAACATAGAAGAATTTCCTGAAGAAATAAATGAAAGATTTTATAAAGATTTAAAATTTGGTACAGCAGGTTTAAGAGGAGTTATGGGTGTGGGAACAAACATGATGAATATTTACACCGTAAGAAAAACTTCTCAGGGACTTGCCAATTATCTCAATGAGCAATATGATCGACCTGTTGTTGTAGTATCTTATGATTCAAGAAAAAATTCGAAAATATTTGCCATGGAAACTGCAAAAGTTATGGCAGGAAATAAAATAAAATCTTATATAACCGAAAAAATTCAACCTACACCATTTTTATCATTTTCAGTGAGAGAAATTTATGCAAATGCCGGAGTTATGATAACAGCAAGTCATAATCCTGCTGAATATAACGGGTACAAGTGCTATGGAAAAGACGGAGCACAAATGGGAGAAGCGGAAGCTCAAAAGGTGTACGAAAAAATGTGTGAAATTGATACATTTGAAGATATTAAAATTATGGAATTTGAAAATGCGAAAGCTTGCAATTTAATTTCATTTGTATCTGAAAGTATTTATGAATCGTATTTTAACTGTGTCATGAAACAGAGAATAAATAATAATTCTTTGGAAGGTTTAAAGGTTGTATATACTCCTTTAAATGGAGCTGGAAATTATTTTGTTCAAAAAGTTTTGAAAGTTTGCGGATTGAAAGATTTATATGTTGTTTCGTGTCAAGAGCAACCTGATGAAAACTTTACAACTTGCCCATACCCCAATCCAGAGTCTTCTGATGCTTACACCTGTGCGAAAAAACTTGCTATTTCCAAGAATGCTGATATTATTTTGGCAACTGATCCGGATTCTGATAGAGTAGGGATTTGTATAAAATGCGATGATGATTATACGTTGTTAACTGGAAACGAAATAGGAGTATTGCTTTGCAATTACCTTTTATTACAAAAGTCGAAGTCAGGAACTTTACCTAAAAATTCTATGATAGTTAGAAGTATAGTCAGTACACCAATGGTAGACGAAATAGCTTCGGTGTATGGATGTCAAGTGCGAGAAGTATTGACAGGATTCAAAAATATAGCTTCTGAAATTTTGAAATTAGAATTATGTAATGAAGAATCAAGATTTATTATGGGATTTGAAGAAAGTAATGGGTATCTTGTAGGTACGTACGCCCGAGATAAGGATGCTGTTTCTGCAGTACTTTTACTAAGTGAAATGGCTTTGTATTACAAAAATAAAGGTTTGACTTTATTGGAAGTGTTAAACAATTTAAAACAAAGATACGGGTTTTTTGCGGAAAAAACTTTGAATTTTGAATTTAAAGGAAGTCTTGGACGCACCCGTATAGAAAATATTATGAATAATTTACGAAATTTTCCATTCGAATATTTTAAAGACAGAAAAATACTGAAAGTTAAAGATTATCTTAATTCAAAAATATTCGATGGATTGGGTAACTGTGTAAATGAAAAAAATTTACCAATATCGAATGTGTTAATTTTTTATTTTGCTGAAGGAGCTAAGCTTGTAATCAGACCTTCAGGTACGGAACCTAAGATTAAATTTTATGCGATGGTAAAGGGAAATAGTTTAAAAAATTCAGAATTAAAAATTAATGATTTGACAACTATGGTAAATAATCTGATTGAGAATGTAAAATAAAAAAGTTATAAATAAGTTAAAATAGATTTGACTTTTATGCAAAAATGTATTAAAATTGTGGTAAAAAATTAAAAGAAATGGGGAATACGAATGCCTATAGCAACAGCAACCGTAGCAGGAGCAGTAGGGGGAGCGATGATGTGGTTTTTTAAAGCTTTTGGTACGGAACTTCTTCATTCTGCATTGAAAGCTTTAGCTGTGCCTATTGTGCAGATGGCTCAATCAACAGGATGGCTTGATCCCGACACCTATTCTGTCGTAGATCAATATTGTCAAAATCTTACTGAACAAGCCAGACAAGATATAGCTATGCGAGTAATGGAGACCCAACAGGGTAAAATTGTAAGTAAAAGAAAAAAATCTTGGCCCTCAATAGGTCGTAGAAAAGATGAAGATGTGGTAATTGATATTTTATCACGTAGTGGAAAAGGAAATCCTTGTATTATAGGAGATGCGGGAGTTGGTAAAACAGCTCTTGTTGAAGGTCTTGCATATCGTATTGCTCAAGGAGATGTTCCGGAAGATTTTAAAAATAAAAAAATAATTAAAGTTAATATGGTGAGTTTGATAGCAGGTAAAGCTTATAATCGTGGAGATGGAGCAGTTGGAAGAATTCGTGCACTTTTTGATTATGCTGCCAAAGATCCGGATGTAATTTTATTTATGGATGAGTATCACCAAATCGTGCAGTGTAATGCGGCTGAACTTTTTAAAACTTTCCTTGATCGTGGAAACATAAAAATGATAGCTGCAACAACAGTTAAAGAGTATAAAAAATATATTGAGCCAGATCTTGCTTTGAAAAGAAGATATAGCAACGTGTATGTAAAAGAACCAAACGAGTTTGAGACTTACAATATTCTTAAAGGAATTAAAAGTAATTTGTTGGGAGATAATGTTGAAATATCTGATGAATTACTGATGACTACTGTTAAATTAACCGGAAGATATATGAAAAATCGTACATATCCGGATAAAGCTATAGATGTTGTGTCTTCGGCGGCCATACTCGCTTCGAGAAGAAACAATAATTCTACCAATCCTTCGAAAATTTTGACTATAACTGAAAAAGATATTATGTCAGTAATTTCATCTGATACAAATATTCCACTTGGAGATTTGTCTAAATATGAGTCTAAGTTGCTCAACTCTTTGGAAGAGCGTTTAGAAGGTCGTATAAAGGGTCAAAGTGAGGCTGTGAAATTTGTCAGTGAAGCTATTCGTAGGAGCAGAACAGGAATTAGTGATGATTCTAAACCGCGTGCATCATTTTTGTTTGCAGGTACTTCGGGTGTAGGAAAAACTTTGTTGGCTAATGAAACAGGAAAAGAATTTGGAAACATTATAAAAGTAGATTTGGAACAGAATTATCCCGTAAATTCGTTAATGGAAAAAGTATGGAAAAACCCGCATTCAGTAGTTGTTTTTGATAAACTTGAAAAAGCAGATACTCGTATAATAAGTATACTTTCAAGTATTTTGGAAAACGGATATGCTTTTGATGCTTCCGGAAATAAAGTTGATTTTACAAATTCGATAATTATTATGACTACAAATGTTGGTGAGAAAAGTATTTTAGGTTTCTCTGACAAAGAAGATCGAAGTGTTGTGAAGAAAATGGTTATTGCGGAATTGGAAAAGTTTTTTGGAAATGCTTTTATTAATCATATAGATGAGACTGTAGTTTTCAATAAACTAAATTCAAATAGTTTCAAAGAAATAACAAAGGTGTGTTTGGATTTACTTGAGCATACTGTGAGAGAAGAAAAAATTAATCTTAAATTTGATGAAAGTGTAGTTGATTATATTTCCTCTTTGAATATTAACCATGCTACGGGAGCGTACCAAATTAAGAAAGTAATTCGACAACAGTTAGAAAGACCAATTGCGAATATGATAGTAAAAGGTGAAATAGAGAAATTTGATACAGTGGTATGTTCGTTTATTGATCGAAAAATTCAGTTTAATGTAATTAAAGAGGAAAAATAAAATTTGTTTTCCAGCTTTTCGAGTCAGATAAGGGCTTCGGAAAGCTTACCTTTATTTTCTGATAAATTTTGATGTATAATATTATTTAAAATTTTTAGTGAAATTGGTGGTATGATGAGAGTAAAAGTTTTTGCTCCGGCAAAGATTAATTTAGGACTCGAAATTCTTGAAAAACTTGATAATGGTTATCATGCAGTAGATATGGTTATGCAAAGTATAAGTTTGAGTGATGAGATAATTGTAGAAAGATCTTTAAATAAGGAAATAGTGGTTGAGTGTAGTAAGGATATAGGGTGTTCGTTTGAAAAAAATTTGGCTTACAAAGCTGCAAAAATTTTTATGGAATATATCGGTATAGAAAATTTGGGAATTAAAATATATATTTCAAAAAATATACCTCAAGGAGCCGGTTTGGGTGGAGGAAGTGCCGATGCAGCTGCAGTGTTATACGCTCTTAATTTGCTTTTGAAAAGGAATATTTCTCAATCGGAAATGCTAAAATTAGCTTGTAAAATCGGTTCTGATGTTCCATTTTGCTTTTTAGGTGGTTGTGCACACGCAACAGGATTGGGAACTACGCTTATTTCAGTGCCTTCTCTTAGAGATTGTTTTATCGTTGTAGTTAAACCGGATATAAGTGTGTGTACAAAAGATGCGTACTATATGTGTGATAAATTAAGGATAGATAAATTTAAAAATCATAGAAATCTTATAAAATCTTTGAAAACAGGAGACGTCACTGGGGTATCTGAAAATATCTTTAACCGTTTTGAAGAAGTTTTAAATAATAGTAAAATTTTTGAAATAAAGGAAGATTTATGTAAAAACGGAGCTCTGGGAACGAGTATGAGTGGCAGTGGTTCAGCAGTTTTTGGTCTGTTTTCAAATAAGACTGAAGCAGCTTCATGTGAAAAAAATTTAAAAAGGTATTACAATCAAACTTTTTTGTGCCAACCATTAAGTCATGGTGTATATGGTGAAAATATGAGTATAACATAAAAATGCCTTTCCGAAGTTTAAAATACCACTTTCGGAAAAGCACTGCCTTTTATGAAGGCTCAGCATATTAAAGCGTTATTTTCCGCAATTTCTGCTGTTTGTTTGGTTAGAATGGTTAGTGTTGTTTGTGCTGTTTTTGTTTTGCTGATTTTTGGCGTTTGTAGAATTTTTTGAATTTGTGTTATTTGTGTTGTTAGTAGTATTTTTCATTTTTTTCACCTCCATGACAGTATTATGGACGTTTATGTTTTGAATTATACTGAAAAAATTTGGAAGGTAAAATCTTTATTTTTGAATGTAAGAGATAGATATTCAATTTATTAAGTGATATAATCAAGAAGTTGAAAAAATGATAAAAGGAGTTTTGAAATAATGTCCGAAAAAGAAAAATTTTATATTACTACTCCCATATATTACCCTTCCGGTAAAGCACATATAGGTCATAGTTACAGTACGGTTGCTGCAGATACTATGGCGAGGTATAAACGGGCTCAAGGTTTTGACGTTAAATTTTTGACCGGTGTTGATGAACATGGATTAAAGATAGAGACAAATGCTCATAAAGAGAATAAAACCCCTAAAGAATATTTGGATCCTATTGTAGAAAGCTTTAAAAAATTGTGGTCAACTCTCGGTATTACATATGATAAATTCATTAGAACAACGGATGAATATCACATAAAATCAGTTCAAAATATTTTTAAACAACTGTATGATAAAGGTGAAATATATAAAGGAAAATATAAAGGTTGGTACTGCACTCCATGTGAAGCTTTTTTTACCGATATTCAGCTTAATGATGGCAAATGTCCGGATTGTGGTCGAGATGTAAATTGGTCTGAAGAAGAAGCTTATTTTTTCAAACTTTCGAAGTACGGCGATAAGCTTATTAAGTATTATGAAGAGCATCCATCATTCGTTCAACCCGAGAGTAGAAAGAATGAAATGATTCAATTTATAGAAAACGGTTTAGAGGATTTGTGCGTAAGTCGTACAAGTTTTAAATGGGGAATACCTGTAGATTTTGACCCAAACCACGTTGTGTATGTTTGGCTTGATGCTCTTACCAACTATATTACAGCTTTAGGATATGGAAGCAAGGATGATTCGGATTTCAGAAAATATTGGCCTGCAGACGTTCATTTTTTAGGAAAAGAAATAGTGAGATTTCACGTTGTAATATGGCCTGCTATTTTAATGGCATTGGGGTTACCGCTTCCAAAAAAAATATTCGGACATGGTTGGATACTTTTCGGTGACGGAACGAAAATGTCAAAATCCAAGGGAAATGTGGTGGATCCGGAAATTCTTTGCAAACGCTATGGAGTGGATGCTGTTCGTTATTATTTGATGCGTGAAATACCGTTTGGATGTGATGGAATATTTACCAACGAATCTCTTATAAAGAGAATTAATTTTGATTTGGCAAATGATTTGGGAAATTTACTTTCCAGAACCGTAGCAATGATAGATAAATATTTCGGAGGAACCTTACCGAAAAATCACCGTCCCGGGAATATTGATAATGAGTTGATAACATGTGCGGTTAATTTGAAAAAAGATTATGAATCGAAGATGAATAATTTTAAATTTTCCGCTGCGCTTTCGGCTGTGTGGAACTTAATTTCAAAATGCAATAAGTATATTGACGAAACAATGCCGTGGAAGCTTGGAAAAGATGAATCTCAGTACAAAAGATTGGCATCTGTTCTTTATAATTTGTGTGAATCTTTAAGAATAATTTCGATTATGATTTCTCCTGTTATGCCTGAAACTTCAAAAGAAATTCAGCGACAAATAGGAGCAGATGGATCGTTGTGTACTTGGGAAATGGCAAACCAGTGGGGTATGCTTCCGGAAACTCTTACGATTTGCAAGGGGAAAGCACTTTTTCCGAGAATAGATACCGAAAAAGAAATAAAAGAACTTGATGAATTAATAAGTCCTAAACCTGCGACTGATTCTGAAAATGTAAATACAATCAAACTTATTGATATAGAAGATTTTGCGAAAATCAAGTTGATTGCAGCTAAGATAAAAGACTGCGAACCTGTTAAAAAATCAAAAAAACTTCTTAAACTCAGGTTGGATGATGGATCGGGAGAAAGAATAGTTGTTTCAGGGATATCGAATTATTATAAGCCCGAGGAGCTTATTGGAAAAACTGTTATACTGGTTTCAAATTTAAAACCGGTAAAATTATGCGGAGTTGAAAGTAACGGTATGATATTAGCAGCTTCATGTGAGAAAAATGGTGTAAAAGTTATTTTCTTGGAATCAGTGGAACCTGGAAGTGAAATAAGGTGACAAATATGATATTTGATACACACACGCATTACAATGACGAAGCATTTGATCCTGATAGAGAATCTATTTTAAGACTTTTGCCAATGCAGAATGTGTGTGCTGTAATTGATAACGGTGGGAATCTTGAGACTTCTGCCAAGGCAATTGAACTCTCTAAAAAATATTCGTATATTTATGCTGCAGTGGGATTTCATCCTGAATATTTGAATGGTAATGACATTGAAATAGATTCTTTGATAGATGACCTTGAAAAGATGCTTGATAATGAAAAAGTTGTTGCAGTGGGAGAGATAGGGCTTGATTATCACTTTAATTCCGATAATAAAGACGTACAAAAAAAGGTTTTTGAGAGTCAAGTAAAAATTGCAATAAAACATAATTTACCGATAATAGTGCATGACAGAGATGCGCACGGAGATACTTTGGAAATTTTAAAAAAATATAAACCTTGTGGAGTGGTACATTGTTTTTCTGGAAGCGTAGAAATGGCCCGAGAGATACTTAAAATTGGAATGTCATTAGGAATAGGTGGAGTAGTCACATTTAAAAATGCTAAACACATTGTTGAAGTTGTGAAAGAAGTCCCTATATCTTCAATTGTTTTAGAAACGGATGCTCCATATTTGGCGCCGGTTCCATTAAGAGGAAAAAGGTGTATTTCTTCGTACATTGAGTATACAGCAAAAAAAGTTGCCGAACTTAAAAATATGAGCTTGGACAGTGTGTTGAGGACTACCAAAAATAATGCAATTCGATTATTTAATATAAATTAATATGGAGAGATTTTTCTATGAGGATAGGTCATGGTTATGATGTTCATAGATTGGTAAATGGGAGACCGCTTATTTTGGGTGGAGTAAAAATCGAAAACGATGTCGGATTGCTCGGCCATTCAGATGCTGATGTATTGATTCATGCAATTATGGATTCTCTTTTGGGAGCTGCGGCTTTGGGAGATATAGGTAAACATTTCCCTGATAGCAATCCCGTTTACAAAAATGCTGACAGTATGAAATTGCTAAAAACAGTTTCTGATATGCTAAAAGAAAAGGACTACCAGATTCAAAATTTAGATGCTACAATAATAGCTCAATCTCCAAAGTTGAGTCCGTATATTTCTCGTATGAAAGAAAATATATCAAAGATTTGTGAAATTGATTCAGATTGCGTGAATGTGAAAGCTACAACAGAAGAGAACTTAGGATTTACGGGAAGAAGTGAAGGTATAGCAGCACACTGTGTTTGCATAATTGATTAGTATTTTATGAAGTTAGAGACTCGTACCATATATGGGTATGAGTCTTTATCATTTCGAGAAATATTTTCATATTATGTAATTGAAGTAGATAAGAGAGTGATTAAATTCTCTTAATGCTTCTTTATATTAAAAATAAATACCAAAAATTATATATTGATAGTTTTTGTAGAGAACAGGAGGTAAACATGTGATATATCTGGACAATTCGGCAACAACTTATCCCAAGCCACTGTCAGTATACAGTGCAGTGTCACAGGGAATAAAAAATTACGGAGCAAATCCGGGAAGAAGCGGTCATACCATGTCACGTAAATCGGGAGAAGAAATGGAAAAATGCAGAAAAACTGCGGCAAGATTGTTCGGAGTAAAAGATTTTCGAAATATAGCATTTACTCTCAATTGTACACAGGCGATAAATATGGTAATTAAGGGTATTTTAAAACCTGGTGACCATGTTGTTACTTCATGTATAGAACATAATGCTGTTATGCGTCCTTTAAATAAATTGGAAAAAGACGGTGTTATCAGCTATACAGCAGTTAAAGTTTATCCTGAGGATAATGATAAAACACTGGATTCTTTCAGACAAGGTATTAATTCGAAAACAGCTCTTATAGTTTGTACTCACGCTTCGAATGTGTGGGGAATAAAACTTCCGATAAATAGAATTATTGCTTTGGCGAAAATATATGGTATACCTGTTCTTATAGATTGCGCTCAGTCTGGTGGATTGATTCCCATTGATGCAGAAATGCTTGGAGCGGATTTTATGTGTTTTGCTGGACACAAAGGACTTTATGGTCCTATGGGAACAGGGATGCTTATAGCTAATAGTGCCGAAAAATTGGATACCATAATTGAAGGCGGTACAGGAACAGATTCCATGAAACTTTGTCATCCTAAAGAAATGCCTCAAAAATTCGAGAGCGGTACTCCAAATATCACGGGAATCTCAGGATTAAGAGCTGGTATGGAATTTGTGATGAATAAAGGAATAGAAAATATTTCAAATCACGAAAGTAAATTAATTTTATATCTTTATGATAGATTAAAAAATATTCCGGGAGTTAAACTTTATATGCCAAGGCCAAATTCAGAATTTTTTGTTCCGCTTCTCAGTTTCAATATTGAAGGATATGTAAGTGATGAAGTAGGAAAAATTCTTGATAAAAATGCAATAGAGGTAAGAACTGGACTTCAATGTGCGCCATCAGCTCATGAATTTGGTGGGACTTCCGATATAGGAGTTGTCAGAGTAAGTCCTTCGGCATTCAACACAAAATTCGAAATAGACAGACTTGTTGATGTTGTAAAGGCAATAAAATCCAAATAATATTTTTAAATTTGTTAATTCCGTTGAATTGTTTTTGAGTTAACATAATCTTTATTGCAACTAAAATTAAATATGTTAAAATTAAAGTATTAACTTGAAGAAATTTATGCTTTTGAATTATGTCGAAGTATAAAAATGAGTTAATACTTGTTTTATTAAAAGAAAAGTTTATTGGAAAGAGGTAAATAATGAACTGGTTATCGGGAATTTATCCGGCTGTTCAAAGTCTTATACGAACTTTTAATGTATACGATATTATAGATATTTCTGTAGTTGCTTTTTTAATTTATCATCTTATAAAGATAATAAGAGAATCCAGAGCGGGTCAACTGGTAAAAGGGATAGTAATAATACTTGTGGCGTATTTTTTATCTTGTCAACTTCATTTTAGGATGTTAAGCACGATATTGAGTAATTTTTTTCAATTTAGTATATTTGCTCTTTTGATTGTATTTCAACCTGAACTGCGCCGTGCGTTAGAGCAACTCGGAAGAAGCGATATAATGGACTATTGGTCTTTTAGAAATTCAAAAGCAGATGAAGATTCGCATACTCGTGAATACAGAAGTTTAATAGGCATCACTTCGGATGCAGTAGTTTCTTTGTGTGACGAAAAAATGGGTGCATTAATCGTGTTTGAGAGAAAAACCAAACTCGGCGAAATTATAGATACAGGTACTGTAATTAAATCTCGACCATCAGTCGCATTAATATGTAATATATTTTTTAATAAAGCGCCACTGCATGATGGAGCACTCGTGGTAAGAGATGGTTTATTATATGCTGGGGGATGTATTTTGCCACTTACAAAAAGTGATAGATTACGCCGAGAACTCGGAACTCGACACAGAGCTGCAGTAGGAGTAAGCGAAAATTCAGACGCTGTTGCTGTAGTAGTTTCCGAAGAAACCGGAAAAGTTTCGATAGCAGTCAACGGAACTCTTAAAACATATGAAAGCATGGATTTTTTCAAAAAAGATCTTGAAAAACTTTTGATTGATTACAGAGTAAAAAAGAGATACAAAAGTATATTCTCCTCCTTTAGAAAGGCGGGAAAAAATGATTAATTTTAATCGTATTCGTCGAAAAATGAAAAGTATAAACTGGGGAAAATTATTTTATAATAATAAATTTGTGGCTGTTTTTTCGGTTCTATCTTCATTAATAATATGGATAGTTGTATCTTCAAGCAGTACGGAGAGCAATCCCGTAACAATTTCTGATATCCCCATAAATGTTCCGCTTTCCGAAAGTGCCGTTCAAGATGGACTGAAAATTTTTAGTGGACATGATTTAAAAGCAAGAGTTGAAATTGCAGGGAATCGACTTGTAGTTGGACAAGTTACAAAAGATAATATACAAATTTCAGCTTCTCAATCTGCTGCGACAATAATGTCACCGGGGAATTATACTTTAGAATTATCGGCGAAAAAAGTTGGTTTATTAAAAGATTATGAAATAGTTTCTGATGTAAAACCTTCCGTCATAACGGTGATGGTGGACAGGTATAGAGAATCGGAGTTTACCATTGAGCCAGAAATAAATTTTAATCCCAAACAAGGATATTTTGTGGGGAATACAGTTCTTTCGTCTCAGAAAGTTATTTTGTCGGGTCCGGAAACTGAAATTTCAAAAATAAAAAAAGTAAAAATTTTGAGTAATGTTCCTGGAGAAATAAGTTCTCCGATTACTTTGAGGCTTCCTATAGTTATGTACGACGCTTACGATAAACAAATTTTAAGTGAAACAATTTCAGCGAGTGTAGATGAAGTTGAAGCCAGTATACCCGTATTGATGAAAAAGGAAATAGAAATTTTACCGGATTTTTCAAACCTTCCGGTGGGAATAGATATAAAAAAAGAGTACAAGGATTTTGCAAAAGTAAATCCTTTAAAGCTTGAGATTGCCGGCCCTGAAGAAATAGTTTCAGTTTTAAAAAATGTAAAACTTGATGCTATAGATTTTAATAAAGTAAATTTCCAAAATTTTAAGTTTGTACTTCCTATAAATCTCCCGCAAGGGTGTAGAAGTTTAAATAATGTCTATACGGCTGAAGTAAATCTGAATTTGTCACAGTTTCGAGAAAGGATATTTTCAATAAATCAATTTTCTTTCAAGAATTTACCTGAAGGAAAAAAAGCAAATGTATATAACAAAAGTATTAATATTTTAGTTTTGGGACCAATAAGTGAAATAAACTCAATAAAACAGTCTGACATAGTAGCGGAAATAGATTTTGAAGGTAAGAATGATTTTTTGAGTTCAATGGAAATGCCGGTGAAACTGTACATTAAAAATTCCGATAAATCGTGGATTTACGGACAGTATTATGTTAATGTAAATGTTGAGTAAAAAATATAAACGAAGAAAAAGGAAGAATATTATTAATGAGTAGACGTAAATTGCGTGAACAAGCATTTATATTTTTATTTGAAAGTACTTTTGGATTGCAAAGTTTAAATGAAATAATAACTAATGCAGAACTTGTGAGAGATGAGAAAACCGATAATTTTACTCGTGAACTTTTTGAAGGTACTTTGGAAAAACAAGATTTGCTGGATGAATATATTGAAAAAAATTTGAACGGATGGAGTAAAGATCGTTTATCAAGGACTGCTCTTTCTATTTTAAGACTTGCAATTTTTGAAATGTTGTTTGTTAAAGAAATTCCTGTAAGTGTTTCAATAAATGAAGCAGTTGAACTTGCCAAAAAGTACAGCACTAAGCAAGAAGCCTCATATATAAACGGTGTATTGGGTTCTGTAAGTAAAGGTATAGAAAAATAAAAATTTTTAAGGTGATACCACAATGATTTCTGTTTCGGCAATAACTGTTTCTCAACTTAATTCCTATGTGAAGGTTTTACTTGAGTCGGACGATAATATCAGAGATGTATTTGTAAGCGGTGAAATTTCAAATTTTAAAAATCATTATGCAAGCGGACATTTGTATTTTTCTTTGAAAGATGAAAAAAGTGTAGTTAATGTTGTTATGTTTTCGGGTGATGCACGAAAGATTAAATTTAATCTTTCTGATGGAATGAAAGTGATTGTAAGGGGAAGAGTTTCTTCTTATGAAGCGGCCGGTAGATACCAACTTTATGCTTGTAATATTTTTCCGCAAGGTAAAGGTGAGCTTTATGCAGAATTTGAACTTCTGAAAGAAAAATTATTTTCAGAGGGTATTTTTGATGAATCTCTTAAAAAAAGTATTCCAAAATTCCCAACTAAAATAGGTGTTGTTACTTCAAAGACTGGAGCAGTAATACATGATATAAAGAATATTTGTGCAAGGCGTTATCCTCTTTGTGAGATTGTTTTATATCCAGTAGATGTGCAAGGAGAAAGAGCCTCACATCAAATAGTACAGGGATTAAAATATTTTAATGAATCCTTTGATGTAGATACAATTATAGTGGGACGAGGCGGAGGTTCAATTGAAGAATTGTGGGCTTTCAATAAAGAAGAAGTTGCGAGAGCTGTAGCTGAATCAAAAATTCCGATAATATCTGCGGTAGGACATGAAACAGATGTTACGATATGCGATTTTGCAGCAGATGTGCGGGCAGCTACTCCGTCTGCCGCAGCCGAAATTGCCACTCCTGACAAATCTATACTTGAAATTAGTTTGAATAATTTACACGAAAGACTTGAAAAAATATTCAAGTTTCAAAATATCGAACGTTTGCAAATTTATGAATCCTTAAAACACGATATTAAAAAATATTCGCCGATTAATGCTATAAACTCTAAATTGAAAGAACTTCAAATTTTTAAACAACGTTTAGATGATGCATTAAAAAATTTACTGAAAAATAAAATATATGAATATGATTTAATTTATAAAAGGTTAGAATCATGTTCACAGAATTCTATTTTAAAAAAGGGTTATTCTTTAATTTTGAAAGACAGTAAATTGATCAGAAATATAGATGATATAGAAAATGATTCTGAGTATGAAATAATTCTTAATGATGGTTCTGTGAAATGTAAAATAATTGATGTTCATAAAATTTGTGAAGTGAGGAAATAAGTATGAAAAAAAGTAAAACCAATTTCGAATCTTCAATACAAAGACTTGAAGATATAGTGAGTAAACTTGAAAGTGGAGAAGAAACTCTTGAAAATTCACTGGAATTGTACGAAGAAGGAATGCAGATAAGTAAGTACTGTAAAGAAATGCTTGATAATGCTGTACAAAGAGTTACCATAATAGAAAACGACAAGTAAATTCCTTTTAAGGAGAATTGATTTGAAATTTGAAATTCAGTTAGAAAATTACAAGTATAAATTTGAAGAATTTTTAGAAAGATACGTTCAAGAACTAAGAGGATCAGTAGATGAAAAACTTTTAGATTCCATGAAATATAGCTTGTTTTCTAAGGGAAAAAGGATACGTCCAATTTTGATGCTGGCTACCTATGAAATGTGCGGAGGGAAAAGTAAGGAAATTTATAAATTTGCAGCTGCATTGGAGATGATTCATACATACTCGCTGATTCATGATGATTTGCCGTGCATGGATAATGATACTATGCGCCGAGGAATAAGCTGTAATCATATTAAATTTGGGGAAAGTACTGCACTTCTATCGGGCGATGCTTTGCTTACGTATGCCTTTGAAATTGCAAGTTCCTGTGATTGTAACGAATTAAGTGCAAAAAATATTTTAAGAAGTATTGAAGTTTTATCATCAAATTCGGGATGTAAGGGTATGATTAACGGACAATGCTTAGATTTAGAAAAAAACATAGTAGATAAAGGGAAACTTATTGAGATCTACAATTTAAAAACTTCATGTTTAATTTCAGCAGCGTCGGAAATAGGAGCTGTTTTAAGTGGAACTTCCGAGGAAAAAATTAATTCATGCAAGAAGTATGGTAAGTATATAGGATTGTGTTTTCAGATTGTAGATGACATTTTGGATAACGAAACGTATAATCTTTCTTTTTTTAAAAATCCATCTGCTGTTGACTTTGTAAAAGAATTAACTGAAAAAGCCAAATTTGAGTTGAAAATTTTTAAAAGTGATGTTACTTTTCTTGAGGATTTTGCGGATTTTTTGATGTGTAGGGTATGTTAAAGTGTGTTAAAATGTGATATAATGAAATAAGTGTTTTAATACGATTAAAAGGAAGTTTTATAAGGTTTATGATTTACAATAAGTATCCGTTGTTAAGTCAGATAAATTCACCGCAAGACTTGGATAAAATAGAAAATGCAGAGGAACTTTGCTTAGAAATACGACAAAAACTTATAGAAACCGTAGCACATAACGGAGGCCACCTTTCTTCTAATTTAGGAGTTGTTGAATTAACAGTGGCGTTGCACAAAGTTTTTAATGATCCGTTTGATAGAATAGTTTGGGACGTGGGACATCAGAGTTACGTTCATAAAATGCTTACGGGAAGAATGAATGAGATTGACAGTATTCGAAAAGAAGGAGGTATTTCTGGCTATACTAACAGATTTGAAAGCTCGTATGATTCTTTTACTGCCGGACATAGTAGTACTTCAATATCTGCAGCTCTCGGATTGGCAGAATCGAAAAAAATACTTAATGAACCGGGGCATGTTATAGCTGTTATAGGTGATGGAGCTTTGACAGGAGGCCTTGCTTATGAGGGCTTAAACAATGCGGGAAGATTTAAGAAAAATTTTATAATAGTTCTCAATGATAATAAGATGTCTATTTCTAAAAATGTAGGTGCCGTGGCCAGGTATCTTTCGGCGGTTAGGATGAGGACTTCTTACATGATGGCTAAAAATACTCTCGAAAGAATACTCAATAAGAGTTCTGTTGGATTGAAATTGAAGCATTGGATGAAGCGTTCGAAATCTGTTGTAAAAAAAGTTATATATAAAAACAGTATTTTTGAAGATATGGGATTTGCTTACTATGGTCCTGTTAACGGTCATGATTTGGATCAATTGGAAAAAGCAATGAAAATAGTTAAAGATTTGAATAAACCTGTAGTAGTTCACGTAATGACTAGTAAAGGTAAGGGATATAAATTTGCCGAAAAAAATCCCAAAATTTATCATGGGGTATCGTCATTTAACGCAAATACTGGAATTGATTTATCCAAATCTAAAAAGACTTTTTCTTGGACATTTGGAAAAGCAATGTGCAAATTTGCCGAAGATGATCCCAGAATTTGTGCCCTAACTGCTGCTATGACAATAGGTACAGAGCTTACAGAGTTCAAAAATAAGTATAAAAACAGATTCTTTGATGTGGGAATTGCTGAAGAACATGCCGTAACATTTTCCGGTGGTCTTGCAGCAGGAGGATTAATACCTGTTTTTGCGGTATATTCAAGTTTTTTACAGAGGGCTTATGATGAAATAATTCATGATATATCTTTGCAGAAATTTAAAATGGTTTTTGCAGTGGATAGAGCAGGATTAGTGGGAGAAGATGGTGAAACTCATCAAGGAATATTCGATGTTCCATTTTTAAGCACAATACCTGATATGACTATATATTCTCCATCATTTTTGGAAGAAGTTGAGCCTATGCTTGGGAATGCAATATTTGTTTCTCAAAGATTGTCAGCGGTACGCTATCCTCGTGGTTCAGAATTTGAGAAACCTATGGAATTTGTTTATACTGGGAATAATTATGATTTTTATGGAAATAAAAATGCTAAAATTTTAATCGTAACGTACGGTCGTATATTTTCCAATGTATATTTTGCAAGTAAAAAATTTGAACCAATTTGTGTTTTAAAACTAAATGTGATTTACCCGATTGATATAGTTGCTGTGAAAGAAAGTTTAAATTTTAAACACATAATATTCTTTGAAGAATCTATGTTATCAGGTGGCATAGGCGAAAAATTTGGTTCATGTTTAGTTCAAGAAGATTATCAAGGGAGTTATTTAATTAAGGCTATAAATGATGAATTTGTGACTCATGCAACAGTGGATTCTCAACTAAAAAAATACAATTTTGACATCGATGGAATAAAATCAGAAATATCTAAGTTGTATGCATAAGATATACTTACAATCTGCCAGTATTGGTGGGTTGTATTGTTTTTTTATTAATGATATATTGAATTATTTTTTTAAAGATATAAAAAACTCCTTGCTCACCAAGCGGTTTTAACAAGGAATTTCAATTTATTTTTTTATTCAATTAAAAATTATTTAGTTTCTTCTTAACCAACCAAACCACCCTAACGATTCTTGTTTCTTTGGTTCTTCTGCTGCATATGATATACCCGAAAATAGATTAATTCCATTTTTTCTTATTCCATTATGTAATCCCTTAGCTGCTCCTGAAACTTCATTTACTACACTCTCGACTGTGCCATGTGGCTTATTGTTACCGTCTTTAGGTTCATTTTCAGGTTCATTTAACAAATTATTTGAGCCCACCAGTGCACTAAGTTTACCCGTTGCACCACTGATATTAGCTAATGCTTGATTTAAATGACTTGCGCACGAATCTTCTTGACCAGGGTTCGTCATTTGACTGATATTA
>URZE01000009.1 GCA_900552265.1 uncultured Oscillospiraceae bacterium
ACTGAAACGGGAGAAACTGAAACGGGAGAAACTGAAACGGGAGAAACTGAAACGGGAGAAACTGAAACGGGAGAAACTGAAACGGGAGAAACTGAAACGGGAGAAACTGAAACGGGAGAAACTGAAACGGAAACAAGGGAAATAAGAATGAGGGAAGTAAAAAGGGAAATGGAAAGAATGGAAGCGAGTAGGAGCAAAATAAGAAGTAGGATGGAATGGAGAAGGAGGGAAATGGGACATATTAGTTTGCTACCAATGATACACGGGGATTTTTTAACGAGAAGGACAGAAGCGGAAAGAACGGAAGCGGAAAATAGTGACATGATATTATCTATAAATGGGTATTCTCTAATGGTAACAAGGACGGGACCGGGAAAAGTGAAAACGGTAGAAGAAGGGAAAACAATAAATGTGGATGTGTTGAGAACAGAATCGAGAGAGAGAAGAAGAGAACTAAGAAAGATATACGGGATAATAAGAAGGAGAAAAATGATAGAAAGGAGGCGAACGATAAGAAGTGGATTTATTAACGGTATGATGTTTGCTTATACCGATTACAGACGTTATCCCGGTATTATCTGTTGTTGCTTAAAGAATGGAGAAACAATACATGTTAACCGCCATATGCTGGAAGAATCACGTGAGGAAAATACAAGAAAACTTCATGAGTGGGTTCGGAATTCACAAGATGTGATTAGAGCACATGTTACTATGATCCCTGCAGATGAAACTTTAAATCAGTTATGTGCCTCATTTTTATTTTCGGACGCATATAGGGAAAAAATATTAGGAGAAGGAGTTTGTGAAATATCTAGAGATTTATTGATTCGTATTTTGTCTGCTGCAAACTTTGAGTGGCAGGGAAGACCTCAATCCGAGGAATTTGATGTAAACAAGATAGCGATGTCGTATATGAACGGGCTCCTAACAATAATGTGCTTTAATGGTGAAATAGAAACTTACGAAGCAAAAATAGGAGAATGTAGAGGATAAACATTTACTAAAGGATTTAGACAAAATCTAAGGCAGTGTACTAACAGGGTACATTGCCTATATTGTTGTTTTCAAAATTTAATATATAAACACTTTGGATTGATTTTAAATAAACTACGCTATTCTTGAAAAACACTTATCAGCCAAATAAACGGTTAACTATCAAATTTGTAAACCAATTTATTGTAGAAGTTTTAGTAGGCTTACTTATAAGACCAGCTACGTGGTTCTCATCTTCTTTAACTCTTGAAACAAATTCGTATTTTGTGCTTGCTTTTAAATTTGAAAAAACAGAAGAAGACTGCCATGTTTTTCCGTCATCCTTTGAAAATTCCAAAAGCTCATTGTCCTCCAATGTTATTTCGTGGTTGGTACGTTTTCTAACTTTCGGGCTGTTAGGTGCTGATGGAGCAGAAGCTTTTGTAGATACTTTTATTGCATCACTTGTTTTTGAAGCACATCGAAGTTCGGTATCTTTAAACCTGTAAACGAAATTATAAGTTATTTTTGGAGTTAAACCTTTAAACTCAGGTGATTTTTTCCAAGTTTTACCATTATCTATCGAAAATTCCAAAGATTCAATATTTATATCTTTACTTTTAATATCAATTTTCACCGACTTATCAGACTGTTTTATATTTTTAATATTTAATTTCGGAGCAGGACTTACAGTCATATTTTTTGATAATCGAATTTTTGATAATCCCCTTAAAGATTCGTAGTTTGGATTATTGGGTGTAAATTCGGTAAGATATAAATTTTCACCTATTTTATTTGGAACTTCAATTAATTTAAATTTACCTAAGGTATTTGCTTTACCACTTAAAACTGTGTCTTTAAGATTATCGTTGTACTCTGTTGAAAATTCCGGCCAACTTTCAACCACTGTATGAGCTTTTTTGACGTTCATCAATACGTTTACGCTGTCTTGACTGTTAAAAAAATTTGTATTTGCTTCTTTTGCATCAAATTTTGCAATATAGGAACCCTTTGATACAACAGGGACTTCATTTTCATTTAAAAAATGCCACCCTATAGGTAATTTTATGTTCTTGAGAGTCATGTTTTCGCTATAAGTTATATCTGAGAGCGACAAAGTTGGTTGAGCTTTATCGATTGTAATATAAACATTTTGCCTACTTTCATGATAATTAGAGTTTTCACTATAAACGGCTTTAAAAGTAAATTTACCTATATTGTCTATTTTACAATCAGGGTTTTCCCACTGCCAGCCGTGAGGAAGAACAAAATCTTTTAAACGTAAATCTGAACTGTATTCTCTTTTATAATGAGTTTTGGAAAGTTTTGGAGTTAATTTGTTCACATTGATTGGTACAGATAAGACAATGTTTTTGTAATTATCATCGTAGGGAACAAAAATAGCATCTTCATAATGGAGACCAGCGTTAAGTATTCGGTTCGGATTTACCCAACGCATTATTCCATTTACATTCGAATAAAATCCTGAAATTTTAGAATCACTAAGCGGTTGATTGTAAACAATATTTTCTGCGACAGGAAGTGAGTAAATCTTAGGATTTGCAGGTAGTACTTTTATTTTTATATCCACACTGTTAGCGTCTTTATAGATACCTGATTTAACTTCATTGGAGTTAAAATATGCTTTATAATGAGATTTATTTACCTGTGGCACTTCTCGAGGATTTTTCCAATGCCATCCTTCAGGAAGCTTGATATCATTGAGAGTTTTGTTGCTGCTGTACTTTATACTATCTACTGAAGGAACAGTCGGAGCAATTTTATTAATTTTAATTAAAACTTCTTTTTTGCATTTAAGGTAATTATTATCTTCATTGTAGACTGCATTAAGTTTGAATTCACCCACACGATCAAATTCAAAATAGGGATTTTCCCAATGCCAACCACGAGGAAGAGCAAAATCCATAGCATACATATGCTGTTTGTAATCACTGCTATAGTAAGTTTTTAAAAGCGTTGGCATTAATTTTTTTACAACAACTTTAACACGCATAGTGATACTTTCATAATTCTTGTTATAAGGAATAAAAATTACTTCTTCTTTATGATCTCCAATATTTAGTTTTTTATTTGGATTAGCCCACATTAATTGACCATCAACATTTGCACGCAATCCTGAAATGGTAGAATTACTCAATGACTGACCGTAAACAATTGAAGTTGCAGAAGGATTAGAAAATATTTGTACGGGTGCTTTACGAACAGTAATATTGATAAATCTAGATTCAGAGCTGTAAGTATTATCATTAGGTCTAAAAATTACTTTGTAACTTGCTGTTCCAACATTTGGTTTATTACAAGAACTGTTACTATCCCATTCAAAATGTCCAGGTATATTTGAATTTCCACCACTCAAACGTGATTCACGAACTTGCTGGCCATACACTATCGTAGAAGCTGTAGGCCAACTCATAATCTGAGGTTTAATTCTTTGTAGTTCAGGAATTTCTTGAGCGTTAACTGACGGAGTAGTGTTTTCCAGACAATCTTTTGCTACTTCAGAAACGGTTTGAATATTTTGCTTTACTTCCTCATTTGTGTTACTCAAAATTTCATTATTATTGTTAAAATCGAAGTTTTCATCAACTGAACTTGAACTAAATTGAGTTTGTCTATCTTTAAAATTATCGGACGCGTTAGCAGCAACTCCCGAACTACATCCTACAAACAACAATCCACTCATCAAACCAATAAGGACTTTGTTTGAATGTGAAGAAAAATTTGTCCCTCCTGCAATATTTGAAACCTCTTCTTCAGACAATTCTTGTGGTTCACCAGAAATTTTTTTATTTATAATAATTATTAATTTCAAAAATTCTTTGAACTCTTCAATTGTGTATCCTTCGACGTATGAGAGGCAATATTTATAAAGATCTTTAAGATTTCTCTTTTTTTTCATATTTTGAGTAAAATCAGTATCATTTATAATTTTGTTAAATAATATATTTAAATTTTCATTCATTAATTTTTTTCCTCCCTTGCATTGCGCATTAAAATACAAATGTAAAAATAAACAATTTGCATACGATTATTATATAAAACCTATAAATATAATGTCAAATGACTCAATTTAAGCAAAATTTTAAAAGAAAAATATTTTTTAAATAATATTGAGATTAATTACAGCAGTATTTATAGATATTTATATAATCATGATAAAAAATAAAGGAATTATAAAATAACTTAAAAATTGTTATATAACCTGTTTTCTGGATTCATATTTGTGGTTATTTGGATTATAAATTGGCACAATTCCTTTTAGCGTTTATTGATATTTTTAGTAAATTGCTCGTCTTTGACACATATTGGAGATAGTTTTATTAAGATTTAACCAATTTTTTGAAAACAAAACATTAATATTTAATGTTACAAGAAAATATTTAAACTTTAAATAACAACACACCTGCTTATGCGGATGATGTTGAAACAATACCCACTCATATTCGAAAGGTAAAAAATTGTTCTTAGTGGTAAATTATAAAGTTATTGATGAGATGTTTATATAATAAAATAGTTTGAAACGTTAAAAAGATTTTTTGTTGTGGATTTACGCAAAAATAGAGAATGGTTTTATATTATACAAATGCCAAATGAAAAAATTTTAATAATTAAGTCTTGATTATAAAAATATTTTTTAAGGCAGTGTCTTAAGATATTACTTTGTACAACAAATTCACCGTTAATATTGTCAGCGGATATATATCCGTGTAAAGATTTAAGCAGCATATTTTTTATTTCTATTGTAAACTGCAATTACCAAAATTCCTAAGAAACTTATTGCGAACAAGGAAACCCATAAAAGAATATTGCTGTTGTCTCCGGTTTTAGGATTGTCTAAATTTTCTGTTTCTTTGATTTTAAAAATTGTACTGCACTCTCCGTCTGTGTAAACAAAAGTAATTTTATGTTCATCTGCGGAAAGTGTTTTGAGATATTCGCTGTTCATGGTAACGATTGTAGAACCTGAAGCAACTGTGTAATTTTCTGAATCTACCCACGAATCGTCGACCTTAATACCTACAAATTTTGAAAAATCTCCATCAATGCGAAAAATCAGTGTGTTGTCGATGTTTTTTATCCAAGAACTATTTTCACCTTCAATTATTTTGTAGATGACAGATGACGGTGTCGTTTCCAAATCGACGATTAGATTTAACTTACAATCAAAATAGTATCTTGTGTAGTACTCATCTCTTGTTTCGTCAATGACAACTTTCCCTGTTTCTTTATCATGAATAGTTTCATTATATGTTAATTTAGAACCGGTATAGTGTGTGTGAATAAAGTTCAATGCATAAGAAGTATTTGTATCAACACTATCTACTATAGTCATTATTGCTTTATTCTCAGATTTATTCCCAACTATTTTTATTAAAGCTTCTGAAGCATCTTGTGTTTCAATAAGACTGGTTTTTTCATCACTTCCGAATTTATAATATTTAGTTTTTTCTAAATCAGCCATATCACATAAGGCCTTGGATAAATTATCTGTTTTTGTAAAATCAATAATATAATCAGAACCTTTTTTCAGATTTATATCATCAGTTACTTGACAGTCAGTGTAGTTCTTACGGACACTTGTTTTAACTTCTACATTACCTCCCGAAATATCTTTAACTCCTTTAACTTTTGTATCGATAAACAATAAAGCTGTAATATATTTGCCGTCCGGTGTTACCTGTACTACTGAATGGTCGCATTCATTTCCATTTACTTTAAAAACTCCTTCGTAAAATACTTTACTTTCAGATCCAATAGGAAAAACATAACCGTCCTTTGCCTTCAATGAGATAATAAATGCGTAATTCTCTTCTACTTTTGGTTTAAGGTTTTCGCTATTGGGTAAAATTGTCCCTGCATTGGATGAATACCATTTTTGGCTTTCAATGGTGTAATTGTTACTTTCGTCAACCGTTGCAAATGGTACGTTTTTGTACGACCATAATTCATTTGATACATCATTTATATTTATTTCCGTGATATTTGTGTCACCTTCTGCTGCAAAAATCCCGATTGGTACAAATAAAACTACGATGCAGAGCGTAAATAACATTGCCATAAATTTTCTTGTTAAATTAATTTTCATGATTTCCTCTCCTTTGAACTTGAGTATCATTTAAATATTTTTATAGAATTTACTTGTAGATAATTATATATTATAAATAAAAATATGCAAATAAATTTATGTTAAAAATTTATTGTGATACAACTTCACAAGTACAGAATGTTAAGTATATTTAATTTTATAACCACCACTACTTTTACAAGGTGATGTAAAATTTTTTAAATTCAAAAATAATGTTACTCTACACAAAAAATTTAACGACTACCTCCACTAAAATAGAAAAAGTAATCGTTACATAAAACTAAACTGCATTTAATGCATTTATAAAATTCTCAGGATTTATAATTTTAAATCCATTATTTTCTACATAACACGACTCTCTTAATACTTGCATAATTTCATCATTTGAAACATTAGAGTTTACTTGTAATCCCAAAGCAAGTATTCCAGATAGAATAGGAATAGTTGCACTTTCAGAAGGGTATTGATAGCAATAAGAATATTCTCCAGAATGCCTTGATTCTGCAAATGTCCTACAACCACAAGGAATACATATTAAATCACGTACTGAATTAATATTTCTTTTGGATGATATAAATTGTTTTTGCTCACCATCAAGTAACTTCAATGTTCCCTCTGACAAAAAACATTTTGAAATATCATCTACATCATTGTAATCTAAATAGCAACTTTGAAAATTATCTTTTGTATCAAATATTAGTATGCCGTTTTCCTTAGCACTTTTAAATGCCCCCTCCCATAATTGTCCATTTTTCATTGTATTTCCTACTGTTGCTGAAGGTGCAGCTGATACTGAAACTATACGAATTTGTTCTTCTTTACTCAAAGATTTATTTTTTTCTATTATATAATTTAAAGCGTCTGCAAAATATTTAGCATCTTCAACCATAGGAACTTCTATATAGTGTAAGCTAACATCCGGTGCAATTCCTGTATTCTTACCTACAAGTAAACTAGTCATAGCAGGACCATGAAAGCTACTGCCAAAATAATTATCGGAATTTAATATTTCCTCCGGAAAAAAAGATTTAAATTCGGATATTGCATGTTTATACTCTGGATGTTCTAAAGATTTTCCCATACATTGATCTATGATCGCTACATGTATACCTTTACCAGTTATACCCCGATCATGCAAATCTTTTATTTTCATTCCAGGATATTTAGCATCTTCTAATATTTTCCCAGGGCTTATGTTTTCCGGCAATTTAGAGCCGTCCGGCCAAATTGTATTTTGATTAAAAAATAGTGATCTTAAAAGGGATTCGTCCTTTATATTACATTTAGATAAATTTTTATCTCTTACATCTTCAAACTTTGATACAGATGTCTTGAGAAAATTTTTGTAAACAAAATATCCACCAACTGTTATACCAATTAATGCTAGTGCTGAAAGAAAAAATTTCCAATTATTTTTTTATTCATACATTTTTATTCCTTTTATTTTTAAATTTAATTGATTGAGTATTATTTAAGACATTTTATAAAATTTTTACAATACTAATTTCTGCTATTATCGTTGTCAAAACAAACAAAAATGTCATCAAAATATAAAGAACATTGCCATAAAATTTTTTTGCGAAATTAATTTTCATGATCTCCTCTCCTTTGAGTTTGAATATCATTTAAATATTTTTATAGAATTTACTTATAGATAATTATATATTATAAATAAAAATATGCAAATAAATTTATATTAAAAATCAAAAAACTTGCTAACAAAAGTTTTAAATATAAAAAATACTTAAAATTATCAATTTATTTAAAATTTTGTTGAACTTTTTACTTATACTTTGGCGACTGATATTACAGATTTTTCTAAATTTTTTTGAGTTTTACACTCTTTAGCTATGCTATGTAACTGATGAATACCTGGTCTTGGGTGGGTAAACTTTTAACCGCTCTGTGCAGATTTTCGTTTTCAATCGTTCTATCCAACCAAGTAAACTTTTTCGAGAACTTGCTTGTCCATATCAAAATCATTCAAAAAACTATCATATATAATTTCTTTAAGAGGAATTTCATATTCTCTTATTTTTGAATTTTTAATATTATCCTTTGAATCCATATTTTTTATTACCTTATAAAAATAAACCAGCTCGTTTTTAATATTGTCAGGGCGGTCTTTTATAACCATTCACCTCCGAATTATTGAAATTTATTGATAATTCGGGAGATTTCTTAGGGGCACCTCGTAAAATAGAGAAATCGCCGTTTCATACCCCCTGTTCCAATTTAATCTAAAAAAACAAAGTATTACACTAAACGCGTAAGACCCTGTTTGTAAAAGTAAGTATCACTACATGCTTTGCATAATATAAGACCAACTTGCAAAGTATTGATGTA
This sequence comes from uncultured Oscillospiraceae bacterium, assembly GCA_900552265.1. Taxonomy (GTDB): domain Bacteria; phylum Bacillota; class Clostridia; order Oscillospirales; family Acutalibacteraceae; genus UMGS1491. Next base: position 8,426 of record URZE01000009.1, read on the forward strand.
TTAGTTTTATTTCTGCAAAGCATTTAAGACATCATATTCTAATTTCTCTTTTTAAAGTGTTTAATGCCTAATTTTCTTATAGATCACACAGTTTCTTGATCGGTTATTTAATAAACCAATCAATTTTTCGAAATTAATTGCTATATACTTATACGAAAAGTGAACCTTCGTTATTAAACTAATTTAGTCTAATAATTCGGATTCACTTCATAATTTCTCAGTATTGTGAGCACAAAAACGAAACCTCACTATTTAAGACTCCCATTTTATAGATTTTTCAGAGAGAGCGGTGCACGTTTACCATTATGTATAGTTTTTTAAAATAATAAAAACACGCACGCACTCTATTTAATACATTTCTTCATATACACATTGAAAGATTAGTTACCATGTATAACATGCATCACATCTTCTAGTGTTATAAAATCTTCCAACACACCTGGACGGCGGCTAGTTAGCCGTAAAGCTCTTTTATTCTTTACGGATTCAAAAAAAGTTTCCACACTTCTTGCATTTCCGAAATTTTCCTTTAATCTTGTTTTTTGCTCTTGAAAATATCTTACAAACAAATCCTGTATGCGTTGCTCCTCGGTAGGCTGCATTGCAAAACCATTCTTGCTAACCAAATTTTTAAAAATAACAAATAAATCTTGTTCGCTATAATCTGGTATATCAACATAATACTTAAACCTACTAGTTAGCCCTGGATTTGAATCGAGAAATTCTTGCATTTTATCCGGATATCCGGCTGTAATAATAATACACCTATCATCTGTCATAGCAGTTAGTAGCCCTTCTATGACATGTTTGCCAAAATCATTTCCTCCTGCTCCGGATAAACTATATGCTTCATCAATGAAAATTACGCCACCTGCCGCGCTCTCCAATATTTCCTTAACTTTTGCCTCAGTATGTCCTATATACTTACCTACTAAATCTTTTCTTTCAACTTGTATAAACTTGTTTGTAGGTATTATGCCTGCATCATAGAGAACATCTGCCATTCTTCTGGCTATTGTGGTTTTTCCTGTACCTGGATTACCTTTCAATATCATATGATATGAAGGCTTATTTTTACCTGATTTTCCACGATCTGCATCACGTTTGTCCTGTGCTATTCGAGCAACTATGCCCTTCAGTTGGTCTTTAAACTTATCTAAACCTATCATATCATCAAAAAATTTTGATACCATTGCTCCTGCCGGATCTGATTTATGAAGAAAGGCAAGATCATCCCCTACTGGAGCTGGCAGCATCTTCCAATTTATTACCTTATCTGTCACTTCAAAAAAGCTGCTTCTAAAAGCTTCATCATCCTGAGTTGATGGGGACAAAATATAGTCAAAATTATCCCCACCATAAAGACCACGAGCGGCGTCAAGTTTCTGCAAATCGATCTCATATGAATGATCATTGTTAACAGCTATAAGAACAATCTTACGCCCACCAGATATACGTCGAACACTGAATAAATCTTGCGTCAGTACATCATCTACGTTACTTTTTCCAGGGGAAAAATCAACAATCATAAAAATCACACTACATTCCGGTGACACAACTCGATCAAAACGATCTGAAATTAATGGGTTTTTAAATTTATATAGCACCGTATCGCTCGGTGTAACAACCCTAATTCCATAAACATCCGAGTAAGTGTTACGCTCATCACAAACTCCAACCTTAACAAACGCTTTTCGAACAACAGCGTCTGTTAATTCAGGATCACCAACAAAAGCAATTTTCATAATATGATTTTCAGCGAATACGTTAACTACACATAAAAGCATACTCGTAGCAGCAATTCCGCTGACTAAAATCTTTCTAAAAAATTTCATCAAATCCAACCTCTCTTAAACCAACATGTTACGTAAGTCTACATAATCATACACCAATCTTCTTCTTTTTTTCGGTGCTCTTCGCAACAATAGCGTTTACCTGTCTTGGAACTAGTGACAAAACCAGTGTGATCTGCTACCACAAATTTTGTATGGCAAGGCCCGTATTGGCAATAATTACCTTCGTTCTGGACATAATGCGATCTGCTACAATATAATTTATCGGTATGGGGACTTACAAAGCCTTGATTTTTAACTCTTAAAAACCTTTCTTTATCTGTGCAAGAATCATATGCGCAAGTTTCGCCTTCGGCTTGTATAAGGCATCCTTCGCTACAATACAAGTCTTTTTTATAACCCTCAACACACCTGTCCCTTCGTTGCTCTCTTCCGTCATATTTACAAACTATAAAGCTACTGTCAAAAGTAGAAAAACTAGCTTTATTTAGTCTCATTAAATTAACAATCATGCCTTCAAGTTCAGAAATACCTTCCTTTGTTGCTGCAGAAACAATTACACCGTCAATTTCGTGCTCATGGTAAAGCATTTTGGCCCCTTGTATCATGTTTTGGTATATAGTTAATTCTTGCGGATTTTTTATTTCATCAATTTTGTTTGCAACAACAATAATTTTGCACTTAGGATTTACCTTACGTACATTAATTGTATGCCTTTGCAAAGCTTCGTGAATACTACTTGTGTACGCTGGATCTATCCCTTCTTTTTGCTTAGGATCAACAACAATCAAAGCAATATTCGCAATTTGTATAGCTTTACTATTTATCTGTTGATCGATGTTTGCTCTCTCGTCCCGAAGATATCCCGGTGCATCATAGTAATTACATTCAAACGTATCGCCACCAATTTGATACACTTTTTGTCTACCATAGACGCCATGATCCCAAGATGATTTAGCCGATACTTTTTGAAATGGTAAACCGACAATACGCCTTATAATTTGGGTTTTCCCTTTTTGCTGATTACCTACAACCGCAATATTAACTTTATAGTTTGTTGCTAATACGCTATTGATAAAAAATGACATTCCAATCACAAAAATTGACGCTAAAATTTTTTTAAACAAATTTTTCATATGCTTCTTACCCCTTCTGATGAATTTCATTTTCAGTGAAAAGCAGCACTAATAGTATGGAACAAATTACCTCTTTTAGAAGATTTCGAAATTTTAGGCGAATCCACAGGTACTATTTCGCGGGAGACAATGGTACATCCGCCTGCGTCCCAATCATAATCTTTTATTTCAAATGAACAATCCAAAATATGTCTTAACTGCCCCTCAGTACAGCCATCTCGGAGCAATTGCTCAAAAAGTCCTTTAAAATGTTTAGCCAATTCTTGGTCTCCAAAAATTTTAAAACATTCTTGGATTTCAGGTTCCGTTGGGGGCGATTCTATTTGGCGTATATTGTGACCAAAGAATGCTTGAATCGTTGCAATTAATCGGTAATTTCCTTTTACGTCACCAATTCGCATTAATTTTAAACCTTCTAATATTTCATGCTTATTAAAACCATGTTGCATAACACTAAATAACATATCATAATGCTTAAATTTCCTTTCGCCTTCGTGGGTACACCAAATCTGAAAACTTTGTCTATAAATTTCATCAGCAATTGCATATAAACTCGAGGTACTTAGAGATTGCAAATGCGTTTCACCTGCGTGCGGAACAACTACTTCAGCAGTTGGGGCCCTCGAAGAAGTGGGCGCTTGATCTATCTTAGAAAACAACGGCTTCATACCTTCATTACTGATGATTTTTGGAAAATTTTTATGCGCACATTTCTTAAACAACTCTTCGCGATCCCATGTAACAATCTCCGAAATAAGAGCAGCACAACTCTCACCTATACTTGTACTAAACATCCACGCAGTATTCACAGTTTGTTGGTACTCGTAAATGTCAAGCAGACCACAAGCAAGTTGTTGGGAAGTAGTAATGTATTTACCGACTTCTTCATTATCGTCGCCTTCTATTATTCCAAGAAATCTGAGGTCGCACCATTTATTATCTTCTTTTTTTACAAAATCTCTAAGTCTAGTCATACGCTCAGTCCAAGCATCATAAACTTCTGCTGTGTCAACTCTATATGGACAAATAGCGTATGGACACTCTCGCAATATGTCAGCATTATATACATTTGCTATATCATAAAAACAAAAAATGTTTCGTTCAATTAGCGTACTTGCCCTTGGTAATTCTCTGCCAGCAAATGATATTTTATCATCATTTAAAACTTCGGCACCATCAAAATCTTCAAGCTTTGTACCTACACGGCACAGCGCATCCACAGCAATTTTATTAGCACTTATGCCTTCACCCATTGGTTGATCTTGCGGTTTGCCATCCACAAGATCACTACCTATAACCGCTATGTTAAACACCCGAAAGCATCCTCTGGGAAATGTCTGTTTACAAGCATTTACAAAAAAACTAAAAGCGTTAATTATAACAAGTATGGAAACCATATTTTTCAATAATATTTTTTTGACAACCTTGTTCACCATGTTCTCACCTTACACTATCCTTTAAATAAAGACCATCCAGCTAATCAAACCGTAAAAATAATCAATCGCACTTTAAATGATTTTTAAGAGTACTCAGACGCCCATCCTGTGTCAATTCATTAACGCCCCATACACCTGTTGGTAAAAGCCGATCTTCCGTACCGGCGGGACGCAACACCACAACAAAACCACCACCGAAACGGTTAGATGTATCTCGATTAGCGTCTAAATCAATACGTGCATTAGTCAGCGCTATAGATATACCAGAATCGCTGCGCAAATTGAAATAAGCCATAGCTTGCGGTGTCTCTTCATATGTATCTTGAAATGCTCTACCTTCTCGCCAATAGCGATATTCTGGGTAAACCACACCAGTAGAAGCCAAAGATACAATTATAATCTTTCCCAGTAAAACTATAGAAGAATCTTGCCAAGAAGTACCACGGGTAGCAAAAGAGAGCCCTAAATATCCCAGGAGTCCCAACGCACCTGCCAGCATTTGCGTACCAACACGTCCCCTCTCCTGCGCACGATAATGTTGAATATCGTACTCATAAGTGTGGTATTTAGAAATTGCTTCATTCAATTTTTCTGTCGATATATAGTGCAGCACAGTACCGTCTCTAAGAATTTCAATTTTATCTTCACCTAACGCTAAAATAGAACCTATCGATCCCCAAAAACATACAAATGTACCCATAATTACCGAAAAAATTTTTCGCATCAATATTCCTCCCATCATTGATTTACAAATTGACCAACAAGCTGTTACCTTTAAAAATATTTTCTGACTAGTCTTTTTCATGTGTTCTTACCTCCAAAAATTAAATAATATTATTTTTCACTACAAAAAGATGTTGACTTTTACGTATTTTATGTTAAAATGCAACTGCGAGAGTAATCCGGTTGCTGTATTTTGGTTTAATAGTTTTACATTTGTCAAATTTTGGTATATATGGGTCTCATTGTAACACATGGAATCATTAAACCGCAATGTGAATTATTAATTTCTATTTGTAAAACAATTTTTTAGTTCCTTATATGTGAAATAAGTCGTATTTACACAATTTATTTGAGTTTATGTGATTAAATTAAATAAACTTAAAATATATTACAAATAAATATTTAGAAATTTGGCAAAAATTAATTGTCAAATATTTTATCTTAGTGTATTTAAAATCGCACCTGCAGAAACGCTTAGTGTAGTAACCACTGATAATCTTGCCTACAATCAACTATAAATTCAACATAAACTGTGTCATCTTTAATTTGATAAATAAGTAAATATTTGGATGAAACAAGCATTTTATGATATTTATTTGGAGTAATATATTCATCGTTTATAAACCCATATCTTGTTGACATAGTAACTAACGAGCGAATGCCTTTTATTAGCTCTTCTTTTAACTTTTTCGCAGCATTCATATTAATATTTGCCAAAAAAGCTATATGACTTCCCATTTCTTCTTTTGCTCTGTTTGAAACTATTATTTTATATTGCTGCACTTTTATCACGTCCGACATCATTGATTATTTCATCCAAATAATTTTCCAAATCATCGACATCACATCCCGTATTTCCAAACAATCTGTCTTCATTCACAGCTATAAGTTCCTCACGTAATTTGAGCATTTTTTCCCGCTTTGTGAAAGACGCAATATCCATAACAATCAAATCCCATTCACCATTTTTGGTAAGGTAAATCGGTTCTCCCGTAGTCTTACAAATTGCAGAAATTTCATTATAATTCTGACGTATGTTTGCAGATGGTTTAATAAGCATATTTAACACCTCATTGTAGTATTATAACTATATTATACCATTTTGTTGCTATTAAATCAACACATATCTTTAAATTTCCCCCTCCTGAAAATTAAGAGTAGCGATACCACTCGAATTTAGAGTATTTGCACCACTTGTTAGCTTTATCGCTCTTAGGTGCGTTCCTGCACTATAAACCTTTGTATTTATCGTGATTTTCGATTCATTTATCAAATCCGCATACACCGTCATTCTTGAATTTTGCACCGTGTTCGTGCCTTCGGTTAAATTGAAAACAGTTATATTTTTCTTGTATTTAAAAGGCTCACAATCGCAAGAAATAACGATTTTTCCGAGCATACTACTTGAGTTATATTCATCAATTTGGCACCTACCAACATAATAAAAATTTGGGTCGGACCATGTTTTAATCCTCATTTTCTGTCCGTGCAAAAAAGAAGAAATATTTATCATTTTCGCTTGCCAATCATTTATTTTGTCAATGCTTTCAAAAGTGAACTTTAGTGTTCTGTTTTCATACTTCATTTCTCCGAAACATTCCGATAAATCAAGGCTTCCGTCCATGCCCTCAATGCTTACGCTGTAAGTTTTAGGCGAGGGGAGCCCGATATTTTGTTCCGTCAAGATAACACCGAAATCAGTATAGCTGTGTTTTGAAATATTTGTATTCCAAGATGTAAAAGTAATTCCGTTTAAATTGCTCATCGTCCTCGCTCCTTGCTAATTTGAATTTTTGCAAGCTCTTGGTTTATGGGTGGAGTTAATTCTCCAACCAAAACACCAGTATCAAGACAAATTTGTCTGCTTTTAAGGCCGGGGATATAATATTCAAGAAACGATAAGATTGAATCAAGTTTCCCAAGTATTCCGCTATTGCTTACTTCCGAGGCGGTTTTAATATTACCTATAGAATTAGTCAAACTTGGCAACATATTTAAATCCGTATCAAAATCGGGTACAATTGCTTCCTGCATATCTTTTTTAACACCGTTCATAGCATTTACAAAACCCTTTCCAACGCCTAACGCCATGTTTTTTCCGACTTCTTGTTCAAATACCGTTGAGGGCGAATGTATTCCAAGTGCAGATTTCATGCCGTCCAATATACCTCTTGCAAATTCCCTGACTTTGCTTGTTATCCACCCAATTGAATTTGAAATACCGCTCCAAATTCCCGAAACAATATTTTTGCCAATTCCCCACATCTGTCCAGGTATTTCTCTTACTTTATTCACAATTGCATTAAATAAACCCGAGGCAGCCTGATAACCTTTTGAAACCATATCAGAGCCCCAAGAAACAACCTTTTGAATAGTTTGTGAAAACCAGTTTCCAATTTGACCGGGAAGATTTTTTATCACATTTATCACACTATTTAAAAATTCACTTGCTTTGATTTTTGCTTATTTTCTGTTTCTGCATTTGATAGCTCTATCCCTGTATTTACATAAGAAATGACGGCTTCTTTGATTTTCTTAAAGCCGTCAATAATCTTTTCTATTCCTGTTTTTATTAAGTCTGCGGATAGGTTCGCTTTTAAAACTTCGCCGAAAATATTTGTTTGTTTTGCGGTATCGTCCATTTCATTTCCGAGCTCATTGGTTGCTTTTTCGGCCTCGTTTAATTTATCTTTGTTTTCTTTTATATCGCCGTTTAAATTTTTTATTTGTCCTGCAAGTTCTTTGACCTCGGTAGAATTTTTGCCTTGTTCTAAAACTACATTTTTATATTCCGTTTGCAATGATTTTAGCTCATTTTTATGTTCGGAAATTTTAGCCGTTAGTTTCTCAAGCGGTGATTGCGATTTAATCATTTCGGAATTCACATCACTTAAATTTTTCTCCATTTTTGTAAGTTCAGTTTCTGCTTTGTTAAGTGATGTTCTCCAATTATTTGTGCGTTTATCGTTTTCACCATATTTTTCGCTTGCTTCCTCAAGTGCTCCCTTTAAAGTTGCAATTTTTTCTTTTTGATTTTTAATTTGCTCATTTAAAACTTTACTTTGCGAAGACAGAGAAGAAACAGACTTATTGTTTTTTCCAAATTCCGCTGTTACTTTTCCCATTTCCGAAGCTAAAACTTTTAAGTCTGAATTTATCTGTGATATTGCTTTTCTATATTCTTTTTCTCCTTCGAGCTTTATTGTTCCTCCGAATGTGTTACTTCCTGCCATATTTTTCACCTCCAAAAAATGTGTTCACAATATATGCACCATATGATATAATGTGAATATAATAGTTATGAAAGGAGTTTTTACTATGGGAGCTACAAAAAGTGTAAATATGAATATCCGAATGGATGAAACTACAAAAAAACAAGCACAGCAGCTTTTTGCCGAATTTGGCTTAGATATGACTACTGCAATAAATATGTTTTTAAAACAGTCAGTCAGAGAACAGAGAATACCGTTTGAACTTAAAGTTCATGTTCCAAATGCTGAAACTATTGAGGCAATCAAAGAAGTTGAGGAAATGAAAAAAAGCGGTAATTTTGGTAAAACTTATCAAGATGTAGACAAAATGTTTGAGGAGTTGTTAGCTTGAAATATGAAGTAGTTCCAACTTCCAAATTTAAAAAAGAACTCAAAAAAATGAAAATGCGCGGTGCTGATGTTACACTTCTTAAAGAAGTAGTTAAAAAATTAGCAAATGGTGAAGCATTGCCTATCAAAAATAATGCGCATAGGTTATCAGGAAGTTATTCAGATTATTATGAGTGCCATATAAAGCCTGATTGGCTTCTAATTTACCAATTTATAGAGGATAAACTTGTGTTATCCTTGGTTCGCACAGGAACACATAGTGACCTTTTCAAATAATTTTATGGTAGCCATTCATCACTACTTTGATGAGTGGTTTTTTCTTCTTTAAAAAGGGCTTGCTTCATGAAAAAATTGTGATAGCACTTAAAATGTTCATATAGTAAAGTCCATTTTTTAAATGTGAAATGCCCGACTTCTTTTTCTGTGAAACCGAGCATTTTTGTTCCGACAAATAATATCCACGAAAAATCAATTAAATTTTCTGATTCTTCGTGGTTTTCACTTTTTTTGATTTTTCATCGTGTGGCATGCTTTCAGTTATCATTTTAGTTTATTGTATTTGCTACTTTTTTTAATCCTATTTCAGTTATAATTCTGCCGGCTTTAGATGAGGTTATCGGAACTCTTTTCTCACTTGATTTTTCATTTTCGATTTCTATGCCTTCATTGATTGCTTCGGTAATAAAAAACTTCAAAGCTTTAATGTTTGGTTCTTTTTGATTTCTGATAAGTTCCGACCACTCCGAAAGTGTTCCATATTCGTCTTGAAGTGCCTCCATGACATTGAGCGTAAATGCAAGCGGAAATTTATCTGAATCTGTCTCAAGATATGTGATTTTATCTATCAAATTTATTCACTTTCTTTTTGCACAAAAAATCCTGTCAATGCGGTATTAGCAGCTGTTTCGGTATCGTAAACATTGTGTTTTTCCCAATCTCCGTTATCATTTTCAAAGATTGTTGCTTCTACTGACGGTGTAGTAAATTCCAGATTATCGCCCTTTGTCTTGGCGTCAGTTATAAACGGTTTAAATTTAATTTTCGGAAAAAACTCTACTTTGTATTTTTTAACACCGCCAACCATTTTCGGAACTATATGTCCAAAGCCAACATATGTTGGCGTATCTTCTGAGTTTGATGTGACAACACCCGTTTCTTCGTCAACAGTTTTTCCGAGTAATTCTGCAAATATTGCGTCATCGTCATCATCTATTCCGGCGATTAAAATTCCGATCTTGAATAGCGAAATTTGTTCTCTGGTTACGGTGTAAATATAAAACGTTTTTAAAAAATTAGAATATATTTTGAAATTTATTGACATCACTTCTATAAACATGATAAAATTTCAGAAACTAATTATAGTATATTACTAAAAAGGTGTGATGAATTTTGAAAAATAAAAAAGAATTTGTGTATTTTTTTCTTTGTACAATAATGTATGTTGTTTTAAATTTTGCTTTAACTAAAATTTTTAATATTTCTTTCAATGTTCATAGTAACGGAAATATAACATTAGGCACATATCATATCTTGAGATTAGTAGAAATCGTTTTAATAAGCGTATTTTATTTCTTTAAAAAATTCAAATTTTTAGTATATTTTGATATTTGTCTTATAATTTCTTGGATCACTGATTTTTTTATTAATTTTTATTTTTTCGATAAATCTGTAAGTATTTCATTTTTATTACTTTCGGTAATTGTTATGTTCAGATATATATTAAACTGCGTATCTGATATCATATTTCGAAAACTTAATAAAATAGATTTTTACAAAAAGTATAAGCCGTACATTTTAATGCTATTATTTTTACTGACATATATAACATTTTTTGCTATTAATTTATCGATACCTGTAGAATATAAAATACTGTCAAAAACCACATCATACACTGCAAGAATGTGGATGATCGGCAATTTGTCTTTACTTATATTAGCCATATATTATATATTTAAAATTAAGTTTTTAAATGTAAAAGATTTATTAATATCTACAGCGTTAGGCATTTTTACTTTTATACTTTCAAAAGATCCCATAGGTTCTATCGAAAATATACTTTGTTGCTATGCCGCTTGTGGATTATTTAAAAAATGTTCCTCTGAAAAAAATTTACCCGATTTTAATTTTAATAGAATTGTAAAATCCTTGGGATTCGGAATTTTGATAGGTATACCGTTGGTAATTATAAATACATTAAATACACAGGGTCATAGTATTTTTGATTTGCAAGTTTGGAATTTATCAAATATTTGGAATTCCCTAATTAATTCAAGCGGAGCAATATCTGAAGAAATAACATATCACTTTTTCCCATTTGCTATAATCACATACTGGTTTAATGGTAAAATTTCTAAAAATTATAAAACTCAAATACCTATATATATATTTCTAATAATGCCGCATGCAATGAACCATATAGCAAGCAGTTTTATGATTAATCCTTCAATGGCAATTATTGATTGTATAAGAGAAGCTATTATATTTGGTATACCCTTCATATGGCTCATGACAGATAAGGGAATTTTAGCAAACAGTATGTGTCACACTATTGTGGTGTTGTTTTATCGTATGTGTGGAAATGTATATGCGAGTTAACAATTTTTCTGTATAAGTTTATCTTTTTCAAAAAGTGAATTTTGAAACAAAAACTTCAATTGAGTTAAAAAGTGCTAAGTTCTGCCGTTTCTGCCTCCGTTAAACTTTCAAAATCAAGTTTTAAATAATCAGATAAATTTTTTATTGTTATTTCGCTTACAATCATGTTTGGTCATCTTCCATAAGCCCTGACAATTTTAATTTTGAAAGTAAAGAATTAAAATCTGTTTTTAAATCTGCAATTGTAGTAGCTGTGCTGTCAATCTGATTTTCGGCTTTTGGAAAACCAATTAATATGGCTTTTTCTTTTAATTCCAATACTCCGCCGATTACTGTTTTTTCTCCGCCTTGTTCGGTATAGTTTTTTATGTTATATGACATTAAAATTCACTTCCTATTTAAACACTTGCGGCCATTTTAAGACCTGCAATCATCTGATTATTTTGAATTTTGTAATCGCATTCAGCCCAGCCAACAATTCCTACTGCATTTTTGTTTATATATTTTTCACGCATTAACTGAATTTCTAAATCTTGTGATATTTTCATCGCCATTCCCGAAAAATCGCCATAAAAGAATGGGAATATTGTTTGCTGAAGTTGCTTCTGGCATATTTTCAGAAATATAAACAGGTTTCCCGAGTAGTTCCCAATCAAAACCACCTGTTATATCCTTGCCATAAGCCCTGTAATAGTTACCGTTACCGTCTTTGAGTTTCCTAACTTCAGAAAATACCGCTTTGTTCATAACTCACATTGCATTTTTCTGATACAGCTGGGGAACTGCAAGCTGCAAACTGATTAAGTTATCAATTCTAGCGGCATTGGCTACGGTATAAGTGGTGTTTCCGGTTGCAACTAAATTCATGGTTGAAATTGCACCTGTCATGTGATTATTGGATGCACCTGTTCCGACAAGAAGTTCTTTTTCCCAAAATTCAGCAAAAGCCTGAGCAATCTTGTTTGTAAGAAAATTTGTAACGTTAATGTCTGTATTGTTTAAAAGTCTGCGGCTTATCACAGACAAAGCCCCATGTGAGTAGCCTTTAAGCTCAACCGAATTGAATTTTCCTTGTCCAGCAACAAGTGATGTGAATTCATCTCCTTGATATGCAACATTTACGCTACCTGTGGAACTATCCACACTTGAATCTGCATCATAAACAGGAATTTCAAGTGTACCTTTGGTGTGGAACTTCTCAACTTTTTCATAAATAGGGGAAAGCTCTTTAACTTTTTCTATAATTTTATTCGCAATTGTTGTCAGGACAACTGCTCCGTTGCTACCATAAGACATTCCGAGGCTTTCTGCTCTTTCTTTTCCATTTACAATATACTCAGTAAAAGCACGTTCTTCACTTTGCACTTCTTTACTGCCACTTGTTTTGTTTTCTTCTGAAACTTCTTTTTTATCTTCAATATCCATTTTCCTTGAATCTTCCTCAGCCTTAATTCTCGCATCGATTTCATTAATTAACTTCTTTAGTTCATTAAATTTTTCGATTTCTTTTTCGCTTAAAGCTCTTTTTTCTGACTTTGCTATATTTAAAATTTTTTGCATTTGCTCTTGATTTTCTACTCTTTTTTCAGTTAGATATTTCAATTCCATAACTTAACATCTCCTCTAAAATTTTTTCATATTTTGAATAATTAATGGGGTCTCTTTCTTTGAATTGTCAATAATTTTTGGCTTAAATTCTTCACCTCTGTATTCTGTTTTTTATTTGTTTTTCAGCTCTGATTTCAATACTCGTGCCTTCATAACATGGAATTTTTTGCTTATCAATGATTGAAACTTCAAATAAATTCATTTCGTCAATAAATCGGCATTTTAGGTTTTCTATTGCGGTTTCTTCATGTTCTTTTACCGCTTCAAAGCCAAAACGCCAACCTCGAAGTTTATTATTTTTTGCTTTTTCAATCATCTCTGAGTCTGTAATTTCATAAATCGCTCTGAGTCCAATATTATCTTCAAAAAGCTCAATATTTCTCTGCTTTGTGCTGCCGAATTTTCGGTTTGGTTCATGGTTTAAAAGGCATAAAATATCGTCACTTTTTTCAACTGCTCGTTGAAAAGTTTTAGGGCATATCTGCTCGACAAATTTTTCTCCGTTTTCGTCAAGCATAGGTTTTGAATCTCTCGCAACGGCATTGACATATCCGTCAAGTAAAACGCTGTCATTTCTGATTTCTATTCTCAAAATTTTCATCTCCGGTATCTGAAATATTTGTTACTTTGTTTGTGTTCGGCGTGTAAACTTCTTTTGTTTGCGGATTGAAAAGAACATCTTGTAAGCCTAATTTGATAAAGTTTAATCCCAACGGCTCTAAATCTTCCATATATCTGCATTCATCAATTTGCATTAAGTTTGAATCGAGTGCTGTTTTGTATGCTTCAAAACGTGTTTTTATATCTCCCTTTGTGATTTCTTTCGTGTCGAATGCAAAGTAAGAACCACCTACTGTTACCGAAATCGAAGATTTCGAACAGTTACGGGAACCTTGATTCCTTCGGAATGAAAAAGACTTCTTCTCTTTTTCAAGAAGTAAGTCCCTATTTAAAGCACATTCAATTGTAGTAAGTATCGGCATTACCGCTGTTTTTATAAACATTTCCCAGTTCCATTCCGTGGGTACCCCGAAAATATCTAAGATAGAATTATTTATTGAATTTTTGTTTTCATTAAGCTGCATTTCGGTCGATGTTTTGCTGGCTTCCTTAAAATCAAGATTATCATTTAAGACAATCACATTGTTTTCAGTATTGCAATAGAGATCACGCCACGCCCGTTTTAAGCTGTCCATTGCCTCCTTTGTGATTTTCTTTTCGGATTTTATAAATCCTTTTTTACTTCCGCCGGTAGAAACAAGATTCTGTTCAAATTTGAGCGTTAAATATGCTACTTTCAAAATCTCTTGATTTTCTTCGATAATTCCAACGCCTTGAGCTCCTGTTTTTGTGTTTCTCAATATTTTTAGAAATTCAAAGGGTTTGTAACTTTGCCCTCGAACTAAAATATTATAATCTTTAAAAATTGGGTCAAAATTTCCGGTGATACAAACATTTTCATTGCTTACATAATTAAGCGATTTTATTGTGTTTCTTCGCTTATTGATATACGCATAAGCACTCCCAAAAAGAAGATAATCTCGAACCAAAGCCCTTTTAAAATCTGCTCCGTCGAGTGTGTCTTTTGTATCAAGGTTAAACAAATCACACCTTGAATCTTCTATTTCAACGGTTTTTCTTTTTCCATTTAAAAATTCTTCTTTGTAAAGTTTTATCGGAATCATGGAAACCGTATTGGCAATTAGATTCACACATTTTGAAACAGAGGGAATATTCATTGCTTCACGCTCTGAAATTGTATCTTCATTTAA
>URZE01000010.1 GCA_900552265.1 uncultured Oscillospiraceae bacterium
TTTGTTGCTGTTTTTTAAGCAAATATCAAGCTGTTCGTTTCCACATATAACAAGTGATATACGGCTGCAAATTGTTATGCGCTTCGCCGCCTCCGGTGTTTTGGTTTGTTGCTGTTGTATATGACATTTCCGTCCAGCCATTTGAATTTCCTTTGTACTGTGAGGACGTTCTGCCGCTATAACGTGGAGTGAATATGCTTCCGTCATCGTCGTTTTCTCCGCCAAACAAAGCAGGTCTTCCGTAATTGTGCCTATGTGAATTTTGTGTATGCGTATGACTCGGCATTTGCGCAACTGTTAATTTATGCGTTTCGGAGCCTCCGGTTTTTTCTACGCTGTTAAAAGTCCCGCTTGTGTTCACTCCAACCGGAACTCGCCCTTGACCCCAAGCGGTCCAAGTTCCGCCAAACAAACTTCCCGGATTCGTACTACTCACAGACATATAAATTGAGCCTACGGGATAAACTAAGTCAAAAATAGTTTTATTGTTAATAGTTAAACCGCCCGTAATCTTGGTGTCCATATTAATTTCAAAAGCATTCTGTGTTGAAACCTTACCAATTGCCATACCTTTTCCGCTTTGGTTATAGTCCACCAGCGTGTAAGCGGTGGATAGATTATGAGAATACTCCGCGAAACTAAAAAAATCAGTAGCGGAGGTTTTGAAATTGTACTCTGATTCGGTGTCTATATTTTGAATTATTTGTGTAGTGTTTAGTGTGTAATTCGTGTTATCTAAATCAAAAATGCTCCACTCAGTTTCTGATATTTTCTTATACTTAATTTGAAAAGATTTTGTATTGCCATTATTAACGCTTGAAATCGAAGCTGATACCACACATTTTGCACAGTTACCTTCATCATTTGCTGTTCCGTCTTGGTCACATCTTGAAACCGAAAAAGAGTTAATCGCCGGATTTGCATACGCTATAACATTAAAAGTTACGCTTTGTGATTTTGTGCGTCCTCGACTGTCTTTAACGGTTACTAAGCAAGTATTGCTGCCACTTGTGGTCAAAAATCCCGTTGTAAAACTGTTTGATGTGTAAGAAGCTCCATTAATACTTGTAGAATATGAACTGATCGTACTTGAATAACTTCCGCTTGCTGAAATGCTACCTGAAATTTTAGACTTTCCCTGAACGTAAGCTCCAAATTGAGCATAAATCCCTGAAACCGCTTCGGATAAATTAACTGAGTTAATTGTAGGTACTACACTTGACGGCACATTTGCGGTCAAGCTCACACTATTTGCGCCGATATACGTACTTCCGTTATATGTTTCAAGCCAAAGTTTAACACTTAAACTTGTAGAATTCGGGGTACTGTTGGCGAGGCTCAGCGGAACTGTCCAGCTTTTACTTGTTCCGATTCCTGTTCCGATAGTATTCCAACCGCCTGAGCCGATTTGATAATAAAGCGAATGTGTAAAGCTGCTTGACGCTCGGTTCGTGCTTATTGTTACGGAATTTCCCATAGTAACAGAGCTTGAACTGAGTGTTGGCTTACTGGCTCTTGGTATTGTAGAAAGTGTTTGTGAATATGATTGTTCGCTTGATGATAAAGGGGTGTCCATGCTTATCCAAGCGGAACAAGTAAGTGTTTTCGTGCCGTCATTATTGTGATATATATCAAGAGTTTTACTAAAAAGATTTATGCCTGAATCTGTTATTTTTTGGCTTGGTGAAACTGTCGCAGAGTAGGTTGTACCGTTGATTTTACAATAGCAAGTTCCCGAACCGTAGGTCGTGTAGCCCTGATTGTCGCGCCAAAACCTTACATAAACACTAACATTTGAGCAGTTGTTTGAAACATTTTGCGAGTTTTGATTTACTGTGATGTTATATTTAACGTGCGTATTGCTGGTCGAAAAAGTGCTTGATGTTCCCAAATTAACACCGCCTTTATTTTATTTTCTTAAAAGATAAATTCCCGCTTGTTCTCGGATAAAAAGCAAAATTTCCTAACTGCAAAGAGTTAAGAAATTCTCCGTCGGTAATATAAAGCTTGTTGTCTGTCATATATGCAACTTCGATTCCGTTTTGTAAAAAAGAAATTTTATCGTTGCTTATTTTAAGCATTAAATTGTTATTTACCTCGCCCAAAATGATGTCGCCGTCCACAAACCGAATGTACCTGATAATATTATTAAATTGCTCCGCTGAATCCGCATCTAAATTATTGATAAGCTCTGTTAAATTACTAAACTGATAAGTAAAATCTTCACTTGTTTGAACGAATTGAGTGGCGATATTGCTTTTGTAAGTTTCAAAGTCTGTAATTTTGGTATAAAGCTCGGAAACTTGCGACATTATTGCTTGACTGTTTTGCTCAAAAGCTGAACTGTTTTCGATTGTTTCGTTTGCTATATCCGTAATACTGCCACCGTTTATATATCCACGCTCAACTCTGTCAACACGGGTTATGATGTTATCCGTGTTTTTCTTGTTTTCCAAAACTTTATCCGTAAAAGTTAACGATAGCTTATTAAGTTCAATTGTTGTAGCTTGCGGATTTTTCATATCAATTGATATTTTTTGGAGTAGATATAAATCATCAAGCCCGTGCGGGCTGCTCAGGCATCTTACATATTTGCCTACTTCAAAAGCTCCGATTTGGTCGTTTGTAAGCTTTAAATCTATTGCCTTTATAGAAATTTCACTTTTAAACTTTATGCTGTCGGCAAGGTATGAAAGAGCTTTAGCTTGCAAATTTTCCGCTATTTTTACATCTTCCCATTTAACTACTTCATAAATAGTTCCGTAAGTTTCTGCAAGTGTAGTATTTAAAATGTGGTCGCCTGTTTTTATAATTCCTTCCGATAAAATCCCGTCCGGCAAACTTTCTATTGTCAAATATTCATCTGTTTGGTTTCCGTCGGAATCTTCAAGCCTTGCTCCGAGCGGAATAATTCCCGTTTTTATATCTGCTCCGCTGATTTCTTCCGTTAAATCAATAAGATTAGCACCAAACTCTATTTTTTGCGTACAAACGAGCTTGTTTCCTGTTTTAGTGCCGTCAGATGTAAAATCTTCAAGATAATCAAGATAATTTACTCCGTTTTCTTCACGAATTACAAGATAGCCTCCGTAACTTTTAATAAGCCTTGAGGTTATAACTTCCCAAGAACTTAAATATTCAATACTTGAACGAGATAAATAGTTGTTTGGGTCGGTAACAGTTACATTCCCAATCTGTATTTTTTGAAAATCTTTAGCTTGCGAGTTATGATAAGTCAAGACCCAATTTAAAAAATATTCTATAACATTGTCATGCTCATAGTCTAAATCTGAAAATTGGTCATCATTTGGAAAATCAAAAGGCCGAATAACGCTGTCAAGTAAAAAAGCGAGGATTCCCTCGCAAGTTATCTTTTTTTCGTTATGGAATCCAAGCTCCGAATTAATCACCCGCCCTTTAAAAATTAAATTATTATCTCGATAAACTTTAATTATTGAACTTAATTTTGATATGTTGTTAAAATATGGGTGATTCGGATAAATAGTAAAAGTTAATTCATTAGCGGTGTTTAATTCTTGCTTTAAAACAGGACTTTCAAGCTGAAATTCATTAAGCTCTGAATCGTATAAAACATAATCGTCACAAAATATCCTATACTGCATAGCGGTTACCTCCATTCATTGTACATTGTACCCTGTACATTAGAGATTCTTTCCTCCGAATTTTTAACATAAAAAATGCACCCGAAGGTGCTAAATTAGATGTTTTAAATTTTCATGTAACACTTCTCTTTTATAAATTTTCTTATTTTTTCGTTATCTTTTCCTTCGTAAAATGGAATCAGTAAACTTTTAAATTCTTCGGTTTTCTCCGCAGGAATAACAATTATTCCCTTCCCTTTGGAAATAAGGTAGTGATTGCTAAATATCACAGCAGTCCTTTTATTTCCATCAATAAATATTTGTTTTTTCATGGTGTAAAGCAAATATTCGATGGCTTTATCAATGTCACCTAAATTCAAATCAAAAATTTTATTTAAATCCTCTTTTATAACAAATTCAATAGGTAAATCAGGCTGCCATCTGGTACCACCAATACTCACGGGAATGCTTCGTACTTTTCCGGCGGTGTAATAAAAGCCTTCCTCTACCATTTTGTTGATCTCACAAAGCAGTGCAAAATCAGTATTCGATGATATAACATTCTTATTTAGTATAAATTCCCAAGCGTGTTTTAAATTTACTATTTTCATTATATCTTCGGAAGTCATATTATTGACTTTTCCGCCCTCAATAATGCTTTCGGTATCGGCAAAAGTTGTGGCAACGCCTTCTAATATCGCTTGTTTATAAATTGTTTGGACTAGGTGCCTTTTTGCAAAATCTATATTGATTTCTACATCACTACTCATCTCATTTTCGGTATAATTAAGTTTTTTAAGCTCTTTATTTATACTTTTGATTTGCTTTTTTAATTTTTTGGCTTTTATGTTGTTATTTAAAATAAGGTTATATAGGTCATCGGAATATTCATCTACGTATTTTGTAAGAGAAACTCCGTCTTCCCTATAATGAACATAAATATACTTATTTGACCCTCTTTCTCTTATCTCAACCGAACCATACGAAAGTGACTCCAGCTGATGCTCCAGTAACTGCTTATTTTGAAGAAGTGCTATAATTTCAGATTTATCACTCATGGATATCCTCCTTTATGTGAAATATTTTTGTTTGATTATTTAAATTTTGTTTCACATAAGTATTATACCATAGAAAATAATAAATGTGAAACATTTTTTCAAAAAAATTAAATTTTGTTTCACATGTAAGGTTTTTATATTTCTCCCTCTTGAAAATTAAGAGTAGCATTGCCGCTTGAATTTAAAGTGTTTGCACCGCTTTTAAGCTTTATCGCCCTTAGGTGTGTTCCTGCACTATAAACCTTTGAATTTATCGTGATTTCAGCTTCATTTATCAAATCTGCATATACCGTCATTCTTGAATTGTTTACTGTGTTCGTGCCTTCAGTTAAATCGAAAACAGTTATGTTCTTTTTGTATTTAAAAGGCTCACAATCGCAAGAAACAACAATTTTGCCAAGCCTTTGGCTCGAATTATATTCATCAATTTGACATCTACCGACATAATAAAAATTTGGGTCGGACCATGTTTTAATCTTCATTTTCTGTCCGTGCAAAAAAGAAGAAATATTTATCATTTTAGCTTGCCAATCGGTTATTTTATCAATGCTTTCAAAAGTGAATTTTAGCGTTCTGTTTTCATACTTCATTTCTCCGAAACACTCGGACAAATCAAGGCTCCCGTCCATGCCCTCAATGCTTACGCTATAAGTTTTGGGCGAGGGGAGCCCAATATTTTGCTCCGTCAAAATCACTCCGAAATCAGTATAGCTGTGTTTTGAGATATTTGTATTCCAAGATGTAAAGGTAACTCCGTTAAAATTAATCATCTTCCACGCTCCCGACTTGTTTCAATTTTTGCAAGTTCTCGGTTTATTGGCGGTGTTAATTCTCCGACCAAAACTCCAGTGTTTAAACAAATCTGACGATTTTGAAGTCCGGGAATGTAATATTCAAGAAGCGATAAAATCGAATCAAGTTTTCCGAATATTCCATTATTTTTTATATCTAAATTAAGTTTATCGTTACTCATAGAAACTAAAGAATTAGCAGAGTCAATGGACATATTTAGATCATTGCCGAAATCTTTAGGGATAGCCTTATCCATATCTTTTTTAACATTCTCCATAGCCTTCATAAAACCTTCGCCAACACCTAAAGCCATATTCTTTCCGACTTGCTCCTCAAAAACCTTTGAAGGTGAATGTATTCCGAGTGCTGATTTTATACCATCCAAAACACCTCTTGCAAATTCTCGAACCTTGCTTGTTATCCAACCGATAGAACCTGATATTCCGCTCCAAATCCCTGAAACAATATTACTTCCGATTGATAGCATTTGGCTTGGTATTTCTCTGACTTTATTAACAATGGCACTGAATAAATCCGAAGCAGCTTGACGTCCTCTTGATACCATATCCGCACCCCAAGAAATTACTTTTTGAACCGCATTTGAAAGCCAAGTCCCTATTTGGCCCGGCAGATTTTTTATAACATTTATTACATTATTTAAAAATTCACTTGCTTTTGTTCTTGCTGTGTTCGCTGCGTTTGTAAAAAACTCAGATATTTTTCTCATTGCATTTTGTAGCCACTCCCAAATTTTGCCCGGAAGCTCTTTTATATAATTAATAACATTCGTTATAAATTCAGATGTTTTTGTAATTCCTAAAATCACCATATCTACAAAAAATTGTTTTAGTTTGTTGGTAGCCTCTACCAACCAATTCCACATTTTTTCCGGCAGTTCCGCAAAAAAAGTTATAACCTGAGATATAAACTCAGGGACCGTTACCGTTGCAAAGTTCCATAAATCAATACCAAATTTTATTATATGCCCGATCGCCTGACCTATTAAAAAGCCCAGTCTATACGGCAGTTCATTAAACCACTCTAAAACGCTCTCAATCCACGCCGGAATTGTTTCGGTAAAAAATGAAACAATACTGTTCCAGCCATTTAAAAAAATTTCTTTTATAGAGTTTACCGAGTTTTCTATAAATGATGAGGCTATTTCTAAAATGTTTGAAAGCATATTTACTACCCAAGAAGCAATCTGCTGGCCAAAACTTGAAAGCCACTCCCAAATTTTAGAAGGTAATTCTTTAATTAAATTAATTACAGAATCAATAAAGCTTTGTATACCGTTTTTTCCGGCTTCTTCGCTTTGGTCACCCCAATTCATGAATTTTTCTATATAGACAAGCAAAATATTCCATAAAAGTTCGGGGAGGCGAGAAAGTCCTGTTATTATTGCTTCAATAATCTGAGGAAGTGCTTCTGTCAGCTGCACAACAATTTCGGGAATTGCCTCAACAAGCGCCATAAAAAGCTCGATTGCACCCTCAAGCAAAATAGGAATATTCTCAACCAAACAATTTACAATGCTTGTTATGATATCGGGAAGTTTCTCTAAAAGCACGGACATTGTCGGTTCTATTGCTTTTACAAGTCCCATTAAAAGTTCGATTCCAGCTTCTATGATGAGGTCTAAATTATCAAGAAGTGTTGCACTAATTAAAATTACAGCGTCCACAATGGCAGGAATTAAGGTCGGAAGTGCTGTTCCGATTCCGCTAACAAGCGCCGCTAAAATTTCGACGGCAGCTTGCGTTAACTGTGGCAAAGCTCCGATTATCGCTGAAACAAGCGATGAAATAATTTGTACAGCCGCTGGAATTAAAGTCGGAATTGCTCCCGAAATTCCATTTACAAGGCTTACAATCACATCTATTGCCATATTTGCGACATCGGGAAGTATTTTGGCAATCTCCGGTAAAATTTGATTAAAAATTCCAAGTAAGCTTTGAAGCATCGGCTCAAGACCTGCAAAAAGCGCTGATACTGAATTTTTAAGTATTTCACCAAGCTGGCTTGTCTTTTCTTCAATGTTTTCGGTTGTTCCTGCCGTAATATCATCAATTAAAGTTATGATAATACCAAGCGCAGGGGTTAAGGCGCTTGTAAAAGGTGTTAGAATTCCTGCACCCATTCTTGAAAATGCAGCCTGAACATTTGCGCTTGCTCCCTCAAAAGTTTGTCCCATAGTAAGTGCCGCGCCGCCCATACCTTTTTCAATTGCTGCTTCAAACTCAGGGAAGCCAATTTTTCCTGCAGAAACAAGTTTTTGAACTTCCCCTGTTGATTTATTCATAGTTTCCGCTAAAAGCTCAGTTATAGGAATTCCGCGCTCATTTAACTGATTGATTTCTTGAGCTGAAATTTTGCCCGCAGTTGCCACTTTATTAAAAATTCCGCCCATTTCCGATAAATCCGAACCCGCAATTGCCGAAGCGTCAGCAACTAATTTCAAAGTGCGTTCGAGTTCTTGCCCGGGCTGTATTCCTGCAGCTACTGCGGAAGCGGCAACAGTCGCAGCGTCGCCAAGTCCATATGCCGTACCTCTTACAGAATTCAAAGCGTTTTTCATAATTGCGTCAACGGTTTCTGTATCATGGCCAAGCCCTTTTAATTTAAACTGAGCCTGTTCAATGTTCATCGCTCTGTCAAATCCCGGCTTTAAAATTACGTCTGTTATTGCATTTGCGATATTTTTAATGCCGTTTGCAATACTTGAAAGCCCTGACTTTATCATATCTGAAACAAGATTCGCCTTTAAAACCTCGCCGAAAATACTTGTTTTTTTAGATGTATCGTCCATTTCATCGCCGAGTTCATCAGTTGCTCTTTCTGCCTCATTTAATTTATCTTTATTTTCTTTTATGTCGCCATTTAAGTCTTTTATCTGCGTCGCAAGTTCTTTTGCTTCGGAGCTGTTTTTGCCTTGTTCCAAAACTACATTTTTATACTCTGTTTGCAAGGATTTAAGTTCATCTTCCTGTTCGGAAATTTTAGTTGTCAGTTTTTCAAACGGCGATTGTGATTTAGTCATTTCGGAGTTTACATCACTTAAATTCTTCTCCATTTTTGTAAGCTCTGTTTCCGCCTTATTAAGCGATGTTCTCCAAGTGTTTGTTCGTTTATCGTTTTCGCCGTATTTTTCGCTCGCTTCTTGCAAGGCTCCTTTTAAAGTAGAAATTTTTTCTTTTTGGTTTCTAATTTGCTCATTTAAAACTTTACTTTGTGAAGATAGAGAAGACGCAGATTTATTGTTTTTTCCGAATTCTGCCGTGACTTTGCCCATTTCCGAAGCTAAAACTTTTAAATCCGAGTTTATTTGCGATATAGCCCTACGATATTCCTTTTCTCCTTCAAGTTTTATTGTTCCGCCGAATGTGTTGCTTCCTGACATTTTCTACCACCTCCAAAAAATAAACATAAAAAAGCACCCTTTCTCAGAGTGCTTCAATTACTTTACATCAAACTCTTATAGTTTGTTCTTCCATTTGCTATGTGATAAATATAAACGGTTTCATTAAGCAATCTATAAACGCAAATATAATCGTCACAAATAAGAATTCTGTAACCTTCCCTACTTAATACTTCATCATTAATTAAAGGGCAAGAAAGCGGGAAAATCTCAAGTCTTTCAATAGCTTTAAGTATTCTATCAAATACCCTTTTAGCAGATTTAGGACCAACTTTATTTAGATAATAGCTTGATATTTCGTCAATTTCTCGCCATGCTGACGGTAAAAATTCAATCCTGTATTTCTTCATTAAACTTTACCTCTAACCTTTGTTTTACTTCATCAAAAGAAACGCCTTGTTTCCCTGATGAGCGGTCGTTTTCTGCTATCATAATTTTAGTTCTGAGTTTTAGCAGTTCTTCACGCTTCTCAAAAGATTCCATACTCATAACAACCAAATCGCCCTCACCATTTTTAGTGATATAAATCGGGTCATCCATTTCATGTGCCAAATTTGAAATAAGATTATAGTCATTTCTAAGCGTGGTAGAAGATTTTATTACCATATAAATCACCTCAAATATATTTTAATGCTATTATTATATGATAATTCTCAAATAATTTCAATAGTAAATTTAATTTGGCAGCCACTCATCAGAAGTTTGGTGAGTGGTGTTTTCTTTTTCTGCAAACAATTGCTTGGATATGCAGAAATTATGATAAGTTTTAAAGTACGTATATAGTAAATCCCACTTCTTAAAAGTGAAATGCCCGACTTCATTTTCTGTGAAGCCGAGCATTTTTGTTCCGACAAATAATATCCACGAAAAATCAATTAAATTTCCTGATTCTTCGTGGCTTTTACGTTTTTTGAATTTTCTTTAGCCTTTACGCTTTCACTTACCATTTTATTTATGGTTTTCGCAACTTTCTGAAATCCGATTTCGGTTATAATTCGCCCCGCTTTTGATGAGGTTATCGAAGCTCTTTTTTCGTCTGATTTTTCATTCTCAATGTCAATTCCTTCATTGATTGCTTCGGTAATAAAAAACTTTAAAGCTTTAATGTTTGGTTCCTTTTGGTTTTTGATAAGTTCCGACCACTCCGAAAGCGTTCCATATTCGTCTTGAAGTGTCTCCATTACGTTGAGCGTAAATGAAAGCGGAAATCTTTCAGAATCGGTTTCAAGATAAGTGATTTTATCTATCATAAATTTACCTCCGATTAACTTGAAATAGTAACTTTGGCGACATTAGTAACCACACTCGGTGCGCTTGCATGGCTTAAAACGCAATAATAATATTTTGGACTATTTGCAGCGGTTAAAGTGGTAGGTATTGTAAAGCTTGAAGTATTTGCTCCGCTTATTTCCGTACCACCTAAATTGGAGTAAATGCTGTTTTCACACCATTGGTAATTGATTGTTCCCGAAGATGCCGAAGCGGTTACTGATAGGCTTCCCGAAACAGAGCCTTCCGTCACGCTTGCGTCTTGGGGTTGTGCCGTAATTTGAAGCGTGGCTGTACTTTGGGCAAACATAGCATTTAATGCCGAAACGGCCGCCGATTCTGACGCATAAATTCCGTGTTTTTCCCAATCGCCATTATCATTTTCGAAAATCGTGGCTTCAACTGAAGGCGTGGTAAACTCCAAATTATCGCCTTTTGTCTTGGCATCTGCCATAAACGGCTTAAACTTAACTTTCGGGAAAAACTCCACTTTATATTTTTTAACTCCGCTAACAATCTTCGGTATGATATGGCCAAAGCCCACATATATCGGTGTATCTTCCGTGTTTGATGTTACAATTCCCGTGCCTGAATCGGTTGTTTTTCCGAGAAGTTCCGCAAATACTGTGTCATCGTCATCGTCTATTCCTGCGGTTAAAGTGCCGCTCTTAAATAGAGAAACTTGTTCTTTTAGTGCGTCATCAGCATAAAGTGAAGCCTCCGACAAATCAAGTGTTACTTTGCATTCAATCGCTCCCGCAAGTGTTTTTACGGTTCCGTAAGTTGCACCGTCTGAATTAAGTTTTGCATATTTGAAATTTTTAAGTCCTATTCCTGCCATAATAAAAAATCCTCCTTAAATTTACGAATAACAAAAATTTACGGGCACATGATAATATCCCGTGTCTTGCTCATATGCTTCAGGTCCATTATCTGTCCACGTAAATCCGTTTTCTTTTAGTTTTGTTTTTACTGCTTCTAAAATATTCTTGAAATTGCCTTTTGAATAAATATCAATCGTGCTAAAAGCTATTTCGGCATGATTTTCATCGTCATAAAAGTTTTCGGGTTTATCGAACCAAGTGTAATAGGTAAGATAAACATCGGAGTTTCCCGTATAGTTCAAAAATGAAATTGGGATTACTTTTCCGCCGACTATAAAATTTGAAAATGCGGTTTCTATAATTGGATTTATATTAATTTATATCACTTCACTTTCTCATTAAAAACTCTTTCCATTGCGGATTTAATACTGCCTTCGGCTCCTTTAATAGCGGGTCTGACAAAAGGCTGAGCGCTTTGGTGTTTGGTGCCGTATTCAAGCCAAATTGCTTTGTACCAGTTTAGCATTCCGTTTTTATCTTTTCCGTAGAATTTAACTCTCCCGACGGCATCTCCGCTTCGATTAATAATCGGCTTAGAACATTTCACGGAACTTGCCATGCTTCCTGTTTTTCTGTGTCTTGAAGCTGCGCCTTGAATGGAGCCTTGCATAACTTTTTGACCCGCTTTAATCATTTCAAGCGCGAGATTTTCATCATTCAATCCTTTGGGAATTATAGAGTTTATGTCCATAGAGAAACTAAGCTCTGCCATTATTTGACCACCAACTCTGCAATTATTTCGGTATATTTTTTGTCATAGCCGTAATCGTTAATATAAGTTATGTTGTACGTATTACCCTTAAACTTAATCATCATATCTTTTGTGATTTCTGTTTTCGGGGTGCGTATTAAAAACCTCGTTTTGACTTCCGAAAAATCCGAATTTGACCGCAAAAGCTCCGTTCCGCTGATGTTTGTTACTTGCGCCCAAGTGTTTAAAACCGTGATTTCTGTCTTGGTTTCAAAGCCGTCGGAATCTTTTGTGATTTCATACCTTATTACTTGTATTTTCTTATTAAAAACTCCGGCATTAATTTGCATTTTTGCGCCTCCCAATTTATAACAAATTAACCGAGTGCATATTTAAAATGTGCTCCACAACCTGATTTAAATTGCTTTTATCCACATAGTAACACCTGTTATCATACATATCTTGAACCAAGACATAAACTGCAATTACAAAAGTTTCATGACCGTCAATTTCTTCCGAATTAAGCCCCGTATATTCCGAAATAAAAGCTTTGGCAGAGCTTAAAAAGGTGCTAAGCTCCGCTTTTTCTTCTTCGGTTAAACTTTCAAAATCAAGCTTTAAATAATCAGCTAAATTTTTTACTGTTATCTCGCTTACAATCATGATTCGTCATCTTCCATAAGCCCCGATGATTTCAGCTTTGAAAGTAAAGAATTAAAATCTGATTTTAAGTCTGCAATCGTTGCCGCTGTGCTATCCGCCTGATTTTCTGATTGCGGAAGTCCCGTTACTGACGCACCTTCTTTAATTTCAAGTGTTCCGCCAATTACTAATTTATCGCAAGTTTCTTGATAATTCTTAGTGTTAAAACTCATTAAAATCACCCTTTAAATTAAACGGAAGCTGCCATTTTAAGACCCGCAATCATTTGATTGTTTTGAACTTTGGAATCACACTCAGCCCAGCCGACAATTCCTACCGCATTTTTATCAATATATTTTTCACGCATTAACTGAATTTCTAAGTCTTGAGATATTTTCATTGCCATACCCGAAAAATCGCCGTATAAAACAGGAATATTGTTTGCAGTCGTAGCTGTGGGCATATTGTCGGAGATATATACGGGCTTGCCCAAAAACTCCCAATCAAAGCCATTTGTTAAGCCTTTTCCGTAAGCCATGTAATAATTTCCGTTTCCGTCTTTTGCTTTCCTAAGCTCCGTAAATACAGCTTTGTTCATAATCCAAATTGCATTTTTCTGATACTGCTGCGGGACTGCGAGTTGCAAATCTATGAGTTTGTCAATCTTGGCTGCATTGGCTGAGGTGTAAGTTGTGTTACCTGTTGCAACTAAATTTGTTGTTGATATGGCTCCCGTCATGTGATTGTTTGTAGAGCCTGTTCCGACAAGTAATTCTTTCTCCCAAAACTCAGCAAAAGCCTGAGCGATTTTGTTTGTCAAAAAGTTTGTGATGTCTATATCCGTATTATTTAAAAGCTTGCGGCTTATTACGGATAAAGCGCCGTGTGAATATCCTTTGAGTTCAACAGATGTAAATTTGCCTTGACCCGCAACCAAAGAAGTAAATTCGTCGCCTTGATATGCGACGTTTACATCTCCCGTCGGACTTGTGGCGTCTGAGTCCACATCATAAACAGGAATTTCAAGTGTTCCGCTCGTGTGGAATTTCTCGACTTTCTCATAAATAGGGGAAAGCTCTTTTACTTTCTCTATTATTTTCTTGGCAATAGTTGTTGGCACGATTGCTCCGTTGCTTCCATAAGACATTCCGGGACTGTTTGCTCTTTTTTCTTCGCCTTTAACAATGAAGTCCACAAATGCGCGTTCTTCTTTTTCTGTGCTTTCGGTTTCCTTTTGTGATTGTTCTTCGGTATTTTCTTTTTTGTTTTCTTCCATATCCATTTTTCTTGCCTCATCTTCCGCTTTAATTGTTACGTCAATTTCATCAATTAACTTTTTAAGTTCATTAAATTTTGAAATTTCTTCTTCGCTTAGTGCTCGCTTTTCAAGTTTTGCCGTGTCTAAAATTTTTTGCATTTTTTCTTGGTTTTCTGAGCGTTGCTCTGATAAATATTTTAAATTCATTTTGTTTTACCTCTTTCTTTAATTGCGGGCGAATTGCCCGATATTTTCTTGTTTTAAAGTGCGCAAATTGGGTCCAGCGTCACGCTGGTATTTAAGTTCCATAGTTCTTAATCTCCTTTAAAATTTTTTCGTAATTTGAATAATCAATTTGCTTTTCGTAATTTAAAATCTTTGCTTGAAATTCCTCACCTCTGTATTCAATTTTTGAATTTTTCTCTGCCCGAGTTTCAATTGAAGTCCCGATATAACAAGGAATTTTGCGGTCATCAATTATAGAAACTTCAAAAAGGTTCATATCATCAACAAACCGTCTTTTAAGATTTTCGCTTGCTTGTTCTTCGTGCTCCTTAACCGCTTCAAATCCAAAACTCCAACCCCGAAGCTTGTTTTCTTTTGCTTTTTTGATCACCTCGCTATCTGTAATTTCGCAAATTGCCCGAAGCCCGATATTATCTTCAAAAAGTTCGATATTTCCTTCTTTTGTACTTCCGAGTTTGCGGCTTGGCTCGTGGTTTAAAAGGCATAAAATATCATCGCTTTTTTCAACGGCTCGCTGAAATGTTTTAGGGCATATTTGCTCAACAAATTTTTCGCCGTTTTCGTCAAGCATAGGTCTTGAATCTCTTGCAACCGCATTGACGTACCCGTCAAGTAAAACGCTGTCATTCCTGATTTCTATTCTCAAAATTTTCACCTCCCGCACCTGAAATATTTGTAACTTTGTTTGTGTTTGGTGTATAAACTTCTTTTGTTTGCGGATTGAAAAGCACATCTTGTAAGCCTAATTTTATAAAGTTTAATCCCAAAGGCTCCAAATCTTCCATATATCTACATTCATCAATCTGCATTAAATTTGCGTCAAGCGCTGTTTTGTAGGCTTCAAAGCGTGTTTTTATATCGCCCTTAGTGATTTCTTTTGTATCGAACGCAAAGTAAAAGGACTTCTTCTCTTTTTCAAGAAGTAAGTCCCTGTTAAGTGCGCATTCTATTGCTGATAAAATCGGCATTACCGCTGTTTTTATAAACGTTTCCCAGTTCCAATCCGTTGGCACTCCGAAAATATCCAAAATCGAGTTATTAATTGAGTTTTTATTTTCGTTAATCTGCATTTCGGTCGAGGTGTTGCTGGC
This sequence comes from uncultured Oscillospiraceae bacterium, assembly GCA_900552265.1. GTDB lineage: Bacteria > Bacillota > Clostridia > Oscillospirales > Acutalibacteraceae > UMGS1491. The sequence goes on from URZE01000010.1 coordinate 14,952, forward strand.
TTCCTTAAAATCAAGATTATCATTTAACACAATTATATTGTTTTCCGTGTTGCAGTAAAGCTCACGCCACGCTCTTTTTAAACTGTCCATAGCTTCCTTTGTGATTTTCTTTTCTGATTTGATAAATCCCTTTTTACTTCCGCCCGTAGAAACAAGACTTTGTTCAAATTTGAGCGTTAGATATGCCACTTTCAAAAGTTCTTGATTTTGGTTTATAATTCCAATCCCGTTGGCTCCGTCTTTCGTTGACCTAAGCACTTTTAAAAACTCAAAAGGCTTATAGCTTTGACCGCCTATTAAAATGTTGTAGTCTTTAAAAATCGGGTCGAAATTTTCTATTATGTTAATATTTTCATTGCATGCATAATGAAGTGATTTTACTGTATTTCTTCGCTTTTTGATATACGCATAAGCGCCTCCAAAGAGTAAATAATCACGAACTAAAGCCCTTTTAAACTGCACTCCGTCAAGCGTGTCTTTGGTGTCAAGATTAAGTAAGTCGCACCGCTCGTCTTCTACTTCAACAGTTTTTCTTTTTCCGTTTAAAAATTCCTCTTTGTAAAGCTTTATCGGGATCATGGAAACCGTATCGGCAATTAGATTCACACATCTTGAAACAGAGGGAATATTCATTGCTTCACGCTCTGAAATTGTATCTTCATTTAA
>URZE01000011.1 GCA_900552265.1 uncultured Oscillospiraceae bacterium
TTATTTCAAGCAAGGTGTTTTTCTCATACTCAAATTCGCCGTTTGTTATTTTCTCGGATAAAAGCTTTGTCGGTGGGTGGAGCGTGTCGCTGTGCTGCCTTATTTCTACTGTGTTGTATTTTCTGTTCCATTTCTGAGCGGAACTTATAGCGTTGTAGCGGTCAAACCCGATTGCCTTAATTTTTACCTTGTATTTTTCTTCAATATTAAAAACAAAATCTTCAACAACACCGTAGTCAATTGTTTTGTTTCCGCAAGCTATACATTTAAAGCTCCGAATAAATTTGCGATAATCAAGCCTTTCAAATTTGCTCTTTTCTTCGGTTCTTCCTTCCGGTATAAAGCAAATTACATCAGCGAGTATTTTGCCTTCTTCTTCACTTGCAATCGCAACCGCCGTATTGTCGTTGCTCATTGATAAGTCAACGCCGATATATACTTCACGGCCACTCCAATCAATTTTATTTACTCGGCAAGCTTGCAAATCTTTAATATCAATAAAGCTTTCGGTTCCTGAGCCTTGATAAATAATATTGCAATGCTTAGTCAAAAAGTTTTCTCTTGCCGATTCCACCGAAATTGCTCTTGCTCTTTTCTTAATTAAATCTTCCCAAATCTCAGGGATTTCAAGAGCGACGGGGTTTGCGTGCTTTAAAATCGTGTCACATTTGCCCAGTTGTCAGTATCATTGGGCTCATATAAAAGTGAAAAGACGGTTTCGTCTTTTTGAACTCCGTCTAAAACTCTCTTGGCATAATTAACTTCATCTTCAAAGGGATTGTTCGCTGTCGGGTATTTGGTGGAAACAATGCAGCCAAGCTTATTTAAAATATTAAGTTGTCCTGACCTCATCGCTTCAACCGCATAAGAATTTGGAAGCGCTCCGACTTCATCTGCAAGAAACACATTCGGAAGTTTTCCGTCCATCCTACTATTTGAATAGTTAAGCGGTATATATTTATTTTCATTTGGCAGAAATTCGATATAGTCCCTGAGTATTTTAAACCTATATCGATTTTTATTTTGATAAATAAAAGGGCTTGATTTAAGTATTTCTTCGATTGCCGTTTTGACTTCTCTTGAAAGAGCTCCGTCAGGCGCCACCGAGTAGAATTTAGAAAACTTTGGCTCCAATAAAAAAAGAAGTACGAAAATTGTTGCGATTGTAAAAGTCTTAAAATTCTTTCTTCCGACTTCCAATATCACGGTTTCATATCTTCTTTTATTTGGATTTTCTAGGTAGACTGCGCAAAGAGCTGAGGCATACAAAAGCCATTGATAGCCGCATGAACATTCGTAAATGCTTTTACCGGCTTTAAGACCTCTTGGCATAACAAGAAGCTTTAATATGTTTTCTATTTTTTCAAATTTTGAAATATCGAAAAAGTATTTATCCGATTTATCTTTGCAAATATCTATAAAGTTTTGGCACGTCTTTATGACGTATCGGGGTGCAGGTATTTCATAACTAATTACTCCTTTCGCATACTGATATGCTTTGTTATTTATATACTTTTCAATCTATTTTCACACTCCTTCCGCTAAGTATTTCTAAGAGTGGATCAGGCTCGTCATCGTCTTGACGGTCCCTAAGTGTTGTAATTATTTTCATTAAAGTTACAACTGTTTTGTTGGCGCTGTCGGTGGTTCGGTTATAGTCCGAGATCGCGGGGTGCGAATATACATTTTTTCGCCCTTTGACATATTCTTTTGTAACTAAAGTCCCTTCTTCTCGGATTGTTTTTTCAAGGTCATTTAAAATCCCGATTTGAACCTGATACCTTTTGAAAGTCGTAAAAAAAAAGAAATTCTGTTCTACGCCGTGTTTCTCGGCAATTTCAAGAATTTCTTTGGCTTGTTTATTTAAATCTATTTTTGACAATATTTCACCTCATGCTTTTAAATATTTGCAAATAAATTTGCTCTGCAATTTTTTTCATCATTATCGGCGGAACACTCATCCCGCAAACATACTGAACATTTTGACCGCAAAAATTGTAATCTTGGGGGGATGTCTGAATTGTAATTATATCTTTGTTGCTTATTTTTGCCGGAAAATCAAATCTCAAGATTTCCCCTTTCGATACGATAGTTCCGCAAACCATATTATCTTTGATGTATTTCTCATTAAATCTCTTGTTTTTGCCTGTTTCTCTAAGTATCGTATCTCTGAGTGACGTGTCGGATGATTTTTTTAGATGCCAATATTTATATTCATCGGTACCTTTATGAAGCAGTTTGAATTTTGTATCTTTAAATTCACCATAAGTAATCGGTTTTTCATTAAAATTAAGAGTTATTTTCGGAAGCTTCAAATCTTTTCTTCTTGCAATAAAAAAAGTTCGTTCTCTCCTTTGCGGAACTCCCATTTTTGCACTGTTTAAAAGAAAAATTTGAACATCATATCCGGCTTTGTCAAAGCGTTTGAGAATTTCATTTACATATCCTCTGGCTTTTTTAAATATTAAGCCTTTCACATTTTCGGCAACAATAACTTTTGGATTTAGTTTTTCTGCCAAATCAATAAAGTAAAAAAACAAATCATCAAGCCGCTGTTTTTTCTGTCCCTCTCTGAATGTTTTTTCAATTCCCCAGCCTTTTTCTCTTTTTCCTGCCATAGAAAATACAGAGCATGGAGAGCTTCCGTCTAAAATATCGAGATTATACAGTTCATCGGGTAAACCCCGATTTATCAAATCACGAATATCAGTATTAAAATTATACTTTGGATGATGATTCTTTACGTACATTGCGTTCATCTTCGGGTCAATCTCATTGCAACCGATAACGTCAAAGCCTGCGAGTTTATATCCCATTGTCGACCCTCCGCCACAAGCAAAACAGGAAAAAACTTTTAAACCGTTTTTCTTTATTCTCTTTAAATCTTCCAGTTTCCAAATATATTCTTTATTCATCGTTCCACCTAAAGCCACATCTGGGACATTCCAAATCAAATTCTTCATCATTAAATTCATTCGTGTCAATCTCTTTATTTTCAGAGATTCTTTGATTTTCTTTTTCAAAATCAATTTCAAATCCAAAATCAGACATATCGAAATCATCAATGCTGTCAAGTTCCAAACTTAGCATATTGAAGTCAAATCCGGTATTCATTGTAAGTTTGTTATGAGCTAAAATATATGCTTTTTTCTGCTGCTCACTTAAGTGTGAAAGCCTGATAACTTCAATTTCTTTAAATCCGAGTCCTTTTAATGCCTGATATCTTCCATGACCTTCGATGATTATATTATTTTCATCAATCGCAATAGGGTCATTGTTTCCGAATTCCTGTATTGATTTTTTTATTTGCTCTATTTGTTCTGGTGGGTGGAGTTTGGCATTATTTTCATAGGGTTTAATTTTATCTATGCTTATTTTTTCTATCTTCATTTTGTCTTCCTTTCCAAAAAACTCACGTTTATTAAATTCGGTGTAAATTTATGGGGGCTGTCGGTGTTGAGCGTTTTTATCAGAAAATATTTAAGGTAGTGGGGGGATGGACCAATTTACAATGTACAATTATCTAATTCCCTGCTCATTAATTATTTTCTTAACTTCTTTATAAGGAATTTGCCCTTTATCACACATTGAATGGTGCATAGAGCAAAGTGTAATTAAATCGTTTTCATCAAGTTTTAAATTCTCATTCGAGTTAATAGGTATCGCATGATGAACTTGCAAGTCCTCGTGATTGTACTTTCGCTTTGTTCCATACAATTCTCTGATACATATCTGACAAAAATAATTGTCACGCTCCTTGATATGTTTTCGTTTTTTCTGCCATTTAGGGCTGTTTCTGAACCTTACAATATCGTCTATCTTTTTCCGCTTGATAGGCTTCTTGTTACACTCATAATTTTTATCGTGTACTCTGCCACAATATTTACATGATTTTTGAATTTTAAAACCTCCTTTTTTAAATATAAAAGCAGAGTACCTAAAAATTAGATACTCCGCCGAGAAAGGCTATGAGATATTATATCACAATATTATTTTAGCATATACAACCGGACAAAACGGGACAAAATTTATTTTTTTGGAGTTCTGTTTAACTTTTTATATTGGTCTCTCATGTTTCTATTCATTTGCTTTTCTACAAATTCTCTTATAGTCTGCCCTCTGTCTTTTTCAAAAAAGTTATATTTTTGAGTATTGTCTAAATTTTCAATTGGTATATAGTCCTTATCTGTAGATAATTCGTCTTGTATCCATAAGGGTAAATCTCGTACGTTAACAGCTATGTCTCCATTAATTACTTTATATCTTAGTAATTGACGTGTCTGCTTGTGACCACCATTCGAATAATCTGGACTATCACTAGTTGTATCATGAGCATTTATGTATTCTCCAGATTTATTCGCATAAACCACACTAAATGGATTATTAATTCCTTTTTGAGCAAGTTGTTTAACCCTTTTAACACTGCTTCTTTCAAATTTACCAAGTGTTGGATTTCTAAATTGATGTGATTCTGATAACATTAGTATTCCGCAAAGAGTTGCTGCTGCTTCCTTTTGCTCATCTGTTAAAAAATTTCGTTCAGCTTTATCTGCTTTCATTGGTTTTATTTTATTTAACAAATTCTGAGTCTTTAAAACCTCAGTCGGAACTGGTACAGTTTGCTTTAAATAATTGATTATTGGGTCTATAACTTTTTCAATAACCTCTTTATTACCTTTATCCCCAAAAATACTATCTAATTTAAGTGAAATTACATCGTAAGTTGGTGCAACGCGCTTCGACTTCGGATATATCATTAAGTTGCTATTTCTGTCTACTTCTACTCTTACCTGTTTAAAAGGTGTTTTTAGCCAGTATATGCCCTCATCAAATGCTGAATTTGGGGTTGTCAGGTTAGACGTTTTTATTTGACCGGTGCCATTATCGGATATATTTATAACATCTTGTTGGGTTATTGATTCTCTAAACTTACTTATTCCAAGCTTTTCTGCTAAATCTTGCTTATCTTTTAATGAAGCAGTCATTTCTTTTTGCTCTAATTCTTTCATGTTATCTGCAATTTCATTTATAAAGTCTTTTTCATTAGGTTTAATAACAAATAAATTTTTAATACATAAAATATAACTATCTATAAAATCTATAATTCTATCAAATCTTGCTTTTATCTTTTGAAGTTTTAATTTGTAGTAATCTAATGATTTCGCACTTAAATAGGGACTGTATCTAATATTTTTATAAAATAAGTCAATTTTAGTTAAATACAACTTATAATCAACCTTTTCACTATGTGCTATTTTATATCCAAAGCTCGCACTTGGATATGGATTAGTTTGTTTTTTTAAGTCATCCTTTTGTTGCCTTAATTTCAATATTTCATTATTTTTTTGTTTTATATTATCTGTGATTTTTTTATGTTCATCTGTGATTCTTTCCCAGTCACTATTATATTTTTCTGCAATTTCTTGCAAAGGCTTTAATCGTTTTTTTGCCTTTCCTACATCACTATTTGCATTACGTAATAAATCTTTAAAGCCATAGTTTCTACCTCTATCAGTCCTACTATAATTAGGAATATCAGTTATCTGAGCGTTGGTTTTCTTAAAAAATTCACATAATTGTTCAAACCCTTCTTTATTAAGAAAATACAAGTTTTCTATATCTTCCTTTTCAGCTTTATATTTCATTATTTCCTTTTCTACATCTTTTATCTTCTCTTTTAGTCTAGCATATTCTTGCTTTTTTTGTGTATCAAATTTTTTATCTCGTAATTTTTTATAGTCCTTAATAGTTTTATCAAATTTCTTTCTATCCTTTTCGAATTTTAAAACAGCTTCCTTGGCTTCTTCTACAGCTTTATTTAGTTCTTGTATTGTTGGCATATTCTTCACTCCTTGTTTTATTATTTACTTTTTAACCTTTTAATGGTATAATACTCGCATAGACTTTTTTTAAATATTATTGGAGGCATATTTAATGGTTAATATTAAAAAGTTATTTGCAGTTTGTATTTGCACTTTGTTAGGAGGGATTGCATTGGGTAACAAAAATTGTTTTGCTCATAATTTAGAGTTTCATTTTAATACCAATAACTACAGAATTAACTGTGAAAATAAATTTAAATTAAATAGAGATTATTCATTGGTTTCTACGAAAATTTTTGATTATATTAAAAGTTCGAAACTTATGGGAGTTCATAGAACGATTGAACTAGACGAAGATGATTTTGAAAATTTTAAATTAGTATTTGTACCTCTAAAAGAAGAATTATTTTATATAGATAGGCATAGCGATTATAATTCGGATGACTATGTTCCTTTTACTTCTGAGATTGAAAATAGTTTAAATGAAAAGTATATTAACTTTTTCAGATTTATTAAGGAACACATATCATAATAATAAATAAATTAATTTTCAATACAAAAACTTATATATCAAAACAGTAACATTATAACAAATAATTACTAAATTTTCAAAAAAGTTGCAATTTTTAATGATATTTTAAGTATCTATACATCTTTTTTCTTAAACATTCAGCGTTGTTACCACCTCCTATAGTATGTGCAACTTTATTCCAACTGAATCCATATATAAATCTGTATATTATAATTTGTCTAATAAGTGAATCATTAATACTATTGATAAATTCATTTATTTTATTTAATTCATCAAAGCACTTTTCAATATTTTTATTGATAAGTGCTTTTAAGTCTGCTATCTGAGCTGTATATTTCCCGATTTTATCGTTTATTCCTGTTCCGTGTGGCATACCCGTTATTTTTGCCGTACGAGCTGTGGCTAAGGTCTCTAATTCTTCAAGCCTTTTTTGTTGCTCCTTGATTTCCTTTTTCAAATAGTAAAACTGTGATAGTTCTTTCTTCGTCATTTTAAACACCTCAAATTTCATTTCTGCTTAAAACTTTTTCAAGTGGGACAATCATCAAAGACCTATTACAAACTGTATCTTGCAGTTCAACCTGGTAATAAAAACGATTTTTCTTATCAAGTCTTAAAATACAAGCGGTTAAGTAAAAATCTTTAATACTGCACCCTTGAACGTCCATTTGCCCTGTGTCGTAATAAACAATTTTGCCCATAAAATTTTTAACTTGCTTTATATCCATATAATTTTCATCCTTCCTGATATTCTTTGATTATGCGAAACAATGCTGATTTTTAGAATTTTTATGTGCGAAATGCCCCACCGCTAGGTGGTCTCCAACTTTTTTTAACTTTTGATTCTTCATATTTTTGGCTAAGCTCTGTGAAAGTCATATAATTTCCATTAAAATTCATCATCACTACACCTGAATTCCCACGTCTGTTGAGGGCTACATCCACTCCAATTGTTTTTGATTGAACAGCTCCAAGCTCATTAAAATTTTTTTCTATGCACCACATCAAAATAAGTTTTGAGCAGTTCTGCTCAATCTCTCCACTATCCCTTAAATCGCATGGCGACGGTCTTTTTTCTTCATCGTTAGTACGATTAAGCTGTGATAAACACAAAATCGGAACAGAAAGTTCAGATGCTAAAATTTTAAGTTCTCGGCTTATTGCTCCGACTTCTTGATTTCGATTATCGTGCTTTTTAGTGGATTTCATGAGCTGCAAATAATCAACAACTATTAGTCCTAAATTCTTAATCATTCGGCACTGAGTTCTAATTTCATTTACTGAGATATTTGGTTTATCGTTGATTTTAAGTGGTAAATTCTTTAAATCACAAACTGTTTTTTCAATCCGTGAAAGTTCTTCATCCCTGATAGACTGTGGCCTCTTTTTATCTTGAAAACGTCTGCCAATCAGTGTATTCATCGGAATTTTTGATGTGCTAGACAGAAGCCTTTCATAGATTTCAGAGCTTTCCATTTCCATAGAATAAAAAGCTACCATTTTTCCCGTCTTAGCAACGTTTGCGGCAATTTTCAAAGCAAATGCGGTTTTTCCTATTTTCGGACGTGCTGCCAAAATTATAAGATTTCCCGCTGACATTCCCTTCAAAATTTCATCAAGTTTAGGAAAGCCTGTATAAGAGTGATTTTCAAAGTCTTTATCTGCATTTTTGTAATTTTCTAAAACTTGAAGTCCAACATCGTCTATGCATTGAAGTTGCTTCTTATTTTGCTCAGAAAGTAAGTCATAAAGCTCTCCCATAACCTCATCGGCAACTTCATTTGTGTTTTCTGCGTAAACACCCTCAAAAGCAAGTTTTGTTCCAATCTGTTGTAGTCTTCTTGCCTTTGAGCTGTCAATTACAGTCTCTGCGTAATTTTTAATTTGGCTGACAGAAGGTACAAGCTCAGCACAATTAAGAAGCAACTTCTTTGTTTCTGCTTCGTCATGATTTCCTTTAGCTGTGAGCTTTTTCAGCACCGAAACAAAATCAATATGTTTTCCTTCGCTCGACAGCTCTAGAATTGCCTTATAGCTGTCTTTTAGCTTATCAAAATAAAAATGCTCCGGCTTTAATGTGTCCACCACATTCACCAGAGCTTTTTCATCAATTAATATCGAACCTATAACGCACATCTCTGCACTTTGTGCTACTTCATTTTGCATTTCCAACAACATCACCTGCTTTCCATTCGCATTCTAAGTTGTTGATACTTTTCTCTGAGTTTCTTGCCGGACAAAATATTGCTCCGCCAAAAACTATCTTTCTGACACCACTCAATTACTTCGGCGATGTCATCCGCATCAATTTTGTCTCTGCGAATCATCAAGTCAAAATCTTTAGCCCAACGCTGACGTTGTGATTCGCTTCTAGGAAACTTCGGATTGTTTTTAGCAATATTCTTTTCTAAAAATCGAGCCAGTAAATACGGGTCACTGTTAGCACTAAAAATTTTTTTATTTTTAGCTTCCTTGTCGTTGATTTTTGGCTCTTCAAAAATCTGCGACGAAGATATATTATTAATTGTATTATTCTCTGCGAAGTTTTCTTCATGGGGGTTAGGAACTTTTTTTCGTGAGGGTATGGAAGTTTTCATCAGGTGGGCACTGAAATTTCCTTCCACTTTTAAGCATCTCATTTTTACTTTCTGATTGTTGCTGTCAAGAACAAATTCCGCTGAAATGTATCCGGCATCGCAAAGTGATTTTATCCATGTTGAAATCGTCCTTTTGCTTACAGAATAAAGTTTGCTAAAATAATCATTTGTTGCCCAGCAATAGCCTTTTTCATTGCAGAGTGCCGTTATTTCGCCATAAAGAAGTTTTGCACTGGGGACTACATTGTTATCATATCTGACTGTTGCCGGAATTACTGCATAGTATGATTTTTTAATATCCACATTCATTTAAAACTCCCCCTCTAAAATGGCAAATCATCATCGAGCAGTTCTTCTCCGGTCTTTTCGATTTCCTGTTCAGTAATAATTTCACGCACAATAAATCCTTTGTAATATTTGCCCTCAACCTGTTTAGAGTAATATTTTAGAATTAGCCAAATTTCATCCTTTGACTTGTATTCTTTTAAAATCTTCTTTGAAACGTCTCCAAAGGCTGTGCAATCGGCAAATGTCGGCTTGTTCCATTCATCTGTAGATTTATCTTTTCCGTTGCTTAATTGCAGAGAAAATTTCACTCCGCTTTGACCGACTTTTTTGAAATCTCCATAAATTCTGCCTCTGAAAATTACTGTGTTTACATAGCAATTCCCACTATAAATCTCTTTTTTATCATCATAAATTTTAGTTATTCTCATAAATTAATCTCCTTAATTGTTATTTTTATTGACGGAATTTCAGCATATTTTTTCTCGAAATAAATTCTGCAAATTTGAGCATCATCGTGGTAAGCCACACCGTTCAATGCGTCTAAAGTAATCTTGATGATATTGTCTGAATCAGGTTTCTTTGTCGGTAAAATATCACCTTGCAACATTAAATTTTTCAGTTTTTTATTTACACTTTTTGGAATAGAAAAAAGAGCAATTATACTGATGATAAGCGGTATACCTTTTTCAAAAAAGGTCTTTGAAACCGCAGTATAACTTGCTCTAACCAGTTTTTCATATTCAGTTGTTTGTTTTGGTGTATATGTGATTGTTTTCCCTCTAATTCTGCACATTCGAGGTCTTTGTTTGCCCATTGGATTTCCCGGCACTGTGAATTTTATTTCCATTTTTAGCCTCATTTCTCCGAGATATTTCTTGAAGTCCTTCTAAAATCTCTACTCGCTGTTTTTGTGTCAATTCCTTAAAACTTTTAACTTTATATTTCTTTAAAATCATTTCATAAATCTGACTGTTATCATCAAAACTTCTCACGGTGTTTTTTAAAATATTTGCATCTTTAGCTGTGATTTTTTCAAGCTCAATCTCCGGCAAATCTTCTCCCGAATAAATGTAGAGTCCCAAACCGAACATAGCTAAATTCTTAACTAGACACCGCATTATTGTTTTATTTATGTCAAACATTGTTGCCGGTTCAACGGAAATATCTTTTTTAAATTTTGTGTCATAGGTGTAACCCTCAGACTTCATCGCTTTGTTCGCTCCATCCATGACGGGCAACCACATTGTATGTGTTAATCCGTTAATCGTGACGTCAGTAAAAACCATATATCCGACACCTTCATCAAAAACATAGGGAAGTTGCTTTTCTCCAAATTGATGAATTTTATATGTTGCAGTTGGATATTTCTTTTTGACTTCAGCCCATGCATATGGCCAAGAAAGATAAGTCAAATCTTTTTTCCTTTCAATATGTTCGTTTACATTGATTTCAAATAATGTTTCAAAAATTGATTTATTTTCATTCATATTTAATTACTCCTTTAAATCGTGATATTCTAAATCTGCCATTTCCGCTTCATAGTCTATGGCTTCGGCGGTAAATTTAAAGTGGACATTTAAACATTCTTCGCAGCAGTCACATCCGTTTAAAACATAATAATCATCGCCTTCATAAATATCTTCATCGCAGAAAAAACATTTTAAAACAGCTTTTGCCTCATTATCAGGTGGTTCGAGGTATACTCTGTCGTCTAGCAACTCCATTTATTTACTTTCCCTTCTTGTATTAATTTTTTGACATACAATTCTGAACGCATCAAGGGTTTTTCTTTCAAGTTCACGGATTTCTTTCCCTTGATGAACTACTATTCCAATCAGAATTAAAATAACTATCAGTAAAAATATTTCCATCTTTTAATTTCTCCTTTTCTGTAAATAAAAAAATCGCCTTGAATTTTTCAAAACGATTTTTCTTGAATAATTTAATTTTTGTGATATACTGTTTTATAGAGTTTATCAAAATGTGTCGTATAGCCTTTATTGTAAACATTGTAGTTGGCTCAAACCCGCATTATTACTGAGTTTATTCAAGTCCCTATTGGTTATCCGTACCATTTTTAATATTGTGTAAAGTTTGCAAACTTTTGATTGTATTGTGTTTGTATATTGTTTTTTTATACTTTGTGATGTGCGTGGGAGTAATTTATGTTTGGAAAAAAACGAAAAATAAAAATTAAAAAGACAATATGTGTGTCTTTAGCAGTTCTGTTGTTTGTATTCAATTTTTGTAGCAGAAAGGTGAATGCTTTGTTTGGAAATGCTCATTTTAGTATAGGAAAAAAAGTGATCGAAAAACTTGATAAAAATATTTCAGAAGGAGAGAAAAAAGCATTTTTATCAGGTATTGTTTATGCGGATATTGGCAGATTTAAGTTTGATAATGAAATAGGTATAGCATCAGATTCTAATAAGTTTGTGACCGAGATGAAGAAATTTGCAAAAACCAAAGAAGAAAAGTGGTTTGTGCGTGGTTTTGAAATACATATTTTTCAAGACGGTGAAACGAGAAAATTTTTGGAAGATATTTTTGGCCATAAATATTCTTCATACATTACTTATGTAATTGACTGTGGTACTTTGGATAGTTATTTTGTAAAAGAATCAGGTATACTTTACAACGATTATTTAAGTAGGTTTAATTTTGAACAAGTTACAGCTGGACTGGATATGAACAAATTTAGTAAAGAGTTTGACGTAACTGAAGAAAAATTAAAGGAATTGGCTGCAAATACGCTTAATAAGTGTTCGAAAAATTTAACAAAAGTTAATTTGGTTATGTACGACGAATTAATAAGAAAGACATATGAATCATTGGGATATGACAAAATAAGTTTAGACGATATTAATGACCAAGTTGGTAATCTTTTGGGCGTTATGATAATTGTATCGGCTTTCGTAGAAAGTAAAATACAGATATCAGAAGAATTGGCTTTGAAAATTGAGCAAAAAAGCAAAGAACTTGCTGATTTGTGTATATCTGAGCTTAATGATGTGGGAAAAATTTGAAAGTGTATATGAAGAAGCAAAAAATATTATTATTTTATTTGTAAACATTGTAGTTGGCTTGAAGTCTCATTATCACTGATTTTCTCCATGCCCCTTATAACTACTCAAAGCTACAAAGGGCAGAGAATGTATTGTTTTAAGCAATGCATTCTTCTTTTTTCTGCCAAAACTTCTTATTAGGCTTTGGTGTTCTGGTTTTGTTATATGTGAAATTTCAATATGACCTATCATCTTGTAGTAAATTTCTATTTTCTGAATAGTCTCTCCCATAATTTCTTCGCGATGATGAATTATAATTTTGTCAATGAACTCTTGCAGAATATCAAGTGTTAATTCTTCAACTTCAGAATACTTTCTGACGATTTTTAGAAATCCGTCAGCATTTAGTTCACGCTTTTGTTCCTCAGCAACTATCTTCTTCATACTTCCCAGATAATTTTAAAAATCTTTTTTCGGATAGGTTTCCTAAAATTTTTTCTTCAAAGACTTTCTCATAAAGTATTTCAAGCTCTTTTTCTCGGGCAAGTATTTTATTTAGCATTTCAAAATTTTTTCTCTGAGTTACTTGTATTCTTTTATAGTTCTCATCTACAACTATTTTTACGAACTCATCTTCAAAATTGGTTGCAAATCTCACTATATTCGCAATATCGTTTTTCACCAAATTTGTGAATACATCTACTCTGATGTGATGTGTCTTTTTACAAATTCCGTTTTGTTCTCGATTATTCTTACATGAAAAGTAATGATTATCAGGATTATCATAAGTGAATTTATAATTTAAATTTGCTCCACAATCAGAACACTGTAAGAATCCTGCAAACATATTTTTTTCAATATGTCTTGGTTTTTGACACTTCGTGGTTTTAAAAGTCTTTTGTATCATTTCAAAAAAGTCTCTGTCAATTATGGTGTTATGAACGTCTTTGTGTATTTGCCAATTTGCTTTGTCATTTTCAATACGTTTCTTAAGTTTAAATGATTTACTATAAGTTTTAAAATTGACTACATCTTCGACTTGGACAGTATTTTTCGAACCACTACATGAGTCCATAAATATTCTCCGAGCGGTGGTTTACGTAGCGGTTTTTTAAAGCCTTTTTTTATAGCGTAAACTGAAGAAATATAAATTTTTTCTTTTTTAAGAATCTTTGCTATTCCATTTACACTTTCACCTTGTTTAAATATGTGACGCACAACATCTGTAGCTTCTTCATCAACAGTCCAACGCTTTTTATCAATTT
>URZE01000012.1 GCA_900552265.1 uncultured Oscillospiraceae bacterium
AAAAATATATGTTATAATAAAGTTGTAAAAAAATTAGAAAGAGGTTATGAATTATGAATTCAAAAAGATTACTAAGTTCTTTATTAAGCGTATTAGTTTTATTTCCTGCAATACCTGCAATGGCATCTGACAATGGTAATGCACCTGTTCCGAGTTCTAAAAGTTCTAAAAGTTCAGTAGAGGGAGAAGAATATTTTCGTCGTCGTAGTGTTGTTTTGGACAATCTTTACAATAGATTTTTAGCGGTTATATCTAAGAACAAAATGAATGTAAGTGGACTTGAGTGTATAGAAACTACACTTTTGAAGGAATGGTTAAAAGTAAGGGATGTACAGAGTGATTTAGGTAAAAGAGGTATGCATTGTATGTATAATCCATCGGTAGGGATAACGTCTGTGTCCGCTGAAGAAGGAGTGGCCATGAGAGAAGAGCGTTATGCAACGTATACTCTGCTTATTTGTAAAGTTTTTTCAAATATGGCTAAACTTTCATCCGGTTCAAACAGTGGGATGTCTTTGGATGAAGCAGTCTCGACTTTTGAGCAAGTTAGGGACACGTTACCACATTTTGAAAATGTAGAGCATTTTGGATTTTTAGATGATAGATATAAGAATACTTTACTTGCGATGGTTTCAGAAGTAAGAAAGAGATTGACAATTACTAAAGACGGGTGGGTTATGAGTATTTAGGTGTATATGGTTTATTGATATCATAAAGAGCTGTGAAATTAATAGGGTTCATAGCTCTTTTTATATTATTTTTTAAATTATACATTAGAGTCAATTTATATGTTTTTTGGAATAAATCTTATGACCACTGTAGTAGTACATTTTTCATTGATTTTTTACACATAAAAAAAGAAAGGGTCATGGACCTTCCCTTTGATAGATTTAGTTGTTGCCGGAATTAATTTTGACGGATCCAAAACTTTCAGACTTGCTATCTGACTGTAAATTATCGTCCTCCGGAATTTTATACGCATCCAGTATTTTTCGCTTAACCACGTCACTAAGCACAAACTCAGCTTTTTTGTTTTCTGAATTTTCAATACCCACTGTATCACCTACTGTTAAATATGACAACAACTAAGCTTATGACAGGATTTTACCATATAGTATATTAATTTACAATTAAAATTATAAAAAATAATTAATGGATAAATTTGCAAAAATAAACTTAAATTTTAAATAATAGACAAAAATATAAATACTAATTTTATTTATATGTTCTTAATTAATAATTATTTTTGGCAATATACTTTTACGGCGCAAGATACAGTTGCTCCTACCATAGGATTGTTACCCATGCCTATAAAGCCCATCATATCGACATGTGCCGGCACAGAAGAAGAACCTGCGAATTGAGCGTCTCCGTGCATTCTTCCCATAGAATCAGTTAATCCATATGACGCGGGACCTGCTGCTACATTGTCAGGATGAAGTGTTCGTCCGGTTCCTCCACCTGACGCAACTGAAAAGTATTCTTTGTGATTTTCGGTAGCCCATTTTTTATATGTTCCTGCTACTATATGTTGGAATCTTGTAGGATTGGTTGAATTTCCTGTTATGGAAATGTCTGTTTTTTCGTGTTTTAAAATTTCCAGACCCTCAAGAGCATCATTTGCACCATAGCATCTGATTTGTGAACGTTCACCTTTTGAAAAAGCAGTTTCTGATATTATGTTTAATTTTCCTGTATCAAAATTGTAATCAGTTCTGACATAAGTAAATCCGTTAATTCGAGAGATTATATAAGCTGCATCTTTCCCAAGACCATTTAAGATAACTTTTAGAGGCTTTTTTCTTGCTTTGTTTGCAGATTTCACTATTCCGATAGCTCCTTCGGCTGCTGCAAAAGACTCATGACCTGCTATAAATGCAAAGCATTTTGTATTTTCTTGCAAAAGACGTGATGCAAGATTTCCGTGTCCAATACCTACTTGTCTGGAATCTGCCACAGAACCGGGTATACAAAAAGCTTGTAGTCCTTCTCCGATATACTCAGCGGCTTTGTGTGCCGAATCAGGATTGTTTTTAAGTGCTATAGCACATCCGAGCGTATACGCCCAAACAGCGTTTTCGAAAGCCAGAGGTTGAATTGACTTAACTATTTCATCAGGAAATATATTTTTTTCATTGCAAATTTCTTTAGCTTCGTTTAAATCTGATATATTGTATTTTTGAAGGCAATTTTTTATTGAGTCAATTCTTCTGTCAAATCCTTCAAATGTAATTGTATTTTTCATGATTTTTTCCTTTCATAAAGAATGAATATTTTTATTCGGAACGTGGGTCAATAAATTTAACTGCTTCGTCGAAGCGTCCGTATGTTCCTGTACTTGACTCAAAAGCCTGTGCGGCAGACATTCCGTTTTGAATTTTCTTAATCATTGCGCCCGTATTTACAAATTTATAGCCTATTACTTCGTCATTTTCGTCAATAGCTAATTTCAAAATATATCCTTCGGCTGTTTGTAGATATCTCACACCTTTTTGGGTAGTAGATACTATTGTGCTTACTTGAGAGCATCTGTTTTTTCCAAGATCCTCAAGACTTGCGCCTATAGGTAGTCCGTTTTGGGAAAAAGCTGTTTGAGAGCGACCGTAAATAAGTTGTAAAAATATTTTTTTCATAGCATCATTTATGGCGTCGCATACAAGGTCTGTGTTAAGACATTCGATAAGAGTTTTTCCCGGAAGTATTTCTCCGGCCATAGCGGCGGAATGAGTCATTCCCGAACAGCCTATTGTCTCCACGAGAGCTTCCTCTACTATACCGTTTTTTACATTTAAAGTAAGTTTGCAAGCACCTTGTTGCGGAGCACACTTTCCCACTCCATGAGATAAACCGCAAATATCTTTTATCTCGAAAGCTTTTATCCATTTTCCCTCTTCCGGAATAGGTGAAGGTCCGTGATGTGGACAACTTTTTATTTTGTACATGCTGTTTATTTCTTCTGAACAGTTCACTTTGTTTCCTCCTGTTTTTTGGTCATGCTTTTAATAATTTTGTAAATTCTTTCATTTGCATCATTAATAGCAATTTTTTTAAGATTTTCAGAATATTTCTCAGAAATATTTTCTTTTGAGTTTAATATTCGATTTATTTCATTCCATAATTTTTCCGCAGTTAAATCCTTTTCTTCGATTATACTTGCGGCATTTTCATTTACTAAAGCCATTGCATTGTGATATTGATGATTTTCAGCAACATTTGGTGAAGGAATTAGTATTGCAGGCTTTGCCGACGCTTCTATTTCACTTAAAGTTGTAGCTCCTGAACGACATATTACCAGATCTGCCGCACTTAAACATTCGGGCATATTTTTTATGTATTCTTTAAATATGTATTTGGGATTTTTCGAAACGTCAATACCTTTTTCTTTAAATTTTTCTTCAAAATCATGTCCTTTTTTGCCAAATCCATGGATGTATGTGTAAGGTGAATCATCTTTATGATTGATTATAACCTGAGCCATGACATCATTTATTTTTTTTGCACCCAAACTTCCCCCAAAAGAAAGTATGACAGGTCCGTTTTCTATTCCGAGAGATTTAAAAGATTCTTTTCTGTCTGCGATAAGTATTTTTTTTCTTATCGGGTTTCCCGTAATTTCTGTTATTGCGGATGTTGGCAAATGTTTTTTGGCCTCTTTGTTTATAATAAGTACTTTTGATGCTTTTTTTGCGAGTAATTTTGTTGTCACTCCGGGATAAGAATTTGAATCATGTATTAAAAAGGGTATATTAAGACTGTGAGCGGTTCTTAAAAATGAACCACAGACATATCCTCCTGTTCCTACACATATATCAGGTTTGAATTCTTTAAGTATTTTTCTTGATTCAAATGTAGAAATAATTATGTTTTTTACGGTTACCAAATTTTTTTTGACAGATTCAAAATTTATTTTTCTTGCAAATCCCGAAACGGTTATACCTTTGAATTTAAATCCGGCTTCAGGTACGAGCTTTTCTTCCATGCCGCCTTTGGCTCCGACGTATAGTATTTCACTGTTCGGTTCTTTTTCTTTAACGTAATCGGCAAGTGCAAGAGCAGGATTTATGTGTCCTGCAGTTCCTCCGCCTACGAATATTATTTTCAAAATAACCACTCCATATCAATTAACTTTTTTCCATATTCGAAGTTCGAGAAATTGAAAGTATTATCCCCATTTGAGCCAGAAGCATAAGAAGTGATGTTCCGCCGTAACTGAAAAACGGAAGACTTATACCTGTGTTGGGAATTGTGTTGGTAACAACAGCTATGTTAAGTATAACTTGCAATCCAACTTGAGCAATAAGTCCTATTCCCAAAAGAGAGCCGAATTTATCTTTTGCTTTCATTGCAATAATCATACCTCGCCAAATAAGCAGAGCAAAAAGCAATAAGATTATTACCGCTCCAATAAATCCGAGTTCTTCGCAAACAACCGAAAAAATAAAATCATTTTGAGGTTCAGGAATATATAGGTATTTTTGTCTTGAATTTCCTAAACCTAATCCCCACAAACCACCTGAACCTATAGCATACAATCCTTGTCGAGTTTGCCATGTATCTACGCCTGTTCCTGGTGAAAAGGGATCAAGCCATCCAGAGATTCTGTTGTTTGCGTAGGTCAATTTGTCCGTAAATACAACAAGATAGATGAGGGCAGAAGCAATTGCTCCCAGAACCATTCCGAACCACTTGAGTTTTACTCCTCCGATAAATAGCATTCCCGCAGCTAAAAGTACAACTATTACAGTACATGAGATATGCGGTTCCAATGCCAGTAAAACAACTGTAGGAGCTAAAATTATAAGATAGGGGAGAATACCGTATTTAAAAGTTCCCATGCGATTAAAATTTAAATTTATAAAATGTGCGAAAGAAACCACTATTGCAAACTTGGTTATTTCCGAAGCCTGAAAGCTGAAAGATCCCAACTGTACCCATCTGTGAACTCCGTTAATAGGAGGCATTACCAAAACTATTACAAGCAAAAAGAATGAGATTCCCAATATTGGAACTGCCCACTTATGAAACACATTATAATCGATGTAAGAGATTGAAAACATGGCAATAATTCCAACTACGGCAAATATAAGTTGATTTTTTATGAAATAAAAACTGTCGCCTTTGTGTAGGTAATAGGCATTGGGGTAACTTGCTGAAAACATCATAACAAGACCTATTACTACTATAGTAAGCACCAGAAATAAAAACGGAAGATCTATTCCTGATTTTAAAGAGATTGTTTTAACTTTTGATAGAACTTTTGTTCTGAATTTTGAATTTTTTTTCTTTTTAACGGGTTTTTCGTCAGGTTTTTTTTTGTTAATTTCATAACCTTTATGAGACCTTGAATGCCGTGTTCGTACTCGTTTGGCACGCATTAAAACTTCTCCTTCCCCTGTGTGTGACTCGTATGTCTACATTCCATAGATAACCATAAGAGTAGATATTATTCCCAATACTATAGTTGCTATGCTGAATACGGCGCATATTTTAGTTTCGCTCCAACCGCACATTTCAAAGTGGTGATGGATGGGACTCATTTTAAACAAACGTTTTCCATGAGTAGCTTTAAAGTACATAACCTGAAGAATTACCGAAAACATTTCAAATATATAAACAAATGATAAAATTATCATAGGAACATGCATTCCGGTTCCCAATCCCAAAGCACACACCATTCCACCCAGAAATAAAGAACCTGTATCACCCATGAAAACTTTTGCCGGATGAAAGTTCCAAAACAAGAATCCCAAACAAGCTCCGGCTAAAGCTGCGGCTTCCAAACTTATTCCGAACATACCTGAAATATTTGCAATAAACATGTAAAATACAGATATGAAAAAAGCAACTGAAGCACTTAATCCGTCGACTCCGTCGGTTAGATTAGCCGCATTTACTATACCTACAACTATAAGTGCCATTATAATCCAATAAAATATTCCCAAATTTACATTCCCTAAAAACGGAATGTTTACCACGGTAAGCTCTGAACCTCCGGAAATGCTGTTTACTACATGGAGAACAAGGAAATAACATCCCAAAATTCCAAATTGTAAAATTAATTTTTGTTTTGGAGTAAGACCCGCATTTTGCTTATGACGTATTTTTACCATATCATCCATAATTCCTACTATGCCGTAGGATACCGCCATTCCAAGTCCTGCAAATATTTTCGTTATCATAAGTGGAGTTTCAAAAACTTTTATACCATTTCGCATTGACACAAAGTAGTACATACCAACTCCGACAGCTGTAGCAACGACGGTTCCCACTATAAACATTATGCCGCCCATTGTAGGAGTACCCTGTTTGTTTTTGTGCCAAGAAGGTCCTATTTCCAAAATTGTTTGACCGTATTTTAATTTGTGAAGAAATGGTATCAAAAATTTACCTAAGATTATGGTTATTAAAAAGGATAAAAATATTGTGGTTATGGCAGATATTCCGTAAGTATTCAAAAGTTAATTCCCTCCATTTTATTATGTGTTCCTGAACTGCACTGTTGTGAGTTGTTTATTATGCAGTTGTTTTTTCTTTGTGAATAAATCCTACCGTTACAGTTGTTCCGGGAGGAACTTCGGTTCCTTCGGGAATGCTTTGCGTTGCCGCTACGACATATGAATCTGTTAAATTTGTTCCCGAAAGCTTAATATTAAGATTCGCAGAAACCACCGCTTTATTTACCTCAAATACCGAAAGACCTATTAATTTTGGAACTTTTACAGTGGATGATTTGCTTTCGTTATCAGTGTAAAGTACTATAGTTCCGTCTTTTGGAATTTGTGCAGACGATTCGGGGAGCTGTGAAATTACGGTTTCTCCACTGCCTATTACGACAGGTTTAAGAGATTCGTTTATAGCCGCTGCTTTGGCATCATTAACAGATTTCCCCACAAGATCAGGAGCTTTTGCATCCAGTGTTTTAAGTTCTTCTTCGGTATAAATCTTTTCAATTCCCATGTAAGGAAGAATATCTTGCATTGCTTTTGCGAAGACCGGTGCAGCAATTGCGTTTCCGTAATAATAATCGCCTTTTGGGGTATCGAAAAATACAAGCATTGCTATTTTGGGATCTTCTGCGGGAGCAAATCCGCAGAAAGAGGAGATGTAATCCTTTTCTCCTGGGGTACTTAATCCTATTTTTTCGGAAGTACCTGTTTTTCCTGCCACTCGATATCCCGGAACATACGCATTTTTTGCAGCTCCGCTTACTGCGTTTTCGTGTAGCATTGCAGTAACTCTTTTTGCGGTTTTTTCTGAAATTGCCTTTCTTTTTACTATAGGTTCTACGGTCTTTACGATATTGCCGTCACTGTCAAGTATTTCTTTTACCATATGTGGTTGAACGACATTTCCGCCGTTTGCAATAGTCGCCGCTGCGGTAATCATTTGAATCGGAGTTATACCGAAATTTTGACCCATTGATGCAACAGCCAAATCGGTGAGACTCATAGATCCGTCTTTGTTAAAGAATATGTCTTCGGATTCTCCGGGTAGGTCTATATTTGTTTTGTTGTGGAAACCGAAAGCTTTGTAGAAATTGAAGAAATGTTCCACTCCTATTTTTTGACCGATTGTAATAAAGGCAGGATTGCAAGAATGGCACAGTGCTTCGACTAAATTTTGAGTTCCGTGTCCGCTTCGTTTGTGACAACGTATCGTTTGACCACCTTCGCACGCTTTAATGGAGCCGTTGCAGTTGAATGTAGATTGTTCATTTACTACGTCAAGTTCAAGGCCCATAGAAGCAGTTACCATTTTAAATACTGATCCTGGATAATAAGTGTCACTGACTGCTTTGTTGCGCCACTGTTTGCTGAGAGCTTCACTTTTGGCTTTTGCTTTTTCTTCCTCGGGTAAAGAATCGATATGAGCTTGTTCTTCGGGGTCGGCGATTTTAAAAGGTTCATTCGGATCGAAATCTCCTTTAACAGCCATACCAAGAATTTCACCCGTTTTAACATCCATTGCTATTGCAGCGGCTCTGTTTTTTACTTTGTTGTTTATTACGCCTTCTTCAAGATTTTTTTCCATAAAATGCTGGATAGTTTCATCTATGCAAAGTTTAAGACTTTTTCCCGGTTTCGGAGATATCATTTGTTCATAGTCAAATGGCATTTCGGTACCTATCGCATTTTTTGCGGTTAAAATTCTTCCCGGTTCACCTTTTAAAGTCTTGTCGTAGTAAGCTTCTATTCCTGCAAGACCTTGACTGTCCGCACCTGTGAAACCTATTACCGGAGCGGCAAAACTTCCGCATGGATAGTAACGTTTGTAGTCCTCTATCAGACGTATCCCGCTGTCAATTTTATGATTTTTTTTAAATTCTATTATTTTATCTTTTACATCGCTTTCTACTTTTTTCTTTATTATGGTGTAACATGACTTCTTTCCCGCAAGCTCCATAAGTTTGTTTTTGTCTATGTCTAAAATTTCGTGCATACCCTGGCAAATTGTTTCTTTTTTTTCTTCCGTATTTATGTAAGCAGGCTCGAGTACAACTGTCCAAACCGTAGCACTTTGAGCGAGAGGTTTCATATTGCGGTCGTAAATAGTTCCACGCTGGGCATTTATTTTGGTATCAGCCATTTGCTGAGTAGAAGCCATTTGTTGAAGATATTCGCCTTGAAAAAGTTGTAAATTTACCAATCGTATTATTAGAACGGCGAAACAAAAAAATACTAAAAATCCAAGTACTACTAATGACCTTCGCCACATTCTTACGGTAGTTCCTTTTGCCAAATATTTCACACCCCATATGTTAATAAGCTCTGTTTTTTTATTTTGATTTATTGTTATATATTTTAATACTTATTTTCAGATTAAACAAGTTATTACATTTATGACCTGGCATTTTGCAATTTATACTGTAACGAAAAATAAAAACATGATGACTAAATAGGTAATTGTTACATTGGTTCATTCTTAATTAGATTTTATATTTATTTTTAAATTTACATTAATAAATAGTTTACATTTGTTTGCTAATATGATATAATCAAATTAAAATAATATAAAAAGGAGTTTAATCATGATTAAAAAAAGTAAAAAATGTTTAGCTTTAATTCTTTCTGGGGCTGCAGTAAGTTCTTTTATGGGAAATTTTGGTGCTGTTGCCATGGACCCTTCGCCTGCCGCGGCAGCAGCTGCTAGTGCGCCGAGAGGAAGTGCATGGAGTAACCCATTGGCGTTACAAGCTTTGCGTCATCAAAGTGATACGGGTATCACTGAAGAAGATCTTGAAAAACCTTGGGTAAGACATGCTTTTGA
>URZE01000013.1 GCA_900552265.1 uncultured Oscillospiraceae bacterium
TTAAAGTTACAACTGTTTTGTTGGCGCTGTCGGTGGTTCGGTTATAGTCCGAGATTGCGGGGTGAGAATATACGTTTTTCCGCCCTTTGACATATTCTTTTGTAACTAAAGTTCCTTCTTCTCGGATTGTTTTTTCAAGGTCATTTAATATCCCGATTTGAACCTGATAACGCTTAAAAGTTGTAAGAAAAAAGAAATTCTGTTCGACGCCATGTTTTTCGGCAATTTCAAGAATTTCCTGTGCTTGTTCGTTTAAATTTACTTTTGACATTTTTCACCTCTATAATTCATATTTTGGAGCGAGCAAGTAGGAATTGCACCTCTGTCTGTACGTTGGGAACGCACCGTTTTACTAATTAAACTATGCTCGCGTATTTATTTTTTGCCCTTTGTACATTCTTGCTCCAAGCTCGTCTATTTTACTGAATGGAATTATTGGCACAGTTAAGTTTTCTTTGCAAGATTTATCAATAAAGTAGATATATCTAAATTGATAACCGTCAAGAATTTTCCCACCGGAATATTTAAGGTACTTTTTAAAGTCCGATTTGCCTTTGGTTATATCGTAAAAGCCTTTTCCACCAAGCTCCGGCCGCTTTTTTAATGGAACAGTATTTAAAGTTAATTTATGGATTTTTTCTCCGGTGGGCAATTCGCATATACCAACATTCTTCTTAATTCCGGTTAAAACAAAATTACTTGCGCGGTAAATTGTACCGTCCCCGCAGCTGCAACCGTCCGCAAAGCTGATTATCCACTTTATATGTGGCGCCTTTTTCTTTATCAGCTTTATAGCCTGTGCAATGCAGCGACTTTCGCTGTTTCTTGGCAAATACTCATCAAAAGCCATTCTGTTTAATTCTAAAAATTCATTCCACTTAGTTCCCTTAACTAAAATAATGATTTTTTCTTTACTCATTGACGCACCAAAACTTAAAACACCATGTAAATTACCGTCTAAAAAAGCGCCAAAATGTAGGCAACTATTATTTACTACCTTTCCGCTATAATGATGTTCTTTTATGAAATTTATAGCGATTTTACTTGGTATTACTTTTAATTGAACTTCTTTAGCTCTGCCCATTGTTTTGCCACCTCGTAAATTGCATTTCCCTTTTTGTTGGGATTTTTAAAAGTTTCTTTTACTTCGTCTTTTACTAAATCAAGTACGTATTTTATTAAGTCCGCTTGCTTCTTATGAAAATAAAAAGTAATATTTTGAAATTCCGGGTCTTCGTCCGGTTTCTCATCGCTTTCGCATATTTCAATTCCGAATCCAAAGCTTTCCATATTCAACTTATCTATACAAGATAATTCCGCTTGTAAAATATCTATATCAAAGCCCGTGTTCATAGTTAATTTGTTATGAATTAAAATGTAAGCTCTTTTTTCATCTTTGCTTAAATGACTTAGACGAATAACCTCGATTTCTTTAAAGTTTAGCTTCTTCAAAGCGATATATCTTCCGTGTCCTTCGATTATCACATTATTTTCATCAATTGCAATCGGGTCATTATTTCCGAACTCCTTAATTGATTTTTTGATTTGTTCTATCTGTTCAAGTGGGTGAAGTTTTGCGTTATTTTCATAGGGTTTAATTTTATCTATGCTTATTTTTTCTATCTTCATTTTGTCTTCCTTTCCAAAAAACTCACGTTTATTAAATTCGGTGTAAATTTTATGAGTGCCGTTGGTGTTTGGTGTTTTCACCTGAAAAATATTTAAGATAGTGTGGGGATTATTTATTTTTGGTTCTGTTCAATAATTATATTTTTTACTTCTCCATATGGGATTTTTCCTTTGTCACACAATGAGTAGTGCATAGAGCAAAGCGTTATTAAATTACTTTCATCAAGTTTCAAATCCTTGTTTGAGTTAATCGGTATCGCATGATGAACTTGAAGATTATCGCTGTTGTATTTTCTTTTTGTTCCGTACAGATTTCTTAAACAAATTTGACAAAGATAATTATCACGCTTTTTAATATATTTTCTTTTCTTTTGCCACTTTGGGCTGTTTCTGAATCGGGTGGTATCGTCTATCTTTTTTCGTTTAATAGGCTTCTTGCTACATTTGTAACATTCATCGTGAATCTTCCCACAATATTTACATGACTTTTGAATTCTAAAACTTCCTTTTCTGTCATTTTGGTTAATAGGATGTTTGAACCCAACGTTTTTCGTGCGTTGCCCCACGCCAGTTGCGGTTTGCTTCATTTGTGGAGATTTAAGATCCCCCATCAGAACATAAAAAAACACCCGATGATTGACTCGGATGTCGTAGGTTAAAATAACATTTATATATAGCTAAGGTTATATGTTCTGCACTGATCTAACGAGACCTGTAATCCTCGTTTAATTTCTCTTCCAACTTCCTCTTTACGTTCATTCCTTGCTTTATTTTCACGATAAAACGTCAAACCATCACGTAACTGATTGTGTACACGCCTCAATCGAGGAATATAATCTACCATAGTTTGCCATGCACAATCACGTGGGAAATGTTTTATAGGATCTATATTGAAACCTAGATCAATATGTTGTTGGGAAATAAGGCCAACGGTTTCATTGCGACTATTAATTAACTCATTAATTCTCATATATAATATACCTTTGGTTCTATTATCAGGTTCAACTTCAGGTAAATTGAGTTCATCAGGCCATAATCTCATTGGTTCAGGTACTCCTGTTAGGTTAATTAAGTACCCATATATAGAACTATCTAAGATTAAGCTAGAAAAAGTTAAACTTGTATACTGAGCAGCGGGTATAGAACCTCTATTACTCTGTATTTGAATTTGGTACTGATTACCTCCCTGATGAACTATATCTGCTCTTGCGGGATCATCATCAGAACCAAAAAGCCGAGGGCTCCGACTTGAAACACGAAAACAATCAGAAATTATAGTTCCAATTGTAGTATCAGTAAGTGTTGCCATCTGACTTGTCACATATCTACAGATCTCAGGCATATTATAGTGTTCATTTTTAATATGAGAAGAAGGATAATCCGGAGGGTTAGAAAGAATATTAGTACATCTATTCGTCTGTTGCTGTAAACTAAATTGCACTATTTAACGCCGCCTTTTCATACTAAAATTTGATCTAATAGTATAGCTACAAGATGAAATAAAAGTGGATCTGAATTTAATTCTGAGCATAAAACTAATTTTTGTTTACCTTGTTTATCTAACAATCTTAACCTGCCAGTATCTATACTATAATCTAAAATTTCTTTTTTATCGTTAACTTGTAATTCTATATTAATCAAAAAAGTTTTGCTTAGATATTTCTTAACATTTAACAAACCATACAAAAAACCATCTTGAGAACTAATTTTCCAAAGTTCATCTCCATATTCATCACAACAGGATTTCCTTAAAACAAATAAATCTTCGCTATTACATGCTTTTATCTGAAAGGTTTCACTTTCAATCTGATCAATATTGAATAGTGGTAATATTTCTGAGAAACTTCCTACGTCTTTTTTACTGTAACGATATACTACTTTTTTATCACATTTGTATACAGGATATCCTAACAAATCAGTAACTTCAAGCGCTGAACAATTTACAAACGAAAAGAAACAACTTAAAAGTGTAGATACCACAATTTGTTTATTAAATAATTTAAATAAATTCATTTTTATTTTCATCCTTATATTAAATCAATTTTTTAGTTCTTTAAAATATTTTGTCCATTTAACTAAATCATCTTTGGCATCATCAAGAAATTTGAAAACAGAGCTTAAATTAGTTGATTTTGTTGGTTGTTCTACTTGTACAGCAACTGTTTCTGATGATTTTACTTTTAAAATCAAATCAACCAAATCAACAGATGATGTTTTATTCATTTTTCTTTCAAATTCAGAAACACAATCACTTTCTGCTTCGTTTAAAAGCCCTTCCGGAAAATTTGTATCTGGCAATATGATTTTTTTAAACTTATCTTGTTGATCCTTAGATAAGTAAAGCAAACAATCAAATTTTGGGCTGAGTATGTAACTAAGTCTACCTTCCTTTATTAACAACTTTTCAAACAACTTTTTCGCTTTTTGAATGTTATTGGTATAAACCTTATATGTACTTGATGAATCTTGTTTCTCACCCAACAACTGCTTATAAAACCCTTTATATCCCGAAGGCTTTTGTTCGCCTCTTTTTATTGCAAGCAAAAAACTTTCTATTTTTTTCTTTTTAAAATATTTTTCAGCAAACTGGGCTGCTTTTTTGGTAAACTTGATTTGCCCGTGTTTTAACATACAACTTTTCCTCCTTTCAATGATCAAAACAAAGGTATTATATCATAAATTTTCAATTTTGTCCATTAATTAAGATTAATTGAATTCAACACACTTTGACAATTTTAATGTAACGCATAAAATACTTGTGAGTTTTAATCCTCCTTTTGAGCAAAAATAGAGCACCTGGAAGTTCAGGCACTCTGTACAAGAAAGGCTATGAGATATTATCTCACAATACAATTTTACCACACTACAATCGGGAATTTCGGGAAAGCTTTAAAAAACGATTGTGTTTTTTTCGCTCTGTGCTCCCATCTCCAAGTACACCCATATTTTGAGCAACTTGTTGCCAAGTTAAACCCTGAGAGTACCTAAGTGTTAATATTATTCTCATCTCGCTGTCTTTAACGCTCGATATAAATCTGTCAAGACGATTTAATTCATAAAAACATTTCTTTAAGTTTAAATCAAGTAGTCCTTTTAAATCTGCTATCTGTGCGGCATAATTTGCAACTTTATCAGATACACCGTTCCCATTCGGAAGTCCCGTTATTTTTGCGGTACAGTTTGTTGCCAATGCCTCAAGTTCAGAGAGCCTCCTTTGTTGTTCCTTGATTTCTTTTCTCAAATAATAAAGCTGTGAAAGCTCTTTTTTAGTCAATCAAAATCACCTCAAAATATGCAATCTTTTTTAGTGTTTCTCAGGCTTGCACCTTCAATTTTCATAACTGCTCCGCTTGTCATTTCTAATATTCTGTCAACTGTTTTTTCGGCTATTCCTCGCTCATTTATAAGTTCATTCAAACTGTGATTGCTTGAAAAAATAGTTGCTTTTTTGCTATTGTACCGTTTATTGATAATATCGAATAAAAGACTTTGCAACCAGGTATCACCGGAGCTTTTGCTAAATATTTCTGTTCCCAAGTCATCAAAAAATAAGACTTCAATATTCGCAAATCTTTCGATTAAATTTTGCTCTGTTTGGTTAGATTCACGATTAAACGTGGATTTTACCGCCTTTGAAATTTCAAACAAGTTGGTAAAGAGAACAGGCACGCATTTTGAAAGTAATTCATTCGCCATACAAGCGGTTAAATGCGTTTTTCCAACTCCTTTATCTCCAAAAAGATAAATGCCATATCCGTTTTTGATTGTTTCTTCGTATAGCTCGCAGTATTTGCGGCACCTTTTAAAAGCTCTGTCAAAACTTGAATTAATCCCTGTTTTTGAGTTTTCAAAAGTAACATTTTTGTATCGCTCGCCAAGTAGAGAAAGACATTTAAGCTTTTCGATTTTTAGCATTTTTTCTTGCTTTTCTCGGCTCAATTTTTCTTCTTCTTGCTGTTTTTGCATACATTTGCACATAACCTTGAATGTTCGTTTAATCCCCATAAATTCAGCGGTTTTAAAAATTTTAGCACCACAAACAGAGCATACTTCTTCGCTATTCGGGATATTCGGTGCAAAGTTTTCTGCCACTTCTTCCATGGTCTACACCTCCGAAACTTTTGGTGTCTTTTTGCGTCCAACTCAAAATTGTTGCATAGTGAGATTTGTACTTTTTCCCACTTGACGCAATATAGCTTGATAGCCTCTCAATGTAGCTTTCTGTTTCTGCTCCAAGTTTTGATTTTAGCTTTTGGAGTTCATCAGCCGACAAAAGCACATTTTCAAACTCGCCGAATTTTTCTTTAATTTGAACTTTGTGAGCGAAAGAATATTTTAAAAGCTGTGGAGGAAGTACATCACATAATTCCCTTATCAAAAGGCGGAACACATAACGATGAAAATTTAATAAGTTTATGTAAGAGATGTCACTCAAAAATTACTGCAACCGAAGGCGGCCGTTGGGGATAAAAAATAGGCTTGCACTTCCATGCAAACCTCAAATTATTAACAAATATCAATTAAATAAATCCGAATGTGAACCTGTTCTGGAAAGAAAAAGTATTAATTCATCGTTTTCTATTCGGTAAACAAGAAGCCAATCGGGTTGTATATGACACTCTCGAAATCCGATATAATTGCCCGTTAAAGCGTGATCTCTATATTTGTCTTCTAGCTTTATATTATTGGCGATTTTATCTACGGTTTTCTCAAGTAATTCCAGTTTATAACCTCGTTTTGACGCTAATTTTAAATCTTTTTTGAATTGGTTGGATAATACAACCTCAAGCATCTCCCAATACCTCGTCCATAGCTTCTTTGAAACTTGAATATTTTTTATAATTTTCAGGATGTTTTTTCATTTCGTGAAACTCGTTCATCGCAGCTATAGTTTCGGCATTAGGTTTATCTCTTTTTATTTCAAATGGAATTCTTTGCTGCCGAACCGATTGTTTAAGAAATAGAGTTACCGCTGTTGTCAAATCTAATCCTAAATCATAAAAAAGTTCCTGTGCAGATTTTTTTAAATTTGGGTCTAAATTGATATTTGTACTTACTTTAGGCATACTCTCACCCCCTTTGTTAGTATTATATCATATTATATGCGTAATATCAACCTAATGTGTGCTTGATAAGTGCGGACATGAGTGCTTGTAAAAGTTTTTGCTAAAGACTTACCGTAGTTGAAAGCGGTTGTTGGAGTTGATTAGGTTTGTGTATTAATGCCGTAAAGTGCAGTAATTATGTGAGGTTATTTTACTTCGAAAAGCACAGCACCAACTTGATAGTGTACCTTGTCAGAGTTAATATATGACTACCGAAAAAGATATAAAACTAAAATAAAGGAGTTTTAATATGGTGGGATTCTTTTCAATAAAAGCCAGGGACAGAGCAGAACTTCTGGAGAACGAAACAAGAAATTTCGGAACTAAAATAAAATTTAAAGCGGTTGGCAAGAAGACTTTGAGCCACGAGTCATACGAACACTTGATTCAAAACTTGCTTGAAGATAGCGAACTCATAAAAAAATTACTAATAAATGCGGTACAGAGGAAGATGGAACAGCAAGATGCTTTTTATTCTATGACAAGACAAATAACCATGAAGCATTAGCGGTAAACTCTGAAGGCTGCGACTATGCACGGTACACAGCGTTGATTAGAACTGATAAACTTTAAGGGGTGAAACTGTTGCGACATTCAGAGGAAATTGAAAGACTAAGAAACATTTACAAACCAGGAATCAAAGTACGCTTGCTTTACATGGAGGGCGAATCACAAATGCCTAAAGGCTTAGAAGGAATCATTGATTACGTAGATGATGCACCGCAGATACACGTAAACTGGGAAAACGGAAGTTCGCTAGCTTTGATCCCCGAAGTAGACAAATTTGAAATAATAAAAAAATAAATAGTTTTAACTCCTAAGAAAAATTAGGAGTTTTTCTCTTGTGGAGGGAATTCGAATCCCCACAGATGAAGCGAACCGCAACGAGCGTGGGGCAACACACAAAAAAAGTTCAATTCAAACGCCCTATTAAACAAAATGGCAGAAAAGGAGGCAAAAATTATGGCAAAAGACGGAACGAATAGAGGTAGAAGAAGAGTCAGAGCAGGCACAAAGCCTGATGCTTTAGTGGAAAAAATAGCAGATGAACGGTCTACGAAAGTTTTAGAGCCGATTGATTTTGATATAGATGACAGTTTTGAAACAGATGATTTAATGGATATGTGTGACTTGCAAGGCGAGAATATCCCGAAACCGAGCGAATATTTAAGTGCCAAGCAGAAAGATGGCACACATCTAAAGGCAGATGAAATTTTTAAAGAAACATGGCTATGGCTTAAAAAACGAAAGTGTGAAAGTTTTGTGAATCCAAGGTTGGTCGAGGCATATTCGTAGGCGTTTGCGAGATACGTTCAATGTGAGGAAGCAATCAGCAAATTTGGGTTTTTAGGCAAGCACCCGACAACAGGTGCAGCAATAGCAAATCCATTTGTGCAAATGAGTGTGTCTTTCGGAAAGCAAGCAAATTTACTGTGGTATGAGATTTTTGACATAGTGAAGCAAAATTGCACCACAGAATTTAACGATACTCCGCAAAATAACGTGATGGAATTACTATTAACGGCGAGGAGGAAGAAATAAGAAAGTGAATATGGATGTAACGTGGTTTTTGACGGCAATTTCGCTATCGGGAACCCTTTTAAATATACGAAAAAATATACTGTGCTTCTACATATGGCTTATAGGAGATATTCTTTGGTGTACGTTCGATTTTACGCAAGGAATGTACGGCAGAAGTTTACTCGATTTTATTCAGATTATTCTTGCGATTTGCGGAATTTTATCTTGGAAAAAAGACGATAAAACTCTTGGAGGAGTGAGGAAATGAATGTAGAAAGAATAAAGATGTCAAAACTGAATCCAGCAAAATACAATCCGAGAAAAGATTTAAAGCCCGGAGATACAGAGTACGAAAAACTCAAGCGGA
>URZE01000014.1 GCA_900552265.1 uncultured Oscillospiraceae bacterium
GCTGTTATTTTATCGCTTTGTAAAATATTGTTTGTTTTATTTGACTGTTTCAATTGACCTTTCTCCTTTCGATTTAACAGCCAAAAACAATGTTTACTATTTTATTATATCGCATTTTTTGGCTCTACGTAGCTGTTTGTTCGGATTTTCTTTGAACCTCTGAAATCAATAAATTTTTGATTTTTTCTTTTAAGCTTTCACCTGATTTATCAAAATATGAATTAATTAAATATGTTGTTTTCCCGATTTGCATTTTGCTTTCGGTTGGGAATGATACTAATTTAAATGAATTTACCATTTGAAATTTCTCCTTAAAAAATTTATAGAATCTTAGCCCTCCGTGTCAATGAAAACGAAGGCACACGAATTTCACGTTCCCACAGCCTGTGGGACCACCCTCATTGCCTGCGACGGTTTTTTCACGCTCGGACTGTGACTGAGTGGGAGTAGCTTTAATTGTTACTAAGATTTTTTTATTCAGTTTTCAATGTTCTTGAAAGGATAAATTTATCCCTCCACTTATATAAAGAGTGTTTTTAGCTTATTTTTGGCACCCTATTTTTAAAAAAATTTTTCGACAAATTTAGCGTTCCATAAGTTTTCTTAATTTTTTGAGAATGCGATTAAATCGTTTTCCGATATTTTGATGTGAAATATTGTAGCTTTCAGCCAACTGTCGCTGTGTTTTGCACTCTTTAACTATGTAGCTAATAAATATTTGGTCTTCGATTTTCAAACTTTTTAATGCTTTATGTAAACTTTCGTTTTCTATAAGTTCAATCCAGCCAAGTAAACTTGTTTGAAACAACAGCTTGTCCACATCAGACGCATTTGAAAATTCATCATACATAACTTCTTCAATGGGGATTTCATGTTTTTGTATTTTTGATTTTTTAGTGTCATCGTATAAATCCATATTTTTTATTACCTTATAAAAATAAGCCAGTTCGTTTTTAATATTGTCAGGGCGGTTTCCCATAACTATTTACCTCCGAATTATTTAAATTTCTTGATAATTCGGATTTTTTAAGGATACCTTGCAAAATAGAGAAACCACCGCCGCATAGCTTGTCCTCTTGAACCTAAAAAAGCGTAGAGTATTACACCGAAGGTGCAATACTCTACGTAAAATTAAGTATTAAGAAATGCTCTGCATAATATAAAGCCAATTTGCAAAGTATTTATGTATTAAGTTTTATTTCTGCAAAGCATTTAAGACATCATATTCTAATTTCCCCTTTTAAAGTGTTTAATACCTAATTTTTTTCCATAGGTTATACGCACTTTCTTTGATTATTTTTTAGTAGACAAATAAAAAAACTTAGCCTACTTAGCTAAATTTTATATCAGACAATAGTATAAGCCATGTCGCAGTACAGTTAGGGGGTTCAGAGAGTTCTTATCGTTATTTGTACTATTTGAAATAAAAGAGTAAAAATAAGTATAAAAAATAAAGCCAGACATATTTTAAATGTTGGCTTTTTATATTTAATAAAATTTTTTCAAAAGAGACATATATTAATTATTAAATCCATTTTTTGAGTTCATATGATTTTTTATCCATAAATTATATATAGTTTGCCCTTTATTTAAGAACAAATCTTTATCAAGTAAAAAGGCGACAAATGTTTGCTCACCATACAAATTTATCACAAACGTGGTAAAACTATATGCATATGCGTACAAGTACTTATTACTGTGATTTAGGGAACAAAATTGATCGAATTTTAGGTAATTACCTTTTGTCTCATCTAATATACAATTGAAAGCATTTTCTAAATAATTCTGATTTGCTTCATATGTAGCCATACCTTCGGAAAGAACGGGTAATATATTTTTAAAATTTGTATTAACAAATAAATGTGCAAGTTCATGAATATATACCTTTTTTATATCTTCGGAGTTATAAATACTGTGTGAAGCAAGTGGCGATAAACATTCTATACAGTTATTTTGTATTTTTCCTACTAACCACTCAGAAGCATTTATAATTCCAAATGCCTTATGGAGTACATTAAGCTCAGAATAAACTTTTACTATTATTTTATTATTTAATGAACATTTTAACCTATTAGATAGATAATAATACTTGTTTTCTAACAGCTCTACAAGTTCGGTTATCACATTTGTATCTCTTTTACTCCAATAATAAAATTCGAAATGTGTTGAACTCTGCTTTAATGTTTGCATTTTATAACCATTGCCTCCTTTACTAAAGCATTTCAGAAATAAATTTTTCTGGAGCGTTTAAAAAATGCTGAGTTAAAGTATAATGCTCTGTTTCAAAATAGTTTACCTTATTAACGCCGCTTTTGTTAAATAAAAGGATCTCAGAGTTAGGACATGTCATTAAAATTGGCGAATGAGTAACAATTATAAATTGAGAATTTCTTTTTGTAGCCAAATTATTAATTCGAGCAAGTATTGAAAGCTGATTTATCGGGGATAAGGCCGTTTCCGGTTCATCAAGGATGTATAAACCATTACCCATAAACCTTTCCAAAATAAGTGTTAATATACTTTCGCCATGGGATATATTGTGTAAGCACTTCCCACCGTAAGCCAATTTTACAGGAGGGGCTTTGCATTTTATACTATCCATTTCTTCAATATTAGTTGCTACATTATAAAAAGATTCTGCCCTTAAAAAATAACCATCACGTGGGCGAAAAGGCGATTTTATTATTTTTAGTTGTTTGTATAAACTGGAAAAAGTGCTATAGGTAGAAAAAGTAAAGTTTTTACTGCCCCCTTCAGCATTGAAACCTAAAGCTACTGCAATAGCTTCTAAAAAGGTTGATTTACCCGCACCATTTTCACCAACAAAAAAAGTTACTGGTTTAGTAAATGTTACTTCTTTTAAAGAGTTTATAACATCAAGTTTTGATACATAGCTCTCCACGCTGGATTTAAAATTTGTATTTATTTCAATTTTTTTTATATAAATCATGCCAAAAAGCCACCTTTTTCTAAAAAACCACAAATCACTTAAATTGCAGTGATTTGTGGGATGTTATTGCAATTTTATTTCTAAAGCTTATGCATACATTGTATCACAATTTAGAAATAACCGCAACGACAAATTAAGTAGCAGAAAAATTATTAATTCTGAGACCCTTGCAACGGCAGTCAGGACAAAAACAATAGCAGTAATCATAGTTGCTATTCTCTGATACTTGTTTTTTGAAAATTTCTTTTATAGAAATTTCCGGAATAATAGTCTTCATATTGAACACCTCCCTTCAGGGATCTAATAAAAAATTATTGATTTTTATAGTATGTGTTCAATAGTCTAGAAACCAATAAGTACTTCCATTCATTGCATTCTGGAATATTATTATTTAAAAAGCAGTGGTATGTACATCCCCCCATGCATATGGGGAGTATATTGCAATCGATACATTTACTGTACATGAACGGACTCCATGATACCCACTGTGCAACGTTTGAAAAATTAAACACACTCATATCATCTAAATTATTAACATTTCCACAAGAGTAGTATTTATTTCCTATTAAGGTGCGACATTTATAAATGTCCCCTTTATCATCTACAATAATCGAATTTTTTCTGTTTGCCACACACGGTCTAGCTAATAGCGGCAATCCGATATGCTCAGAATTTCGCTTAGTGTTTATTAGTTGTTGTGACATTTCGAGAATACTACAAAATTCGGGTACGGAAGCAGCGGGCATCACATCACTATTATTGTAATTTCTCAGATGACCAAAGCCTAACTCCAAATTTAGCAAGTCCTCTTGTTTTAGTTTATCAAATAAATTATCAAACGACTTGTAATTCGTACTGTCCACATTAATTCTTAAACCAACTTTAACTCCTGCAGTTTTCAATAATTTTATAGCGGAAATAATATCATTAAATGTGCCCAACCCATTTTTATACATACGCCGACAATTGTGCTCATTGTCATAACCATCCAAGGTGATTTGAACGTTCTTAACATCATTATCCAAAAGATCCTGTATTAATTTAGGATTCTTAACAATTAAAGTACCATTAGTAGTCATAGACGCATCATAAGTAAGGTTGTGTTGCTTAGCAATATTTTTTATTTTCGGGGTTAAATTTTTAATAACATCAATGCCTAACAACGGTTCACCGCCAAACCATACAACCTTAAGCATACGAGTAGCCCGACTTGCACAACTATTCATATACTTAATTAAATTATCTTGGGTCTGTGAATCCATAAGCATAGGCACCGTAGGCTTATTGTGTTCTTCAAAACAATAAGAGCATTTTAAATTACAACCCATAGTGGGAGCAATAGTAAAATCTAAAACATATTGATCGTATTTATCTAATTCATAGTTATGCTTTAAAAGAGAAATTTCATCAATTTCATCATTTACAAGATATCCTTTGGTTGTTAATTCATTTATTATTTCATGAGATAAATTAGAAAAATCATTTTTAGTAAAAGCATTTGCTATATCAGCATCAAGTTGCTGCATTCCAAGGGAAAAACTATTGAATAATAGTATAGCATCGGACTTTTCATCTTTTATTAGGACATTAAATTTTGAACTCTTCATTTTTCCGACTCCTTCAAGAATATTTTTTTGCTTGTAAAGAATACATTTTAAAATATTCATTCTTATTTTTCATTAAATCTGAATGGGATCCACTTTCGCATATTTTACCGTCTTTTAGCAAAATAACATTATCTGCTAGTTTCGGTGTAGACATTCGATGTGATATTATAATAACCGCCTTAGTTTTATTGAACTTAGATAAAGCATTAAAAATTTCATCTTCTGCAGTTGGATCAACAGAAGCGGTAGGTTCATCCATCACAAGAACAGGTTTATCCGCATAGAAACCACGTGTTATTGCTAACCTCTGCCATTGACCTAATGATGGCTCCACGCCATCATCATAAAACTCTTTACTCAAATTGGTGTTATATCCGTTTTCATACTTTCTTATAAATTTATCAACACCTACCTCCTTTGATGTTTGCATTATTTTATCCATGTCATTTAATTTATCTATATTACCAAAACCTATACATTTTTTTACATCGACTGAAAAATTTATGTAATCTTGAAATACAACACCAAAAATCTTGTAATATGCGCTAATATCATAGTGCTGTATATCTATTCCGTTAAGTAAAATTACACCTCTAGAAGGCTTATAAATTCTCAGCAAAAGTTTTATCAAGGTGGATTTACCACTGCCATTTTTACCCACCAAACAAATCTTTTGTCCTGTGGAAAATGTTAAATTGATATTTTGTAGGCAAAATGATTGACTGTTTGGATATTTGAAATAAACATTTTTGAATTCAAAGGTATATGGAAGTTCATTTGGTAGTGTAGCAGACAAATTAGAAGGTTCCTCATCAAGATTTAAAAATTCAAACAAGAAGTCTAAAAATAGCATACTGCGATGGCTAGATGCGAATAGATCAATTGTGGAAATTATGCCAAATATCAACGATATAGTCGCATTATTAAATAAAACAAATTGCGAAACCGAAATGTCTTCACTAATGACAGAAAGCACCATCCAAATTTCAAATGCGGCTATAGTAAACAGTATTAAAAGTGAGGAACAAACAACCGAAACAATAGTCTTGACTAATATCGCTTGCTTACCTTTCATAAACTTTTGAAACAAAAGATTTTTTGATTTTTTTAAAAGTGAAAAAAGTCGATATACTCTAACTTCTTTAGCATACTTTTTTTCTGACGTAAGAGAAAAATGATACCAAATTTGCCTAATTAGCATGGTACTTTTTTTAGAAAAATCATATTCTTTAATCTGTATATATGTCTTTAAGTAGTATATTGGAATAGAGATAAATACAAAAATCAGTGGCATACACCAATTAAAAGAAAATAAAATTGCAAAATATCCTGCAACGCTTAACATGGAAGATATTATTCCTAAAAATGAATAAATAATATTGATAGGTTCATAACCTACTTTATCAACTGTATTACGATATAAATCTAAAAAATGCGGGTTATCCATTAGTGTGTAAGAAATTTTTTGAGATTTTTCTGAAATAATATTTTCTATGTTGTTTGACAACTTACAACCTAATACATCTGAAAGTGAGTTTTTGATATTGTTAGCGAAAAAATTTAAAGCTGTGCTTACCGTAATAAATAGCACCGTAAGTATCGATTTTTCTAAGCAGTTTTCTACATTTCTTCGCACAAGGATATCAACTATTTGAGAGGTAAAAAATACGGTTACTATTGGGCTTATCCCAGAAACAACCATCGCTAGCATTGACATTATTAGAGTCAACGGACTAGCTTTGGAAACTTGATTCAAGGCAAAAATAAACTTTTTTATATAATTCTTTACTGCCTTCATTTTAACCCCCCCTTTAATCCTAAAGAGATAATATTGCAAACTGACCACCTTTACTACATAAAAACTTGCTTGGTTAAACCTAAATTATCTAAATATCAAAATACATCACATAGTTTTATGCAGCATTTTTCAATACCCATGCAGTGTGTTATCGAAATTTATTTTACAATACAAAAAAATTATACGCTGTGTGAATCACAAAAAGCAACATATATCAACAATAATTTACCAATTTCTACCATATATATGGTTTTTTTGAAGCAAATAACTATATTATATAATATTCATATATAATATAAAAATTGTGTTAAATGACTAATTGCGTAGTGTAATACACCAAATAATGATTGTCAAAAGATTTTTTAACCCAAATCCGCTATGTGTAAATGCGAAAATATTAACTGCAGGGTTTTGTTTTTTTATTTCTTCCATACTCATGGGGAAAATATAGAACAGTATGCACTGAAAACTCTACCATAATTTTGGCAGAACTCGAGAGGTTACTATTCTATAAAAATATTTACGAATCAAATAATTCGTTGTATAAATTTAAACATTATATTCCTTTTGCGAGAGTATACACGTTGAGAGTGGTAAAAACGAGAAGTCTGCTAATACAAGAAAAACAGCTGCGTGTATTAGCAATGACTCCACTGCAAAAGTAGAATTATAGTTCTCGCTAAATAAAATGAAATTAAAAATTAAGATGTTAAAACAGAACCTCCATAATTTTTATCAGTTTATTTAAATTATTTTAGCTATTAAATCGTAAATATAGTTTGAACCTCTCGAAATAAGTATTCCCGTTATAATATTGCTTAGATAGGGGATCCGAGAATTTAACTCATGATATTTCGGAATATCAATCTCGTATGCAATAGAGATAAATACTCCAAGAATTATACTTAAAAGCATTTCCCAACAGAATTCTCCGTCTACAAAAAACTGATTAATATATGTTATTGTGGCCTTAACGGCGATTGCAAAAAGCATTGTTGAAGTTACATTTTCTT
>URZE01000015.1 GCA_900552265.1 uncultured Oscillospiraceae bacterium
GAAGAACGTATTGCATAAAACAATACATTCTTTGAAAAAGGATAACCAGAAGAAAATCAAGTCCCTATTGGTTATTCAGAGTGGTGCGGATAACCAATAGGGACTTGAAAAAACTCAGTAATAATGAGGCTTCAGGCCAACTACAATGCTTACAAAAAGAGTTATCCGACAAATTTTTACAATCCTTAACAAATAGTATATCACAAAAATAAGAAAAATCAAAATAAAATCGTCTCGAAAAAATCAGGGCAATTTTTTTATTTCGGAAAGGAGCAATAAATAATGCAAATATTCTTATTATCAATAATTTTTATTCTAATTTGCGTTTTAGTATATCAGTAGCGAGAAATAAGAGATTTAGAAAGAAAGAC
Organism: uncultured Oscillospiraceae bacterium; assembly: GCA_900552265.1. Classification (GTDB taxonomy): domain Bacteria; phylum Bacillota; class Clostridia; order Oscillospirales; family Acutalibacteraceae; genus UMGS1491. The sequence continues at coordinate 372 of URZE01000015.1, forward strand.
TTTAGACGCTTTTAGAATTGTATGCGAAAAAATAAAACCCAAAAAATAAATCAAACAAGAAAGGAAAATAAAAATGGAATTAGTATTGCTAACAGTTAGTTTATGTTTTATGGTTTGGGGAATTTACAATTATTCGGAAGTTCAAAAGGTTGAATTTAAATCAGAAAAAATCTTTTTGGAAATAGCATGTGAACTTGAAATTTTAAAAAAGAAATACGGAGTGTAAAAAAATAATGGAACTATTAGATGACGGAGCATATCTTGAGTCACCCGACAATGAAGTAAAAATCGCTTTACAATACTATTTTTGCGACACAAATATTTATGAGGGCGATGACTATTATATTTTGAACGGCTTTGATTGTTGCGAAGAACGCTTAGATGTATATTTTAAATTCACGGCAGAACTTCCCGACTATGAAGCAGAAATAGCAAATTTAAAATATCATGATTTAAAAAATTAAAGGAGAAAAATTATTATGTACGAAAATAAATCAATATTTGAAACATTGTTTGAAATTAATGTAAATGACCATATCGAAAAGAAAAAAGATTTAACCTATCTTTCGTGGCCCTACGCTTGGGCAAAGATAAAAAAGAAATATCCGAATGCAACCCTCGCTTTTTTACTGAATTCTGTTATTAAACATCTCTTGATTTTCTCTTTGCGGGTCTTAAAAATGGCTTCGGCGGCTGCCCTGATTTACCATACTCGATTATATTTGCAAGCATGGCATTTGTAGCTTTGCTGTCATGAGGCTCAGAAAATCCGACTTTGACATTGTAATTATTATTTTTGTCCAGTTTGGCAGACGAGAGGCCAAGTGAAGATAAGAGTTTCCCTTTACTTCTTGATTTATATTTTGTGTCTTTTTCTATAACTGCACTTAAATTTGACCTAACTTCGGAAAGCACAACTTTTCCTCCTGCCTCAAGTGTATCAGATATTATCTCATCAGTCTTGTTTCCGAGCTTTGACAGTTTTAAAATAAACTCCTCGGGCATTTTTATTGTAGTTTTTGCCACATCAAATCACCCTCCATCTATCACATTGTCAAATGACAAATAATTAGATTTCCCTTTTTCTCAAAAGGTGACAGTTTTTCAGAGACCACATGTTTCGCTTACGCTCCACTAGCCTTTACCTCTTTTGCATAGACTTCCACATACATATTTTTGCATTTTACATTTTCTACAGAAGTAACGCTGTATCTTCCCGATGAACATACAATTACCATCTTTGTTGTAATTTCAAGATCAGGAATTTTCCGAAACTTAAAAAGTACGGTGGCATCAGAAAATGATGCCATATTCGCCCACCTTGTACTTCCATGTCTTTCTTCTTTGTATGCTCTCATGCTTGCCAAAATCTCATCATGATTAACCGAAAAGCCCTCTGAATCTGTACTTTTTGTCGGTAAGATTATATCTATAAATTCTTTCATTTTTCCAAAACCCAAAACGCTCCCTCCAGTCGCTTCAATGTACAGTTTACAATTTACAGTGTACAATTGAGGTTTGCACTTCGTGCTTTTTAAATAACCACCAAAAATCATTGTAAATTGTACATTTTACATTGTACATTGATCAAATGCTCCAATTTTTATCAAATCTCAAAAGCACATTTATAGTGGTCCATACTTGACTTGCCGCACTTACGTTGTCTGCAAAAAAGCCACCTGTAGATCCGTCGCGTGATTCATAAAAATGAGATGAAAGCATAACGATCGCTTGCTCTGTGGTTGGGAGAATCGGATTTTCATAGTAATATCCAATTCCCAGTTTTTGATAACTTTCCGCATAACAAATTGCAGCTTTTATATATTCTCTTATCAAATCATCATCTTCACTATGCGATATAATCAGATTTTTTTTAACTTTTTCAAGCAGATTTTCCACAGTATTATTCTGATTCATCTTGCTCCATTAGTCCGGCAGCTTTTAACTTGGAAAGTAAAGCATTAAAATCCGACTTTAAATCAGCAATTGTAGTAGCTATGCTATCTGCTTGATTTTCAGCTTTCGGAATACCGGCCAACCCCGTAACTGTAGCACCTTCTGCAATTTCAAGTATGCCGCCTATAACTGTTTTTTCTCCACCTTGCTCAGTATAATTCTTCACGTTATAACTCATTAAAAACTCTCCTTTAATTGTAAATTGTACATTGTACACTGTACATTGATTTAGGATTTTTGTTGCAGATACTTGACTGCTTCGGGAAGTATCAGTTTTCCGTCTACTCTTTGCGAAGCGACAAATCCGACTTGGCCCGTTACTGCATAGAGCTCGTTTAATCTTTTAAAGCTTCTGCTTTGTCTGTCAGCAATCCAGTAATAACTATAGTCACCGAATACTACTGTTTTATTTCCCGCAGCGATAGCCGGAACATATGTCGAAGTATAAACAGGACAATTTAAAATTGTATCGGGAACACCCGCTGTCATTGAAGGTTGCCAGATATAATTACCCGATCCGTCCTTTAATTTCCTAATTGCTTTAACTGTTGAATCATTCATGATAAATGAGGCATTTTTGCGGTATGGAGAACTAAGTGAATAATATAAATCTATAATATCATCAAACGTAATCGAGGTGGTACTTGAGGTGGTTTTTCCAAGTTGAGCGCCACCCGATGATGCCAAAATTCCCGTAGGTTTACCAGTTCCGTCACCAACAATAAATGCTTCCTCTTCTTTATTTCCGATACGCCTTCCGAATTCCGTAGCGATATAGCTTTCAAGATTAAATACGCTATCATTTAAAAGTTCCTCGGATACTTTGATTAAAGTTGCAAGTTTATACGCTCCGATTGAAACTTGGCTGAAACTGTCATCGCTTTCAGGTATTGTTCCTTCTTCGTCTACCCATGAAGCCGTACCTTTTGTTGCAACTACCGGAATTTTCCTGTCTCCGCTTGATGTTTGAATTACATTTGCAAGACTTCTGAATATGTTTTCTTCTTCGAGTGATTCTACCAATTTTTGTTCGTACTCATCAGGAACTAAATAGCCGCCTTCTGAATCTGTGCCTTCTTCAAGAGCGTTTTTTATTTCAAAACTGCTTTTACTTCTCATCGACTTCCAAAACGCATTTTTATATTCATCACTAGCTCTACCTGTTTTTTCTTTTTTCGTAAAAGGAGAGTCGGTTATTGGTCTATTAACCGCCTTTGAAAGTTCCAAATCAATAGCTTCTCGGCGTTCTAATATGTCTATTTTTTTGCCTAAGTTTACAACCTCTTGTTCCATTTTTTCGTAAGTTAGGTTATCTTCATCTGAGATGAATTTTCCCTCCTTACATTTGCTATCTAAAAAGTTTTTAGCTTCATCCCATGCTTTCGCACGTTTTTCTCTAAGTTCCAAAATTTTCTTTTATTCATTTTTATCAACTCCTTTCTGCTTGTAGGCAGCTCCCGCATCTGATAATTTTTGCATAGAACCATTAACAAGATATAGATTTCCGCCAAGTTCATCGGGAATTAAATCCATATTCTCTAAACTTCGTATATCGTTTGGAGATAAAAAACCATTTTGAATTCCTACCGAGTATCCGTTCATACGGCTTTGATAGTCTCCTCGCAAAAGTCCGTCAACATTGAATTTAGCAAAATAATCCGTTTTTTCACTTTCAAGAAGCAGCGACCTATGAATCGCTTGTTCCCACCTTGTAACCCACGGGTCAAGGGTGTATTTCACAAACTCAAGCGACTGCTGTTCGATGTTGGAAAACGAAGATTTATCAAGGTCTCCGACCATATGCGGAGGTACTCTGAATATCCTTGCGATTTCATCAATTTGGAATTTCCTTGTTTCCAAAAATTGTGCTTCATTTGGGCTTATTCCTATGGGCTGATATTTTAATCCCTCCTCTAAAACTGCGATTTTATGCGAGTTCCCACTTCCTTGAAAGAGTGTATTCCAGCTTTCTCTTAGCTTATCGGGATCCTTTATATTTCCGGGATGTTCAAGTACTCCGCTGGGGCTTGCACCATTTGCGAAAAACTTAGCTCCGTATTCTTCACACGCCATTGCCATTCCTATCGCATTTTTAGCCATCGCTATCGGTGAATACCCGACAAGTATATCAAAACCCAAAGCAGGAATATGAAAAATCTCATCTTTAGTCATGCGTATTTGACCCAGTTTCCTAAGTTTTGGGTTATCGCTTTCGTTTACGGAATATGTGTAATAGATTCTGCCGTTTGGGTCTCTGTCTACAGTCATCCGATTTGGCATAAGAGGGTAGAGAGCGACCACTTGACCTTTTCCGTTCCTGATTATTTGTGCATAAGCATTTCCCCATAAAAGAAGATGACTCATAAGCGTTTCTCTAAACACAAATGATGTCATCTCAGGGTTTGGTTCATCATGCAAAAGTTTATACAGCGGATGCTCGATAGCTTTTTCTTTTCCACCTTTATCTATTTGTTTGTATAAATGTAGTGGAAGCCCTGCAATTGCTTCAGAAAGTATCCTCACGCAAGAATACACTGCCGTAACTCTCATCGCTGTTCTTTCGTTTACATTTTTACCGCTCGAAGTACCGCCAAACAGCACATTATATGCTCCACTTGAAAGATAATTCTTTGGTTTATCTCTTGAGTGGAAAAGTCTTTTAAAAATGTTCATATTTTAAGCACCCCTTTCAATGTTTGGATATATATCATCCTTTTTTAGCAAATCGTATATAAAGAGTCTTCCTTTCGGAGTCCAATAGGTATGAACTTTCATATGCTGACCATCACTATCGAGATAAGTGTGAGTTTTGGTGCTGGTATATCCTTTTTCTGCATACTTTTGATACAAAAGCCATATTTCTCCTTGCTTAAACTGAATCCCTTTTTCATGCAAGATTTTATTCATTTTTTTGGCACTCCATCCGTAGTCTTTGGCAATAGACCCTATGGATACTAAATCTTTAC
>URZE01000016.1 GCA_900552265.1 uncultured Oscillospiraceae bacterium
AAATGGAACTCGTCCTCCCCGAATCCACGAAGAAGAACCAGCTCCAAACCTACAAGCGTCTTTACGATGGCGAAGGCCAAGACGGAAGGAGGTTTTTACTCGGTCTTCGCCCCTGATTCACCCACTGTTCACCCAAAATTCAAAGAAACTTAAATTGATTTCTTATCAGGGATTGTCCAAGTAAAATTAGATTTATCATAAAGCAAATATAATGCAGGACAATCATAGAAGCTATCGCGTTTAAGCTTTTGTCCTATCTCATTTGTGATAGTATAAAACAAGTCCATGATATTACACTGGTATGAGTCGTTGTCTTGCTTCCATGACTTATGTAAATACTGCGTCCATTTGCGCTGAACTTCAATTGAACCCCATAGCAAAATCTTTTGATTTATAGAGAAACAAGCCTGCTGTGCTTCTTCTTCTGTAAAGCTAGGTACATAGCCTTCCCGCTTTTGGTATTTGAATATAAAAGCGACGACCGCTTCATATGTTGCAACTTTTTTCTCAAAATAGAAAAATCTCTTTTTCTCGAAATTATCAAGCAACTTTGATATAAATGGCAATAACAAGGAGAAAGTTCCCGCAACCAATGCCGCCAATATTACGACATCCCAAGTCTTTATCTCAGAACCCCAAATTAGCGCTTTTTCATAGAGATATTTTAACAGAACAACGACTCCAAAAATCAATAACATCAATATTGACACCACAATTCCCATGACAAAAATGGTGGCTCTTTCGTTCTTTATAAACTCCCCAAGAGGATATATTTTTTCTTTCAGCATAAAATTCCCCTGCTCGTAATTTACATCGTAGAAAATATCATTATTTTCCTGCTATTCAAGCAGTAAAACACCGAAAAATGAAATATCTGCGGTAGAAGATATAATAGATAAACGCCGATTCATGCTCGGTTTACATGGTGTTCAGTAGGTATTCAATTCTCATCAATGCTCTAGAAATTCTTTAAAATAAAGTTTAAACGTATTTTTTGTATAAGGTATGCCTTGGTGTTTCTGTATTTTATCATCAGTAGTTATAGAGAAAATACCGCCATTAAGTTCTACCATTTTCTTCGCAACAAATAATCCTTGCCCACTGCCGGGGATTTGGGCTCGCAAAGCATGAGGACTGCGCTTCCCTTGCTGCATCAAAATAGAGATTTCATTTTTTTCTATTGCAAGACTTAACATGTTGAATATTAATGCGATATAAGGACACCCATCAATTGTCTCTTTTGAAAATGCCACATCTATTTTTGAGTTTGGTTTTGCATATTTTATAGTATTATCCAAAATTTGAGCAATTGCTGTTTTTGCAGTGGGAAAATGTATTAAAATTTTGTCATCGCATTCTCCTGTCTTAACATGTAGATGTTTATCTGCGAAGTCTCTCTCATACATGTAGAAACTCAAAACATATACAGTATGAGCTTTATGGTCTCCCATTTGCTTGGGGGATAATTTTGCGTTGGGGTGCAAGAAGTCCAAACTCGTGAATTCATGAAGGATTTGCTCTGTGGATTTTAGAATAGAAAGCAGTTCTCGAGCAGTAAAATATTCTTTTCTATTGACGACCTCTAATACATAAGCGATTTTGTCTTCGGCCCGCATAAAGTCTTCATCGCTTGTTTCGAGCAAGGCAAAAAGCTTTTCACGAATATTACTTGCAATTGTTCTTGTATTGTGAAACGAAGTTTCCAGTAATTTCGCATACATCCCTTGTGCTCCTTGAGGGGGGAAAGAGCTATTCAAGGGCTTAGAGGATAATGATATATAAGCTTGTATCATAAATTTAACATACGCATTGCCAATGCTTGTATTTTTAGCTTGTTGCCTTGGAAGGCAAAATAAATATTTTTGAGAATTTTCTTCTTTTTCAAAAAAATAACAATTCAATTTATCGCTCTTATCTGTACCTTGCCCATCAAAGCATTTATAACATTTCAAGTTACAAGAAGAATCATCAGAATATCGAAATATGATATTATTGTCAACCAGGTGTCGTACTTCAAAATACATATTATCCTCTTGTACAGCAGGTTATGGTGTCTGATATGAGCTGGGCAACTGCTTCTCCTGTTTTTAAGCTGCCATTAATAGAATCAGCATTAACATTGCCATTTTCATCTATTGCAGCGTGAATGCATTGAGTAAATTCTTTACGAGTTAATCCTTCTGGCAAACATTTTACCAGCTTACATTTGTCGTATAAAGAATCAATGCACTTATCACCGTTAAAAAGCTCTTTTGCTAATCGTTCTATTGCCGATGAAAATTCAGTCCGGTTATTTTTTGAAACAGTCTTGTCGGCATATGCTAAAGCCTCTTCAAATAAGTCACCATACGAAGCGATTGCTGAGTACAAAATCAGCTTTTTATTGGGATATTTTGTGGCAATTCCTTTTATTAAGCCCACTCCGTCGTTATAACCAAGTGCGACCCCTACATCATGAATATCTACGCAGATAATTTGCGACGCCAATAAGCGTGAATTTGAGTAATGGTCTAAATCTTTTATCGCATCGACCTGCCATTCTTCTTCCAAATATTTCCGTAAAGACGCAATCCCTTCTATGTCGTTGTCTATAATCAGGATTTTTATTCTTTTTCTTATTTCGCTTAAATCATACTTTTTAAATATAAATTCGTTAGAATTCGTGCTTTCATTACTTTTTTCCACACCTGTCCTAACAAACTTTTGAAGGGGTGAAAAAAGTGGAGCCAACTTGT
>URZE01000017.1 GCA_900552265.1 uncultured Oscillospiraceae bacterium
TTCTGTCACCCAGAAATTGTCTTGTAACTCCTCCATTTTTTCTAACACAATCAACCGCCATTCGCATAAATGAGCGATATATTTTAACCATACTTTTTGCTTGGCTATTTTCCGTTAAGTATGTTGACTTACGAATATCGATAAATAGTATAGCTGCCATAATGGAGTAGGTTTTATTATTATCTTCTAATTGCTCTATTGTTGGAGGTAATTCTGAATCTACTTCTATTTGCTCAACAGTCTGTTCTGTTATTTTTTTTATCCGCAAATCTACTTTTTCAAAATCATTTTTAGAAAATCCCATATTTACTTTTCCATTCTCCTCTATAATATCAAGATAACTTCTTTACACATTTTCACTTTGCCATATATATTATACAACCTATTCTGCTTTTTCGATAGTTCTAAAAATCCAGATAATCAAATAGCACCTACTCCAAACTGAACAAACGGCTATAAAATGATATCCGATATACTATTTAAATTATTCCAAAATGCTTCAACGCATCCTTTATTACTTCCTCTTTCTCCGCCGTCTGTCGGATGCTTGGTGTCTTTGTATGTGTATCAAGCTTTGTAATTTCCTTATTGAGATAATTTATAATAGTTTCCTTTGTTTTATCTTTATAAATCTTTTCAAGCTTTTCCATTGTGTCAGCCTGTGTATCATTTAGAAACTGAAAAAGCAATTCAATATCCATTGCATAATGGCTATTAAAACAAGTTTTTGCATCACGCACAACATAGCCATTTTTATTTTTCAAATAATCAAGAATATATCTTTGAAAATCTTCTTTTTCCTTAATCACATTCTTTGGCATTATTCTACTCCTTTCACACGTTTTTTTCCCGTCACATATTCATAAATTAAAGATTTCTTATATCTTTCCATCTTTTCAATATCTTTTTGTATATCTGTTAGCTGTACTAATGGTACTTCATGCCTTGCAAAATCATTTGAAACCTTTGCCTTGCTACAAATCTCATAGGCTTTTTTATTCATTTTTATCATCCTTTCTTTTTTTGTTATATAATCAATATGCCCGATACCGACAAAAAAGAAAAAAATTTTTTGTATTAGTCGAAATATGCGGAAGTTGTCCGTAATAAACTTGCGGAAACTGCCCGAAAACACATACTTCAAAACCAGATTTTATAAGGCTTTGCAGGATCGTGATAATAAGCTAAAGTATAATAAGTATAAAAATTAGGCAAATAAATCTTGTTGTCTCATTCAGTAAACCTGTAGAACCAAGTACAAAAATAAATCTTGTAGGTTATCTTGACAGTTCCAAAATTATAGACTTATTGAAGAAAAATAATAAATGAAATGTTTTCCTTAACGGGTAAGAAATGAATAGAAAACGCTTTGCACTCCCAAATGAATAGTTTTCACACACGCACTAAACCAGATTGTGTTTCACTAAATAAATTCATTAGTAAAGCCGCACAAACACTGTAGAGAGGTAAAAACAAGTGTGGGAAAACCTGCACCCCTTCATTTGAGTTTTCGAGATCGGCATTTTGCCGATTGCTTGCATCCGTCTTTTGTAGAGTAATTGAGCATGATCTTAAGTGAATAGATACTAATAGATTTATCTTTACTGTTATATAAACAAATAGAATTGATGTTACTGTAATAATTAACTAATAGATTTATTTTAGTTGGTATTAAAGAGTATCATGGATAGGTTATGCGTAAGCATAACCTCCCACTCTTTCTTTTTGCTACTTTTTCTTTCAATGCTTCGAATTGCACCTTTTTGTAAAAATCAATTTTTGATTTACCTGTGCGGTACTTCCCCCTATGAATTTTTGCATAAAAAAAGACCTGCCCGAAAGCAAGTCAATTTTTGTTGTATAGCTTTTTTATTCTATCATCTGGAAATGTTTTAAAGCATCAATAATCGCTTCACGCTTTTCTGGTGTTACCTGTGGTACATGGTTCTTACCTTCGCCCACATTATAATTAATTCTTTCTATCAAACCAAATTCACGTTTTACCTGTGCAATATAAAGCTGTGATACTTTCAAACCAAACTTATCAAGTACATATTTTTTAATTTCTGCATATGTTGCTTTACTTTCTGCACTTGTAAGATCCAGTTCAGACATATCTAAATTTATGTTGATTACTGCATCTAGAGTTTTTCGGGACAACAAAATTACAGTCTCAACGGTACTTTCGTTGTCCCAACAAAGTTCCTGTGTCTCCCTGTCTCCAA